>JAFTUI010000019.1 GCA_017466345.1 Tidjanibacter sp. | reverse complement strand
GCCGCCTCTTTAAGCCAGGTCTGAAAAGACTTGGCTTTTTTTATTGTATAAAAAAGCCAAGTCCAGACCGGCTTAAAGAGGCGTGCTACCAATAGTAGCCGCCACCTTTTGTGTTACCCACCCCCTAAATCCCCCTCCTGTGAGGGGGACTTCTTATTTGGGGAAAGCCGAAAGGGTACAGGGGTTACAGGGGTTTAAGGGGTTGCAGGGGTGACAAGAGTTTAAGGAGTTTAAGGGCTTTAATGACCTTAATGACCTTAATGACCTTAGTCTCCTTAATTTCTCTAACCTCCCTAATTTCCTTCTCTTGGTTGGGGAATGTTGTCCCTAAGTTGTCGAGTGGTGGATGAAATTTGGGCTAAGTCTTGATAATTTCCGAAAAGAATGTTTATCTTTGCGCCCTTTTATCAAAATAATATAGCTATGAGAGAGATAAATCCCCAAGAGACCTCGCGTGCCTCCGCATTTGAGATGTGGATGAGTTCGCCAATGCCGATGGTAACTTTGACAAAGACTTTCAACATTACCCATATCTACAAAATCAGTAAGAAGAGCGGGCTAAAACTAAATATGCTATTGTGTTGGTCTATTTGCAAAGCAGCAAGCCAGGTCGAAGAGTTCTATACTTTACCGATGGGTGGTAAATTATTCCGCTTTGAAAAACTCGCTGTCAATGTTATTGTCCCCAACACTAAGGGCGGTATTAGTTCGTGTGACATACCCTACACCGGGAATTTTGAGCAGTTCTGCAAAGATTATGATGCTCGCACCAGCAGTGTTGCAAAGAGTTGCCAGAGTATCTTCGAGGAAGAGCATATGGTTGTAGGAACATCGGCTATGATTGCAACCGAACTTGATTGCATTGTAAATCAATACACTGATAAGTTTCTCAATCCTATGGTAATGTGGGGTAAATACAGAAGGAGTTGGTTTAAGAAAACATTGCCTATCTCGTTCCAATTCCACCACACACAAATGGACGGTGCTCACGCCGGTCGTTTCCTGGCGAATTTGCAGAACGAGATTTCGAGATTGTAGTGTGTGAGTATCAAACTTATTGCTCGTTTGAGAGGAAATTCCTATATTTGCTCATAGTAAAATCGTGATTATTATGCCATTTGATTTCAAGAAGGAGTATAAGGAGTTTTATATGCCGAGCCAAACGCCTGCAATGGTGGAAGTGCCTGAGGCTAATTATCTTGCGGTGCGCGGAAAGGGCAACCCGAACGAGGAAGGTGGCGAGTACAAGAGTGCTATCGAGATGCTATATTCGGTGGCTTACACCCTCAAAATGAGTTACAAAACCGACCACCGCATAGAGGGTTTCTTCGAGTATGTGGTGCCCCCTTTGGAGGGTTTCTGGTGGCAGGAGGGAGTAGCGGGTGTGGAACTCTCTCGCAAGGACGAGTTCTGTTGGATTTCGGTCATCCGTCTGCCCGATTTTGTCACTCGCGAGGATTTTGAGTGGGCTGTGGCGACCGCCACGAAGAAGAAAAAGATCGACTGCTCGAAGGTGGAGTTTGTGACCATCAGCGAGGGGCTTTGTGTGCAGATTCTGCACGTTGGGGCTTACGATGACGAACAGCGTAGCGTGGCTCTGATGGAGGAGTGGATGGAACGCAATGGTTACAAGGCGGATTTTTCTGCCACACGTCTGCACCACGAGATTTATCTCTCCGATGTCCGCAAAACTCCCGCGGAGAAGTTGCGCACTGTTATAAGGCACCCGATTTGCGAAAAATAACGCCACAAGGCGTAGTATTAAAACACAACACCCCCTCTATGTCATAGAGGGGGTGTTGTGTTTGGTTGTGTGCTCTATTTTGCAAATTTGTCTTTATGTTTTTCGAGTTGTTTTTTGATTGCGTCAATTGCGCCATCCACCGACTCCTCAAACGATTTGCTCTGGTGCTCTGCGATGATTGTGTCGGTAGGAACTTCAATCTTGATGGTTGCAACCTTGTTGCCCTGCTCAGGGTCTTTGTCGATTTTGAGGATAACCTCTGCCGAAATGGCACGCTCCACAAAGCGGTCGAGTTTTGCCATCTTGTTCTCGATGAAATCGATGAGTTTCTTGTCTGCATCGAACTTTACGGATTGAATCTTTACGTTCATACCAAGTCCTCCTTACTTTTAGTGTGTATATAAATTACCTTCTCCACGGAAGGCTACGTTTTGCAAATTCCATTCCAGCCCTATGGCTCCTATTTGGTTGTCTTTGCCCCTCGCGGGTGGGCACTCTGATAGACGGACCTTAGGCGCGAGATGTTGTTGTGGGTGTATATCTGCGTGGTTTGCAACGAGGAGTGCCCCAATAGCTCCTGTATCTCGCGTATGTCTGCGCCCCTTTCGAGTAGTAACGTGGCAAAAGTGTGGCGTAGTATGTGGGGGCTGCGTTTGCCCTCCACACCCAGCTCGCCAAGCACCTTCTGCACCGCTCGCTCAATCTGGTAGCGACTCATAGGCTCGCCTTTCGATGTTAAAAATAGTGAATTTTGTTCGGAACTGCAAATTTCCGAGTGCGAAAATTCATAGAAATCTTTCAGCAGTGGACGTAAAATACTCACTATGGGAACTATGCGTTCTTTCTGTCCTTTACCTCTCACTTTTACCTCCCCCCAATTGTGGGAGAAATTTGTGCGTGTGAGGGAGGTAATCTCCGCCAAACGCAGCCCCGTAGAGTAGAGCAATATCACAAGTAGAGCATCTCGCCTCACCTTGTAATCATCGCTCCTCTGGCGTGCCACCAACTCCTCCAAAATATCCATCATCTTGCTCTCGTCAATGTATGTGGGCAAGTGCGAATCGGTTTTGATTTGCGAGATGTTGGCAAAGGGGTTACTCTCAATGTGCCCCGATGCGCTCAGCCACGCAAATAGAGCCTTTATTGAGGAGGACTTGGTGTTTATAGACGAGTTTTTATATTGGGCGGTGCTTAGTTTTCTGCCACTCTTTGTGGTGGTTTTTTTGCCATCGGCAAGGTGCATAATCCACTCCCTGAGGTCGCTACTATCTATCCGCGAGGGGGCGAACTCCTCCTCGGCGATGTGGCAAAAAGCCAAAAACTCCCTGCAATCGCGCAAGTAGTTGGCTATGGTGCCTGCCGAGAGTCGTCTTTCTGCCCTCAGGAAGTCCTCGAACTGAGTGAGTAGATTTGCCATTCGTACAATTCTTGTGGGGTTATCTCTCATCAAAGATACAAAAAATATCGTGACACTCGCAGGAAAAAGATAATATATTTTTTCGTTAGTCGTTAAAAATGTATAACTTTGCACGCTAAATGCGCTCTTTGCAGAGCCCTATTTGGCAAAAACCGATAGAGATGAAGAGAGTCAATATAGTAAAACTGGTAATTATTGCCACTGCTGTTGGAGTTGTAGGTTGCAGCCCTTTCAATAAATTGCTCAAACTGAACGACTCCGAGCAGATGTATCGCGCCGCCATCAACTACTACCACGATGGCGATTTCCAGCACGCACTCCAACTCTTCGAGGAACTCGCGCCCCGCTACGCCTCCACAATGAGGTCGGACACGATTATGTACTATACGGGTTGCTGCTTCTATAAGCAGGGCGACTTCCACACCAGCGGTAGGATTTTTGACGAGTATCGTAGCACCTACGGTCGTAGTCCGCTGTTGGAGGATGTGGAGTATATGCACGCTATGGGCTACTACTTCTCTTCGCCCCAGCCTTCGCGCGACCAGACAACAACCTTGCAGGCCATTAGGGCTATTGGCGAGTATATGGAGCGTTACCCCTCCTCGCCCAAGATGGGTATTTGCGAGATGAGGCTCGAAGAGTTGAAGAATAAACTCTACGACAAGTCGTTCATAAACGCCCGTACTTACTACAAGACGGGACGCTACAAAGCGGCTATCATCGCCTTCGAGAATGCTTTGGCAGAGTTTCCCGACACTCCCCACCGCGAGGAGATACTCTTCCTGACGCTCGATGCAAGTTACCGCTTGGCAGACAACTCTCTTGCCTCGTTGCAGGTAGATAGGTTCTTGGATACGATGGACGCCTACTACAACTTCATCTCGGAGTTCCCCGAATCGAAGCACGCAAAGGCTGCCGAGCGTATGCAGCGAGCCGCCAAGAGGTTCTTGGCTAAGCACAATGCCGATGCCGATGCTACCGAGGCAGAGGATGCAGAGAATAACAATCAGACGATACAATAAACACACACCACCGACAAAATAGATAGGAGGATAAAAATATGGAAATCAAAAAAAATGTTCCCAACAACACCGTAACTCGCAAACTTACCGACATTGATGCCCCCACAGGCAACGTCTATGAGTCGGTGACCATCATTGCAAAGCGAGCAAACCAGATTGCGACCGAACTCAAACAGGAACTCAACCGCAAACTCTCGGACTTCTCGTCCTCGACCGACACCCTCGAAGAGACCTTCGAGAACCGCGAGCAGATTGAGATTTCGAAGTACTACGAGCGTATTCCTAAGCCCACTCTCATTGCTACCGAGGAGTTCTTGGCAGGCGAGGTGGCTTTCAAGGAGAAATAGAGAGCCTTCTTTGGCGCGATATTCGACTCCGAACGACAATAGAAAGACAATGGGGCGGGTTGGGAGAGTTGGACCTTTCCTGCCCGCTCGATTGATAGAATAACACCACCACTTCTTCGGAAACACAATGTTACAGCACCTTGCAGTAGAGAATTATGCACTCATAGAGCGTCTGGATATGACGCTCTCGCCCCATTTGAATATCATCACAGGCGAGACGGGTGCGGGTAAGAGTATCCTGATGGGTGCTCTGGGTTTGGTGCTGGGCGAGAGGGCAGATGTTGCCACGCTCAAAGAGAGTGGCAAAGGTTGTGTGGTGGAGGCTACATTTAATATCTCGGAGTACCATTTGGAGGAGTTCTTCGAGGCAAACGATCTCGAATACGACAACGAGACCATCATCCGCAGGGTAATAACTCCTGCCGGCAAGTCGAGGGCATACGTCAACGACCTTCCAGTGTCGCTCACTACGCTCCGAGAACTCGCCACAAGGCTCATCGACATCCACTCGCAACACAGTTCGCTAATGCTTGCTGATGAGGGTTTTAGGATGGCGATTGTGGATGCTATGGCAGATAACGGGTTGCTCAGGGCGGAGTATGGCACTCGCTATGGCTCGTTGGTGGCTGCCGAGAGGAGCTATGCCGCACTTAGTGCCAAGTTGGAGGCTGTGCGCAAGGATAGGGAGTATGTGGAGTTCCAATATAACCAACTCTCGGCTCTGCACCTGCGTGCGGGCGAATTGGAGGAGTTGGAGCAAGAGCAACGCCTCTTAGACAACGTGGAGCGCATTACGGAGGCTCTGGGCGAGGGCGGACAGGCTCTTGACGAGGAGGAGCAGGGCGTGTTGGCAAGGCTCAAACGTATTGAGGGCTCCTTTGCTCGTATTAAGGATGTGTATGCCCCTGCCGAGGATATTGCCGAGCGTGTGAGGGGTGCGCTGGTGGAACTGAAAGACATCTCGGCACTGCTTGCCGAGGGCCGAGAAAGGGTGGATGGCAACCCTGAGAGGGCTGCTGCGGTGGTGGATAGGATAGACGCCATATATACCCTGATGCGCAAACACTCGGTGCAGAGCGTAGAGGAGCTGTTGGCGATTGAGGAGGACTACCGCTCACGCTTGGAGATTATCGTTGGTGGCGATGAGGAGTTGGTGCGACTCTCTGAGGAGGTTGCCACACAACGCCAGATGTGTGCGGAGTGCGCCGCAAGACTCTCTGAGAGCCGCCAAAAAGCCGCCGAGCAACTATCGGTGCAGACCGAGGCAATGCTCGCAAGGCTCGGTATGGAGCAGAGCCGCTTTGTGTGCGATATTGCGCCACTTGCCGACTTTGCACCTTCGGGTGCGGATAGTGTTTCGTTCCGCTTCTCTTCGACTCCCAAATTCCAGCCCCAACCTATCGAAAAGGTCGCCTCGGGTGGCGAGATTTCGAGGGTTATGCTCTGCTTGAAGGCTCTCGTTGCCGATAAGACGCAGATGCCTACACTCGTCTTTGATGAGATTGATACCGGTATTTCGGGTAGGGTGGCAGATGTTACGGGCGAGATTATTGCCGAACTCTCGGCAGGTCGCCAGGTTATCAACATCACCCACCTGCCTCAGGTGGCATCGAAGGGCGACACCCACTTCCGCGTCTTTAAGTCGGAGGGCACAACACAAATCAAACACCTCTCAGCCGAGGAGCGTGTGGGCGAAATTGCCGCAATGCTATCGGGCTCGAACATTACCGAGGCTGCCCGCCAGCAGGCTATTGCCCTTATAGGCAAGTAACGGTCGGCGGTCAGCCGCCGCCTGCACATTGCACCATCGCTGGTCATCACATACCCCCCCTTTGTTCACGGGTATCTTTTCTAATACCCAAGAACAAAGGTGGATTTTTGATGTTTGTTATTCCTATTATCCCTGTAACCCCTGCAATCCTTGTAACCCTTTTCCCTGCTCTAACTCTCGTGGGGAGGCAAAATAAGGGGCTTCCACTGCTGTGGAAGCCCCTCGCAAGTTCGCACTAAGGGTGCAAACTATTTAACCGTATTTACAATTTTCTCGAAAGCCTGGGGGTGATTCATCGCGAGGTCAGCGAGAACCTTGCGGTTCATCTCGATGCCCTTTGCGTGGCACTTACCCATAAACTCAGAATAGGTCATACCATTCATACGAGCGGCAGCGTTGATACGCTGAATCCACAAGCTGCGGTAATTTCTCTTCTTCTCTTTGCGGTTGCGATAGGCGAACTGCAAACCTTTCTCGACAGTATTCTTAGCGACTGTCCAGACGTTTCCCCTTGAACCAAAGTTACCTTTGGCAAGTTTTAAAACTTTTTTTCTGCGAGCTCTCGATGCTACGGCATTTACTGATCTTGGCATAAAAATTTAAGTTTTAATCGAAAGATTAGCGGCGAGGTTCTCCCTCACTCTTCGGGGCTAATTCTCTCTTTGGTTAAACATTAACTCTACGGGTTAAACAGTTGATTATTTAACGAGGAGTTTGCGAAGTTTGGCTGCATCGGCGGGAGTTACGATTGCCGAATAGTCCAAGTTGCGTTTGCGTTTGGTAGATTTTTTGGTGAGGATGTGGCTGTGATAAGCGTGTTTCCTCTTAATCTTACCGGTGCCGGTGAAGTCAAAGCGTTTCTTCGCGCCGGCGTTTGTTTTCATTTTTGGCATTTTCGATAAAATTTAATTGGTTAAACAGCCTGCAAAGATACATATAAAATTGACAAAAAAAAGATTTTTTCGTCTAAAATGCTCTCATTCGGCATAAAACCCCACCCAGAATTACAATCTGCGCGAGAGTTTTATGACCATCGCCTCCTTCCACGCCTTAAAGTCGCTGGCTATGATGTGCTTGCGGGCTTCGCCCACGAGCCACAGGTAGAACGCCACGTTGTGGAGCGAGGCGATTTGTGCTGCCATCATCTCGCCCGCAATGTTGAGGTGGCGAAGGTAAGCCTTTGAGTATGTGGTATCTACCCAACTCGCGCCATTGGGGTCTATGGGCGAAAAATCCTCTTTCCACTTCTCGTTGCGGATGTTGATGATACCCTCCGAGGTGAAGAGCATACCATTTCTGCCGTTGCGGGTGGGCATCACGCAGTCGAACATATCGACACCCCTATCAATGCCCTCCAAAATGTTGATGGGCGTACCTACACCCATAAGGTAGCGTGGGCGGTCGGTGGGGAGTATGGCATTGACAACCTCAATCATCTCGTACATAACGGGCGCAGGCTCGCCAACTGCCAAACCTCCAATGGCATAGCCATCCGCCTCGTATTGTTGCACAAACTCTGCTGCCGAAGCCCTCAGGTCGGGGTAGGTGCAACCCTGCACGATGGGGAAGAGCGACTGATGATAACCGTACTTAGGTGCTGTACGCTCATATTGCGTAAAACACCTATCGAGCCAACGCTGAGTCATCTCCAAGGAGCGTTTGGCGTAGCGATAGTCGCTGTTGCCATCGGGGCACTCGTCAAATGCCATCATAATATCGGCTCCGATGGTACGCTCGGTGTCGATAACATTCTCGGGCGTGAAGATGTGTTTAGAACCGTCTATATGGCTCGAAAAGCGCACACCCTCCTCGGTGATTTTGCGCCTTGCGGCAAGCGAAAAGACCTGAAAACCACCGCTATCGGTAAGCATTGGGCGGTCCCAGGTGCTAAAACGATGCACACCTCCCGCCTTTTCGATAACCTCCATACCCGGACGAAGGTAGAGATGGTAGGTGTTGGCGAGGATAATCTGCGCCTTCACATCCTCCCTAAGGTCGCGGTGGAAGATGCCCTTTACGGAGGCTGCGGTGCCTACGGGCATAAATATAGGGGTTTCGATAGTGCCGTGTGCGGTCTCAATTTTGCCTGCACGAGCTTTGCTCAGCGGGTCGGTATGTTGCAGTGTAAATTTCATAGTGGCGCAAAGGTAACGGATTTTCCAAAAAAATGAGTAACTTTGTAATCTATATTTACGTTTTTGATGGAGAGAGGAGTTTTTTGGAGCAACTTTTTGATTGAAGGTAGCGAGCAGATGAGCATTGTTATGCTCTCGTTGCTAATGCTATTCTTCCTTGTGCAGCTTTGCTACTATATCGTTGTATATGGGCGCATTAGTCGTCATCGTAACCCTGCACCCTCGGAGGAGTCTAAGCAGGTGGGGCTCTCGGTTGTCATACCACTCTACGAGGCGGACCACAGTTTTCTCGAAGATAGACTACCGCTCTTCTTGGGACAGCGACACGCCAAGTATGAGGTCGTGGTGGTGGATGTTACGGGCAATGTGGAGGTGTCCGAGCAACTCTCAATGATGAGGATACAGTGGGGCGATAGACTCACAACAACAAAACTCGCTGCCGATCCACTCTTCCCCATCTCTACGAAGATGGCTCTGAATGTGGGCATAAAGGCGGCACGCTACGACAATCTACTCTTCACACATCCCGACTGCTCTCCCCGCTCCGAGAGGTGGGCAGAGGTTATGGCTCGTGGTTTTGTCGGTCACGAGGTGGTGCTGGGCTACACATCGTTTCTGCCCCGCAAGGCAAGGTGGAACAAGACCATCAGATGTGCCAATATGGCACTTTCGGTGCGTTGGTTGTCGGCTGCTGTGCATCGCCATCCCCATCGTGGAGTACTCTCCAACTTGGGCTTTACGAAGGGAGTGTATTACTCCGCAAGGGGTTTTAATCATCTGAACCTCAATATGGGCGAGGACGACCTCTTTGTACAGAAGATTGCCCACAAGGATAACACCATAGCCATAATGGGTGGCTCGGCAACGCTCGATGAGTGCTCGTGGGCGGGGCTTGATTGGTGGCTACCTCGCCGCTTGCGACTCTCATATCCTTTCCGCTTCTATCCAGCGAGGGCTCGGTGGGCTACGGGTGTGGAGTTGTGGTCGAGGGCACTGTTTTTCCTCTTGGTTGCGATTGTGGCAATAGTTTTGCCACTCTACGCCAAAATTGCCGCTGGCGGACTCCTCGTACTGAGGTTTATACTCGTATGGTGGCAGATGAAGAGGCTCTCGCGCCGACTCTCGGAGCGAGGTTTCCTCTCGATGTATTGGCTTTACGACCTTGTAGCCCCTGCGGTGGAGGCTGTGTTGGCTGTGTGGCGCAAATTTGTTCCTAAGTATAAATGGAGATAGGGAAGTACATAATTCTCTCGGATGCACAGCTTGTTGTGCTGGCTCTGGATGGCGACTCGGTGGCTTTTGAAACACTCTTCAAACGCTACCGCGAGGAGATCTATGCTCTCTGTATGGGGCGCACATCGGGCAACAAGGAGGATGCCGATGACTTGGTGCAGGATACCTTTGTGAAGGTCTATCTCAACTTGGAGAAGTACGACCCCAAATATACCTTTGGGCAGTGGATATACACCATCGCCCGCAACACTTTCATAGACTATGTGCGCCGCCGCAGGGACAACCTCTCCATTGAGGCGCTGAGCCACACCCCCTCGCTGGCACCCACTGCCGATGAGGAGCCCGATAGGCGCATCATCAGCGAGCAACACGGTGTGCAGATAGAACGCTGTATGGCTTCGCTCCCCGAAAAGTACCGCCAAATGGCAGAGATGAGGTTCATAAGAGAGCTATCCTACGAGGAGATTGCCGCACAGGTGGGGCTGCCAATAGGAACCGTCAAGACGCAGATCTTCCGTGCAAGGGAACGATTGTGCAAACTCATCACCGAGAACGAGAATTGAGAATTGAGAATTGAAAATTGAGAATTGAGAATAACACAGAAGACCAAATACAATGAAGAAAGCAACCAAGAAAACGACCAAAAAAAGCGAAGAGAGTGTAGCAAAGAGTCTGCTGCGTAATGTTGTATTGGCAGTGAGTCTGCTTGTTATAGTCCTCTTTGTGGTCAATATCCTGTTGGGTATCATCACTCGCCACGGTCAGAACAAGGATGTGCCCAACTTTGTGGGCTCTACGCTTGTTGATGCCGAGAGAATGGCTCGCAAGGGCAGGCTCGAAATAATCGTCAATGACTCGCTCTATGTTCCTGTCTATCCTGGTGGCGTGGTGCTCGAACAGCGCCCCTCGGCAGGTAAGGACAAGGTTAAGAGCGGCAGGAAGGTCTATGTGACCATCAACGCCTCACGCCAGAGGTCGGTGGCTGTGCCCTACGTTGCGGGCTACTCGTTGCGTCAGGCTAAGAGCAATCTGATGACCGCAGGGCTCGAAATAGACCGCTTGGAGTATGTGGAGGACTTGGCGAATAACTACGTCATTGCGCAAAGGCTCTATGGCGCGGAGATACCTGCCGACTCGGTGGTTATGGCTCCTGTGGGCTCGAAGGTAACGCTTGTGGTGGGTGGCAACCGCTCCCGCTTGGAGGTGGTGCCCGACCTTACGGGTATGACTCTCCGCGAGGTTAAACACACCCTTTGGGATATGGGCTTGAACTTGGGCGAGGTAACCTACGAGGGCGCACTCGATATGGCGGGGCAGAATGCCGCAAGGGTTACATTGCAGGTGCCCACAGCCGAAACCGAAGTGCGACAAGGGCGTGCGGTGTCCGTAGTGCTGAAACTTGACGAGGAGTTGTAGTCTATGAAGTCGCGCGAATTTGATAAACCCCTCGCGGAGCCTGAGTTGGAAGGCGAAGACCTCATAGGAGGCGAAGAGGGCGAGGAGGGCGATGGTCTTTACGAACACTTCGCCATTGTGGTCGATAAGGGGCAGTCGCTGATGCGTATCGACCGCTACTTGGCAACACATATGGAGGCTTGCTCGCGTAGCCGCATACAGGCGGCTGCCGACTGCGGTAACATTTTGGTCGATGGCAAGCCCGTCAAGTCGAGCTATAAGGTCAAACCTTTGGAGCGCATCTCGATTGTTATGCCCTACCCCAAGCGCGATACTACGCTTGTGCCACAAGATATACCTATTGATATAGTTTATGAGGACGACCAACTCTTGGTTGTGAATAAACGCGCGGGTATGGTCGTACACCCCGGTCACGGCAATTGGGACGGCACGCTGGTAAATGCTTTGGCATACCACCTGAGGGCTACGGAACTCTTCCAGGAGGGTAGTGGCGACATCCGCGCAGGACTCGTCCACCGCATAGATAAGAACACCTCGGGACTCTTGGTTGTTGCCAAGACGGAGTATGCACACGCCTTTTTGGCTCATCAATTCTTCGAGCATACCATCACACGCCGCTACTTGGCTCTGGTGTGGGGTAACTTCGAGGAGGACGAGGGTACGGTGGTGGCGCACGTTGGCAGGAGCAAAACCGACCCTATGAATATGGCCGCCTACCCCGATGGCAGCTATGGCAAACACGCCGTAACACACTATAAGGTGCTGCGCCGCTACGGCTATGTGACACTCGTGGAGTGTAGGCTCGAAACGGGACGCACCCACCAAATCCGCGTGCATATGCAACATATCGGTCACCCGCTCTTCAATGATGAGAGGTATGGTGGCGATAGGATTTTGAAGGGCACCACTTTCAGCAAGTATAAACAGTTTGTGGAGAACTGCTTCCAACTTATGCCCCGCCACGCACTGCACGCACGCTGCTTGGGCTTCATCCACCCCACGACCAAACAAGAACTCTACTTGGATTCGGAACTGCCCGAGGACTTCCGCGCAGTACTCGACAAGTGGGATACTTATAGCAACGCTGTCGAATGCCCCGAAGAGTAGTGGAATAGAACGGTATGAAAAAATGCGCCCTTGCGGGGCGCATTTTTTGTTGACAGCACCTGCCTCGCTCCCGTAATTGCTTCTCCACTCTTCGCGGGTATTAAAAAAGATACCCGAGAAGAGAGGGCGGGGAATTTAGGGAGGTTAGGGATGATAAGGAGATTAAGGTCGTTAAGGTCATTAAAGCCCTTAAACTCCTTAAATTCCCATAAGCCCTATATGCCCTATATGCCCTATAAGACTTAGGACTATTGACGTTGGACGTTAGACGTTAGACCAAAATTCCCAGCGAGTGGGTTTTGTGAGGCGAGTAGTAGGCGCACAAGAAAATCCCCTCCGCAGTTTACTAAACGTAAATGAGGAGGGGATTTATCGCAGTGCAACGCAGTAGTTGCTCGTTATATTGATTTTTGAGTCCAAAAGAAATCGAAAAATAACGGAGGGATTTTTGTGCCAAAAGAAGGAGCGGCTCCGCAGTTTGCTTGGCGCAAATGAGGAAACCGCTCTCTGATTTTTGGTGCCAAAAGCACCCGTTATTTTTCGATTTACTTGGACTCGGTGCGCTGTGCATCCATAAAATACTTCTGCGACTTCAAGAGGTTGCGACTTTGGAGTACCATAGTCTTGGTCTCATTGAGAATCGTCAGATAGAGCATACTCGCCTTGGTAGAGGTGGAGTTGTTCTGGATGCGGCGGAGCTGGTTCTTGATGGCCTGAGCAATCAGGTCGAACAAATCGTCACGCATTGCAAGCACGAGGTCGATGTTTGCGAAGTCGTTTGCCTGCAACATCTCGTTGATGCGCGAGTAGAGTTCCGATACGGAATTGTTGATTGTTGTAAGGTCCTCTACCTGCTCCTCGCTCATACCTCGGTGGTTGTTGTCGATGTGCTCGAAGCAAGGACGAGTGATGTGCACCAGAGCCTTACACATCTCGCTGATGTAGTCCACAACCTGAACGTAGTAGTGTCCGGTGTCGATGTAGTTCTCTTCGTGGAACTTGTGGAGGGTAGGCAACATTGCATATTTCCTCTCACGAGCCGCATAGAAGAGGTCGTTGGCCTGACGCACGAGCGAGCGCAGAGCCTTGCGGTCCTCGCGGAGCACTGCGGCGATGGTCTGTGCGTAGATGTCGGTAGTGGTCTGCATAGTCTGGCACACCTCTACTACTGCGCTGCTGAGCACCTCGTTCTCATCGTTTGCAAGAGCCACCTGAACAGTGGCAGCCTCCTCTTTTGCGCCTTTTTTCTTCTTGGGAATCATCATATAGACGCACAAGATAGAGATGAGCACAATTGCTACCATTCCACCCCAGTAGAGTAAGAGAGTTATAACGATCGAGAGTACGAATGCTGCCAGACCGGTAAGGAACCAACCTGCAACGACAGTAATCACGCCCGTGATGCGGTACACAGCACTCTCACGTCCCCACGCTTTGTCTGCCAGCGAAGAACCCATAGCCACCATAAAGGTAACGTAGGTGGTCGAGAGGGGCAACTGCAACGATGTACCTATGATGATAAGCATTGAGCCTGCGGTAAGGTTTACGGTTGCACGAATAAGGTCGTACTGTCCATAATCATCGCCCAACTCGGTTGCCGAGGGAGCCTCGAAGCGGCGAGCCACAGCGGCACGCATCTTCTTGGGGGTGTGGTCCTCGAACCAGCGGCTGCAACTAACAGCCACACGCACAATAGCACGCGAGAAAGCCGAAGAACCGAATTTCTCTGCACCATCATCCTGAGTGGAGGAGAGGCTAAGTTCGGTATCGCTCACATTCTGGGTTTTCTTGGAGGTCCAGAGGGTGAAAATCATAATCGCACCTGCTGCAACGAGGAAGATGGTATCTGCCTTCACGGGATTGTTGAGTGCGCCCATCAGCATATCGGGATTGCCGGTCTGCTGTGCAATTTTCCACGAGTCAAGACCTGCCAAAGGTACACCGATGAAGTTCACAAGGTCGTTACCTGCAAATGCCAAAGCCAGCGAGAAAGTACCTGCAAGGATGGTGATTTTGAGGATATTGACCTTCAAAGCCTGCAACAAGAACATCAGAAGCGAACTTGCCGCAAAGACAATCAGCAGGCAGAGCATTGTGTGTTCGTTGATGTATGCCACCAGATCCACTGCCAAGCCCGAAGATTTCAGACCTTTGATGAGTGCAAAATAGACAATGATTGTGAAAGCCACACCGCACCAGAGAGCACCCCAGCGTTTGAGTTGCTTGTGATAGCGGAATGTGAAGAGCAGTCGGCTGAGGAACATCAGCACCGTACCCGTAATGAATGCCAACACCACCGAGAGGAGAATTGCGGCAATCATCGCCAGAGCCTTGCCCGAGTTGATGAGTGTTTCGGGGTTGCCATCTGCACCAATAATGGGCTCCTTGGTGATGCTCACAGCGATAGCCGAGCCGAGCAAACCAAACACAAGGGCTACGGTCGTAGAGGTAGGCAAACCCAAACTGTTGAACACATCGAGCAGAATCACGTTTGCGAACATCACGCCGAGGAAGAGTATCATTACCTCGTGGAACGTGAAGAACTCGGGATAGTAAACGCCACTACGAGCCACTTCCATCATACCGCTCGAAGTGAGCGCACCGATGACAATACCGATAGAAGCAACAGTGAGGATTACTTTTTTGGGTGCCGCCTTAGAGCCGATAGCCGAGTTGAGGAAGTTTACGGCATCGTTCGACACACCCACATAAAGACCGCCGATGGCCAAGAGCATCAAGACTACCACGGCGAAAGTGTAAATTACAGACATTTATACTACTTTTTGTTAATTAATTAGCAGTTTCTGACGTTACAAATGTAGCCCCTTTTTTGGAGCGACCAACACCACTGTTGTTTAATTAACACAAACTTAAAATGTGCATAACAAAAATTTAACACACTACACCCCGTAGGGCTGTCGGAGCGCTTCTCAACCCCCAAACCTCACGCCCAATGTGGCGGGATAAGTCCCATCTTTCCAACTCTTCTTGTGGCACAGTGTTTGCAACTTTTGGAGATGTGCCGCTTGGCACTCCGTTTCATCAATCTAATAAACATTTATTCACACACAAAAAACCAACTGAAAGCTTATGTCAGCAATCGTAAGACGCAATCAGGGCTGGATGCCATCGCTTTTTAGCGACCTCTTGCCCGCCGAGTGGTTAGAGAAAGGTGCGGGTGTGACGCCTGCCATCAATGTCAAGGAGACCAAAAAAGAGTACAAAGTGGAGGTGGCAGCACCCGGTATGACGCGCGAGGATTTTTCGGTGCATCTGAACGACCAGAACGACCTTGTGGTATGCCTCGAACACCACAGCGAAAACAAAGAAGAGGATAAGGAGGCGCACTACCTGCGCCGCGAGTTCTCCTACTCGAAGTTCCAGCAGACAATGCTCCTGCCTGAGGATGTCGACCGCTCCAAAATCGAGGCACACGTTGATAGGGGTATCCTCTGCATCCACCTGCCCAAGAAACCCGAGGCAGAGCAGAAGCACGAACAGCGCAAAATAGAGATTAAATAGAAGCTGCCATACAAGGCTACTTTTTTCGTTCGCGGGTATCTTTTTCGATACCCGCGATTTTTTTGTGCTTTCCCCTTTGTTTACGGGTATTACTTTTAATACCCGCTCATCCCCAAGAGTCCGCCCACCTCATTCTTGGGTATCTTTTTTAATACCCACCCCCTCCACGCAAAAAAGCCCCCCCCATCTTCACGGGTATTAAAAAAGATACCCGAGAAACATAGGGGGTGATTTAGGTCGGTTGACGGTAGGTGGTAGGCGGTCGATAAAAAAGGCGAGTCGAATTTCGGCTCGCCAAAGCTATTAGTTGTTACTATCTGTTCGCTATTTACCAAGAAAAAGCTTCTCGGCAATCTGCACGGCATTGAGGGCTGCACCCTTGCGGATTTGGTCTGCTACACACCAGAAAGTCAAACCATTAGGGTTGGCAATGTCCTTACGCAGGCGACCTACAAATACGGGTGTGGTCTCTGCCACAAAGAGTGGCATAGGGTACCTCTTCTCGGCGGGTACATCCTCCACAACGATGCCCTCAGCCTGCTCGAAAGCCCTCAAAGCCTCCTCAACCGATACCTCCCTCTCGAACTCTACCCAGATAGCCTCCGAGTGAGCCCTCGCTACGGGCACGCGCACGCAGGTTGCACTAACGGCGATGTCGGAGTGCATAATTTTCCGTGTCTCGTAGTACATTTTCAGCTCCTCCTTGGTGTAATCCTCCTCGGCAAAGACGTCAATGTGAGGAATGACGTTGCCTGCTATCTGATAGGCGAATTTGTTGACGGTTGTAGGCTTGCCCTCGGCAATCTCGCGGTATTGGTTCTCCAACTCGGCAATACCCATAGCACCCGCACCACTCGCTGCCTGATAGGTCGCAACGTGCACTCGGCGGATGTGAGCCACCTTCTCCAAAGCCGCCAGAGCCACCACCATCTGGATGGTCGAGCAGTTGGGATTGGCAATGACATTGCGAGGTGTGTTGCGAGCATCCTCGGGGTTTACTTCGGGCACCACAAGGGGCACATCGGCATCCATACGGAACGCGCTCGAATTATCAATCATAATGGTGCCGTGCTTGGTGATGGTCTTCTCGAACTCCTTCGAGGTGCTGCCACCCGCCGACACAAAAGCCACATCTATACCTTTGAAGTCATCATTGTGTGCCAAGAGTTGTACCTTGTATTTTTTACCCTTAAACTCATACTCCCTGCCTGCACTACGCTCGCTACCAAAGAGATAGAGGTTATCGATAGGGAACTCCCTCTCGGCAAGTATCCTCAAAAATTCCTGTCCCACAGCGCCACTTGCGCCAACAATTGCCACATTCATACCTTTATTGTTTACTATAACCCAATTCTTGTCTGTTGTTCGACTCCATCTCGCGGGCATCTGCTGCGTTACGCTCGTGCTTGAAATGCTCATTTGCGCTGAGCAAACTCCGCTTTCTCGCACTTCGCAAGCCTTGCATCTGCTCCGTGATATGGAGTCTTAAAGTTGTTTTTTTTCGTTGTTCGACTCCATCTCGCGGGCATCTGCTGCGTTACGCTCGTGCTCGAAATGCAATCTTAAAGTTTTTTATATTGTCTAACGTCTAACGTCAATAGTCCTAAGTTTTTAAGGGCTTTAAGGGCTTTAATGACCTTAATTTTCAATTCTAAAAGAACTCATCCGCGTCCTCAAAGACCACATCGCTCGGTTTCTCCTCCTCGATGGGCTCTTCGCCATCTGTGAGTTCGCCATTCTCCTCTTTTTCCACATCCTCGATGGTTATCGAGCCATCCCAGCAGTCGTAATCTTTTGCTCCTGCGGGGCGGTGGAAGGTATCCTCGCGGGTTACGCCCAGCGTTCCGTTATCCATCACACGTTTGAGGAACTCGCCATAGACGGGAAGTGCCACCACCGAGCCCTCGCCCTTGTCGGAGAGGTGCACGCTTTGGTCTTCGCCACCTACCCATACGCCACCCACAAGGTTGGGTGCCACGCACATAAACCAAGCATCCCTATTCTCCTGCGAGGTGCCGGTCTTGCCACCGACCTCCACATTGTTCATACCGTATGCCCAGCCGAGCCTTACGCCCGTACCGCGCTCAACAACCGTGCGCAACATACCGACCATTGTGTAGGCGGTCTGTTCGCTGATGGCTACGGTGCTTGTGGGCGAGAACTCTGCCAACACGTTGCCGTGCTTGTCCTCGATGCGTGTGACGAAGATAGGCTCGGTATGTACGCCCCTATTGGCGAAGGTGGAGTAGGCTCCGACCATCTCAAAGAGGCTCACATCGGGGGTGCCGAGGCAGATGGCATTCACGGGATCTACGAAACTCATAATACCCATATTGTGGATGAAGTCGGCAACCGCCGCGGGCTGATTTGCCTGCTTCATAATCCAAGCCGAGTAGTTGTTGCGGCTACGCGCCAAGCCCCAACGCAGGGGGTACATCTCGCCATCGTAGACCACCTTCGAGCCCGCCTCTTTGGGTGTCCACGCCTCGCCGGTGTAGGTCTCGATGGTTACGGGCAGGTTGGGCACCATAGTGCAGGGGTTGTAGCCGAGGTGGTCGAAGGCGAAGGTGTAGATGAAGGGTTTGATGGTCGAGCCCACCTGACGCTTACCCTGCTTTGCCATATCGTACTTGAAGTAGCGGAACGAAGGACCGCCCACATACGCCTTGACGTGTCCGTTGTGTGGGTCCACTGCCATTAGCGAAGCTCGCATTATGCGCTTGTGATGCAAGATGGAGTCGAGGGGCGAAATGAGGGTATCAACCTCGCCCTTGAAGGTAAAAATCTTCATCTTGGTTTTGGTGCGGAATACGCTGTCTATCTCCTCCTTCGAGTAACCGTCCTGAGTCATCTCGCGGTAGCGGTCGGAGTAGCGCACTGCACGCCCCACTATCTTGTTTATATCCTTCTGCTCCAAGTCGTTGAAGAGAACACCCGTTTCGCGCACTTGCTTGTCCATTGCGGGCTGTATCTGCTCGGAGAGTTGCTTCTGTACAGCCTCCTCGGCATAACGCTGCATTGTGGAGTTGAGGGTGGTGTAGATTTTCAGACCGTCACGATAGATGTTGTAGGTCGAGCCGTCTGCCTTGGTGTTCTTCAAGCACCAACCATACAGAGGGTTCTGCTCCCAACGCTCCACCTCTTTTTCGTAGTCGTACTTGGTGTAGTACATATTGCGTGTTGGCTTGGGAGAGGTCATCGTCACACGAATCATCTCGCGGAAGTAGGTCGCCAAACCCTCGTTGTGTGACGAGGAGGAGAAGTTGAGCTCTATGGGGAGTGCTTCGAGTGAGTCGAGCTGTGCTTTTGTGATGTAGCCGCTCGCCTCCATACGATTCATAACCGTATTGCGCCTCGACAGTGCATTCTTGGGGTTGCGCACGGGGCTGTAACGTGTGGGGGCATTCACTGCGCCGACCAACACTGCCGCCTCTTGCACATTTATCTCGTGGGGCTCCTTGCCGAAGAAGGTCTTGGCAGCAGCCTTAATACCGTAGGCGTTCGAGCCAAAGAATACGGTGTTGAAATACATCGCCACAATCTCGTTCTTGGTGTAGTTGTGTTCGAGTTTTACTGCTGTTATCCACTCTTTGAACTTGGCAACAACGAGTTTTCCCACCTTTGCAATCTTCGAGGAGTGGTATGCTGTGTCGCGAGGGAAGAGGTTTTTGGCAAGTTGCTGTGTGATTGTCGAACCACCGCCCTGACCACGGTCGCCCAAAGCAATAGTCTTGATACCCACACGAGCGAGCGATATGAAGTCTATGCCCGAGTGGGTGTAGAAACGTGCGTCCTCAGTGGAGATTAGTGCCGCCACAAGTGCTGGCGAGAGTTCCTCGTAGTCGACATACGAGCGGTTTTGCACATAGTACGAGCCGAGCAACACTCCGTCTTCGGAGTAGATTTCGGTTGCCAGGTTGCTTTTGGGGTTTTCGAGTTCCTCAAACGAGGGGAGTTTGCCGAATGCGCCCGCATTGGTCGCCACCAGCAGTGCGATAACTGCAAGTGTTGGCACAAGGATAATGGTCCAAAACCAGATGGTTACTTTGGTTGCTTTGGGGAGTTCGCTATATCTTTTCATCGTTTTGTTCTTCGTTTTCTTCTCTATTCAACCGACAAAGATAGCGTTTTTTGTGACAATGTCACAATGCGCCCGCATAATGGGAGCGCATTTGCACTAAAAATTCAGATTAAGACCGCCCGCGATGGTGGGGTGTGAGAGGTGGCGGGTGTCGAAGTAACACCCCAAGCGGAAAGTTAAATCGCCCTGCTCGGGCAGTCTTAGCCACGAGGTGTCTGCCCAGAGGTCGATGCCGAAGGTTGTAGCATCGCTCCATACCCTTTTGCCGCTCTCGGTCCACACCCTGCCACAAAGCGTGTCTACAAAGAGCGATGCTCGGAGCCTCTTTATCATTACTATTCCCTTTGCTCCCCAATCGGGATAGGCGAGCGGTGTGTCGTATTGCAGCGAGCCACCAAAGAGGTCATCGGGATAGACCTGTGTGCGAATGCCACGAGGGGTGAGCCACCCAAAATCGAGTGCATAATTCAGAGCACCATTGCCCTCAAAACTCTGCCACGAAGCCCTCAGCGTGAAGCCATCGTTCAGTCCAAAGGCGGGGGTGTATGCCCTGAGGTAAGCACCTATGGTGGTGGGGGTTTCAAATGATGTGAGGTTCTTGCCCACGCCACCCACTATTGCCAATCCCCAACGGGGTTGCAGGTTGCGATATGCCGAGCGAGTGTAGCTGTTCCATTGGATGGTTGCTGCCACAGTGGTCTGCCCTTTGCGGTAGGTGCCCGACTCTGGCGAGTAGAGATGGTTGTTGCTGTGGGAGAACTCTATGGCGGGGGTTAGGGTTGTTGTGATGTGGCTGTGTGCAAGGACAAAGGGTAGCGACACTCTACCAAAGAGCGAATACCTGCCACGAGGTAGTCTATGTTCATAGCCCCTATGTGAGTCGGAGTAGTCGTAGATGTAGGCGTAGTCGCCACGCTCCATTACCACACCTTTGCGCGATGAGACGATAGGCTTGGCGGTGCTGGTGGAGATGTTGAACTCAAATTTGGGTACCCAGCCGATGTATTTCAGGTTGAGGTTTGCACCCACAACCCCTTTGGGCAGATAGTAGACGCCGAGCGTGGAGATGGCGTCCGAGAGCAGACTTTGCGAGCATATTGTAGCACCAAAGCGCACATCTGAGAGGTTGCCACTCATCAGTTGATCGGGGCGGTAGTAGGCGGGAGCCCACGAGTGCAGAGAGAGCATATTTGCCGCCCTGCTGTAAGGCTTCGATGGTGCCTGCTGGCGCATATCCAAAGCCTCACGCGCCCCATATTGCAGGGTGTCGATACACACCACCTGAGCCCAACGATACACATCGGGATTGACCACATTGAGGGGTATCTCGCGGTGCTCTATAACCTCTTGTGACTCAATGCCCGAGAGCGCAAGATGATAACCATTGCTGTCGTAGAGAGCCAACGCCAAGCGGTTGCCATCGGGCGAAGGTGAACCATAGAACGAGCCATAGCGTGAGGTTGTGAGTCTTTGCTCCACGCCCGTCAGCAGGTCTAAGGAGTGTATCTCGTCATAGCCTGAGGCTATGGAGCCGAAGTAGAGTCGGTTGTCGTGCGAGGCGCGGAGTGAGGAGAGGGTTGCACGCGAGGCGGGCTTCACTATTTTGCGCTCAAAGGTTGTGGGGTGTAGGCTCTCGATAGCCATACCCCTATCGCCCGTTGTGAGCAGATAGAGCCTATCGCCCGTAGCCGCCAAGCCGTGACACTCCACACCCTCGGGCAGAGTAACCTCCCCTTTGGGGAGAACGATTGTATATGTACCCTCCAAGTTGTAGCGTACATAGACCAACTCGCCGTCAAACTCGGTGGGATAGAGGGCGTAAATATCCTTGCTTAAAGCCCTTTCGGCAGAGCTCTTGCCATCCACTCGCGCCCGACACATCACAGAGCCTAAATGTTGTGCAAAGGAGGAGAGTTGTTGTATCTCGGTCCAATAGATATACTCGCCCACTATTGCTGGACGGGTGTTGATTGAGCCAATGTGACAGAGTGTGCGTCTTGCGCCGCTTGCGGTATTTATCTCCACCAAGGCGGTGGGGGTGTCGAAGGTGCTCTCAACAACCACAACCCTCTCGGAGTCAATCCATAGCGGATGCAGAGTTTGGATGAAGGTGTTGCGGTACTTACGCTCCGCAGGGTAGGGGATGGCGGTTGCGCTATCCTCCCTTGCGGGCAGTGAGTCCCAATGGTCGTTGAGCCGCTCGAAGGTCTTTGTGAAGAGGTCGGCGGTGGAGTAGCCCAAATGCTCCCTCATAGCCCACTCAAAGGGGGTTATGGTGTAGGGTTTATCCTTGGCATACTCCATAATCTCGCCCCACGCATAACGCCCTGCAAGGGTGTTGGCGGTGGTGACCATCTGGTAGCCCAAGTGGTAGTGCGAGGGGATGTATTCGTTGTAGGAGCCGCTAAACCACTTGTCGGGGTTTTTGTCCTCCAAGATGCGCCTGCCTATGGCTCGGTAGTGCATCGTGAAGGAGGGTTGCAGAGCCCTGCCGAAGAGTGAGGCTTGGGTTTCGGCATCCACAGCATCGCCCTCCAACCACCAGAAGGGCATAACGCCCGTTGTGGCAAGCAGAGCCTGCTCGCCCAGCAGGTAGTAGAGCCAACGTGCCGTACCCCCAAAGAGGGCGGCATATTGAGCTGCGTGGCGGTATTCGTGGGTGGTGAGGTGGCGCAGCCAAGGGGTGGAGTAACCCCCAACTTCGGGCATAGAGTTTATCTCTATGCGCTTGGGAGCCATTATGGTTATGCCGTTTGAACCACTGCTTGCGGCGTGCATTATCACAGGCATAGCAAGTGGCTCTACATTTCTCTTTGGCAACAACCCATAGCCTATGGTGTGGCGCAGAGTATCCATCATATAGAGCACCTTGCGAGCCATAGCCTCGCCATAGTCGGGGGCAATAACCCTTTGCTCTCCTTGTTGGAGCACACGCCACTTTATGTCGTGGGGACTCGTGCCCAGCGAATAGTGCTGTGCCGAAAGGGGCAACGCCGCCCCCAACAACATTAGGGTAATTATGATGGCTCTCAGCCGCCTCATTGTTAGTTACTTGTTCGATGGATACGAGATGAGTGTTAAACACACGCCCCCCATCACTGCGTGACACCCCCTCTAACTTAGAGGGAGAATAATTCTCAATTCTCAATTCTCAATTCTCAATTCCCACCTGCGGCTTTTGTGCGGTTGTAGCCCTTCGAGAGCAAAATCTCCACCACTCGCTCGCGGTGTGCGCCCTGGATGATTATCTCGCCATCCTTTGCCGAGCCACCCACGCCACAGCGGTTTTTGAGCTCTTTGGCGAGTTCTTTCAAATCCTCCTCCGAGCCCACAAAACCTTTGACGAGCGTGACGGTCTTGCCTCCTCGGTGGTTTCGGTCTAACCACACACGCAGGTTTTGCCTCTCGGGGGCGAGGGTTTCAACATCCTGCTCCTCGCTTTCGGTGGTATAGTTGAAGTCGGGATTGGTCGAAAAAACCACACCCAAACGTGCTTTCCAATCGTTTTCAGCCATAATATATTCGGTTTTGTATGTACAAAGATAGCAAATTTGTTGTATATTTGTATGGAAATTATGGCAAAACACCGCCGACATACCTCACAGCGCATCTTCCGCCCACAGCCGCGCGAGCAACTACCCGCTTTGTTGCCCGTGCCGAAGGGTTGTAGGCGCATACTTGCCGAGGTGGAGGGCTACGAGGATGTGGCTTTTTGGCGAGCCATACTCGACCCCTACGAGAGTGACGAGTTGCGCTTCGACATCTCCGTACCTCTGAGTCCCACACTCGCAAAGGGCAAAAAGACTCTCTTGGGGCGTGCCGAGATGTGCGATGCCAACCATATTATGTGTATGGATAGCGACTTCGACTACCTCTTCTCATCGCAGACTGCCGATGCGAAGATTATCAACTCCTCGCCCTACATATTCCACACCTACGTCTATTCTACCGAGAATTTTCTCTGCTATGCACCCTCGCTCCACAATGTGTGCGTGAAGGCTACAAAGAACGATGCCAAAATCTTCGACTTCGAGCGTTTCTTCGAGGAGTATTCCCGCACCATCTACCCCGCCTTTGTGTGGTACGCCTACTCGGCACATATTGCCACGCCCAATGTCTTCACGCTGCCCGCCTTTAAGAATACGGTGCGCTTGGGTTATGTCGATATTGAGCAAACGGGAGCCAACACCATTGCGTGGCTCGCCCGACAAGTAGCCCGCCGTATAGAGGCTCTCGAAAAGGAGTACCCCGCCATCGCTGCCCGCCTGCCCGAATTTGAGAAGGTGCTCCGAGGGAGAGGAGTAACGCCCGAAAATACATACCTCTTTATGCACGGGCACACGCTGATGGACAATGTTACGGTGGTGGTTTTGGAGGCTGTGTGCGCCAAGTTGCGCCTGCTTAGTGGCGAGCGCATCCGCACCTCTGGCTGCGAGGGACAGGCACTGCTGAACGAGCAGAGCAACTACACCAACTCGCTCTTCAATGTGCGCGATGCTCTGCTATTTAACGAAAATTACAAAGATTGTTTTCTCTATAAGAGGTTACAAGAAGATATCCGAAATTTTATCAGTCTAACGTCTAAGGTCTAACGTCAAAAGTCGCGGGCTCGGCAATGTTGCCGAGCCCGAAAACTTTAAGGACTTTAAGGACATTAAGGACGTTAATGCCCTGTTATCCCTGTTATCCCTGTTACCCTTGTAACCCTTGTCACTCCTATCGCCTTACTCCTCCTTCGTGGGGAATTTCACGGAGTAGATGAGGTGTTCCAAGCCGCGCACAAGGTCACGCTGTCCGTGTTTGGGCGAGAAGACGTAGCAGTCGATGCAGATTACTCGGTTATTCTCCTTATCGAGGGTGCTCCACGAGAGCATAGGGCCACCCATAAAGTCGCCACCCTCCAAGTCCCAGAAGCCGCGCATCTCCGCCCAAAAGCGACCATCGATGCGTTTGTAGCTGACCTCTGGCTCGTACTCCATAACAGTAGTCATATAGGACTTGCCCGAAGG
The DNA here is from genome assembly GCA_017466345.1 of Tidjanibacter sp. Lineage (GTDB taxonomy): Bacteria > Bacteroidota > Bacteroidia > Bacteroidales > Rikenellaceae > Tidjanibacter. The sequence goes on along the minus strand of JAFTUI010000019.1, from coordinate 15,568 downwards.
ACCGGGGATGTTTTTCACGAAGTTGTTGCGTTGGGCGATGAGGTTCTCTTTTTCGAAGTCGCTCTTACCCTTGTAGGGGTAGGAGTAGATGGCAATGCCCTGGGTGGCTGTGGGGTACTCAAACGAGGTTACCAGCAGGCTATCGCCACTTGTGCCACGCGAGGTGTAGCCCCTGGGTAGGTCTATCGAAAAGCCGAACATCTCTCTGATTTTATCGACCATCACGCCCTCTTTGTGCTTGCGATTCATCTTCAAGGCTCGCTCCCTCTCGGAGAGTTCGTAGAGAGTGAGGAGTTCCTCTTTGTGCTCTTTGAGGTACTCCACAAGTGCTTTATCGTTGGGTGCGGTGAGTGTTACGAGCATTTGACCATCGGCATAGGCACTCTTTTTGTGGTCGAACTGCACCTCGCTCACTGCGGGGTTGATGCGCAGGTAGAGCACGTTGCGATGAATCTTAATGAAACCCTCAAAGGCTGTGGGCAGCACCCTCATAAGGTCCAGGCGTGGCTCCACCTCGTTGAGTCCCAAAACGGGTTCGGAGAAGACCTCGCGGAGTGTCTCGCCAACCTCGCCCTCCCATTGGGGCTGGGCAACAACGGCTATGAGTTCGTAGGGGGCACCTCCCGCACTCTGCTGTGCGGTGCCGAGGGTGGCAGAGTCACACGAGGAGAGAGCCACAACAGCACAAAGTGCCACAATGATTTTGCTCAAAATACGTTTCATATTCATAAAATGATTTATGCTTACGGAGAGCAAAGATACAAAAAACTTTATACCTTTGTGTCGCTAAGCAGAATTGGTACCAAAAAATGTATTTTCATTTTCCGAAATTCCTGAGGCGTATGACGCCCACAATGTTGTGGAAGGTCGATTGCGAGAAGAGCGTCTATCTCACATTCGATGACGGTCCTACGCCCAAAATCACAGAGCAGATACTCGATATCCTCGACAACTATGGTGCCAAGGCAACATTCTTCTGCTTGGGCAACAATGCCGAGTTGTACCCCGAGTTGGTAGAGGAGATAGTTGCTCGCGGTCACGCCGTAGGCAACCACTCCTACAACCACACCCGCGGCTGGCTTACCTCCACCGACAACTATATGGCAAGCGCCTATCGTGCGGGGCAATTCCTGCCCCACACCCGACTCTTCCGCCCGCCCTACGGACGTATCACAGTGTCGGAGGTTGCCCGTATGCGCTCTCAGGGGTGGAGGGTGGTAATGTGGAACAGCATCTCGGAGGACTACGACCACCGAGTGTCGCCCCCTCGTTGCGCCCGCAAAGTGACTCGACACCTCCGTGCGGGCAACATCATCGTCTTCCACGACTCTGTTAAGGCGTCTAAAAATATGCTCTACGCACTGCCCCAAGTTCTCGAAGAGATACAAAAACGGGGACTCAAATGTGAGATTATTACTGCCGATTTGTAGGAAATCCGACAAAAATCATTACTTTTGTCGCTTGGAGCGACATTCGCACCACACAAACCAAGAAGAAATCTAAACTAATAAACATTTTATACTATGGCAACAGCATCAGACATCAAAATCGGTATGTGCATCGATATGGATAACAAGACCTTCCTTGTTGTCGATTTCCAGCACGTTAAACCCGGTAAAGGTCCCGCCTTTATCCGCACCAAACTCAAAAACCTCGAAAATGGTCGCGTACTCGACAAAACCTACTCTTCGGTAAGTGAGCGCATCGAGCCCGTTCGCGTGGAGCGCCGCCCCTACCAATACACCTACGAGGACGACCTCGGTATCCACCTTATGCATATGGAAACCTTTGAGGAGATTACCATTCCTCGCGATCTTATTGAGAACTCCGACCTTATGGTAGACGGTCAGATTTTGGAGGTTATGTTCCACACCGAGAAAGAGTTGGCTCTCACTGCTGAGCTTCCTCCTATCATCGATATGGAGGTTACCTACACTGAGCCCGGTGTGCGTGGCGATACCGCTTCGACCAACTCCCTCAAACCCGCAACCGTAAACACCGGCGCAACCGTTAAGGTTCCCTTGTTTATCAATACTGGCGATAAGATTCGTGTAGATACTCGCACACGCGAGTACTATGAGAGGATTAAGTAATCCGACCGACGAGCGTATCTCGTGGGTGCTTTTCGCACCAAATTTCAAAAGTGGCTTCCTCATTTGCGCCCAGCAAACTGCGGAGCCACTTTTTCATTTGGCACAAAAATCCCTCCACGATATGCGCTCGGTGTTCTTTGGGATAATTGTTTTTTGCGTTGGCTGTAAACTGCGGAGCCACTTTTTTACGTCTAACGTCTAACGTCAATAGTCCTAAGGCTTATAGGGCTTATAAGGCATATAAGGCTTATATGAGTTTGAGGGCTTTGAGGGCTTTAAGGGCTTTAACGCCCTTAATACCCCCATTCTTCCCATCCTTCCTGTTCTTCCTGTTCTTCCTTGCTCCCCTCATCCCCAATTTCCCCAACATTTTCCACTCTCAATTTTCCATTCTCATTTTTTTAACTTAACTTTGTAAGTTAAAAGTGATTTTTACTATGGAAAACAGAGATATTTTAGTCGATAACGCAAATTTGAACGTCAACCCTGAGTGTGTGCCCGAGAGTCGCAGGTGCGACCTCTCGCTTGGTCACTGCTGCGAGTTCTGCCCCAAGGATGGCGAACTCTCTGCCGAGGCACGCCCGGGTTGCTACAAACTCCACGAGACGGATTGGCTTGCAGACTATCCCAACAATCTCCCCACCGAGATTGTTGAGGTGAGGTTCAAGAATACCCACCGCGGCTACTATGCCAACGTCAATAACCTTCCCCTTGCCATAGGCGACATTGTGGCTGTTGAGGCTTCGCCTGGTCACGACATCGGCATCGTATCGCTCACGGGCGATATGGTGGCACGTCAGATGCGCCGTGTGGGTTTCAATCCCCACAATGGCGAGTTCCGCAAGGTCTATCGCAAGGCTCGCGCCTACGACATCGAGAAGTGGCACGAGGCAGTAGCCAGGGAGCACGAGGTGATGATTCGTTCTCGCCAGATTGCTGCCGATATGAAGCTCGATATGAAGATTGGCGATGTGGAGTTCCAGGGCGATGGCATAAAGGCTATCTTCTACTACATCGCAGACGAAAGGGTGGACTTCCGCGAACTTATCAAGGTCTTTGCCGAGCAGTTCCGCATCCGCATCGAGATGAAGCAGATTGGCGCACGTCAGGAGGCGGGTAGGATTGGTGGCTTGGGTGCTTGTGGCAGACAGCTCTGCTGTGCATCGTGGATTAGCTCCTTCAACTCCGTAACTACGGGTGCTGCTCGTACACAGGAACTCTCGCTCAACCCTCAGAAACTCGCCGGTCAGTGTAGCAAACTCAAATGCTGCCTCTCCTACGAACTCGACTGTTATACCGATGCTCGCAAGGAGTTCCCACGCATCAATGGTCCCTTGCAGGCTTTGGATGCCGACTACTTCCACGTCAAGAACGACATCTTGGCTCGCACAATGAGTTTCAGCACCGCTCCCAACTCTATGGCAGGTCTGGTGACGCTCTCTGTGGGCAGGGTTAAGGAGATTCAAAGGCTCAATGCCGAGGGCAAGAAGCCAGAGAAGATAACCTCCGATACGGTTGTGGATGTTACCTCCGAGGAGCCTACCTACATCAACGTCATTGGCGAGGATAGCATCACTCGCTTCGACAAGTCGAAGAAGAAAAAACGCAAAAACAAGTCGAAAGGCTCGCAGGGTGGCGGTCAGCAAAATCAGCCTAAGGAGGACAACGCTAAGCCTAAGGAGAACAGCCAGCCCAAAGAGCAACAACAACCCAAGTCCGCAAACGAGCAGGGCGAGGGTGGTGCTCGCAACAACCACAATGGCAACAATCGTGGTAGGAATAACCGCAATAACCGTAACCGCAACAACAATGCTCAGCGTGGCGAGCGCAAGGAGAAGGGCGAAAACAAACAAGAGAACCAATAATGCCCAAGTGCTGGCTCATAACTTTTGTTGCGCTTGTTGCGGTGTCGTGTAGCGAACGTCCTGTGGGTGCTGCTGTGGCGGACACCCCAAGGGCAGAGTGGTGCGATGCTGTGGAAGTGTGCTACGATAGTGACGACACCCTCTCGCTCCACAACTTGGCGGTGGTGGCACGTTGTGAGGCGGCGCACGCCAAGGAGTTGTTGCCGCTGAGGGTGGAGGTGCAAAGCCCCTCAGGAGCGAACTATGCGGGCGAGGTGGTGCTCACACCGAGCGCAAGACATACGGGAGGCTCGTTTGTGGAGTTCTCTGCCGACTGGATAGAGGATGCCTGCTTTGGCGAGGTGGGCGACTATCGCTTCTTGCTCACACCCTGCCAACCCACCGATGGCGTGTGGAACGTAGGAGTGAGGGTGGATAGAATTGAGAATTGAGAATTGAGAGTTGAGAGTTGAGAATTGAGAATTGAGAGTTGAGAATTGAGAATTGTGGTGCAGGCTGTGCCTGCGAGTATTTATATCTGCGCCTAAGGAGCACCTTAACCTTCAACTCTCAACTAAATAAGTCGTTAGACGTTGGACGTTAGACATTAGACAAAAATATGGGAAAAGATAAAATAAGAAGATTTAACGAGAATTTGACCTTCGAGTGCTTGGTGCAGCCTGCATTCGAGGAGGTCTTTGGTGTGGACCACCCTATGAAGGGTAAATGGCACGAGTTTTTCGGCAACCACAACCCAATAGTCCTCGAACTCGGCTGTGGTAGGGGCGAATATACGGTGGCTCTTGCCGAGCGCAACCCCGACAAGAACTTCATCGGCGTGGATATTAAGGGCGCGAGGATGTGGCGTGGTGCCAAGACTGTCACCGAGCGAGGTATCGCTAATGCGGGCTTTCTGCGCACACGCATAGAATTTATCTCCTCGATGTTTGCCGAGGGCGAGGTTAGCGAGATATGGATTACCTTCCCCGACCCACAGATGCCCAAGCAGAGGGCTAAACACCGCCTTACGGGTCCGTTGTTCTTGGCTCGCTACGCTAAGATATTGCGCAAGGGCGGTATGATAAACCTCAAAACCGACTCGCAGTTCCTGCACGAGTACACCAAAGAGGTCATCGCCCAAAACGAACTACCCGTAGAGGTTGCCAATAACGACATCTACGGCACGGGTTATGCCGATGAAACACTCTCGGTAAAGACCGCCTACGAGACGAAGTTTTTGGCGCAGGGTATGCCTATTACCTACCTGCGCTTCTCGCTGGGCGGTAAGAGGGAGTTTACATACGAAGAAAAAGAGTAAGTTTTGAATTGAAAATTGAAAATTGAGAATTGAAAATTGTGGTGCAGGCACAGCCTTCAAGTTGTTATATCTGCACCAAGGGCGTACATTAACTATCAACTCTCAACTCAAAAACAAATGGAAACAAATATCAAAATAGGAATTACGCTTGGCGACCCATCGGGAGTGGGTGCCGAGACGGTTATTAAAATTTTCCGCGATCAGAGGATGTTCGAGATGGCTGACTTTGTGCTCTATGGCGCATCGAAGGCTATTGGCTTTTATAAAACCAAGGTCGAGGATGGCGATTGGGTGAACTACACCCTTGTGCGCTCGGCGGCAGAGGCTCAGCCCCACAAGTTGAACCTCGTGGAGTGTGGCAAGAGCGATATGCGCATCTCGGCAGGCGAGCCCAACGAGGAGAGTGGCAAGGTGGCTGTCGAGTCGCTACGCAGGGCTGCGGAGGATATGAAGGCTGGTAATATAGACGTACTCGTTACAGCCCCCATTAACAAAAATTCTATGGACGAGGCTGGCTTTGGTGCAGTGGGACATACGGAGTTTTTGGCTCAGGAGTTCGGTGGCGAGCCACTGATGCTGATGTGTAGCGACATTATGAAGGTGGGCTTGGCAACTATCCACCTGCCCGTTGCGAAGGTCGCAGAGGCTCTCAGTAAGGAACTCATTGTGAAACGTATCGGACAACTTAACAAATCCTTGAAGGAGGACTTCGGTGTTCGTGCACCCCGTATTGCTGTGTTGGCTCTCAATCCCCACGCCGGCGATGGCGGACTCTTGGGCAAGGAGGAGCAGGAGATTATCACCCCCGCCATCAGGGAGGCATACGAGGGAGGTACTTTGGCATTTGGTCCCTTTGCGGCAGATGGTTTCTTTGCTGCGGGCACCTTCAAGAAGTACGATGCAGTGCTGGCGATGTACCACGACCAGGGACTCGCACCCTTCAAAACCCTTACCCCCTATGGTGTGAATGTTACCACCAATTTGAGCATTGTGCGCACCTCGCCCGACCACGGTGTGGGCTACGATATTGCTGGCAAAGGCGTAGCAGACGAGAGTTCGATGCGTAATGCCATCTATATGGCTTTGGATATCTATCGCTCACGAATCCGCGAGGCGGAGTATGCCGCCAACCCCCTGCCACATATCGTGCGCGAAAGGAGCAGCCGCGAGAGGGATGCTAATGTTAGGGACATTAAGGAATTGAGAATGGAAAATTGAAAATTGAAAATTGACAGACCCCTCAGTCGCGTTGCGACAGCTCCCCTAACTTAGGGGAGCTGTAAATGGGAGTTATGGGAGAACTGAGAGATATGGGAGTCCCACAACCACTTCCCTCCCCTAAGTTAGGGGAGGGTGCCCGAAGGGCGGGAGAGGTATGTTGGTAGCACCTTCTTACAAAAAGGTGCGAAAAAGTCGCGAAGGAAGAAAAACAATAACTTAAATGAACAAATAGAGAAAAGAAACAATGAAAACTAAAATTTTGACACTTGTTATGGCAGCGGCTGTAATGATGGGTTGCGATTCTATCAAGAACAACCCCCTTATTAATCAGGGCAAGACCCCCTATGGTACGCCCGAGTTCTCGAAAATAGAGTTGGAGTACTATATGCCTGCTTTCGACTACGCTTTGGCAGAGGCGAGGGCTGAGATGGATGCTATCGTAGGCAACCCCGAAGCTCCCACCTTCGAGAATACCATCGTTGCAATGGAGCGTAGTGGCGAGTTGTTGAACCACGTTTCGACCATCTTCTTTGTGCTCAATGGCAATGAGACGAGTGACGAGATGCAGGCTTTGGCTTTGGAGGTGCAGCCCAAACTCATCGCCTTCTCGAACGATGTAAACCTCAACCCCACGCTTTGGGAGAGGGTAAAGGCTGTCTATGAGCAGAAGGAGAGCCTCAATTTGAATGAGGAGGATGCAAAGTTGTTGGAGGACACCTATAAGGGCTTTGTGCGCAATGGTGCCAACCTCAATGACGAGCAGAAGGAGGAGTATAGGAGGATTTCCGAGGAACTCTCTTCTCTGTCGTTGCAGTTCGAGCAGAATGTTCTCTCGGCAACCAATGCTTTCTCGCTCAACATTACCGATGAGGCTCAGGTTGCAGAGTTGCCCGCTTTTGTGCGTGACGCTATGGCTGCCGAGGCTAAGGCTCGTGGCGAGCAGGGCTGGACTGTGACTCTCCAACAGGCAAGTATGTTCCCCTTTATGACCTACTCTTCCAATAGGGAACTCAAAGAGAAGGTTTGGAGGGCTTCGAGTACCAAGTGTGTGGGTGGCGAGTATGACAACCTTGCGAATGTTAAACGCATCGCCGAACTCCGCTTGCAGAGCGCACACCTCTTCGGCTATGACAACTATGCAGACTTTGTTTTGGAGGAGCGTATGGCAGAGAATACCAAGACCGTCAACGACTTCCTCGAAGAGCTCCGCTCGGCAACCATCAAATATGCCAAGAAGGACTATAAGACTGTGGCTAAGTTTGCACGCCGCAATGGTGCCGACTACGAACTTATGCCTTGGGATTGGGCTTATTGGAGCGAGAAATATAAGGTCGCAACTTTCGACTACAACGAGGAGGATGTGAAACCATATTTCGAGTTGGAGAACGTCAAGAAGGGTATCTTCACTCTTGCCGAGAGGCTCTATGGTATCCGTTTTGTGGAAAATAGCGAGATTGAGGTCTACCACCCCGATGTTAAGGCATACGAGGTTTTGGAGGAGAATGGCGACTTCCTCGGTGTTCTCTATATGGACTTCTTCCCCAGGGCTACCAAGCGTGGTGGCGCGTGGATGACCGCCTTCCGCGAGATGAAGACCGTGGATGGTGTGGAGTATCGCCCCTTCATTTCGCTCTGTGGCAACTTCACCAAACCCACCGAGACGGCTCCTTCGCTACTCACCTTCGATGAGTTCGAGACCTTCCTTCACGAGTTTGGTCACTGCCTGCACGGTCTGTTTGCCGAGGGTACCTACGAGTCGCAGACGGGTACCAATGTCTACCGTGACTTTGTGGAGTTGCCCAGCCAGGTGTTGGAAAATTGGGCTGTACAACCCGAGTTCCTCGACATCGTTGCCGTACACTACCAGACCGGCGAGAAGATGCCCGAGGAGTTGAGAAATAAAATTATCGCTTCGAAGAAATACCTCGCAGCATACTACAATGTGCGCCAGGTGTCGTTCGGTATGATAGATATGGCATACCACACCATTTCGGAGCCTATTGAGGATGTTATGGCATTCGAGCGCAAGGCTGCTAAGGCTACCGAGGTGTTGCCCGCTGTTGAGGGAACACATATGGGTTGCTCGTTCAGCCATATCTTTGCTGGCGGTTATGCAGCAGGCTATTATGGCTATAAGTGGGCAGAGGTTTTGGATGCAGACGCCTTTGAACTCTTCAAGGAGATGGGTATTTTCTCGCGCGAGTGTGGTAATCGCTTCCGCGAGGAGGTGCTCTCGAAGGGTAGCATCCGCCATCCTATGGACCTCTATGTTGCGTTCCGTGGTCATAAGCCTGAGACGCAGGCACTTATTGATGAGATTTTGCGATAGCGAGCGGCTGATTTCTGTGGGCGATTTCTGCGTTACGCTTTTGATTTTGCTTCCTCATTTACCTTATGTAAACTCCGGAGCAAAATCAAAACCAAGCCTTGAACTCGCCACACATAAATCACCCGCAGGGATTTTGGTCTAACGTCTAACGTCAATAGTCCTAAGGCTTATGGGAGTTATGGGAGTTATGGGAGGACTGAGAGATGTGGAAGAGGTCTGTTAATTTTGCATTTTGAATTTTGCATTTTGAATTATGAAGTATAGACTATCAGAAATTGCGGGCATCGCCAAAGGGGGGAGGCTCTTGGGATGCGATGTGGAGGTGAGGAGCGTAATGACCGACTCACGCCATAGTTTTGCGCCCGAGAGCGCACCTATGTTTGTGGCTATTGCCGGTATCAATCACGATGGTCACAACTTCATAGGCGACCTCTACCGTAGGGGCGTGAGGGCTTTTATGGTCGAGAGGGATATTAATGCCGAGGAGTACCCCGAAGCGGGTTTTGTTGTTGTAGGTCGTTCGCTTAGGGCGTTGCAGAGTCTTGCTGCCGACTATCGCCGCCACTTCGATGGAGTGATGGTTGCCGTTACGGGCTCCACGGGCAAGACAGCAGTGAAGGAGTGGATTGCCGAGTGTGCACCCGAGGGTGTGAAGGTCTTCCGCTCGCCCAGAAGTTATAACTCGCAGTTGGGTGTTGCTCTGTCGCTCCTTATGATGGAGGGCAACGAGGATATAGCCGTCATAGAGGCGGGCATATCGCGTCCCGATGAGATGGCTCGTTTGGAGGCTGTTATCCGCCCCGATGTGGGTATCTTCACAGCACTCGGAAGCCAACACGATGAGAACTTCGTGGATAGGTCACACAAGGCAGCCGAGAAGGCGGTGCTCTTTGCCCGCACCCGCAATGTCATCTACAACTCCACTTCGCACCATATTATTGAGGCTTTGGCGGGCGTGAAGAATAAGAGGGGGGTAGAGAGCCTGAGGGCTATGGTGAGCGAACTCTACGAGATGCTCGGCTATGACCGCACGGAGGTGGAGCGAAAACTTGCCGACTGTGAGCCCGTAAGGTTGCGCCTATCGCTTGCCGAGGGCTTTGGCGATGCGGTGATATTGAGCGATACCCACAACTCGGACATCAACTCCATAGCCATTGCGCTGAATGCACTTGCCGAGGTGGCGGGTGGCAGACGGCGTGTGGTGGTGCTCTCCGATATGCTTTATAGCACACTTAAAGACGAGGATATATACTCGCGCGTGGCGCAGATTACTCGTGGTGCGGGAGTGGAGAAAGTTATAGGTGTGGGGCGTTTCATTGCCGCCCACAAACATTTTTTTGCCGATACGGATGAGTTCTACTCCTCTACCGATGAGTTTCTGAAAACATTCTCACAAGAGATGTTCGATGGTGCAGCGGTGCTTATCAAGGGCGGACCTATGTCGGGCTTCGACCGCATAGTACACGCCACTTCGCGCCAATGTCACACGACAGTCTTGGAGGTCAATCTCTCCACTATGGTGCAAAATCTCAACCACTACCGTAGCCGACTGCCTCAGGGAACAAAACTGATGGCAATGGTTAAGGCTTCGAGCTATGGGCACGGCGACTATGAGATAGCCTCCAAACTGCAACACGAGGGGGTTGATTATCTCGCGGTGGCTTTTGCTGACGAGGGTGTTGTGTTGCGCCATAAGGGTATAACTATGCCTATTGTGGTGCTCAATGCCGACTCGGATAGTTTTGCGCTGATGACTGCCTACCGTTTGGAGCCCGAGATTTACAATTTCTCCTCGCTCGAAGCATTTGCTAAGGCTGTGGAGGTGGCGGGAGAGAGCGACTACCCCATACATATCAAGATAGATAGCGGTATGCACCGCTTGGGCTTCGAGATGGGCGATGTGGCAAGACTAACGAGTCGCTTGGAGGAACTACGCGGTGTGCTTACGGTGAGAAGTATATTCTCGCACTTTGCCACTGCCGATATGCCCGAGGAGAGGGACTATGTCGCAAGACAACAAAGAGTTTTTGCCGAGGTGTCGGAGGCTATTATGAAGTCGCTGCCCTACAAACCACTCCGCCATATCAACAATACGGCAGGCATAGAACACTTCGAGGAGTCGATGTACGATATGTGCCGCTTGGGTATCGGTCTGTATGGTGTGGGCGAGGGTACACAACCCATTTCCAGACTTACTACCCGCATTGTGCAAGTGCGCACTCTTGCAGAGGGCGAGACCGTGGGCTACGGCAGAGCGGGCAAGATTACCCGCCCTACGAAGGTGGCAACAATACCCATTGGATATGCCGATGGTTTGGACCGCCGACTCGGCTGCGGGGCGTGGAGTATGAGTGTGGCGGGTAAGGCTGCACCCATTGTGGGCAGAGTTTGTATGGACAGCTGTATGATAGACGTGTCGGATGTTGAGTGTAAGGAGGGCGATGAGGTGGTTGTCTTCGGTGGCGAGGGCGGCTCGGTGGAGCAGATGGCAGAGAGGCTCGGCACCATCCCCTACGAGGTTATGACCTCCATATCCACGCGCGTGAAACGTATATATGTAAAGGAGTAGGCGATGGCGGCAGAGAAGAAAAAATACGGCAAAATCTATATGCTCCCTTGCCCCATCAGCGAGGGGAACCCCTACGATGTGCTGCCTGAGGCTAATAGGGCTGTTATGGCACGTTTGGACTACTTCATTGTGGAGAATGTGCGCTCGGCAAGGCGTTTTTTGAGTGCCGCAAAGATAGGTCGCCCCATTGAGGAGTTGGAGTTTGCCGAGTGTAGCGAACATACCTCTGTGGTGGACGTGGAGCCACTTCTGCGCCCCGTGTTGGAGGGTAGGGACTGCGGTATTATCAGCGAGGCAGGACTGCCGGGTGTTGCCGACCCAGGAGCGGATGTGGTGGCTCTTGCACAGCGCAAAGGCATTGAGGTAGTGCCACTTGTGGGACCATCGTCAATCCTTATGGCACTTATGGCGAGCGGTCAGAATGGTCAGTCGTTTGCCTTTGGCGGCTACCTGCCCATAAAACCTGCCGAGAGGGCTAAGACCATAAAAAACTACGAGCGTAGGGCAATAGCCGAGCACCAAAGCCAAATTTTCATTGAGGCTCCCTATCGCAACGATAAACTCTTCGAGGAATTTTTGTCGGTGCTGCTGCCCACCACACGCCTTACGGTGGCTGTGGATATTACAGCCCCCACCGAGAGTATCCGCACTTTGAGTGTTGCCGAGTGGCGCAAAGCCCCAAAGCCGACACTCCATAAGCGTCCTACGATATTCATTTTTGGTATATAAAAAACGAGAGTTTATGAGAACTCTCGTTTTTTATATACCAAAAATGTCTTCAACGTCTACTACCACCCGTTCTCGCGCCAAATAATCTCGCGCACACGCTCGGGACCATCGCCATTGCAGTTGTAGGTCACAGTGTGGAGTCCGAGGAGTGATGCAGCCTCGGTGTTGGCGATTTTATCATCGGCAAAGATGCTCTCCGAGGGCACCAGATTGTAGCGCGAGAGCAGAGCCTCATAGATACCCCTGTCGGGCTTATTGATGCGCTCCTCAAACGACACCACAGCACCATCAAATAGCTCAAAGACGGGGAATTTCAGCAGTTCGGCATAGAACTCCTTTGACATATTCGACAGCACATAGCACCTTATGCCCCTCGCTTTCAGTTCCTCGATGAGTGCGACAGTCTCGGGGATGGGTTGCAACAACTCCAAGAGGCGTTGTACCTGCTCGTGAGCATCCTCCAATGTGAGGTTGTAGTCCTTGGCAAGCATACGGGTTACCTCCTCGCGGGTGTAGGTACCCCTGTCGAACTCGCTCCAATACTCGGGGAAACTCTCATCGGCAGAGATGAAGGCAAATGTGTTGCCCAACACCTCGCCAAGCCTTTTGAAATCGCGACCTAAGACCACTCCGCCAAGGTCGAATATGGCATTTTTAATCATTTATTGCTGTGGGTTTAGTGGGTGTCGTAATATATATCATTAGTCTATCTCTATGTGGCGTTTTGTGGGGCTGAGTACCTCGATGCTAACCCTCATAACATCATCGGGCAGCAACTCCTCAATCTTCTCAGACCACTCCACAAAGCACAAACCCTCGGAGTAGAAATACTCCTCATAGCCCATATCGAACGCCTCCTCTGCTCGCTCTATGCGGTAGAAGTCGAAGTGGTAGAGTGGGCGTCCATCGCCACTCTCGTAGCGGTTCACGAGTGCAAATGTGGGGCTTGTGACCACATCCTCGCTACCAAGTTGGGCGCAAATCTCGCGTATGAGCGTGGTTTTACCCGCACCCATAGCACCAAAAAACGCCACTACATTCCTACCGTCCAAAGCGTCAAGTATCTCCTCTGCCGCCTCGGACAAATCGCCCAATCCATTTATATTAAGTTCTCTCATACCTTGTTGCGTTGTTCGACTGCATCTCGCTGGTGCTTTTTGCACCACTCTTCGCCTCGCAAGTTCCTCATTTGCGCCCAGCAAACTGCGGACTTGCTTGCTCGATTGGCACAAAAATCCCTCAGCGATATGCACTCTTAAAGTTTGTGTCCGTTGTTCGACTGCATCTCGCTGGCATCTGCTACGATATAGAGTCTTAAAGTTATTGTATACATACCTCTCCCGCCTTCGGCACCCTCCCCTAACTTAGGGGAGGGATGTGGCTGCGGGGTTTGTTTTGCACTACCACAATTTCCAACCACCACCTCCTCCCTCCCCTGTGTCAGGGGAGGGTCCGCGAAGCGGGGGAGAGGTCAGTGATTCTTCATTTCTACGAATTAGAGAGTATCTCCAATTCGTACGAGAGTTTCTCCCACTCGTGTTCCTCGAAGGCAAGTCGCTGTTTTAGTGCGTTATACTCCTCGAAGACCTTGCTATCCGAGAGGTCTATGCCGTGCTGTTCGGGTGCAGAGAGTTTGGCGTCCCACTCGGCAACCTTGCCCTCCAACTCCATAATAAGACTCTCCTTCTCCTCAATAGCCTTCTGAGTCTTGCGGATGAGTTTTTCGTTCTCCTTTTTGGCGAGGTAGTCCTCTTTGCCGCTGGTGGATTTCTGCTCTTTTACGACCGCCTCTCGCACCTCTATCTGGCGCATATCTTCCAAGCGGCGTTTTTCGAGGAAGTAGCGGATACCTCCCAAGTACTCCTTCACGCTGCCATCGCGGAACTCGTAGACCTTATCCACCACGCCATCCAAGAACTCCCTATCGTGCGATACGACCACCAATGTGCCGTCATACTTCTTGATAGCCTCTTTGAGTATATCTTTCGAGCGCATATCCATATGGTTCGTGGGCTCATCGAGGACCAACAGGTTGTGGGGCGAGAGCATCATACGCGCCATAGCAAGCCTCGAACGCTCGCCACCCGAGAGCACCCTTACCTTCTTGTCTACATCCTCGCCTCGGAACAGGAAGGCTCCCAAAATATCCCTCAGGCGGGTGCGGATGTCGCCAACCGCCACCTTGTCCAAGGTGTCGTAGACCGTAAAATCGCCATCCATAAGGTCGTCTTGGTTCTGGGCGTAGTAGCCGATGCTCACGTTGGCACCCACCTTCACGCTGCCCTCCGAGGGCTCCACCTCGCCAATGAGTATGCGTGCCAGAGTGGTCTTACCCTCGCCATTGCGACCTACAAATGCTATCTTATCTCCCTTCTCGATTGTGAAGTTGGCACCCGAAAATACCCTCTTTGTGCCGAAACTCTTACCCACCTCTTTAATCTCTGCCACAATCTGACCGCTGCGTGGTGCAGGGGGAAATTTGAGGTTCAGTGCGCTCAGGTCCTCCTCGTCAATCTCTATCCTATCGAGCCTTTCGAGTTGTTTCACTCGGCTCTGCACCTGGTTGCTCTTGGTGGGTTTATAGCGGAATTTTTCGATAAACTCCTCGGTCTTTTCTATAAGCCTCTGCTGGTTGTTGTAGGCGGCAATCTGTGCCTCCCTACGCTCCTTGCGCAGAACGACATATTGCGAGTAGGGCACCTTGTAGTCGTAGACCTTGCCCAACAACAACTCCACAGTACGATTTGTCACGTTATCCAAAAAATCCCTGTCGTGCGAGATGAGCAACACCGCACCGGGATAATCTTTCAGATAGCCCTCCAACCACTGAATACTCTCAATGTCGAGGTGGTTGGTAGGCTCGTCAAGCAGAAAGACCGAAGGACGCCTTAGCAGCAATTTTGCCAGCTCGATACGCATCCTCCAACCGCCACTGAAAGTACTTGTCGGCTTGTTCAAATCCTCCCTCTTGAAGCCCAAGCCGAGCAGTGTGCGCTCAATCTGCGCATCGCGACTCTCGCCACCCAGAAGATTGTGACGTTCGGTAGCCTCGCTCAGGCGGTGTACAAGGTCGCCATACTCCTCGCTCTCGTAGTCCTCCCTCTGGGCAATCTCGGCTGTGAGGCGTTCCATCTCGCGCTCCAAGTGCAAGACCTCCTCGAAAGCTTTGGCGGTCTCCTCCACAAGGGTTGTGGTGTCGTGAACCTTCATCTGCTGGGGCAGGTAGCCGAGCGTGGTGTCGCCACTCATCGTTACAACACCCGCCGTTGGGGGCTGCATACCCATAATGACTTTCAGTAGCGTGGTCTTGCCCGCACCGTTCTTGCCCACAAGACCAATCCTATCTCGTGGGTTTATCAGTAGCGAGATCTCCTTGAAAAGGTCCCAGCCACCAAAACTTACCGTTACATTATCTATCGAAACCATATATTCGAATTGAGAATTGAGACTTGAGAATTGAGAATT
>JAFTUI010000018.1 GCA_017466345.1 Tidjanibacter sp. | reverse complement strand
TATGTCCTATATGTCCTATATGTCCTATATGTCCTATATGTCCTATATGTCCTATATGTCCTATATGTCCTATATGTCCTATATGTCCTATATGTCCTATATGTCCTATATGTCCTATATGTCTTATAAGCCTTATACGCCTATAAAAAACTCGCAGGTATCTTTTTTAATACCCGCGAAGTTGAACTTGTGGATGATGTGACTGTTACAATTTGTCAACCCACTGTCTGCAAAATAAAGCAAAGAGCCACGATACTTAATCGTGGCTCTTTGTTTATGTTTGTGGTTGTTGCCGACTATTTGAAATAGCGGTTATAGAGACCCTCGAAGCCCTTGCCGTGGCGAGCCTCATCTTTTGCCATCTCGTGAACGGTGTCGTGGATAGCATCGAGGTTGTGCTGTTTTGCCAGCGTTGCAATGTGTTTCTTGCCATCGCAAGCACCGTGCTCAGCCATCATACGTTTGTAGACGTTGGTCTTGGTATCCCAAACTACCTCGCCAATGAGTTCTGCGAACTTAGCAGCGTGCTCTGCCTCCTCCCAAGCGTAACGCTTGAAAGCCTCGGCAATCTCGGGATAGCCCTCGCGGTCTGCCTGACGCGACATAGCCAAATACATACCTACCTCGGTGCACTCGCCCATAAAGTGGTCCTGCAAGCCTTTCCAAATCTCCTCGGGGCAGCCCTGAGCCACGCCCAGGCGGTGCTCGTCAGCAAAGGTCAGAGCCTCATCGCTCTCAACAATTTCCTCAAATTTATCTGCTCCAACTTTGCAGAGGGGGCACTGCTCGGGTGCGTTCTCGCCCTCGTGGATGTAACCACATACGGTACAGCGGAATTTTTTCATAGTAATAGTTCGTGTTTGATTTGATATTGTTTTTTAATGGTTTTTAGTTGCTCTTTTTTGCCGCACAATCTACACAAACGCCCTTGTAGTAGAGCTGTGCATCGGTAATGTGCGAGGCGTTGTGTGGTGTATTGCGCTTAACGAATGATGCGTCATCGAGATCCACATCGTATACCTTGCCACAGCAAGTGCACATAAAGTGTGCGTGGGGGTGGGTAAAACCGTCAAAGTGGGCATTGATGCCGTCTATGCAAAGTGCCAGTGCGGCTCCGTGCTCACAAAGCAGATGAAGGGTGTTGTAAATGGTTGTGCGCGAGAGTGTTGGTATCTCTTTTGCGAGCGCGGTGTAGATCTCATCTACGGTTGGATGTGTGCGGTGTGTGAGCAAATAGTGCATCACAGCAACCCTCTGCACCGAAGGGCGAATGCCAAACTGCATCAAATGTTCTTTTGCCACCATCATAGTTGTAAAGGTTTACTTAGTTGTAGGGATTACAAAAATGTTTCCATTGCAAAGATACCCACTTTTTAGTAATTTCCAAATTTTTTCTAAACTTTATTCACTATTTTTGTGGCACTATGACACGCAAGGAGATTTTCGATAGGATTTTGCAAGTGGCACAAGGTGTCTACGATGGGCGTGAGGCGGCGGCTGTTGCGGAGCGTTTTTGTGTAGATGTGTGCGGCTTTGGCAGGTTTGATGTGGCTTTGGATGGCTCCAAGGAGTGCCCCGAAGTTGCCGAGGATGTGTTGCAAGGCCTTTTGGAGCGACTCTCTTCGGGCGAGCCTGTGCAGTATGTTGTGGGCGCTACGGAGTTCTATGGCAGACGCTTTGCGGTGCGTTCGGGAGTTCTTATTCCTCGCCCCGAAACGGAGGAGTTGGTGGCTTTGGTAGTAAAAGAAAATCGCCTTGCCGAGCCACGCATCATCGACCTCGGAACGGGTAGTGGTGCTATTGCGGTGTCGCTGGCTGCCGAGATTGGGGGTGCAAGGGTGGAGGCTCTTGACCTCTCGGATGTGGCAGTGAGTGTGGCGAGCGAGAACGCCCACACCAATGGTGTGGATGTGGCGGTTGCACAGGGCGATATTTTCGCTTGGAGCCCCGCTCCTGAGAGTTACGATATTATCATCTCCAATCCACCCTATATTCCGGAGTGTGAGCGTGGCACGATGGAGAGTAATGTTACCGATTTTGAGCCCGAGGAGGCACTTTTTGTGCCCGATGATAGACCTTTAATATACTACGAGCGCATTGCAGAGGTTGCTTTGGTGGCTCTTGCGGAGGAGGGTAGGCTCTACTTTGAAATACACGAAACCCTTGCCGAGCAGACAGCCCAAATGTTGAAGCAGAAGGGCTTTGAAGTTGCTCTGCACCACGATATGAACCATAAACCCCGTATGATTGTATGCTACAAAAAGGCACAGTAAAAACTCCCCGCACCAAGAGTCCCGAACAGGCTCTCTCGTCACTTATGCGCATCTGTGCTCGTGCCGAGAGATGCAGCAGTGATGCGTTGCGCTCGATGCGCCGCTGGGGATTATCGGACACCGATGCCCGAGGGGTGCTCGAACGCCTCAAAAGGGAGCGTTTTATTGACGATGGCAGATATGCAGCGGCTTATGTCAGGGAGAAGATGCGCTTTTCGGGCTGGGGCGAGAGGAAGATTCGTGCAGCCCTAAGAGCCAAAGCCATAGCCCCAAAAATCATAGACGAGGCTATGAGTCAGATGGTGCCCGAGGATAATGCCGCACGTCTTAGGGATATGCTCCAAAAAAAAGCCGCAAAGACCACTGCTCGCGACCTTTACGACCTTAAAGGTAAACTTGTGCGCTTTGCCATAGGGCGTGGCTTCGACCTCGAAGATGTGTTGGAGGTTGTGGAAGAGATTATTCGCGCGAGAGAGTAGCAAGGTGCTTGCCAAGAAGTGTGGCGTAGATATTGCCGAGCTTCATATCCCCCAGAGAATAAATACTTTGCAGGCCAACGGGAGTGAAAACAATCATCTCCTCGTAGGTTGCTGCGTCCTCCACTTTGAGCTCTTCTTCCACCACTGCCACACCGCACAACTCTGCAAGTCGGAACATCAGTTCCCTTTCGGCAGAGCCTCTTGCACCCTTGTCTAAGGGTGTCGTAATCAGGGTGTTGCCTCTGAGTGCAAAGAGTGGATTGTCGCCCGAAGAGATTAGTGTTCCCGCACGATTAGCCCTCAGTGCTGTGTCGTAGTTGTGCGAGGCGGCATAATTGTCGGCGAAGCGTGCTGCCGTCATCGACACGTTTGTTTGGTGTTTTTCGTAGGGGATTTCGTAGTTGGCGATAATACCCTTGGGGCGTACCGAGAGAAGTCCGTAACCATCGTAGGGAGTTGTTGCCTCGTGAATGAGTACCCTGCGACACGAACCCTCGCCTGTGGGTATCAGATAGAGATTGACCGTATTTCCGCCCTCGGGATAGAGTCCATAGTAGAGTAAATTGCGCACCTCTTTTGCCACAATCTCGGGTTCTATTTTGGGACGACTGCCAAAGAGTTTGTGGTAGGAGTCGAGCGCATAGCGCAATTTGAGCGAAATGTGGAGTGGCTTGTGGGCAAAAGTGTTGATGGTAGTGTAAACCCAATTGTGCCCAAACAACAACTCAGGCGCAAGGTCTGCCTCGCGCCACGAAGTGATTTTGCCATCCAACGATATGATTCTTTCGCCCTCCAAAGCCTTGTAATTTCTCTTAGAGCATCATAATTTTCATAAGCAACTCGCGCAGGAGTTCGCCCTGCTCCATACCGCCAGAGTTGATACCCTTACCTTTCATATCATACTCGCGGATGAGCCCCAAAATGAGGAAGATTTTTTTATTTGGGTAGAGCTTTGCCGCCTGCTTGTAACCTCCAAGCACATAGGGACTTACCTTGATAAGCGCAGCAAGTTCGCCATCGCTCGCTGCGGGCATACCCTTTACCTTTGTCTGCCACTCCTTGTAGTTTATAGTGAAGAGTTTTTGGAAGTAGCCAAAGAGGGTAGTGGTGGTCACTACCAGAGGATGGTTTTTGGGGTTGCGTGCGAAGTTGTCGGCAATCTGCATAGCCCTCGCAAAGTGCTTGTGCGCCACGGCCTCCACCAACTCGAAGTTGTTGAAATCCTTGCTGATACCTATGTTTTGCTCTATGTGGTCGGCAGTAATTACCTTTGTGCCCTCGGGCAGTCGTGTGAAGAGCTTGTCAAACTCGCCAACGATTTTCGATATGTCGGTGCCAAGGTGGTCTGTAACCATACGCAGAGCCTTCTCCTCTATGGCACAGCCCTTTGTGGCACGCAGATAGGTCGCAATCCAGGGGGCAAGTTCGTTGTCGTAAGGGCGTGGCGACTCAAATACCACACCCTTTGCGCTCGCGTGCTTGTAGAGTGCCGAACGCTTATCCACCGTCTTACCCTTGTGAGCAATTACAAGAACTGTCGAGGGGCTTGGCGAGGCGGTGTAGTGCGAGAGGTTTTCGACCTTGCGGAGCGAAGCCGCCTCCTTGACTATTACTACCATCTTGCCACCCATCATCGGCATCTGTCGGGCATAGTTTACGATGATACCCTCGTCCTCCACATCCTTACCATAGATGACCAGTTGGTTGAAAGCCCTTTCGCTCTCCGAAAGGATTGTTTCGGCAAGCATATCCGTCAGGCTGTCAATGAAATAACCCTCTTCGCCCATAAGCAGATAGATGGGCGCAAAACGCCCAGCGCGAATATCCTTCACGATACTCTCGTACTGCCCATAGGCGTCCCTGAAACGAATACTTTTTGCCATATATC
Source organism: Tidjanibacter sp. (assembly GCA_017466345.1). GTDB lineage: Bacteria > Bacteroidota > Bacteroidia > Bacteroidales > Rikenellaceae > Tidjanibacter. The sequence continues at coordinate 105,398 of JAFTUI010000018.1, read as the reverse complement.
AAAAACTGATTTTGCATTTTGCACTTTGCATTCACAAAGCCTCTTTTGTGATGCGTAGCACGTTCTCGGTCTTGGAGGTTATCTTGTGGCGGTTGTCGATGCGCTGACCAACGAGCCACACAATCTCTTCGCCCGCAGTGAGCACAAACTGCCTACGCTTCTCGGGCATCGACATTTTAATGTCTATGAGATAGTCACTAACCTTCTTTTCGTCCACCATACCGAGCGGCATAAACCTGTCGCCCTCGCGCCATTTGCGCAGTGTGAGGGGCTCTTGGAGGGTGTCCAAATCGAGTAGAGCAATGTGCTCGGGCACCCTCAGCGACTCGATGTTATCAATGTCCAACTTTTCCAAATATAGCACCGAACCACCGCAGTGAACCTTTGTTTTCGAGAGGTTTACCACCACCTCGCACTCGTCATTCTCGGCTATGTGCGAGATGACTATGCGCCCACGGTCTATGTAAGCCACCCAATCTTTTGAGTAGAAACGCTTGCCCGTAGAGTTGCTCGCCAGAGCCTCACAGAGCGAATCCACAACATCGCCCCTGAAACCGTAGTTGTGACTCATAAGTTCGTATATCACAAAACCTATGGGGAAACCGCTATCTATCCTATCGGGGTGGATAATATCTTCACTACCGATGTGTTCCACAGCATCGCGGGCAATCTTCTCTATTGCGTGGTTGATGAAGCGCTGTGCCTCCGTCAGTCGGTCTATGTTGCTACACATTGTGCCCGTGAATTGAGGGACAATCTCCCTTAGTCGGGGAACAATGCCGAGCCTTATCTTGTTGCGCAAGTACTTTGTGGAGCGGTTCGAGGAGTCCTCGCGATAGGGTATGGAGTGGCTCTTGGCATACTCCTTAATCTCGTGGCGCGAGGCGAAGATAAGCGGGCGTATAACCTTGCCATTTATGACGCTAATACCCGTCAGACCTTTCAGTCCCGTACCCCTCAGGAGGTTGATGAAGAAGGTCTCGATGCTGTCGTCTGCGTGGTGTGCTACGGCTATGGTGTCGTAGCCCTCATCTATGCACAACTCATCGAACCACCCGTAGCGCAGTCGGCGGGCAGCCATCTGCACACTCTCGCCCGTGAGAGCCATCTCGCCTTTGGTATCGAAACGGCGATTGTAGTGTGGTACACCGAGCCTTTCGGCTGCCTTGGCAACGAGAACCTCGTCTTCGTCACTCTCCGCACCCCTCAGGCAGAAATTGCAGTGGGCGACACCCACCTTATAGCCCGCCTCCACAAAGAGGTGCATCATAACCATAGAGTCTACACCGCCACTGACAGTCAGCAGTATGCGATTGTCGGTGGTTGCCAGCTGATGCTCGGCAATGTAACTCTTGAATCTCTGTATCAAACTCTCGTTTTTCAACTCTTAAAGTATATTAACCTCTGGCGAAATCTCTACGCCAAACCTATCCTTGACTTCTTTACAAATGCGCTCAGCAAGAGCCATAACCTCTGTGCCCGTAGCACCGCCCAAATTGACCAATACCAATGCCTGCTTGGAGTGAACTCCCGCACGTCCCAGCGCCTTACCTTTCCAGCCGAGGGTGTCAATCATCCAACCGGTGGCAATTTTCAGACTATCGGGTGCGCCCGCAACCTCATATACGGGCATTGTGGGGTACTCTTTGAGGAGTTCCTCGACCTGCCCACGAGGAAGTATGGGGTTTTTGAAGAAACTGCCCGCATTGCCTATCTTTTTGGGGTCGGGGAGTTTGCTTTCGCGAATGGCAACAACCGCCTTGCGAATACCCTCGGGAGTGATGTCGCCTATCTTCTCCACCTCGGGACGCAGCGTGCCATAGTCGAGATGGGGGGCGGCTGTTTTGCCGAGGCGATACTCTACGGAAGTGATAATCACTTTGCCTGCCAAAGACTCCTTGAAGATGCTCTCGCGGTAGCCGAAGCGACACTCTGCATTGGAGAGGTACTCCACCACTAAGGTGTCCAAACGCACCACCTCCACACGCACGATAATATCCTTTGCCTCCACACCGTAGGCTCCGATGTTCTGCACGGCACTTGCTCCCACGCTACTTGGTATGGCAGAGAGATTTTCTGCTCCCCACAAACCGCGCTCGGTGGTCCACGCCACAACATCGTCCCACACCTCGCCTGCTGCGGCGCGTATGGTCAAATGTTGTTCATCCTCGCCCACAACCTCAATACCTTTGGCTACGGAGCGTATGATGGTGCCGTTGTAGTCCTCCGTAAAAAGTGTGTTGCACCCCTCGCCCAAAATGGTCCACTTGCCGCCAAAGTGCTCTTTGCCCTCGCCCGCAAGATAACCGAGAAGGTCGCTTGTGGAGTTCCACTCCACCACTCGGTCTGCCATAGCACTCGCCCCAAAGGAGGTGTAGGCTGCAAGGTCTATATTCTCTATTATTCGTGCCATATCAAACGACAAAGGTAGTATTTTTCGCCGAAAAAAGTCTAACGGGAGCCAATAATTATTCGGGTGTGGAAAAAATGTTGAAAAAGGAGGTTGCGGGGTTTGCTAATCCGACAAAAAGATGATAACTTTGTCGAATTAATTTATACTAAATTAAATGACCTATGTTCACCCCTGAGGACCTAAAACAAATCGAACAACACGGACTCTCTGTGGAGAGTGTGGAAAGACAATTGGAGAACTTCCGCAAAGGCTTTCCTTACCTAAAAATCATTCGTTCGGCAAGAGTTGGCGATGGCATTGTGTCTATTAGCCAGGAGCAGTCGGATGCTCTCCGTGCCGAGTATCGCGATGTACAGCGCAGACTCAAAATTGAGAAGTTTGTACCTGCAAGTGGCGCGGCTACCCGAATGTTCAAAGATTTGTTCTCCTTTGTGGAGAGTGGCGAAAGGAACTCGGTGGTGGATAAGTTGTCTGCTAATATCGACCGATTTGCTTTCTCGGAGGCACTCAGCGAGAAGATTGCTTTGGATGCACCTTTGAGGGATGTAGTGAAGACCATTGTTGGCGAGGGATTAGAGTATGGTTCCAAGCCCAAGGGTCTTCTTCTTTTTCATAAATACCCAACCGGTGCACGCACTCCTTTTGAGGAACACTTGGCAGAGGGCGCGATGTATGCTTCGAGTGGCGGCGAGGTGAATATCCACTTTACCGTATCGCCCGAACACGTTGATGGCTTCTCTTCGCTCTTTGAGAGCGTTAGGGAACGCTACGAGAAACGCTACGAGGTCAAGTACAACATTTCCTTCTCGGTGCAGAAGGGTAGTACAGATACTATTGCCGTAAATGAGGATTGCATCCCCTTCCGCGAGGCTGACGGTAGGTTACTCTTCCGCCCCGCAGGTCACGGCGCACTCATCGAGAATCTGAACGATATAGATGCAGACCTCATATTCATCAAGACCATAGACAATGTTGCCCCCGACCACCTGAAAGCCGACACCATCAAATACAAAGAGGTGCTGGCAGGCTTGTTGGTGTCGGTGCAGAACCGCATCTTCTCGTATGCCCAGCAGTTGGAGGAGGGTAGTGCCGACCTTATGGAGGTTGCTGCCTTCGTGGAGAGAGAGTTGTGCGTTTTGCTGCCCGAGAGTGTAAAGAGTGGTAGTGAGGAGGCTCTGAGGAGTGCCCTGCTTGCTGTGCTTGACCGTCCGCTGAGGGTGTGCGGTATGGTGCGCAACGAGGGCGAGCCTGGTGGCGGTCCCTTCTGGGCAGAGTCGGCAGATGGTATGGTGGCTTTGCAGATTGCAGAGTCCTCTCAGATTGCCCCCGAACAGAAGTCGCTGATGGCAGACGCTACACACTTCAACCCCGTAGATTTGGTATGCGCAACCCGCAACCGCAAGGGCGAGAAGTACGATTTCAGGGAGTATACCGACCCCGCAACAGGCTTCATTTCGAGCAAGTCCAAGAGCGGTCGTACACTCTTGGCTCAGGAGTTGCCCGGTTTGTGGAATGGCGCAATGTCGAATTGGAACACCTTGTTTGTTGAGGTGCCCATCTCGACCTTTTCGCCCGTGAAGGTGGTTACAGACCTCCTGCGCCCCGAACACCAGTAGCGAGCACATCTCGCACCGCATCTGCTGCGTTATGCTCGGGCTCGGAATGCTCATTTGCGCAGAGCAAACTCCGCTTCCTCGCCCTTCGCAAGCCTTGCATCTGCGGCACGATATGCACTCGCAGGGAATTTTGGTCTAACGTCTAACGTCCAACGTCAATAGTCCTAAGGCATATAGGGCTTAGCAAGGGCTACACTAAAAGTTTTTGGTTCCGCTTTTTACAAAAAGGCGTCAGAGTGACGCTCTTGTGCTGGGAATGCTAATATAGGGCGTAGCAAAGGTAAAGCGATACGCAGTATCGCATAAAAGTTTTTGGGCGACTTTTTACAAAAAGTCGCAAAGAAGAAATAACAACAAAAAACAAAATTATAAAACAATAAAAACTAAACGATGGAAAACAAAAAATTGCAAGAACTGACCGAGAAACTCTACAATGAGGGGCTTTCAAAAGGTCGTGAGGATGCCGAGCGTATGGTCGCTGAGGCAGAGCAGAAGGCTGCTGCACTTGTGGCTGAGGCAGAAGAGAAAGCTGCCGCAATCATCAAAAATGCCGAGCAGAAGGCTGTTGAACTGAAAAAGAACAACGAAACCGAGATGACACTCGCCACACGCCAGATGGTGGCAGCACTCCGCGAGAATATCGCCAACCTTGTGGTAGCAAAAGTTGGCGAGCCTTCGGTACACGCCGCACTCCTCGATGTGGAGTTTGTAAAGGAGATGCTCCTTTCGGTTGCTCGCGCTTGGAATGGCGAATCGATGTCGTTGGAGGCTACTCTGCCTGCCGAGATGAAGACTAAGTTTGGTGCTGAGGCTGAGGCTGCTGTCAAGGCTCTCTTGGCTGAGGGTATCGAGGTCGGCTACTCCGAGAAGGTAAAGAGTGGCTTTAAGGTGGCTCCCAAAGAGGGCGGCTTCTATATTAGCTTCACTGAGGAGGACTTCTCGGCTCTGCTTGCTGAGTATCTCAAAGAGAAAGTTACTAAAATGCTCTTCTAATTAACCGCAAGAGAGAATTTTATGGCAAAGAATTACTATTGCCTTGTTGCCGGTCTGAGGGAGTATACGCTCGATGGTGACGCTAAGGGCTTCGATGCGAGGGAGGTAATCGAGGAGATTGCCGAGTCGCTCTCGAAGGACGATGCGTTGGCACTCAGGGGCTGGATGCTCTTCCACGATGTGTGCAATATGGCAAATATAGCAAATGGCAGAGAGGCTTTTTCTACCCTCGGCAACTTTTCGCGCGAGGAGTTGGAGGAGCAGTTGGCGCAGCCAACCGAACTACCCCGCGAACTGAGAGAGGTGGTTGAACTCTTTGCTGAGGTCAAGAAGGGCGAGGTGGATGCCGATGACGCAAGGCTCACGAGGATAGATACTTCGCGTAGCCTCTCGACCGAACTCTTCGCTGCCTATTACCGCTACTGTTCGCGCAGTAGGTGCCGCTTCCTGAGGGAGTGGAGCGAGGCAGACAGGAACCTGAGGAATATCACTGCCGCACTCACCGCCAGGGAGCGCGGACTCTCGGTTGCCGACTTTATGGTTGGCGAGGGCGATATTGTATATCAACTCTCGCGCTCTTCGGCTGCCGACTTCGGTCTGAAAGGCGAGGTTACCTATATAGACTCACTCATAGGTGCACTCTCCGATAACGAAAACCTCTTGGATAAGGAGCACCGTATGGATATGATACGTTGGTCGTTGGCTGAGGATATTGCCACCTTCGACTACTTCAATATCGACTTCCTGCTGAGTTATATCACACGCTTGGGACTTGTTCATCGTTGGGCAGGTCTTGATGCGGAGAGGGGTAGAGAGATGTTTGCACGCCTCACAGCTTCGCTGGGTGCTACGGAGCATATCCGCAGAGCCGAAAGCCACTATGCCGACAAATAGAGGGGCTTTGGGTGCTACTGAGTAGATTGAAATTCAAAATTATAAAAACAATAAAAGATTAATGAAAACTACTGGAAAAGTTCAAGGTATTATCTCCAACATCGTGATAGTACGCACCGAGGGCGCAGTGTCGCAGAACGAGATCTGCTACATTACCGTTGGTGGTGTGAAACTTATGGCGGAGGTAATTAAAGTGACGGGTAAGGATGCCTATGTTCAGGTGTTCGACTCGACTCGCGGTTTGAGGATTGGTGCTGAGGTGGAGTTCGAGGGTCATATGCTCGAAGCAACACTCGCTCCCGGTATCATCTCGCGCAACTACGATGGTCTGCAAAACGACCTCGAAAGGATGGAGAGCCTCTTCATCGAGAGGGGTACCAAGACCGATCCCATCGACTACGAAAAACTCTGGGCATACAAGCCTCTGGCTAAGGTGGGCGATGTGGTCACCGCTGGCGATTGGCTCGGCGAAGTGCAGGAGTTGTGGGTGGCTCACAAAATTATGGTGCCCTTCACTATGGAGCAGACCTATACCGTAAAATCGCTCACTGAGGCAGGCGAGTATAACGTAAATACCGTTGTTGCCGTGCTGACAGACGAGAAGGGCGAGGACCACGAGGTAACTATGGTGCAACGCTGGCCCGTTAAGAAGGCTATCAAAGCCTATACCGCTAAACCACGCCCCAGCCGCATTATGGAGACAGGTGTGAGGGCTATCGACACCTTCAACCCCATTGCCGATGGTGGTACGGGCTTTATCCCCGGTCCCTTCGGTGCTGGTAAGACCGTGTTGCAGCACGCCATATCGAAACAAGCCGAGGCAGACCTTATTATTATGGTAGCCTGCGGTGAGCGTGCAAACGAGGTTGTGGAGATTTTTGCGGAGTTCCCCCACTTGGATGACCCCCGTACAGGTCACAAACTTATGGAGCGTACAACCATCATCTGTAACACCTCGAATATGCCCGTTGCGGCTCGTGAGGCATCGGTTTATACGGGTATGACCATCGCGGAGTACTACCGCGCAATGGGTCTTAAAGTGCTGCTGCTGGCAGACTCCACCTCGCGTTGGGCTCAGGCTCTGAGGGAGATGTCGAACCGCTTGGAGGAACTTCCCGGTCAGGATGCGTTCCCTATGGACCTTTCGGCAATCATCTCTTCGTTCTATGCAAGGGCAGGTTTGGTTCACTTGCGTAGTGGTGCTACCGGCTCGGTTACTTTCCTCGGTACCGTATCGCCCGCAGGTGGTAACCTTAAAGAGCCCGTTACCGAATCGACCAAGAAGGCTGCAAGGTGCTTCTATGCTCTCTCGCAGCAGCGTGCCGACTCGAAACGCTACCCCGCAATTGACCCTCTGGACAGCTACTCGAAATACCTCGAATATCCCGAGATTATCGACTACCTCGATGACCACATCGAAGAGGGATGGGTTAAGAACGTAATGGAGGGCAAGACCCTTGTGCGTAGAGGTAAAGAGGCTGCCGAGCAAATCAACATCTTGGGCGATGACGGTGTTCCCGTAGAGTACCACGAGATGTTCTGGAAGAGCGAGCTTGTAGACTTTGTTATCTTGCAGCAGGACGCTTTCGATGACATCGATGCCAACTGCCCCATCGATAGGCAGAAATATATGTTCGACTTTGTGATGGAGATGTGCCGCAAACAGTATGGCTTTGCAGACTTCGAGGAGTGCTCGGCATTCTTCAAAAACCTCATCAACCTCTTCAAACAGCTCAACTACACCGAGTGGAAGAGCGAGGAGTTTGCCAAATACGAGGCAGAAATCAGAACCTTTGCAGCCACTAAATAATTTGGAGGAGAGAAAGTTATGACTACAAAAGCATTTCAGAAAATATACACCAAGATAGATAATATCACTAAGGCAACCGTTACACTCCACGCTACGGGTGTGGGTAATGACGAGCTCGCTACTGTTGGTGGACACCTTGCACAGGTGGTAAAAATTATGGGTGACGAGGTTACCTTGCAGGTTTTTGAGGGTACCGAAGGTATCTCTACCGATGCCGAGGTACTCTTCCACGGCGTACCTCCCACGTTGAAAGTGGGCGATGGTTTGGCAGGTCGCTTCTTCAATGCCTATGGCGAGCCTCTGGAAGGTGGCGCACCCGTTGAGGGCGAAGAGAGGGAGATTGGCGGTCCTACCGTAAACCCCTTCCGCCGCCGTCAGCCTTCGGAACTCATCGCTACGGGTATCGCAGGTATCGACCTTAACAACACCATCGTGTCGGGTCAGAAGATTCCATTCTTTGCCGACCCCGACCAACCCTATAACCAAGTGATGGCTAATGTGGCTCTGAGGGCTAAGGCAGATAAGATTATCCTTGGTGGTATGGGTATGACCAACGATGACTTCCTATATTTCAAAAACCTCTTCGAGAACGCAGGTGTATTGGATAGGATTGTTTGCTTTGTGAACACCACCGAGAACCCTCCCGTTGAGCGTCTGTTGGTGCCCGATATGGCACTTACGGCTGCCGAGTACTTCGCTGCCGACAAGGGCGAGAAGGTGCTCGTGCTGCTTACCGATATGACACTCTACGCCGATGCACTTGCTATCGTGTCGAACCGTATGGACCAGATTCCTTCGAAGGACTCTATGCCCGGTTCGCTCTACTCGGACTTGGCGAAGATCTACGAGAAAGCCGTACAACTCCCCTCGGGTGGTTCGATTACGATTATTGCTGTTACCACTCTCTCGGGTGGCGATATTACCCACGCAATTCCCGATAATACGGGTTACATTACCGAGGGTCAGCTCTTCCTCCGTAATGATACCGACACCGGTAAGGTTATCGTAGACCCCTTCCGCTCGCTTTCGCGTCTGAAACAGCTCGTTATTGGCAAGAAAACCCGCGAGGACCATCCTCAGGTTATGAATGCTGCGGTACGACTCTACTCGGATGCTGCTGGTGCTAAGACCAAGTTGGAGAACGGTTTCGACCTGTCGGACTACGATGAGCGTGCACTCGCTTTCGCTAAGGAGTACTCGGACAAACTGCTTTCGATTGACGTAAATATCGACATTACAGAGATGCTCGATACGGCTTGGACTCTGTTTGCTAAGTACTTCAAGAAGAGTGAGGTTACCATCAAATCGGAGTTGGTGGAGAAATACTGGAAATAATTTGTGCCTTTTTGGCTCTTTTTTCTCTTTGCCTTGGTCACATAGTTCCGCTATGCTCCCTCGGCAAAAAAGAAAAAATAGCTCAAAAATCCATCAAATTAGAGAAAATAAAACCATCATAAATAATAGAATTAGATGGCAATAAAATTTCAATACAATAAGACTTCGCTTGGCGAACTCGGCAAACAGCTCAAAATGCGCCAACGAGCCCTCCCTACCATCAAGAGTAAGGAGTCGGCTCTGAGGGTTGAGGTGTCGGCTGCCAAAGATAGGGCAGAGGGCTACCAAAAACGCATTGATGAGCTTATTGCAAAGTACGACTATATGGCGGCACTTTGGGGCGAGTTCGAAAGCGACCTTCTGGCAGTGAAGGATGTCGTGCTGGGGATGAACAAAATCGCAGGCGTGAAGATTCCAGCCCTGAAAGAGGTCATCTTCGAGGAGCGTCCCTACGATCTCTTCGCTTCGCCTGCTTGGTATGCCGATGGTGTGGAGGTGTTGAAGAACATCGCACGTCTGGGTATCGAGTTCGAGGTGTTCCAGAGGCGTACCGAGTTGCTCGACCACGCACGCAAGAAGACCACACAGAAGGTAAACCTCTACGAGAAGGTGCAAATACCTGGCTACGAGGATGCTATTCGCAAGATTAAGCGATTCCTCGAAGATGAGGAGAACCTCTCGAAGAGTGCGCAGAAGATAGTTAAGACTAAACACGAACAACTTAAACCCGCCGAAGAGTTATGATAGTAAAGATGAACAAATATACTCTTGTGCTCTATCATAAGGCGCAAGAGGAGTTCCTTGCAAGGTTGCAGGAACTCGGTGTTGTGGACATCACAACCAGCGGCTGGGAACCTAACGAGCGCGAAAGGGAAGTGCTGGGTGAGATTGAGGCTCATAAGGCGGCATCGGAGGCTTTTGCGGCTCTTAAAAAACAGCCCAAGTATCTGGGTGGCGAACCCTTCGCAAGTGGCGAGGAGGCTTACGAGAACTACCGCAAGGCTTCGGCTAAGATAGACTCCCTAACTGCTCAGATTGCTAAGGCAGAGAAAGAGGCTGAGGAACTCTCTATGTGGGGCGACTTCGCTCCCGAGTCTATCGCACGCCTCGAAGCAGAGGGTATCTTGCTCCACTTCTACTCCTGCTACTCCAACGAGTATGCCCAGGGCGTGGAGACGTGGAGTGAGAACTACACTGTTGAGCCTATCTCGGAGAGGGGTGGCGTTACCTATTTTGTGGTCGTAAGCCGCAAGGGTGAGCCCGCACCTCAGATTGATGCTCAGGTTGTGAAAACGCCCTCTCTCAATGCCGATGACAAACGCCGCGAGATTGCCGCTTTGCAGGCTGTGCTCTCGGAGTGGGAGAGTGTTATGGCTCGTTGCGTGGCAAGTGAGTCGCTCATTGCCGACCACGCCAATGGTCTGAAAGATGAGTTGCAGTTTAGCCAAGTGAGCCGCAGTGGCGAGGGCGAGGCTGATGGCAAACTCATAGTTTTGCAGGGCTGGGCTCCCGAGGCTAATGCTAAGGAGGTGGATGCTCTATTGGATGCAGAGAACGATGTGTTCTATGTTAAGGAGAAACCCACTATGGAGGACGACACGCCCGTGAAACTCAAAAATGGCTGGTTCGCTAAGCCTTTCGAGTTCATTGGCGACTTCTACGCCGTGCCCAAGTATGGCACTATGGACCTGACGAAGTATTTTGCACCCTTCTATATGCTCTTCTTCGGCTTCTGTATTGGCGATGCGGGCTATGGTGCAACCTTCTTCCTTATAGGTCTGTTTATGTACTTGAAGAAGATGAAGGGAATGGGGCTTATCTCGCAACTCGTTATGTGGTTGGGCTTTGCCTCTATGGTCTTTGGTTTGTGCGTGGGCAATATATTCGGTGTGTCGCTCATCGACTCGGGCGTGCCCGAATGGTATAACAATGCTATGCAGACCATCAACGACCAACTCTTCTACATCGCACTCGGTTGCGGTATTGTGCAGATTATTTTCGCTCTGGTGCTCAATGTGATAAATACCACCATCGCCTACGGCTTTAAGTACTCGTTTGGTACTCTTGGCTGGCTTATCATATTGGTGGACTGCCTCTTGGCATTCTTGCTGCCTATGGTTGGCGTTGCAGGCTTCGGCTTCTCTTCGCCCATCTTCCTCGGCGTGCTGATCTTTGGTGCAGTCTTTATGCTCCTGCTGAATAATCCCAACCGCAATCCTTTGGTCAACTTTGGCTCGGGTCTGTGGGATACCTACAACAACCTTACGGGTCTGCTGGGTGATGTGCTGAGTTATGTGCGTCTGTTCGCCATCAGCCTTTCGGGCGGTGCGCTGGCAGTGGTGTTCAACGACCTTGCAGGCAGCCTTGCTCCCGACACCCCCGGTCTGCGCCAAGTGGTGATGTTCCTCATCTTGGCGTTTGGTCACGGTATAAACATCTTTATGTCTGCCATTGGTGCCTTCGTTCACCCGATGCGTCTTACGTTCATTGAGTTCTACAAGAACGCCGGCTTCGAGGCAGCAACAAGGGTATACACTCCCTTTGAAAAGCGTAAAACAAACTAAAAATCAAATAATTAATTAACTCAAAAAAACATTTTACAATTATGAACATTATTCTTGCTTACATCGGTGTTGTACTTATGGTTGCACTCTCGGGTATTGGTAGTGCTTATGGTACCTCTATTGCTGCCAATGCTACTGTCGGCGCAATGAAGAAACGTATGAACTCGTTTGGTCAGTCGATGATTCTTTCGGCTCTTCCCGCAACTCAGGGTCTTTATGGTTTTGCTGCATTCTTCTTCGTGCAGAACTACCTCACCGCAGGCATCAGCCTTATGCAGGCTGCTGCTATCTTCGGTCTTGGCTTGACCGTAGGTCTTGTATGTTTGTTCTCGGCTATCCGTCAGGGTCAGATTTGTGCTAACGGTATCGCTGCTATCGGTGGTGGCTACGATGTTATGGGTAAAACCCTTCTTCTTGCCGTATTCCCCGAGTTGTACGCTATTATTACCGTTGCTGTTACTTTCCTTGTGACTGGTTTGATGGGCGAACCTATCCTCTAAAAACGCATATGAGCGGCGATTTAGTCGTTGCACTGCGATAAACCCCTGCCTTATTTACGAAGAGTAAACTCGGCAGGGGTTTTCTTGTGCGCCTATAACTCGCTCGCTTCTCTGCATTTTTTCAAAAACTCATATAACGGGTGCTTTTTGCACCGCACATCGAAGAGCGAGTTCCTCATTTACGTTCAGTAAACTGCGGACTCGCTCTCTCGTTTGGCACAAAAATCCCTCCGTTCTATGCGTTTTTTACATTCCCAAGAAATCCCAACACAAAAGCATCACTCTGATGCCTCATTTACGAAGAGTAAACTGCGGAGCCGCTTTTTTATTTGGCAAGAAATTCCCTCAACGATATTCTACTCGCTGATGGTTGTTTTGGGAGCTACTCGCTCGCTTCTATGCATTTTTTTGGTTTGGAGGAATCCCAACCCAAAAGAGGACCTTACGTCCCCCTGTCAAAACTCACGTTATATTAGCAAAATACTTGTTGTATTACAGCAAAAACACAAGTTAAAATACAACAAAAAAGCAAGATGTAACTAGTATAAAAGAACAACTCGTGAGTGATTCTCACGAGTTGTCGTTATATAAATATGATTGCTTCTAAATTTCGCACTTGACTATCCACTTGCCATTGCGCTTGCCGTTCTCTCTTTCGAGTAGGCCTCGTTCAATCAGAGTAGGTGTCATACGCTTGACTGTTCTTTCCGACTTGCCAATGTGCTTTGCAATTTCAATCTGGGTGGCGTCAGGGTTTTCTTTCACAAATCGCAAAAGTGCCAACTCGTCAAGATTGCAATTCAAAGTGCCATTCAAAGTGTCATTTTGGCTCTTTGAAATTTCTTGCGTGGCACTTTGGGGATCACCTGCCAACATTGTGCGGTTACTCAACTTGTTCTGCTCGCCAAATAAAAGGTTGCGGAAAAATAGTTCGAGGAACTCTGATGTTGCAAAGATTCTCTTCGGAATATTGTTGTAGTTTGCCCTCACCAGCGCATTTCTAAAATACCACGAATTATCCTTGAATACATCGTTCTCGACACTGAATCCGAAGGTCTGCAACCACTTCATCGTAAACACAGCGGTAGTGCGGGTGTTGCCCTCACGGAAAGGGTGTATCTGCCAAATGCCAGACACGAACTTGCAAATTTGCTTAACCGCCATATCGGCATTGAGCACCGAATAATCGGTTTTCTTCTCCTGCTCGAAGTCGTATTCGAGCGTCTCACGCAGCATATCATAGTTCGAATAGAGCACTGTGTCGCCACTCAGCACCCACTCCTTCTTTGTGATATTGACATCACGTAACTTACCGGCGTGCTTGTAGATTCCCTCGAACAATCGACGGTGAATTCTCAGCAGATAATCGGGAGTGAATGAGAACGACTGCTCGGACAAAATCTCGGTAATACGCGCCGAAACCTTGTCCGCCTCCTCAGTGCGCTCGTCATCAAGTTGCTTACGAACATTTTTGGTCTCGTAGTAGGTGTCGAGCATATCCTTGACCTGGTCGATTGTAATATCGCCCTCGATATGCTGCACCGCTGTTTTGATAAGATACTCCGACGGCTTCAAACCATCCACATCTTGAAGACCGATCGCAGTCTGCCACGCATTGGCTTTCGCCTTTTTGTCCGGCTCACCTTGAACTATATATTTATCAAATTCGCTCATATTGCAAAGTTAGTAAATTTCTCATTCGCTCATTCTAAATAGCTCCCACCTCACGGCCATTGTAGAATCGAATGGATATTTTGGTTGTAAAAGTATTATTTGCTTAATTTTGCAAGTTTCTCTTTTGTCACTGGTGCCCTAATTCGAATACAAAGATAGTAATTTTTTGTAGAAAATACGAGTTAAATATAATATGGTCCCAAAGAATGTATCGCCTGCATTTGATATAGTTTGAGCATTTGTAAATATTTACTTTCTACTGCAGAATGTTAAGTTATATACGAATTGGATACAATTGTTTTTATCATCTTAAAGTTCTATTTTGGCTCTTAGGATTTAGAGGAGTAATAACAAGCCTTGGTGTTTATATATTTAGATAACCGTTTGTGGTACTATAGCTACGGTTGAATTACAAACACCTTTTATCTGATGATTCTTGCATTTTTTAAGTAATAACATATTTTTCCATATTGAGAATAATAAGATAATAGTGTAATAAATTTCCACAAAATTTAATCATATATTTAATAAAACAAGGCGGGCCAAATCCGCCTTGTCAATCTTTGCCTAATTCACAACCCACTTTACTAGCGTCGATTTCGGTATCGCCACGGGTCAGGAGTCATAAACTTTTCGAACTCCTCCATATTGGTGATGCACTCGATATTTTGTTTCTTCTCGAGCCACTTCTTGATGGTAGGTCGATCGAAATACAATCGGTTACCCTGACGGATAAACGGGATGTCGTGACACCTCACCGTTCGGTACACCGCCGATTTCGATTTACCAAGCAGTTTGCAAACATCCTCCACACTCATCAACTCTCCTTCGAGTGGCTGTGGTTGCTGCTTCTCTCGAACTGTCTTTTCGAGTGATTCGATTCTCTCTACCAGATTTTGAATGAGCTCCGGTAGCTGCTCAAATGATAAAGTTTTTTCTTGCATAGTCATAGTTTTAAATTTTAAGTTAAACTATTTGGAAGTCTTTTTATATTAAGAGTAGAGGGGCGTTTGTGATAAGGTTTGAGAATTGGTGATTTTTTTTTGTAAAAAAGTTGTTAACGACTTTCGCCACCGACAACCAATGCTGTTTTGTAGAAAGTACGATTCTCTTCGCCCTGTTATTGCAGCTCGTTGCACTCCATTGCTCCTCATTGCACTCCATTGCAAACTTGGCAAGATATTTTTGTTGAAGAGATTAAAGCATATAAAAATCCCGAAAGTCGAGTCTAACTCTCGGGATTTTTCGTCTATTTTGTATGATTTTCAGCCGATTTTTGTAGGCATTAGTGTTTATTAGTGGTCATTAGAGTGCAAAAATTACTTTCCGATGCAGAAGGTTAGACTGCTTGAAAATCAATCATATACGGGTTTTGGGCTGAATTGGGGCGAAAAATTTTGACAAACATTAACAAATAATGATAGTCAATAATAAATCGTCTGTTCCGAGCCGGTGCCCGAATTCGAGTGTAAAGATACATAATTTTTGTAAAGTTTATAGATTGATGGATATAATAAGTTTGCAGATGCAATAATAATTTTGATTGATGATATTTCTAATATGTGCTACCCGCTATTAATAATAATCATCGCTCGCTGCTACGCATAAGGCTGCGCGAGTGTATTCCTCGGGGAAATGCGTTTTGAGGTAGGCGGTAAGATAGACCAAGCGGGTAAACTCTGCCATCACAGCCTTCGGAAAAGACCAACTGCCCTCATTTATAAGTTTACGAAGTAACCCCTTATGCTTATTGAATCGGCGGCGGTGATTATTATATTCCTGCTTTTTGCGAGCAGTCAGCACCTTACGAAACGCCTCCGCCTCGCTTGGAGTATAACCGACCAATTTGGCGATAGCATAGACCTGTTCATTGTAGAGTATATCGCCACAAGTTTCGCTCAATATCATCTCAATATCTGGCGTGAAACGAGGCTCCCACGCAAGGCCATATTTGCGTGATGTATAGATGTGATTAGTCGGATAGTCTATAATGCTCGCTGTACAAAACGGTATTAAATCCTCAAAATGGGGTTTGGCTTGCGTTAGATATTCCTGCAAAACCGTTCCATCATTACATCCATACACACCCGTTAAGTCATTTGAGCGCAACAAGGTGTAGAAAGTCTCTCGGTCGTCAAATGGTATGTAGTCAAAATTGACTTTATCGCTAAAATATCCCAATAACTGTGCAGTGCGCTGGCTCGGATAAATTGTCAGAGCAGGGGCTTTCTCATCCAACTCTCGTTCGCCCAAGCGCTCCCTATCCTCATCAAAGTCGAGGTTCATAATCTCGGTTTGAATCTGCGATTTTGTAGCATTGGTGGCCAAACCAATCTCAACGAATCGTGGCTTATCTGTCTGCATAAAGCGGTTGAAATCAAGCCCCAAACGAATAGGGTCAACCTCCGTAATTTCTAACGCATAGCACACCGCTGATGCGTGGGCAAGAGTACGATAAGGCATAATATAGTATCCGCTATCATAGACCACTCGCCACACGAAATAGAGATACTCCATATACCCATCCACCTGCTCAAAAGTGGCAATCTCCTTCTCTATTCTCGCCTTAATATCAGGCGTTATATTCCCTCTCCAACGGTGGATAGCTCCTCCCCAAATCTCGGATATAAACTCCTCTTTAACATTCTCATCAAAAGGTAACACCGAACGAAATCTAATACACTCAATCATAACTAATCCCACCAATTATGCATATGAAACTCCAAAAATTTAAACAAAATGCAATACGCTTTGCAGTAACGCACTCTTTGCTTGTCGCCTTTGCAAATAAGACCTTTGTGGTCGTGATAAATTCTAAATCGTTCGGTATTATGCAGGTTTACCCGATAAGGGAAATGCTCGCAATTACCACTCTCGTTACCATCTTTTAGAACTATTTCTATTAGGCTGCAGGCTGTACGCATTGTACTTACCACATAACGTCCATTTCGACAATGTCCGAACTGCTCCCAATATTCAATCATTCGCTCGATTTTGAATTTCAAAATCTGGAAGATATCCGACCAATCGTAATCGCCACCCCACGGCAATTCGCGCATAATCATATCGTGTTTTTGCCTATCGTGCGCTCCCACATAGGCATTCCAATCCTTGCGTTCCATTCCGTGAACAGGACCTTTGCCCCAATTATTATCCTTCTCTTTCCTCTCTTTATCGAGGCGTTCTATTTCGGCTTGTCGCTCCTCCTCGGTCATTGCCTCAAAGCGGGCACGAGCCTCCTCTTGCTCGCGTAACTCCTTGGCAAGCGGAAGGTGATTTGCCAATTTGAAATAGTAATCCTCACCCTCCTCTTCGCGTTTTTTTGCCTCATATGCTGCATACTTTGCCTGCCATTTATCCTCCAACGGTTGCAAGCGGGCAATAGTGGCAAGGTCTGCCAATCTCTTATCGAGCTTACGAAAACAACAGTCATAGATTGCTCGTGGATGGCGAGAGCTCCACTCTTCGCCTACGATATGTGCCTGCTCCAACTGCTTGATAATGCGTTTTGCTCGGTTAAAGCCGATGCAAAATTTATCACTGATAGCCGATGCCGACACCGCCTGTCGCTCAACCACATAATGCGCCACCTCGTCGAACAGCGGGTCGCGGCTGTTCCAATCAAAAAATGTAGTATTCATAATCATCGTCTGTTTTAGGAATTTGCAATATGGTTACAATACTATCATACGAATAACAAAATTCATTATGCTGTGTCAGATAATGGGCGTATGTATCATCAAGTATAATTCTGGATTCTACCTCTGTGGGCTGATGAAATGATATACGGGCAGGGAAATTTGCTTTCAGTCGCCCTGTAAAGACTTCATAATTCACTTTATTAGACGCTAAAACCAAATAGATTCCAATTCGCTGCCCTCTCTCTGCGATATATAATAGTTTATTTGCAAGTTGCTCATCGTGCATTATACAATCAAAGTCATCAATAATGATTAAATAAGGATTGTAATCGGACTCCTCTTTATCTATAACTTCACATATGTATTGTAACATACCATCTATCTCATTATTCGTATGAGCATAATCAACTGCCGAATAATAAGACTCTATTTTTTCATAAGACTGTTGAAGATTCCTATTAGGATCTATTATCATACAACTTGCGCAACCTTTTACCCGAAGTTTCCGTGCGGACAAAGCAATAGATGATAACAATTCGCATTTATCAGCCTGCGAACCACCAATAAGTAGCCCTCCGATTCTTGCTAAATCAACAATATTTGTTTTGAGATTATCATCAACACCCACAATAATGGGCAAAACCATACCCTCAATTTCTGTAGCAAGTATTTGAAACTCCCGTTTCAAATCTATCGTATGCAATTTATCATCACCCTTGGGGCATTCTATTCTGACTAATATACTCCCATCCTCATTTACAGATACAGTTCCCCTCGGTCTACAACAATTATCCAACATCAATATAGCCTCTTCTAAATCGCTATGTATTATCATCGGGTTGGACCTTGGGGGATTAAAGGAGAATGAGGAAACATAATAATTAGAGTTTTCACTTGAGATTATCAAGCTGGGATTGAATATCTTTCTAATCCTCTGTTGTATCAATCTCATTCTGCGTGCGTTTGTGTTATTCTCCATTTTCTTGCAGTATTTATCATATTCTTTAAGCAAAGCTATCGTCCAACTCTGCCCAAAACTGTCAGAGTGATTTTAGTTTTTGTTTGAGTCGAGTAATTTTCTCTGCACCTTTTTCGAGGTCGTAGTGGAACAACCCCGCAAAGGAGCAGTTGCAGAGCATTTCGATATCGGCCTCGGTTATTGGGCGAGGAAAGCCGCAGTCAGCGTATGGCAGCATCTTCCGCCCGACGGCATTTATCAATGGCTCGCCCGTGCGGACTTCGAGCCGAGGCTCACGCTGCGCAAAATAGTAGAATAGCATCTCTCGATGGAGAGCCTCGCAGAGTTCTTCTTTTGTCATAAATCATTGATTTTGATTCTGCGACAAAAGTAAAACCCCTCTCTGCCATATCAGGACAGAGAGGGGGAATGTTTGTGTATATTAGTTAGCTATTTCTGCCACTCGGCGAGTTTTTGTTCCAACTCCTCAGCGGTGCAGAGTACGGTGCGAGATTTACAGCGCACAGCCTCACCAACAATACCGGCTGCCTCCAACTGCTCGAGGATGCGTCTGGAACGAATGAAACCAATCTCAAATTTACGCTCCAAAGGGCCCCCCAAGCCATTCTATTGTTCTCTACAACAAATCTTGCTGCCTCAACAAACAGAGGGTCAGCCTGCGAAAAATCAAATTTCTCTTCCATCGGTTTTGGATTTATGATATTCGGGATGCATCCCTAAAAACGCCTTCAAATCTGCCATCATCTGCTCGTATATGTCTTGTCGCTTTTTACGCGCTGTTGGATGATAGCTATCTATTACAATCTTTTTGGTTGAGGGCGAAAAATATACCCAGCCAGCATCCGAAAACTTTTCAAGGTCTGGTAAGTATGTGCCCTTTACAAAATCTTTGATTATTCCGCCGCCTCCACAGCAGAGTATAATGTCGGCATCGTACATCGCAATTTGCTCTTGGAGTAAATCGGCATATCTTTCGATATGAGCCTTTAATACCTCATCTCTGATAGAACTCTCCCCAATCTCTTTTTTACAATTCACACGCGCAATTGGGGCAGAGGTGTAGTGCTCACGCAACTCATCCCAACAGGGGGGTGTTTGGTTGTATTCTACAACCTCGCCACCTTGCACCGCATTGAGCAGAGCATACGACCACAATGTTAAGTTTCGATACATTCCTGCTGCCGGCTCTTTCCTATCCTCAATGTTGTTTTTCAGAGCAGCCTCCTCGCGTATATCCTCTTGACCGCCGTTACGGGTGGTATCTTTGGTTAGAATCAGCAAACGACAAGGTGCGTTATCCCACAGTTCGGTTTCGTCTCCCGAGTGGCGTATCCAACAGCCATTTAAGAGTTCAAGTTCCCCACGAAATAGGATGCCGTCATAGGCAAAATCCTCCTCCGGATTTATGCCATCTTTCACTCGGCACGCCTCCATCCATCGAGCAAACAACTCCTCTTCTTGTTCTTTATAAGTTTTCATACTTATTACTTCTTATACACCTTAAAATGATACCCCGAGCCCATTCCTCCCAAGGCGTTGTTATTTGCGGTGGTTTCGGCTTTCTTGCGGAGAATATCTCTGAGCGCCACGGGGGCTAATACACCCGCCGAGTCGCCCATTGAGAGCAACTTCTGCTGAAAATCAAACGACGGACACAAGCGGTACTCGAAAATTGAATACTCCTCGTTGCGCTCCACCTCGACCTGCGTGTGGTGTAGTGGCAGAGTGCGGAGATATTTGCTCTGCCACGAATCGACCTTCAACGCCACTGGCTCGACATCGAAATCCTCATCGCCGATGATAATGCCGTAGTAGTCCTCAAAGAACTTCGCCGCATCGAACTTCTTGGGCAGTTTGAATTTGCGCTCGGTCGGCTCCAATACCTTAATGCGGTCGAGGGCATACAAGCGCAGTTTGTCGCTCATTCCGAGCATATACCACCTCTGCTCAAAGAGTTTTACACAGTAGGGCTCAACCTCAAAGGTCGAAGGTTCCTCACGATGAAAACTGTGGTAAGTCATTATGAGCGCTACACTCTCACGCATCGCATCCACGATGGTCGTCAGGTGCTGCTGTCCCGAAGGCACATTTTCGAGGAGAATGCGATTTTTGAGTTCCTGGCTCTCGTGCAGAATGTTATTCACCGAGAAGGTTTGGATAAGCCACTTGCGCATAGCCATATTGTCGATACCTTCGCGGTCGGCAACGACATAGCCTCGCTGTGTGCGACTATACTTTATCTCGATGTCGAACAACTCCTCCACAGCATCGGTGTAGCGGTGGAACTGACGCTCCGAAAGCTCCTCGCCACGCCCAAAGTGCGACTCGTAGCGGCACTGTATCTCTTCGAGCGAGATAGGGCCTCTGTTATAAATGGTCGTCACGAACCATACATAGCGATTGATAAGTCCTGCGGTACTCATAGTAATATGAATTTTAGGTAAAGTTAAAAATTATAATCGAATCCATCGCTCGGGCGAGGATAAAAAGTGCATCGTCAATGCGCCGATAACGACGCCAACCACGACTGCAATAGCAATGTGTATGCGTTGTTTGCGCTTATTCTGTGGAAACGAATCAGCCGCACGACCCCACAAAGTCGTAGGGTTACATGACTGATTTATAATACTTTGTCGCAACTGCTCACTAAATGGCAACTGCTCTTGGTTTTGTTTCTGATGCTTCTTCTGCTCCATACTCTTTGCTATTAAATTTTGATGCAAAGGTATGGCGGCAGACTAACAAAATGCGACAGTATGAAATTTATCTTCTCACAAACTCATACAACTCTCGCAGGTAGTCGTCTATATTTTCATCTAAGTAGAAGCAATCTTTTTGCGGACGCCAGCGATAGTGAACTTCATCGGATAATGGCTCCGTCCACTGCTCTACGCTAGGCATATCTGCGGATAAGTCCTCCAGATAATCGTGGAAATATTGGCGTGTGCGATTGGCTATTTCCTGCCCAAGTCGGATTTGTGGCGCACGATTCTGCTTCGCCTCGCGCACAAACTTATCCCTAAACTCCTCGAACGAACAACGCTCCCACCATTTCCAACCGCAGCCATCTTGCTCCTCCCAATGCTGATGCGTGACCTTGACCTCCACGCAAAAGTCGTTCATACGCAGAATGTCGGGAATGGAATAGGGCTTGTGGCAACTCAAATCGTGAATGGCGTGGCAGATGCAGAGGTGGCTCAATTTCTCGGCAGCGGGCTGTACGAACTCATACCAAGTCGTGTCGTCATTGAGGTCGTCTTTTATCCCCAACTCTTCGCGGGTCATTTCGGGGCGATAGTCGGCAGGCGAGCGGAGACACCAGCAAGACTCTACCTCCTCCAATTTCAGATGCTCGCAAGTGTAGAGCCAGTCAATAATGCAAAACATCTCATAGAATTCCGAGCCGTAATAGTCGTCATTCGCCATTGGCAAAACAGAACTGTGCCCATTCGGCGAAAACCTAAGCGAGCCCTCGACCTCCACATCGTCATCAAATTCGGGGTCGTAGGTTGTGGTCGCCATCTTGCGATAGACTTCCTCCGTGCGAGCATACATTTTCTGCGTGAGGTCGTACAAACGACTGTTCAACTGCTCCATACGCTTTACCTCCTCTGTCTTAGCGACAAACATCTTATCGAGCAGATGTTTGCGCTTCCAAATCAGTCGTTCCACCTGCTCGCATTTACGCTGCGAGCGAGTCCACTCGATATTAAACTCCACATTTTTGCCCGTGATGGCAAGAATCTTCTCCTCGATTTTCTGTACCTGCTCCCGCAAGTGGGTATATTTTTCGGTTTTCATAATAAATGAGATGTAATTTTCGGCAAAACTACATCCCAACAATGTCAAATCTCGTCAGTATCAATTAATGCTAAACTACACATCTTATAATTTCATCACTGCCTGTCGGATTTGTGCTTGCGAGAGGCGGGCGTAGACCTGCGTGCTTGTGACGGATTTATGACCAAGGAGGGTGGCGATAGTAGATGTCCACGCCATTTTCCAGAAGACGCATAGCGAAGGTGTGGCGAAAGCAGTGGAAGGTTATGTGCTTCTCTATCTTTGCGAGTTTTAGTAGGCGTGGGGTGTAGAAACTTAACTTATAACTCGTCAAGTCGGGAAAGACCAACCCTCTCTTTTGAGGTTTGCCGAGTAGTTCAATCGCAGAGGGTGAGAGAGGTAGTTTTATGGCCACTTGTGTTTTGCTAATAACGATATCAAGATATGATCGTTTCTTTGAGTTGATGTGCACGCTTTTCCAATCAAGGGCTAGGATGTCGCTACGTCGCAGTCCGGTATAGATTGACAGCAGGCTCGCTCGTTGGATATCCTGATATTCCTTAAACTCTACACGCTCCAGTCTGCGAATTTCTTTCTCGTCGAGATACTCTTTTGCGGTGTCGTGTTTCCAATGTATGCGAGATATCTTCGTGTTTATATCGGTCTTGATGATACCGTCCTGGTGTGCAAGATTCACGATACTCATAAAGGCATTAAAGTATGCTGATGCTGTGTTTTGGCTTAGTTTTGCTTGCCTATGCAATCCTTTCGTATTTGTGAGGTATCCCTTGAATTGTTCGCAGAAACTGACCGTTACATCCTTGAAGCAACACTTGCCCTTACAATAACGGTAGAGATATTTCAAGCTTACCCTAAACTTGATGCCACGATATATTATGTTGCGGTGGAAATAGTCAAGGAAGTCTTCATTGATGCGTCTCTTGGATAGAAACTCATAATCTTTATGTACAAGGCTGATGTATCGCTCACAGCGAATCGCATCAGCAATCTCATCAATGGAGTCGTTAAACTTCCGTTGAGTGTCATTCGTCGGTGTGGTATACTTCTCAAGATCAAGGAATTCATAGCGCACACTTTTGCCGTTATTATCCACGAATGGTGGACTGAATTCAAGATAGATAGACAACATTGTTCCGTGGCTCTTTTTCTTCGTGCGAATTATAACTCTTCCCATTGCTTAAACTCTTTTAATCGTTTGACATCCACTACATTTACTAATACTTTTGCGTCCTCACATTTGATGCGGACTATTTTACTTTCTGTAGTAGAAAGTAAAATCTCCCTTGTTATCGCAAATTTTTCGATGGCATCATCTATGGTTATCCATTCCGTATTTTTGGCTAGTTCGGACTCCCAGGCTGCGACACAATCTTCATAGTTAAATCTACGAGAATTGCCCAAATAATAGGAGCGGATATAGTGCCTTTCTACAAAATATAATACCCACGATCGCCCCATTTTTGTATAGTTCATCAACCCAGCAAGTGAGAGGGATGCAGGGCAAAGAGGGCAATCTTTGTTGGATGGAAGTTTAGTAAACCACGCTCTTAAATGGCGATACTTGATGTGTGCTTTATCTTCTAATGTACAGTAACACAGTGTATTAGACTTGATTAGTTGGTAAATGAATTGCTTTGAGAATCCCGAAAGTATGGCTGCTTGGCTTACCGTTAGCAGTTCCTCATAGTGGTCTTGCACTTGTAAATCCAATGGCGGAAGACCTCGTCTTTGTCGTTTAAGTTTTGTCATATTCAATTAAGTTTTTGGTTGTAACACTTAATAAATATAACACGCAGTAAACAGATCGAGAAACGAGTATCGTATGAGTATCAGTTTAATTTCCCACCCCTTTTCTATGCCCCTCTGCTAGGTGTTTGAAAGTGCGGTTTTGATAAACAATGATACACTTGGGGGTGAAATGGGGCGAAAAAAAAGAATTTTGCAGATTTTTGCAAAATTCTTAAAGTGTTGATATTTAGTATTTTAAGATGCTTTGTTCTTGATTTTTACTTTCTTTTCGTCGTTTTGTAAGTGCTTGATAATTAGGGTGTTGTGAGGGTCATTTACCGATGCAAAACTTGGAGAAGATCTCGGAGAGGAGGTCGGTGGTGGTGACTTCGCCGGTGATTTCGCCGATGGCGCCCAAGACTGCACGGATGTCCTGAGCCACAAGGTCGGTAGAGATGCCCATAGTGAGTGCCTCGCGTGAGCGGTGCAGCGACTCCTGAGCCCTCAGCAGCGCCTCGTAGTGGCGGCTATTGGAGACCACCGTCTCGCCCCTCATAACATCCTCAGTATTCACAGTCGCACGAATAGTTCTCAGTAGTGTATCTACTCCATCTCCATATTTTGCCGAGATGGCTATCCAGCCTTCGGGGGTGGGGGCGGTGTGGCAGTCGCATTTATTGATTACCCTCAGCAGGTGTTGTTCGGGCGTGGTGGTCACAATATCTTCCGAAGGTTCCTCGCAGAGTTGCACCACAATTTGAGCCTCGCCGACTGCCCTATGCGTGCGTTCTATACCCATATTTTCGAGTCTGTCGCCCGTCTGGTGCAGACCAGCGGTATCTATAAAGCGGAACCGAACGCCATCTATCGTAACACTCTCCTCAATAGTGTCGCGTGTGGTGCCCGCAATATCGCTAACCATAGCCCTCTCATCGCCCACAATTCGGTTTAGGAGTGTGCTCTTGCCCACATTGGGCTTGCCCACAATAGCCACCGCAACACCACTCTTGATGGCATTACCCACCACGAAAGAGTTCGCAAGGCGTTCTATCTCAGCGTCAATCCTATTGAGTAGTGCCAAGAGCTCCGAACGGTTGGCAAACTCCACATCCTCCTCCGAAAAGTCCAACTCCAACTCCAAGAGTGAAGCCAAGCGAATGAGTTCTGCCCTAAGCGTGGCGAGCGAGGCTGAGTATGCGCCCCTTAGTTGGGTGTCTGCAAGAGTTAGGGCGGCTCTATTTTCGGCGGCAATGACGTCTGCAACTGCCTCGGCTTGCGAGAGGTCCATCTTGCCTGCTAAGAAGGCACGCTTTGTAAATTCGCCTGCCGATGCGGCGCGTGCACCCTCGGCAATGGCGAGCCTTACTATCTCGCCCACAATGTAGCCAGAACCGTGGCACGACACCTCGACCATATCGCCACCCGTATAACTATTCGGGGTGCGGAAGACTGCCACCACCACGTCATCCACTCGGCGCTCGCCATCGTAGATGTAGCCATAGGTCATCGAATATCCCTTCATATCGCTGAGTTTTACCCCTTTTTTGGGGCTGCGGAAGAGTTTGTCGGCAATATCCAACGCCCTTTCGCCCTCTATGCGAACGATGGCTATGGCACCTCCTGTGGGGGTGGCGGGTGCTACTATGGTGTCGTTAAATTTCATACTCTGTTTCGGATTTGCACACCGTCTATTTCAAGAAAATTTCAAGTTTCTGTCCTACTCGAATTTTCGATGCGTCTTTGATGTTGTTCCACTTGCAAATCTGTTTTACCGTCACGCCATATTTTTTGGCAATCAGCGAGAGATTTTCGCCCGATTTGACTTTGTGTATCTTGCTGTCTATGACGAATGTGGGCATTTCGCCATTCTTGCGTGGACTCATATACTCTGCCAAGTAGATGGTATCTTTGCCCATAATCTCTGCCTCGTGGTCGAGGAATTTACCAACCTCCGAGAGGGGTAATACAAGGTCGTAGGCACGCCCCCTCACAGCAGGTACAATATCCTGCTTGAATTGCGGATTGAGAGCCCTCAGCACCTCCATAGGCGTACCAATGGTAGAAGTGATTTGTTTTAGGTGCATTATGCGGTCAATATGCACCGTGTCGGTCACAAGGGGCAGGGGAGCCTCAGCGGGCTCTATGCCGTGCAGTGAGTGGTAATGGTAGGCGTAGGTGGTGGCGATGAATGCCGGCACATAACCCCTTGTTTCGGAGGGTAGATAGGGGTAGATGTCCCAAAATCCCGCATCTTTCTTCTCCACCCTGCGCAGGGCCTTATTGACCTTGCCCGCACCGCAGTTATAAGCCGCCAAAGCAAGCTCCCAATCGCCATAAACATCGTAGAGGTATTTGAGGTGTCGGCAGGCTGCTTTGGTCGAGAGCGTGGGGTCGAAGCGCTGGTCTATGAAGGATGTTACTTCCAAACCATATCCCGTGCCCGTACCGTACATAAACTGCCACAAACCCGATGCGCCAACCTTCGAGCGAGCTTTCGGAACGAGTGAGGACTCAATGACGGGCAACATACGCAGTTCGAGGGGTAGCCCTTGTGCGTCAAGTTCTGCCTCAAAGAGGGGGAAATAGTAGAGTGAACGCCCCAAGATGGTGCTTATGTGGTTGCGGTGGCGTGTGGTGTAGGAGATGATATATTTCCTGACAACCTCGTTGTAGGACATAGGTATTGCCGAGCCGATAGCCTTCAATCTCTCGATGTAGACCGAGTCGGGGATGTCGCTTGCGGGGAGGTCTATGGTGTCAGCCAAGATGAGAGGGTTGAGGAGTTTTTCGCTCACCAATTCGCTCTGACGCTGACTCCACGCAATGAGCATTGAGTCAAGTCGGGGCATAGATAGCTCCTCGTCAAGACTCATCTCTGGATTTGTGTCGTTCTCTTCGGGGATAAGTATAGGCTCCTGCGCCACAGCAAGCGAGGTGGCAAGAGCGGTGCAAAATAGTGCAAGGAGGTGTCGGAGTGTCATCTACACTAAAAATTCATCGTAAGGTTAAAGCCGAAATTGTTGGTAACGCCCTGCGGACTAACGGTTTGCGTGATTTGTGGCTCGATTTTCATAGATAGGTTGTCGCTGATATCATAAGCCTGCATATGGGCATCGATATGTGCGTCTGCCACCTGCACAAGATAGACTGCCACTGTACCGATGATTGCCAAGTCGCGGTTACGGCGGTAGGAGTTCTTTATTGAACGCAACGACTCTTCGGGCGTGTAGGGGAACTCGCTGATGGTGGAGTCATCGCCATCGGTTGCGAGGTCGTAGGCGAGTTTGAAACGGTTGTAACCCCTCTGGTTCCAGTCAATGACGTATGCCATCGAAGCCATACCAACCACCACAATTGGCACTTTCCAATAACTACCATTGTATATTTGTCCTGCACCGGGGCAGACAAACGATAGCGTGGAGGCTTTCTGAATGTCGCTCATATCCGATGGGAAATTAACCACACCATCCACCAAGAAACCCATAAACGATGCTGCCGCAGCACCGATAAGTAGGGTTCGGTAGTTTTGGTGTTTGAGCATCTTGGTCTGTATGGGTGTGCGCTCCTCTTGCGAGGCTCCCGATGCGGCAAGTTTGTCGAACTCAGCCTTGTAACTGAGGTATTTCTTGTTCTGCTCTAAGCCCGCCCACAAAGGCAGTCCAACCATTGCATATTCGAGAGGTATCTTCCAGTATTTCTCTTCGTAGAATTGGGCAAAACCGGGCAGTATGACACTCGCAAGGGTTGTCGGTGTTAGCGACAGCGAATCGCGGAAGAACCAATTGTAGCGAGCCTTTTTGATGGTGTCGGTCGCTATGGTGTCGAGCCTCTCCACCACAGTGTCGGCAGGGAGTAGTGTGGTGCGCCTTGCAATAAGCGAGTCGATGCGTAGGGTGGCATTGGCAAGTGTTGTGGTGTCCTCGGGCAACAAACTCTCGCGTGCCACCACCAAAGAGTCTATCAATCGGCTAAGTTCTACCACCTCCAACGAGTCCTGCTCAGGGGTGCGCACTACGGGCATAATCTTCTCGCCACCCCTCACACTGAAACTCTGCGTGAAGTCGGCAATAGCCACAACCTCCTTCTTTTTGCGCCTTGCCTTGCTCTTCTCCTCTACGGGGTTGTCGCCCTGTTGCTGGGCAAAAAGCATAGAAGGTAGGAGGGTGGCAACAACCACCATCAGCACACTTCGCAATATGGCACTTTTAATGAACCTCATATCCTATTTGCCGAGCCCTTCCAGACGCTCCACCAATGAAGCAATCTCCTTGTCGCTCGAAAAACCAATAATAATCTTACCCGAACCATCGCCCGAGCGTTTGATTTTTATGTTTTCGCCCATAAGTGGCGACAATTTTTCCACCACTCTGGTGTAAATCTCAGGAAACTCCTCTTCCTGCTCCGCTGTGGCAGGTTTTGCCTCGGAGAGTTTCTTCACAAGAGCCTCAGTAGCCCTTACTGAGAGTTCCTTTTTAACAACTTTTCTCACGAGTGCGGGCTGACTCTCTTCGGGTGCGCCGGCGATAGCTTTGGCGTGTCCCATTGTGATTTGGTTCTCTTTGAGGGCAGCCTGCACCTCGGGGCACATCTGTACAAGTCGAAGATAGTTGGCTACCGTAGAGCGTTTTTTGCCCACACGCTGTGCCACCATCTCCTGCGTTACGCCACACTCATCGATGAGCCTTTGGAGCGAAATGGCAATCTCCATAGCATTGAGATCCTGACGCTGGATGTTCTCCACCAAAGCCATCTCGTGCAACTCCTTGTCGTCTGCCTCGCGGATGTAGGCGGGGATGGTCTTTCTGCCCGCAAGCCTCGAAGCTCTCCAACGCCTCTCACCACTGATGATGATATACCTTCCATCGCTCTCGCGGCGCACTGTTATGGGCTGAATGAGTCCGAGTGTTGCGATGGAGTCTGCCAACTCTTCCAGTGCATCATCATCAAAAATGGTGCGAGGTTGTTTGGGGTTGGGAATGATACTCTCCACCTCCAACTCCTCCATACGACTTACCGCTGGGAGGTTTTCCACATAGTTTTCGGCTTCGAGAATGGCACCCAAGCCGCGACCAAGACCTGTATGTTTCTTCATATAGTTTCTCTCTTTATATTGTAACGTGTTTCTATCTCTTTCTATTGCGCCTTAGGAACTCTTTGGCAAGCTCCATATAGCACTTGCTACCCGAAGAGGCGGCATCGTGGAGTATTACGGGCACACCGTGCGAGGGAGCCTCATCGAGCCTTACGCTACGCGAAATGATGGTGTCGTAAGTTAGGTGCTTGAAGTGCTCCTTGACCTCGAATGTTACCTGATTTGCCAAGCGCGAGCGAGAATACATAGTCATCACAAAGCCCTCAATCTCCAACGATGGGTTGAGTTTGCCTTTGACCATCTTTATGGTGTTGAGCAACTTGCCCAAACCCTCCAAAGCAAAGTAACCACACTGTACGGGAATGAGTACCGAGTCGGAAGCCACCAGAGCATTTACGGTCGTAAAGCCGAGGCTGGGGGAGCAGTCAATAAAGATGTAGTCGTAGTTGTCCCTAACCTCATCGAGCGTCTTCTTGATGCGGTAGTGACCATCCGAGAGCGATGCAAGCTCGGCATCGGCACCCACCAGGTTGATGCTCGAAGGCAGTACGGATAGTTTCTTCACATCCTCGCTTTGCAGTATTACCTCTTCGGCTTTTCGCTTACCAACTATGCACTCGTAGATACCCTCGTTGCGAATGTCGAAACCCAATCCCGATGTGGCATTTGCCTGAGGATCTGCATCCACAAGCAGTATCTTTTTGCCCATAATGGCGAGGTTTGCGGCGAGGTTGATTGCCGTTGTTGTTTTACCTACGCCACCCTTCTGATTAGCGAGTGCTACAATTTTACCCATAATATCCCATTTTAATTACGATGCAAAAATAGTATTTTTCTTTGAAAAATAGACGACATTTCGGATTAAAAGCGTATATTTGAGGTTGGAAAAGGGATTTATAGCCCCAATGACTTGAACAATTCACCAAAACTTTAACTTAAATATAAAATTTTCTATGGAATCGTTGAAAGGTAGAGATTTTTTGAAACTGCTCGATTTTACTCCCGCAGAGATTCGCTATTTCCTTGATTTGGCAGCCCAGCTCAAAGCTGATAAGAAAGCAGGCAAAGAGCAGCAACACCTTGTAGGTAAGAACATTGTGCTCCTCTTCGAGAAGGACTCCACACGCACTCGTTGCTCCTTCGAGGTAGCAGTTCACGACCAGGGCGGTCACGTTACTTACTTGGGTCCCAGCGGCTCGCAGATGGGCAAAAAAGAGAGTATTGCCGACACTGCTCGCGTTCTTGGCAGAATGTTTGACGGTATTGAGTATCGTGGCTACGGTCAGTCGATTGTTGAGGATTTGGCACGCTATGCCGATGTTCCCGTATGGAATGGTCTTACCAACGAGTACCACCCTACGCAGATTTTGGCAGACTTCCTCACTATGCAGGAGCACTGCAACAAGCCTTTTGGCGAGATGAAATTCTGCTACTTGGGCGATGCTCGCTACAATATGGGCAACTCGCTGATGGTTGGTTGCGCTAAGATGGGTGTTGATTTCCGTGCTGCTTGCCCCGCAGGCTACGAGCCTGAGGCTTGGCTTGTTGAGGAGTGCCAGAAGATTGCTGCCGAGACAGGCGCAAAGATTACCATCACTCACGATGTGAAAGAAGCTGTGAAGGATTGCGACTTCCTCTACACCGATGTTTGGGTGTCGATGGGCGAGAGCGATGAGGCTTGGGTAGAGCGTTTGGAGTGTATGATGCCCTACCAAGTTAATATGGACGTCATTCGCGCAACGGGCAACCCCGAGGTTAAGTTTATGCACTGCCTGCCCGCATTCCACGACCTGAATACCCGCATTGGCAGGGAGGTCTATGAGAAGTTCGGCCCTGCTGAATTGGAGGTTACCGATGAGGTATTCGAGAGCCGCCATTCGATTGTCTTTGACGAGGCAGAGAACCGTATGCATACCATCAAAGCAGTGATGGTTGCAACTCTCGGAGAGTAAGTATTATAACACACTCTACATAAAGTAAAAGATGAATAGTGAAAGGGTAGATAAAAACGACAAATTGGAGCCCCTCAGGGCGGAGCGTAAGTTTCCCACTTGGTTGGACTTTTTTGCCACCATTGGAGTCTTTATTGCTTCGGTTCTGCTGGGTAGCTTTTTGTCTGTTGCATTGATGCGGTTGCGTGGGGCTGAGAGCCTCACGCCCGACATCACTTTTGTCTACTACCTCATCCAGATGTTGCCCACCATAGCATTCATCGTTTGGTTGCGCCAGAGGGCAGGTAAGGGAAGTGCTATTCATTGGGGACTGAGACGCCTCCAACTCCCGATGGTGCTTTGGGGCGTGGTGGTTGTTGTGGCTTCGGGCGTTGTCATTGAGCCGCTTTTGGGGCTCTTTCCCACCGAGGCTTACGATGGCGTACAGCAGACCATAGGTTTGGGCGGTTGGGCTATTCTCTCCACTATCGTTGCTGCACCCATTCTCGAAGAGATACTCTTCCGAGGTGTCATCTTCGAGTCGTGCGCCGAGCGTTGGGGTAGGGGTGTTGGACTCATTGTGTCGGCACTGCTCTTTGGTGTGATACACATTGTCCCCGTGCAGGTTATCAACGCCTTTGTTGTGGGCTTGATTTTGGGCTACGTCTACCTCCGCACACGCTCTCTCCTGTCGGTCATCATCATTCACGCCTTCAACAATGCTATTGCCTACATCACAATGGCATTCTTTGGCGACTCGTCAGATGTTACTTTGCGCGATTTAATACCCACCGACTGGCTCTATTGGATTATCTACGGACTCTCGGCATTCATCTTTGGCTGGGCAATATGGCGGCTTGTTCGCCTTTTGCGCGACAATACGGAATTAGAATAGAAAAATGGCGAGCAATAGGTTGCTCGCCATTTTTTGCCTATAATGAGTGATAATTTTCAATTTTCAATTTTCAATTTAAATAGGTATCTTTGCGCCCGAAATAATAACACAAGACGTTCCTACATTATGTTCAGCAGAAGATTTTTGCGAATTAAAGTTCTCAAAGCACTCTATGCACACCTTTCGGGTGCTGTCGAATCTGTCGCCATTGAGGAGAAAAACCTCCTGAAAGGTATCGACAAATCTTATGACCTCTATCCCCACATCCTCTCGCTGATTGTCGATATTAAACGCTATGCCGAAGAGCGCATAGAGATAGGTCTGAAAAAGCACCTCCCAACAGCCGAGGAACTCAATCCCAATCGTAAATTCGTTAGTAATGCTGTCATCGCACAGTTGGAGGGTAGTGACTCGTTGGATAGTATGCTCGTGGAGCGTAAGCTCGGCTGGGCAAACAACCCCGAACTCATCAAGCACCTCTATAATAAAATGACCGAGGCGGACTACTACAATGAGTATATGAACTCGGAGGGTAGCTCCTACACTGAGGATAGAAAATTCGTTGAGGAGTTCTACATCCAGACCGTGCAGGATGACCAGATGCTCACCGAAGTGCTGGAAGAGAGTTCCATTATGTGGAGCGATGACCTCGACTTCATCCTTATTATGGTGTTGCGCACACTCAGTGCTATGCGCAAAAATAGCGAGGTAGCTCTGCTTCCACAGTATAAAAACGAAGATGACGAGGCGTTTGTGAGGAGCCTCTTTGCCCGTGCGCTTGTTGGCTACGAGGAGAACCTTGCCATTGTGGAGCAATATACCAAAAATTGGGATGTGGAGCGTATTGCGCTGATGGACAATGTGGTTATGACAACCGCCATTGCCGAACTTACGGGCTTCGACTCCATTCCCGTAAAGGTTACGCTCGATGAGTATATCGAGATTGCTAAGTATTACAGCACTCTCGGTAGCAGTACCTTCATCAACGGTATTTTGGATAAAATATCTACCGACCTCCTTGCCAAAGGCGCGATTGTCAAGCAGGGTAGGGGTTTGGTGGAGATTTAGTCCTTTGTTTGCTCAAAAAGAGATGTTGCGTGGTGCACATAACCGCTCTAAATGCTACCTTCTGCTGATGGTAGCATTTGCTTTCTTGTCGGTGGCGTGCCTTCCTCGCAAGAGGGGAGTCGTAGATTCCACCTCCACAAGACAACAAATAGTATCGCTCGTAGATACCCTCCGCACCGACACCCTCCACTTTGGCAAGGTGCGTGCAGGAGAGGTGGTGGAGCGCACCTTCTCTCTCAGCAACCCCTCGGAAGCCCCCGTGCTGATAGTTGCCACCGACACCTCGTGCGGTTGCCTCGAAATGGAGTACCCTCGTGAGCCCATATCGGCAGGGGATAAAGTGTCGGCAAAGATGACTTTTTACTCCTCAGGGTACAATTATTTTCCTCCAAGAGCGTTCTATATCATAACCTCCGCCTCGCACACGCCAAAAAAAATGGTCGTCACTGCTGATATGGAGTAGCGCGGGATTTTGATATTTGAAATTATAAACCTACTTTTGTACCACGCAAAACCGAAAATTAACACAATAAAACACAAAAACTATGACTTTTACAACTATTATGCTCCAAGCAGCAACTGGTGCAGCAACCCCTCAACAGGGCTCAATGTGGAGTTCGCTCCTTATGATCGTATTGCTCTTCGTGGTGATGTACTTCTTTATGATTCGTCCCCAGCGCAAACAGCAGAAAGAGTTGGATAACTTCCGCAACTCGCTTGCCAAAGGTCAGAAAGTTGTGACCGCAGGCGGTATCTATGGCGTTGTTAAGGAGATTAACGAGCGCGACATCCTTATGGAGGTTGATGGCAATGTTACTCTTCGAGTGGATAAAACTGCCATTATGCGCGATCCCCGCCAATAAAAAACGCATATAACGCGCGTCTGCGGCGTTATACTTCGATAAGCGGCTTCCTCAGTTACCTCGTGTAAACTGCGGAGCCGCTTTCTCGTATGCCTTGCATCCATCACGTTATTTGCGTTTTTACCATTTGGGTAGGTAAATTCGTCAGGGGTTTTCTTGTGCGCCTATAACTCGCTCTCTCGTTTGGCACAAAAATCCCTCCGCAATATACGCCCTATTGCCTTTGTGGAATGCAAACTCGGTGGGGGGCTTGTGCGCCTAAAATACGCTCGCTTCTATGCGTTTTTTGAGAAAAAAATTCCTTGCAACCCTTGCAACCCTTGTAACCCTTGCAACCCTCCCCTAAGTTAGGGGAGGGTCCGCGAAGCGGGGGAGAGGTCTGTAACTCCCATAACTCCCATAACTCTCATTTCTCTCATCCAAGAGATTACCTCGCTACGAGCCACACAAGGTGGCTCTTCGTTCCGTGATCTCTTCGTCCCGCAGAGGCGAATAAAAGAACAAACCACAAAGTGGCTACAAGAAAAGAGCAGAGCAGGCTTTTGTGAGTGAACTCCCAAGCCTACTCTGCTCTTTTCTTACACCCGCACAGCGGGTGTTTGTTCTTTTATTCTCTGTCGGGGTGAAGAGATTCGAACTCTCGGCCTCCAACTCCCGAAGCTGGCGCGCTAACCGGACTGCGCTACACCCCGAAACCCATTGCACATAGGAAATTACCACATCTCTCCTTGGCAAAAGGGCGGTGCAAAGATACAACTTTTTTCCATTTTAGCACCACTCCCCACCTCAAATCTGCAACAAGCCCAACTTTCTCACAATGTCCCACTTTTTCGAGGAGTAGAACTCTATGAAGGGGCGGTCGAAGTGCTCCTCCCAGAGGGTGCGTATCTGCTCGAAGGTGTACTCTTCGGCGAGGTCGGAGGTCTGCTCCAAGACGGCAAACATAAACTCCGCCTCTGCCTCGGTGAACTTGACCTCCTTAGTTGTGGAGGGAGTATGGATGATGATACCCTCCTCGGAGAGTTCGGGAGTGCCACCCACCCACACAATGCGTGCCTTGTCGTTGTAGATGCGGCACGAGTCGGGTTTTATAAGGTGGTCGGTAATGAGCGAGGGGATGACGGTTGTGGCGGGGACTTTTGTCGCAAACCACTTGTGTACGGGCTTGTCCAAGCCACAGCCTACCAACCAATTGGCGAGCGAGAGGTTGAGAGCCTCGCCCACCATATCGAGCGAGTAGCCCCTATTCTCGGCAAATGGCACCTCGTTGTTGGCAAAGGGATTGGGTAGTCTATCCTTGCGCCTTACGCCAAAGGCTTCGGGCTCGTGTCCCGAGCGAGAGTGTACGGTCATAGCATAGCGATGCCAGAAGGCGGAGCCAATGAGTTCGGCACGGAACATCTGGCGCACAACCTCCGCAGCATCGACACTCTCTTGGAGCGTCTCGGTGGGCAGTCCATACATCAAATAGGTGTGGACCATAATGCCCGCATAGTAGAAGTTGCGCATTGCAAGGGTTGCCTGCTCTATGGTAATACCCTTGCCAATCATCTCCAAAAGCCTATCGCTGGCGACCTCCAATCCGCCACTCACTGCCACGCATCCCGCCCTTGCCAAGAGTGCGCAAAGGTCGCCCGTATAACTCTTCTCGAAGCGAATGTTGGTCCACCAACTATACCTTGCCCCTCGGCGGAGGAGTTCGAGCGAGAGTTCTTTCAGCAGTCGTGGGGGTGCTGCCTCATCGACAAAGTGAAAACCTCGTGAGCCCGTCTGCCGTGCCACCTCGTCCATCCAGTCGGCAATCTCCGCAGCACTAACCGCATCGTAGCAACCGATGTAGTCGAGCGTGGTGTCGCAGAAGGCACACTTTGCCCAATAGCATCCGTGCGCAAGCATCATCTTGTTCCACCTGCCATCGCTCCATAGTCGGTGCATAGGATTTGTCACCTCCGTCAGCGAGAAGTAGAGCGAGTGGGGCAGTCCGTTAAAGTCGGGGCACCCACGCTCGCGGTGGCTTATGCGCCCGCTGCCCTCGTGATAGCCCTCCAAGGTGTATGTATGTAGCAACTCGCCACCCTCCAATATGCACTCCAAGGCGAGTTCGCCATCATCGAGCACGATATAGTCCACATAGCGGAAAATCTCCCTGTCGCTCATCGTGCGCAACTCGGTAGTGGGATAGCCTCCACCCATTACGACCTCAATCGAGGGGTAGTTTGCCTTGATATATTGCCCGATGCGCAGTGCGCCCAAAAGGTTACCGGGGAAGGGTACCGAGATACCTACTCGGCGGGGCTGTGTGCGCTCAATATGCTCCCTGAGGATGTCGCACATCAGGTTGTCTATGGCATTGCGGGGCTTCTGCAACTCCTGCTCTATGGTCGAAAACTCGGCAATAGCCACCGCAAGGCTCTCGCCATACTTCACGACCTCAAAATCGGGCGTAACGGTTGCCCTTATGAAGTCGCTGAGGTCTTGCAGGTAGAGTGTAGCCAAATACTCGGCACAATCCTTCTGACCGAGCGAGCCAAAGACCTCCTCCACCTCTGCCATCTGTTCAAACCTGCCCGCTTGGGGTAGATATTCGGGCGAGCAGATAAGGCTGGCAATGGTGTTGTCCTTGCCCTGCAAAAAACGGATAACGCTCTCTATGGTAGCCACATAGTCCCCCCTGAGAGCCCACATACGGTTGCAATTCTCATCGCCCTCGCCATCGTAGTTCTCGAAGAGCGAGGAGATGAACTCTCGGCTGAAAACCCTCACGAGGGTTTCGATGGAGAGGTCGGCTTGCTCCACTGCGTAGCCCTTGCGCCTTAGGTAGCCCGTAAGGTAGGCTGTGGCGGGGTAGGGGCAGTTGGGCTGTACGAAAGGAGGTGTTAAAAGTAATATATCGGTCATAGTTGATTATGGTATTTCTATCGTTAGCATATCGTAGGCAAAGTGCATACCCTCGGGTAGGAGTTTTTCCTCGGTGGCGTGAAGCCCCATCTGGTGGGATATGTGGGTAAAATAGGTGCTCTTGGCACCGACCTTACGGGCAATCTCTATGGCATCGGGGAGCGCAAAGTGCGAGAGGTGGCGTGTGTGCCTCAGAGCATTGATAACCAAAACCTCCAAACCCTGCAACTTCTCCAACTCGCTCTCTTCGATGTGGTTGAAGTCCGTAAGATAGGCGATGTTGCCAATGCGGTAGCCCGTAACGGGCAGCGTGAAGTGCTTGCCGCAGATTGGTACAACCCTCACACCCTCCACCTCGAATGGGGCGCTACCAATGGTGTGGAGTGTCATCCTTGG
Organism: Tidjanibacter sp.; assembly: GCA_017466345.1. Taxonomy (GTDB): domain Bacteria; phylum Bacteroidota; class Bacteroidia; order Bacteroidales; family Rikenellaceae; genus Tidjanibacter. The sequence goes on along the minus strand of JAFTUI010000018.1, from coordinate 68,307 downwards.
TGCTCCGGGGTAGGGCTTCTCGGCAAAGGCGTAGTCGAAAACCCTGCGCAAGGCACCCTGCACCGCCTCGGTGGCGTATATCTCCACACTCTTTTGGCAAAAGTAGTTGAAAGCCCTCACATCATCGAGTCCTATGATGTGGTCGGTGTGCTGGTGGGTGAGGAGTATGGCACTGAGGTCCTTTACCCCCGCACGCAACATCTGGTAGCGGAAGTCGGGACCCGCATCAATCACGATGCACACCCCTCCGACCTCGACCATCGCCGAGGAGCGCAGACGCTTGTCCTTCGGGTCTGCCGAGCGACACACCTGGCAGTCGCACCCAATCATCGGCACCCCCTGCGAAGTACCCGTACCCAAAAATGTAAGTTTCAACATATCCCCAAAAGATGATTTCTTCCCACAAATGTACAAAAAAACGGCTCATTCGCAAAGGAATGAGCCGAAACATATTAGGTTTATGAGTTTGCCGTCTTATGCAGTAACTTTTTCGAGCCACTTAACCATACCGAGCATCACACCCATCGAGATGAGGCAGAAGCCTGCAAATACTGCCCAGCACATCCACTGTGCGGGGAAGGTGTTGAGCATCGTGACGCCAATGGCGATGAAGAGGTTACCAATAGCGGTAGCCGACAGCCACAAGCCCTGGCAGATACCCTGCAAGTGGCGAGGAGCAATCTTCGATACGAACGACAAGCCCAGAGGCGAAATGAACAACTCCGCAACGGTAAGGAAGAAGTAGGTTGCAATCAGTACCAGAGGACTGCACTTCATCGACTCCTTGATAGCCTCTGCCAAGCCCTTGAACTCGTTGCCCGAAGGATAGCTGTTAGCAGCAGCAATAATCATAAGGAAGATGTAGGCGCAAGCGGCGATGAACATACCAAGGGCAATCTTGCGAGGAGTCGAAACCTCTTTGCCTTTGCGTGCCAGCGAGCCGAAAATCCACATAATGATAGGAGTGAGGATGATTACAAACAAGGGGTTGATGCACTGCCAAATTTCGGGAGGAATAGAACCTGTCGAAACGAAGTCACGAGCAAATACCGACAGCGACTGACCATTCTGGTGGAACGAGAACCAGAAGAATACGGCAACGCCAAGCACTGCAAACAGAGCGTAAAGACGCTGTTTGATCTCCTTTGCGTTTGCAGCCTTCTCCTCAGCGGTATACTGTACCTCAGCCTTCTTCTCTTTCTTTGTGGGGTTGGGCAGTTTGCCTTTAACGCAGAGGAAGATGGTGAGCGAGATGAGCATAGCAACAACCGAAGCGATGAACGAGAAGTGAACACCGGTGTTGAAGATTTCCAAGTAGGAGTTGCAGAATGCTGCATCAACCACACCATTGTGACCAACTGCTACTGCCAAGTTGTTGAGGTTCTCGGTAGCAACCTCGCTCATATTGCCCGAAGTGTTGATGAACTCGTGGCACAAACGGGGAAGGTCGGCATTGTAAGCCAAGTCGTGCATTTTGAGCCAGAAACTCCTAAGCAAGGGAGCGATGAAGGGAGCGATAACGCCACCAATGTTGATGAAAACGTAGAAAATCTGGAAACCGGAGTCGCGTTTCTCTTTTGCTTTTGCCAACTCCTCGGGACCTTTCTTTGCAGCCTCAGCCTCGAAGTTGTCGTACATCTGACCTACGATAGCCTGCAAGTTGCCTTTGAACAAACCGTTACCAAAGGCGATGATGAACAGAGCAACGCAAGTGAGAACGAGAACCCACGAGAAGCCTGCTTTCTCGGCAAATACGGGAATCGAGAGGATGCCGTAACCAAGAGCCATTACCAAAAGACCTGCAATGATGGTGCCTTTGAATTTCTGTGTGCGGTCAGCGATGATACCACCGGGCAGGCTGAGCACATAGATAAGGAAATAGAATACTGCGTAAATCCAACCGGCAGCAGCATCGCTAATACCGAACTTGGAGCAGATGAAAAGGAGCAATACGGCGTTCATAATGTAGTAGCCGAAACGCTCGCCCATGTTACTCAGAGCAGCAGCAATCAGACCCTTGGGGTGCTCTTTGGTGGCTTTGCGGATATAGAATACCAAGAAAGGTATTACCACAACCAAAATCGCCATCAGAATAAGCATCGGGCGGTTGTTAGCCCAGAGATTTGCGAAAAAACTTAGCATAATAGTTTTAGTTAAAAATTAGTGTAAAAAAATTAAATGTGTTTCGTTGTTATTCATTACGTTTCATCGGGCAAATACGCCCATTAAAGCCACAAAAGTAGTAATTTTTGGGAATAAATTTGTTCTTCTTCCGAAAAAAGAGTACTTTTATTGTCGTAAAAATCCTTGTAATATGTCTAAACGCTTGTCAATCATCGAAAAAGATAGTTGGCTCGAACCCGTAGAGGGAGAACTAAACTATCGTCACAAACTCTATACCGACCGTCTTGCCGACATCAAAGCCTCTTCGGGCTCGTTGGTGGATTTTGCCAATGGCTACCGCTATTTCGGCTTCCAGAGGGACGAGCGCAACAAGGGTTGGTGGTTCCGTGAGTGGCTGCCCGCAGCCCATAGCGTCTACCTCTTTGGCGATTTCAACGGCTGGGATAGGCAGTCGCTGCCGCTGTTCAAAAATCAGCAGACAGGCGTGTGGAGTATCTTCCTCTCGGATAGGGAGTACTACTTGGAGCACGGTATGCTCTACAAAATCCTCGTTACGGGCGAAAATGGCACTCACGAGCGTATCCCTGCGTGGGTTACTCGCGCTGTGCAAGACGATACGACAAAGAACTTTACGGCTCAATTCTGGAACCCCTCGGAGCCTTTCGATTGGGGTAATGACGGCTTTCGCATAAACAAAGATGAGGGACTATTCATCTACGAGTGCCACATCGGTATGGCTCAGGAGAAGAGGGGCGTTGGTACCTACACCGAGTTTGCCGAAAATGTACTACCACGCATCAAGGAGGCGGGCTACAATGCCATTCAGATTATGGGCTTGGCGGAACACCCCTATTATGGTAGTTACGGCTACCACGTCTCCAACTTTTTTGCTCCCTCTTCGCGTTTTGGCACCCCAGAGGAACTCAAAGCACTTGTCCGCAAGGCTCACGATATGAACATAGCGGTTATTATGGATATTGTCCACGCTCACTATGTCAAAAACTTTGCCGAAGGAATAAATGAACTCGATGGCTCGCCAAATCTCTACTCTCTGGCGGGCGATGCTGGCTATCAAAAGTATTGGGATTCAAAGATTTTCGATTTCGGCAAGAGGGAGGTTATGCACTTTCTGCTCTCGAATGTGAAGTATTGGATTGAGGAGTTCCATATTGACGGTTACCGCTTCGATGGAGTTACCTCTATGCTATACTACCACCACGGCTACACCGAGTTTGGCGAGAGAGAAAAATACTTCGATGCAGGGGTTAATCGTGACGCCATTACCTATCTCAGCCTTGCCAACCGCCTTGTGCACGACCTGCGCCCCGATGGTGTTACTATTGCCGAGGATGTGAGCGGTATGCCAGGTATTGCCAGTCCCGTTGAGGAGGGCGGTATAGGATTCGACTACCGCTTGGCGATGGGTGTGCCCGACTTCTGGATTAAGATGCTCAAAGAGGTTCCGGACGAGAAGTGGAATGTGTGGGATATCTGGAATGTACTGAGTAACCGTGGCAATAACACAGGAACAATTGCCTACTGCGAGTCGCACGACCAGGCAATGCAGGGCGACCAAACAATCGCCTTCCGCCTCTTGCAGACGGCAATGTATGATGCAATGCACGCCGAGAGCCAAAATCTTATGGTTGATAGGGGAATGGCTCTGCATAAGATGATAAGGCTTGTCACAGCCTCGATGGGAGGTCAGGGCTACCTCAATTTTATGGGTAACGAGTTTGGACACCCCGAGTGGATAGATTTCCCGCGCGTGGGTAATAATTGGAGTTACGACCACGCCCGCCGCCAGTGGTCGCTGGTGGACGACAAGAACTTGCGCTACCACGCTTTGGGCGAGTTCGATAAGGCTATGATAAAGATGCTACGCAAATATAACCAACTCGCCATTGATTATGCTTGGAACCTTGCAATGTACGATGGCGACCAGGTGATGGTCTATAACAAGGGACCGCTGGTCTATGTCTTCAATTGGAACCCTTCGCGCAGTGTACCCGACTATATGATTCCCGTTCCCGAGGCTGGCAAATACCGCATCATCCTCTCCACCGATGAGGAACGCTTCGGAGGTTTCGAGCGCAATGAGTTGGGTGGCGAGTTTTTCTCTTTCTCGCGCAAGTGTGATGATGGGGTGGTGCGACACTATCTGAAAATTTATAATGTCGCCCGCACGGCAACCATCTACAAAAAAGTCGAGGAATAACCCTCGACTTTTTTTGTGGTCGAATGTCTAACCGACCTAAGGCTTATGGGGCTTATGAGAGATATGGAAGATATGGGAAATTCTCAACTTTCAACTTTCAACTTTCAACTCGATTGTTAATAACTTTTTGCGCCAATCTCACTTTTGGCGCACGAAATGTGCTATATTTGCGTTTGATTTGTAAAATGGATATTTGTACGATTATGAATAGAAATAAGAACAAAAGTGTAGAATTTGAGATTGTAGCAGGCATTGGCGAAGCTGCCGAGGGTGTTCATCAGGTCATTCCTATTGTTGGTGACGAGGATGAACTTGGCGAGAAGGTTGCCATCCCCTCCGAACTGCCCATTCTCTCGTTGCGCTCATCGGTGCTCTTTCCTGGGGCGATAACCCCTATTACGGTGGGCAGAGCCAAATCCATAAAACTTGTGAGGGATGTGGAGCGCGAGGGTGGTATTTTGGGTGCTGTCTTGCAGCGTGAGGCAGATGTCGAAAACCCCGCAGCAGACGATATGTACCGCGTGGGTACGGCTGCCAAAATCCTCAAAATTCTCGAAATGCCCAACGGCAACCTTACTGTAATTCTGCACGGCTTGGAAAAGATAGAGGTGTTGCAGTTCTTGCGCTCGGAGCCTTATATGAGGGCTACGGTGAGCGTATTGCAGGATGTTGCTCCCGATAAGAATAATGTTGAATTTCAGGCCATTGTGGACTCTGTGAAGGATGTGGCTTTGGATATTATCAGCATCTCGCCCGCAGTGCCCAAGGAGGCTACGTTTGCTATTAAGAATATCGACTCCAAGCGTGGCATCATCAACTTCATCTGCTCCAATATGGACTTTACGGATGCCGAGCGTCAGAAACTCTTGGAGGCTCCCGGTCTGCTGGCTCGCTCTCGTAAGTTGCTCGAAATACTTATCAATCAGCGACAACTCGTAGAGCTGAAAAACCAGATTCAGGGCAAGGTAAAACAGGAGATTGACCAACAGCAGAAGGAGTATTTCATACAGCAACAGATTCGCACTCTGCAAGACGAGCTCGGTCACGATGAGGCTGGCGATGCACAACGTCTTAGGGAGAGGGCTGCTCATAAGAATTGGAGTGACGAGGTGGCTGCCGCCTTCGAGAAGGGTGTGCAGAAGTTGGAGCGCCTGAACCCCGCAGTTGCGGAGTATTCGGTGGAGATTAACTACCTCGAAACGATGCTCGATCTGCCCTGGAATGACATTACGGAGGATAATATGGACCTCTCGAAAGCTCGCCAGAGGCTCGATGCCGACCACTTCGGCTTGGAGGAGGTTAAGGAGCGCATTTTGGAACACTTGGCAGTGATGAAACTCAAAGGCGACCTGAAATCGCCCATCCTCTGCCTCTATGGTCCTCCGGGAGTGGGTAAGACCTCGCTCGGCAAGTCTGTGGCTGCGGCTTTGGGCAGGAAGTTTGGGCGTATCTCGCTCGGTGGTCTGCACGATGAGTCGGAGATTAGGGGACATAGGCGTACCTATATCGGCTCAATGCCTGGTCGTATTATTGATACTATCAAGCGTTGCGGCTCCTCCAATCCTGTGATTATCTTGGACGAGGTGGATAAGGTCAGCCGCTCCAACCACGGAGACCCTTCGAGTGCTCTGTTGGAGGTGTTGGACCCCGAGCAAAACTCCACTTTCCACGATAACTATATCGACATCGACTACGACCTCTCGAAGGTTTTGTTCATTGCTACTGCCAACAATGTGGGCAACATCTCGCAGGCCCTCCGCGACCGTATGGAGATGATTAACATTGCGGGCTATGTGATGGACGAGAAACTTGAAATTGCCGAGCGCCATCTTCTGGACAAACAGCGTGAGGCTCACGGCATTAAGCCCGAACAGATGACTATCTCGAAAGATGTAGTGGCAATGATTATAGACGACTACACACGCGAGAGTGGCGTTCGTTCGCTCGACAAACAGATTGCCAAAATTGCACGCCATAGGGCAAAGCAGATAGGCTTCGGCGAGGAGTATGTACCCGAGGTTACAGCCGAGCAGGCAAAGGAGATATTGGGTGCAGCCAAGTTCTCGCGCGATAGGTACGATATTGGCGGTATGACGGGCGTTGTTACGGGCTTGGCGTGGACCGAGGTAGGTGGCGACATCCTCTATATTGAGTCGCTGCTAACTCCTGGTAAGGGCGCACTAAGCCTTACGGGTAACTTGGGCGATGTTATGAAGGAGTCGGCAACCATCGCTTGGGAGTGGGTGAAGGCTCACCACACCGAACTCGGTATAGAGCCCGAAAAGTTCGAGAAGAACGACATCAATATCCACGTTCCCGAGGGTGCAGTGCCTAAGGACGGACCGAGTGCAGGTATCACTATGACCACCTCCATTGCCTCGACCTATACGGGACGCAAGGTCAGGGAGCGTGTGGCTATGACGGGCGAGACAACGCTTAGGGGTAGGGTGCTGCCCGTGGGCGGTATTAAGGAGAAAATCCTCGCTGCCAAACGTGCCGACATTACCGAAATTATCCTCAGTGAGGATAACCGCAAAGACATCTTGGAGATTAAGGCGGATTACTTAGAGGGAATTACTTTCCACTATGTTAAGACGGTGGAGGAGGTTCTATCACTGTCACTCTTATAACCCTTGTAAAGTTTTCGGGCTCGGTAGATTTGCCGAGCCCGCGACTTTTGACGTTAGACCTTAGACGTTTGACAAGATAAAAGCGTGTGACCATTCACACGCTTTTTCTTTTACTTTTAGAGTAGTTTACTCATAAACTTGGCGGCATTGACAATAAATCGTGTGTGGGTGCCGCTACCGATGGTCTTGCCCTCACAACGAGCCTCCACCGTAAACTCAATTTTGCGCCCCTCTACGGCTGTGACAACGGCCTCTGCCTCTATGGTCGCTCCCATAGGCGAGGGGGCAATGTGAGAGGTGGCAATATAGCCGCCAACTGTTGTGTCGCCTTCGGCGAGGAAGGGTGCTACGGCGGTCATCGCTGCGTGCTCCATAAGTGCCACCATAGAGGGTGTGGCAAAGACATCGAGCCCGCCCGAACCCACTGCGCTGGCGGTCTTGGTGCTATCAACAACCGTTGTGCTTGTGTGACGTGTTCCTATCTCAATCATAGTCGTTTGTTTGTGTTTTAGGATGTTTGCTATCTGCAAAGATAGTGTTTTTCTGCAATAATAGAAACTGAAAGAGTTGAGAGTTGAGACAAATGCGAGTCGAGCGGGTGTGGGGCTTGAAGTTGAAAGAACTTATTTTATTATTGCTTTGGAGGACAAAGAGTTAGGATTTGCGAAGAAAAAAAGTGCAAAAAAATGTGTTTTTTTTGCTCCAAAAATTTGCAGGAAAGAATTTTTGCACTACCTTTGCATCGCAAAACAAAGCAAGGGAGTTTAGCTCAGCTGGTTTAGAGCATCTGCCTTACAAGCAGAGGGTCGGCGGTTCGAATCCGTCAACTCCCACAAGAGCAACAAAGTTGCACATAGAGCCACTCGAAAGAGTGGCTTTTGTTGTACAAAGGGGTGTTGTGAGTTTACTCACATAGCACCCCTTTGTGCAACAAAAAAACTCATACGCAGTATGTAACTATGTGCAACTTTACTGCCTTGGCGAGCAGACGGATCACAAGCGAAGCCAATAGGCGTAGCGCAGTTAATCCGTCAACTCTCAATTGACCAGCCTTCGGCTGCTCTAAAATGCTCCCGCTCGGCAGAGGCTGCAAGCAGCCTCTGCCCTCGCTTACTCGCATTTGCTTCAATGTTCAATTTTCAATTTTCAATTTTTAATTTTTAATACACTGCCACAATCGAGCCCCAATAGGTGGTGGTGGGGTAGAAGGTGGATGAAACCGAGAGTGTGGCGCCGCCTGTCTTGGAATAGACGTCCAGCGTGAAGGTGTAGTCGTTGGAGGAGTAGAGCCACGAGTCGAACGAGATGGTCCATCCGTTGTCGGTCTGCACTGTCGTGAAGTCGGCAAGATTTGTGATGGCGGTATTGACCACAATAAGGCGATAGGGTGGGGTAAAGCCCTGATAGATAGGCAAGTGAATGTCTGCCCAATCGCCATAGATGCCAAGTTCGATGCTGGGATTGGTGATGAGTTGGCTGCTGCCCGCAGGCTCCACGTTGAACATTGTGGGCATAAAGCGGTAGTTGTGCGAGAGGATTGTGGAGTCTATGAAGTGCTCATAGGCTGCTTGTCGTGCCTTGCGCCTTTCGATGCGCTCGCGGTGCTTCTCACTCAGTTCTTTCTCGCGTGTGCGGTCTGCGGCAAAGGAGGTGTCGTACTCTGTGGGGGTGTTGCTCGTGACTATGAGCGGTACTACAAGGGTGGCGAGCGTTGCTGCGATAGCGATGAAAAGTAGAATTTTTTTCATTCCAAAATGCGGATTTAATGTTAGACAATGGTTTGACGTTTGCTTTTCGGAATGTTAGGGGGTGCAAATTTCTTGCCTAAGGTGCTTTTGCGACCACGAAAAAAAGATGTACCTTTGTGGCGCACAATAAAGTGGACGTTATGAAGACCGTTTTTAAGTTCAGCAGCTCGAAACTATCCCAAATTCCCGACCACGGCAAACCCGAATTTGCCTTCATCGGTCGCTCCAATGTGGGTAAGTCTTCGCTCATCAATATGCTCTCCGAGAGCAAGGTGGCGAAGGTGTCGGCAACCCCCGGCAAGACCAAACTCATCAACCACTTTCTGGTCGATGAGAAGTGGTGGCTGGTGGATCTGCCTGGCTATGGCTACGCCCGCACTTCGCAAACCGTTAGGCGCGAGTTTGCCACCATCATTACCGACTATGTTACTAAGGCTAAGGCACTTCACTTCCTCTTTGTGCTGGTCGACAGCCGCCACGAGCCGCTCAAAATAGACCTCGACTTCATACAACTCTTGGGCAGAGAGGGCGTACCCTTTGGCATTGTCTTTACAAAGACCGACAAGCAAAGCCAGCGCGATACGAACCGCAACATCGAAACCTACCGCCGCACCCTTGCGGAGTGGTGGGAGGAACTGCCTCCGATGTTCGTGACCTCATCCGAGAAACGCCGAGGGAGAGAGGAGATACTCGCGTTTGTGGAAGAGTGCCTTGCGGTACTTGCCGAGCGTGCCGAGTAACCCTTTGTCGGAGGGCGGACATAGCCACAGCCAAAATGTTTGGCAAATGTTGATAAAACGACAAAGAAAAATTGCATATCCCGCTTTTGGGCGTTATCTTTGCACTCACGATAAACCCAAATTCTAACACATAATGGCTATTCATAAACTCAAAATCTTCGCTTGTCGTGGCTCGGAAGCCGTGGCTGCGAGGATTGCTAAGTCCTACGGAGTGGAACTTGGCGACCTGACAGTCAGTCAGTTTAGCGATGGCGAATTTCAGCCCGCTTTCAACGAGAGTATTCGCGGTTGTACCGTCTTTATCGTACAATCTACTCCTCCACCAGCTGAGAATTTGATGGAACTGTTGCTTACCATTGACGCTGCTCGTAGGGCATCGGCTCATATGGTTGTTGCAGTTATTCCCTACTTTGGTTGGGCTCGTCAGGATCGTAAGGATCGCCCCCGTGTGCCCATTGGTGCTAAGTTGGTGGCAAACCTCCTCACTTCGGCAGGTTGCGATAGGGTTATCACCATCGACCTCCACGCCGACCAGATTCAGGGCTTCTTCGACATTCCCGTAGACCACGTCTACGCGTCGAAGGTTTTTGTACCTTATATCAAAAACCTCAAACTCGAAAATCTTTCGGTGGCAACCCCCGACATCGGTGGTGCTAAGCGTGCAAATTCATATGCTTCCTATCTCGAAGCACCTCTGGTAATCTGCCACAAACACCGCGAGCGTCCCAATGTTGTAGGTACTATGACCGCCATCGGCGAGGTTAAGGGCCGCGATATAATCATCTTTGACGATATGGTCGATACCGCAGGTACACTTACCAAGGCAGCAGGTATGTTTATGGATATGGGCGCTGCCAGCGTGCGTGCCGTCATCACTCACCCCGTGCTGAGTGGTCCTGCCTACGAGCGCATCGCCGAGAGCCAGCTGACCGAGATTATCGTTACCGATACTCTCCCCTTGCGTACCGACAAACCTACCGACAAGTTCACTGTGTTGAGTGTTGCCGATATGTTGGCTGACGTTATTGAGCGAGTGCATAATTATCGTGAAATATCGTCACAGTTCATTTTCGGCAAAAAATAAAAAAACGCATCTAAGCGGCGTCTTTGGCGTTGCACTGCGATAAACCACCTTCTCATTTACGAAGAGTAAACTGCGAAGGTGGTTTTCTTGTGCGCCTAAAATCCGCTCGCTTATATGCGTTTTTGCGTCTAAAGTCTAACGTCTAACGTCTAACGTCTAACGTCAATAGTCCTAAGGCTTATAGGGCTTATAGGGCTTATAGGGCATATAGGAGTTTAACGACCTTAATGTCCTTAAACTCCTTAAACTCCTTAAACTCCTTAATGTCCTTAATGTCCTTAATACCCTAAGGCCTATGTAGCTTTTAAGAAAAAGGCGAGTCATCAAGTGACTCGCCTTTGTGTGTTAGTTGATTGTCATCTCTTCGAGCAGATAGCCTGCGCCGCCTATCTTGTCTATCACAAAGAGTACATAGCGAATATCCACCGAGATGTTGCGGCAGATGTCGGGATCGTAGTCGAGGTCGCTCATTGTGCTGAGCCAGGTGCGGTCGAAGTTGATACCTATCAGCTCGCCCTTGCCATTAATAATCGGGCTACCGCTATTGCCACCTGTGGTGTGGTTTTTGGCGAGGAACGCTACGGGAATGGTGTAGCGACCATTCATCTCTACGCCCCACCTGCCATACTCCTTCGAGGCGTACAGCTCACGCAAACTCTGAGGAATGTCGTAGTCGTATATTTCTGGGTTGTCCTTCTCGATGATACCATCGAGAGTGGTGTAGGGCAGATGGTAGACGCCATCGGCAGCCTCATAGCCCGCCACCGAGCCGTAAGCAACCCTCAGCGTGAGGTTTGCATCGGGATAGAACGTGCGCTCGGGCTCGAAAGCCATCTGACCGCGCATATAGGTCTTGTAGAGTTCGGTAATCTCTTGGTTGAGAGTGATGTAGGGGGTGTTGATTTTCTCTTTGTAGAGGTTGTCGAACTCACGGCGCATAATCACTGCGGGGTCACTACCGAAGTCGTAACCCTCAGCTTTTGCACCCTCGTAGCACTCCAATGATGTAAGGCGCGAGGTGCCATATAGCCACTCCACAAAAGCCTCCACCGAGCCACACTCGGCAAGCCTTGCGGTGTACCACTCGGGTACAAACTCCGCGGCTACATTCTCGCCAAAGTCGCTGAGCATAGCAACCGTAATAGCCTTGTCGATGGCGGGCGAATAGTCTTTGTAGTTAGCCTCCGAGAGCCTACCCAAGCGACCTGCAAAGCCCAAAAGTTCAATGGCATATACTGCCTCGTTGTAGTAGTCGCGAGAGATGGCGTAGGGGAGTAGTTCGGCATATTTTGCGTGGAGCGAGGCGAGCACACCCTCATACTCGGTACCCGCAGCCCACTCCTCAAAGCGAGCTTCGTATGCCTGCTTTTTGCCCACCGTGTTGCGCCTTGCAAGTCCCAGACTCTCGCCCTGCCACTTCTTCCAAGCGTTGGCTATGCCTGCGTGTTTCGAGGCGTACATAATGCGTGTTGCAACATCTTTGCTCTGTGCTTCGCCAATAATGTCCAGACGTTTGGTGCGCAGTCGAATTTTTGCGGGGTTGGAGTGGTTGAGAGTGTAGTCCACAAAGTCGCTTGTGACGTACTCACGAGTGCTACCAGGGAAGCCATACACGAAGGTAAAGTCGCCCTCCTCGGCACCCTTAGTAGAGATTGCAAAGTGACGTTTGGGCTGGTAGGGCACATTCTCGGGCGAGTAGTCGGCTGGCTCGTTGTCCTTGCCCGCATAGATGCGGAAAATGGAGAAGTCGCCCGTATGGCGAGGCCACATCCAGTTGTCCGTATCGCCACCAAACTTGCCGATGCTCGAAGGGGGAGCTCCTACCAAACGAATATCTCTATATACTTGATATACAAAAAGGTAGAACTTGTTGTTGTAGTAAAGACTCTCCACCGATGCAGAGTATTTGCCACCCTCTTCGGCTGCTGCAACAACTTCGGCTGCGGTTGTGCCACCCTCAATTTGTGCTGTTACGTCCTCCATCCTCACGAGGAACGAAACGGTCAGCCCCGGGTTAGGTAACTCCTCCGAGCGATTCATAGCCCAAAAACCGTTTGTGAGGTAGTCGTGCTCCACACTGCTATGCGACTGAATCTGTCCGTAGCCGCAGTGGTGGTTTGTGAATAGTAGTCCCTCGCCCGACACCAACTCGCCCGTACAACCTCTGCCGAAGAGTACGATGGCGTCTTTCAGGGCTGCTTGGTTTACGCTGTAAATATCCTCTGCCGAGAGTTCAAACCCCTTGGCTTTCATATCCTCTATGCGCTCGCCAATGAGCATTGGGAGCCACATACCTTCGTCTGCACGAACACCCGAAAGGGTGAGGATGGCGATACTTAGCGTTAAAATAAGTTTCTTCATAAAATGTTGATATGTTTTAGGTTATACAAATTTCTCCAACTCCACATAGAGCCTCTGTACGGGCAGTCCCATAACATTGTAGAACGAGCCCTCGATGCCGCTGATTGCCACATAGCCAATCCACTCCTGAATTCCGTATGCACCCGCCTTGTCGTAGGGACGGAAGGTGTCGATGTAGTGCTCAATCTCCTCGCTCGTAAGGTCGCGAAAAGTCACTTTGCTGTGGCACGAAAAACTTTGTGCCTTATCCGTTGTGCGGAGAGTTACACCCGTCACAACCTCGTGTGTTGCGCCCGAGAGGGTGGAGAGCATACGCACAGCATCCTCCCTGTCGTGGGGCTTGCCGAGTATCTCGCCACTTGCAATCACTACGGTGTCGGCAGTGATGAGAATGTCGCCCACACTGAGCGTGTCGGCATAGGCGTCACTCTTCAACTTCGAGAGGTATTCGGCAACATCGCCAAGCGGCATATCTGCGGGAAAAACCTCCTCGGCATCCCTGCCCTCGGCAATCTCGAACTCCAAGCCACAACCCGCCAAAAGTTCCCTCCTGCGGGGCGACTTACTCGCCAAGAGCAAACGGTAATGTTTCAATCTATCTTTCAGTAACATAAAATTCTATTTTCGGGCACATAGTGCCCGCGACTTTTGACGTTAGACCCTATTTAATGTCAAAATTGAGGAGTTCTTCGCCTTCCAACGAGGCTCTCAGTACATCGCCTTTTTTCACAGGACCAACACCCGATGGAGTGCCCGTAAAGATGTAGTCGCCCATACGCAAGGTCATATAGCGCGAAACGTAGGCAATGATTTTGTCAACCGAGAAAATCATATTCTTAGGCTCTCCCACTTGTCGCACCTCGCCATTGAGAGTCATCTGGAACCTCAAATCCTCCACCTTTTTGCCCAACTCCGAGAGCGAGAGAAAGCGGGGCGAGATGGCTGCCGAGCGGTCGAAACCTTTGGCTCGCTCCCACGGATAACCTTTGGCTATTGCCTCTCGTTGCAGGTCGCGTGCTGTGAAGTCTATGCCCAAACCCACCTCGTCATAGTAGCGGTGTGCAAAACGCTCCTCGATGCACTTGCCCACACGGTTTATCTTCACAACGAGTTCGGTCTCGTAGTCCACCTGCTTCGAGAAGGATGGGATGAAGAATGGGTCGTTGTTCCTCAGCAAAGAGGTGTCGGGCTTGATGAAGTAGAGCGGCTCGGTGGGGGCTGCTCCGTTGTCAAACTCCTTTATATGGTCGGCGTAGTTGCGCCCAATGCAGATTATTTTCATCTATCTATTTGTCGGTTTTTAGCAATTCCACCATTCGTGCAGCAAAGCGGTCGGATGCGCCCTCGCCACCTACAATAGCACACAGTTCGGCATAATCTGCCATCATTTTCGGGTGTTTTGAGCCGCCCTCCATTATGGCTTGCAACTCCTCGGAGGCGTTCTCTACGGTCATATCGTGCTGAATGAGCTCTCTTACGACCTCCCTGCCCATAATGATATTAACGAGCGATATGAAGCCTATTTTCACAAAGGCACGAGCCACTCGGTAGGAGAACTCGTCCATACGATAGCAGACAACCTCGGGCGTTCCGATGAGTGCCGTTTCGAGGGTTGCCGTGCCCGAGCAAACCACCGCTGCATCGGCATACTTCAATAGTTCGTATGTCTTGTCGGTCAAAACTTTAACATCGCTATCCTTAATCGCTGCTTTATATAACTCTTCGTCTATCCACGACACCCCCGCAACAGCAAATTGCCACTCTGGGTGAGCCTTCGAGAGAGCGACCATAAAGCCCATATTGCGCTGTATTTCGCTCTTGCGCGAGCCCGCCAAAAGTGCCACCACGGGGCGAGAGTCCAAGCCATTCTCAGCCAAGAACTCCTCGCGTGGGGCGATGGTGCGGAGCCTTTGGGCAATGGAGTCCACAAGCGGATTGCCCTCGTATATCGCCTCGATACCTTTGCCTTTGAAATACTCCACCTCGAAAGGGAAGATGATGAAGAGTTTATCGACATATTTGCGTATGCGTTCCACCCTGCGCTCCTTCCACGCCCATACTTTGGGCGAGATGTAGTAGAAGGTGCGGATACCCTGCGAGTGGGCAAACTTTGCCATCTTGAAATTGAATCCGGGGTAGTCGATGCTTATCAGTACATCGGGCTGGAATGCCATCAAATCACGCTTACACTCCGATAGTTGCGAGAATATCGTGCGGAGATTACGGAGCACCTCCGACACCCCAAAAAAGGAGGTCTGCTTATAGTGCTTGGCGAGGTTTTCCCTGCCACCTACCTCAGCCATCTTGTCGCCACCCCAGAAACGAAACTTTGCCTCGGGGTCGGCTTTGAGTATTCCTTTCATCAGGTTCGAGCCGTGCAAATCGCCACTTGCTTCCCCTGCTATTATATAGTACTTCATTTGAATTTTGCATTTTGAATTTCCAAAAGGTCTGGTCGCAGTTGTTTTGTGCGCTCGTAGGCTTGCTCTTCCCTCCACGCCTCAATTTTTGCGAAGTTGCCGCTTGTGAGCACTTCGGGGACCTTCCAACCGTTGAACTCGGCAGGACGGGTGTAGATGGGCGGAGCGAGGAGGTTGTCTTGGAATGAGTCGGTAAGTGCCGACTCCTCATCGCCAATAGCACCCGGTAGGAGCCTTACTACGCTGTCGGCAATAATCGCCGCCGCCAACTCGCCACCCGTCAGCACATAGTCGCCTACGGAGATCTCGCGGGTTATAAGGTGCTCGCGGATGCGGTGGTCTATGCCCTTGTAGTGTCCGCAGAGGATGATGATGTTGCCGAGTGTTGATAGACGGTTTGCCTCCTGCTGATTGTAGGTTATGCCATCGGGCGAAGTGAAGATTATCTCGTCATACTCCCTCTCGCTTTTGAGCTTTTCTATAAGGCGGAATACGGGCTCAATCATCATAACCATACCCGCCTCGCCACCAAAGGGGTAGTCGTCCACCTGACCGTGCTTGTAGGGGGTGTAGTCGCGTATGTTGTGCACAACAATCTCTGCCAAGCCTTTCTCTTGTGCTCGGCGCAGGATGGACTCGTTGAGGGGCGAAGTCAGCAGGTCGGGTACGACCGTAAGTATGTCTATTCTCATAGTGTTGTGTCTTTGTTAAATCCTCCATCGAGCACCTCGCCAATGAAGGGATTGGTGCCCATCTCTTGTCCTATTGTGGTGTCGCCGCCGTGACCAGGGTAGACCTTCACGCCACCGCCCAGAGGCAACAGTTTTTCAATAATGCTACGCATCAGCTCATCGTAGTCGCCACCCGGCAGGTCGCTGCGACCTATGCTACCCGCAAAGAGGGTGTCGCCCGACAGGAGAATACCGCCCTCGGGCTCGTAGAAACACACGCCACCCTTGGAGTGACCTGGGGTGTGGAGTACCTCGATGCGGAGTGTGCCGACCTCCAAAGTTTTCTTCTCGGCAAGGTCAATCTCTGCCACCAAAGGCTCAATGTTAAAGCCCATCTGCGCACCATAGGCGGGTGCTATGGCAAGCAACTCGCCATCGGCAGAGTGCATCGCAAGGGGGATGTTGTAGAGCCTTTTGGCGAAAGCCACGCCACCTATATGGTCGGGGTGGGGGTGGGTGAGTGCCACCATCTGGGGCTCCAAGTGGTTTGTGGCGATGAAATCCGTGAGTTTAGATGCCTCTGCCTCAGATGTAAAACAAGGGTCTATAATGACGGCTGCGCCCTGCTCATCGGAGAGGATGTAGCAGTTTGTGCCGAAATGATTGAACGTAAAACGCGCTAATTTGGTCATAATAGCCTATTGTTGATTTTATTTTGTACAAATGTAGGGAGTTTTTTTGAGAAAATTCCTATCTTTGTTTGTTAAACTATCGAAATTGTATGGCAAGAAACCGACACCCTCGTTTGGAGGGACTCGAAATAACCGCTCTGGCAGCCGAAGGCAATGCTATGGGCAAGTGGAACGATATTGTGGTCTTTGTGCCACTGACCGTTCCGGGCGATGTTGTGAATGTGCAAATTCGCACCAAACGCCGCCGCTATATGGAGGGCTATGTTACCGAATACGTCAAACGCTCCGAGAAGCGTGTGGAGCCTTTCTGTGCTCACTTTGGCGTTTGTGGCGGCTGTAAGTGGCAGAACATCCCTTATAGCGAGCAGATAGCCTTCAAACAGCAGCAGGTCGTGGATCAGCTTACACGCATTGGGCACCTCTCGCTACCTGCAATTAGCCCTATTCTCGGCTCGAAAAAGACCGACCACTACCGCAATAAACTCGAATTTACCTTCGCTCCCAAGCGCTGGAAGACCTACGAAGAGGTGGCGCGTGGCGAGGAGATTACCGACACTCCCGCTTTGGGCTTTCATATTCCCTCAATGTTCGACAAGATTCTCGACATCGACTACTGCCACCTGCAACCCTCGCCCTCGAATGAGATACGCCGAGAGGTGAAGCGTTTTTGCGTGGAGAATGACTACCCCTTCTATGACATCCGCCAACACGCGGGCTTGATGCGCAACATCATCATCCGCACTGCCTCTACGGGCGAAGTGATGGTTATTGTGGTCTTTGCGGTGGAGGACAGGGAACGCATAGAGGCTCTTATGGAGCACCTGAGGGTTACTTTCCCCCAGATTACCTCGCTTGTCTATATGATAAACGACAAACTCAACGACTCGCTTGGCGATAGGGAGCCAATCCTCTACGCTGGTCGCGACCATATCTTTGAGGAGATGGAGGGCTTGCGCTTCAAGGTAGGTCCCAAGTCGTTCTACCAGACCAACTCCGAGCAGGCTTACGAACTCTACAAGGTGGCACGCGAGTTTGCCGACCTTACGGGCTCGGAGGTTGTCTATGACCTCTATACGGGCACGGGCACCATCGCCAACTTCGTGGCATCGAAAGCAAAGAAGGTTGTGGGCGTGGAGTATGTCGAGGAGGCTATTGAGGACGCAAAGGTCAATTCGGCAATCAATGGCATTGAGAATACCTCGTTCTATGCGGGCGATATGAAGGATGTGATGAACGATGAGTTTGTGGAGCGCAATGGTCGTCCCGATGTGGTAATTCTCGATCCACCTCGTGCGGGCGTACACGAGGACGTTATTGCCACTATCCTCAGGGCGGCTCCCGAACGTATAGTCTATGTTAGCTGCAACCCAGCAACACAGGCCCGCGACTTGGCACTGATGAACGAACACTACGAGATTGTCGCTGTGCAGCCCGTAGATATGTTCCCCCATACCCACCACGTTGAAAATGTAGTAAAACTTATAAAACGATGAAAAGAGTAGTAGTAGCTTTTGTGATGCTTGTGTGCTCGCTTTCGCTTGGCGCACAGAGTGTTGTGGTGTCTTCGCCACAGACCGATGCCCTCTATCGCCTGCCCTTTGATAAGGGTGTGAAGTGTGTGGCTTATAGCCTTACGCCTGTGAGTATGGGCTTAGGACATAGCCACAATTTGGTCCAATTCTGCGCTTGGGAACTTGTTGCTTCGGAGCCTACGGGTGTCGTTGCTCCCCGCGATGGCGTTGTGGAGAGCGTTATGGAGCGCGATGTGCTCATCCGCCACGAAGAGGGTATTTATACTTATTTGCAAGGTATTGATGGCATTGTGGTCAAAGAGGGCGACAAGGTTGCCAAGGGCGATGTTGTTGCCGCCCCTGCCGAGAACGTGAGGGTGCGTATGGAGGTCTTCTATTTGACCCCCAACCCCAAATATGGCGATGAGTCGGTGCTCAGCGGTAAGAGCAAGACTCTAAGGCACTACATCAACCCCATATTCTCTACACGCTCGAAGTGCAAGGTGCAACTCACCGATGGCAACTCCTACACCACAAAGGCTCGCACTTGGTGCTGGCCCTGGGAGTAGATGAGAATTGAGAATTGAGAATTGACAAAACTTTGTTTTGTCTAAAATGCTCCCGCTCGGCATAGTGCACAAGTGCCCTCTGCCCTCGCTTACTCGCATTTGCGAGAATTGAGAATTCCCTTCTCTAAGTTAGAAGGGGTGCCCGTTGAGGCGGTGGCGTGTGTATTAAGGAGCAAAATCTATGGGCATAGATTTTGCTTGGGATGGCAAGATGTTTTTAATGATAAAGTTATGGAAAAGAAGATGACGTTGGAGTACGAACACTACGACTCCATAGCGGATATGACGAGTGAGGATAGAGAACTCGTTGAGGCTGCCCAGAGGGCTTGCGAGGGTGCTATTGCCACCTACTCGCACTTCCACGTTGGTGCGGCTGCAAGGCTCGAAAGTGGCAAGATTGTGACGGGTAGCAACATCGAGAGCGAGGTCTATCCTGCTGGCTTGTGTGCCGAGCGCACATTGCTCTACCACCATCAGGCAACCTCGCCCGAGGATCGTATTGTGGCTCTGGCTATCGCCTCCGAGCCCAGCCATAGGGAGTGCTACCCTTGTGGTCAGTGCCGTCAGGTGCTGCACGATGTGGAGAAACGTCAAGGCTTGGACTTTAAGGTTATTATGAGCGGTGCAGGGTCGGCTTCGGTTGTGAATAGGGCGAGCGACCTGCTGCCTTTTACCTTTGAACTCTAAAAGTAAGTAACTAAAAACCCAAACACACAATGTTTAAGAAACAAGATATACTCTACGAGGACAACCACATCCTCGCCATCAATAAACACTCGGGCGACTTGGTGCAGTCCGATGCTGAGGGTACGCTCGGTTTGGAGGACGAGATTAAGGAGTTCATCAAGGTGCGTGACGAGAAACCTGGCGAGGTGTTCCTCGGTGTTGTGCACCGCATAGACCGCCCCGTGAGTGGCGTGGTGCTCTTTGCCAAGACCAGCAAGGCACTCGTGAGGCTTAACGAGATGGTGCGCGATAGGAAGATAGACAAACGCTATTGGGCTGTGTGCGAGGAGGCTCCCGAGGAGTTGGAGGGTACGCTCGTGCACTTCATCACTCGCGATGGCAAGACCAATAAGGCAGTGGCTTATAACTCCCAGAAGGGCGATGCCAAACGTGCCGAACTGCGCTATAAGATGCTGGGTGGCAGCAAGAACTATAAACTCTTGGAGGTGCAACTCATCACGGGTCGCCACCACCAAATACGCTGCCAGCTCTCGAAGGTGGGCTGTCCCATCAAGGGCGACCTGAAATATGGTGCCAAACGCTCCAACGAGGGTGGTGGCATATCACTCCACTCGCGTAGCGTGGAGTTCATCCACCCCGTAAGAAAAGAGCCCCTCAAAATTACCGCCCCCGTCCCCACGGGCGATGCTCTCTGGGCATTCTTCGAGGAGAGCCAGTCGTAGAAGATAGTATAATAAGGGGGCGATGCAACATTTTGCCCCCTTTGTGCATCCTTAATGTAAGGAGTTGATAACCCCAAATACTGTTACGCCTATGAAACGCAGCATTAAGAACATACTTTTGAGCCTTGCGGGATTCTCGGCAGCACCTATGCTGACCGCCTGCTATGGTGTGCCCTACGATGAGCCAATGGAGCCTTTCGACTCGGTAGAGGGCTTTGTCGTAACGACCGATATGGAGCCTATCGAGGGCATCAAAGTCGAAACGGAAGGCGCAACAAGTTGTCTTACCGATAAGGAGGGGCATTTCTTGTTGGAGAGTTCCTACAATTTCTATGACGCGGTGCTTGTTACCGCTACCGATTGCGATGGCGAGGCTAATGGTGGCGACTTTGGCACCCAGAGTGTTGTGGTTAATAGCGAAAATCACAATGTCGTGAGCGTTGTGATGAAAAAGAAATAGAGTGTTGCGAATATGCAGAAAGTGAATAAAATAGGACTGCGCAAACGCTTGGCACTAAGGCTCTTTGCGGGCATAAGGCACGACTTGGCAGAGAAACACGAGCTGAGAGAAATTTTCTGGGAGTGTACGCTGCGCTGTAATCTGAGTTGTCGCCACTGCGGTAGCGATTGCCGCTCCTCATCTACGGTGCCCGATATGCCTGCTGCGGATTTTCTTGCAGCGGTGGATGAAATTACCCCGCACGTCAATCCCAACAAGGTTATGGTCGTCATTACGGGTGGCGAGGCTCTATGTAGGCGCGACTTGGAGGATGTTGGCAGAGAACTCTATAAGCGTGGCTACCCGTGGGGCATTGTGACAAATGGTATGCTGCTTACGGCGGAACGTATGCGCTCGCTCGTGAGAGCTGGTCTTCGCTCCATAACCCTCTCGCTTGACGGCTTCGAGGAGCAACACAACGCCATAAGACGCAACCCCAATAGTTGGCGCAACGCTGTGAGGGCACTCGAAGTCATCACCTCCACAAAGGGCATCAATTATGACGTTGTGACCTGCGTGAGCCGTGACAACTACTCGCAACTTGCCGATTTCAAAGAGTTCCTTATTGAGAAAGGGTGCAAAGCGTGGCGATTGTTTACGATTTTCCCCGTAGGCAGGGCTGCCGAGGATGAGGCGCTGCAACTCCCTGCTGAGGATTATAGAGGACTTATGGAGTTTATCGCCTCCACCCGCAAGGAGGGGCGCATCAAATGCAACTACGCTTGCGAGGGCTTCCTTGGGGACTACGAGGCGGAGGTTAGGGATAATTTCTTTGGCTGCCAGGCGGGCGTGGGCATTGTGGGCATAAAGGTAGATGGAGCCATCTCGGGCTGTACGAGCATCCGCGCAGGCTTCGACCAAGGCAACATATACAAAGATGATATTTGGGAGGTGTGGCAAAACCGCTTTGAGCCCTTCCGCAACCGCGAGTGGGCGCACAAGGGCGAGTGTAAAGATTGTAAGATGTGGCGCTACTGCGAGGGAAATGGTATGCACCTCTACGATGACAACCACGAACTGCTCCACTGCAACTATAAACGACTGTGTAGATAGTTGGCTGGTATCTGCCTAACTCTCCCCCTAATTAAGGGGAGAGTTTTTTTAACCCTCCCCTAAGTTAGGGGAGGGTGCCCGTTAGGGCGGGAGAGGTCTGTCGCCTATACGCCCTATATGCCTTATAATGCTTATATAAACCACTCGCGGGTATCTTTTTTGATACCCGCGAGCAAAATGGCGAAATTTCTTTAAGGTCCTTAATGACCTGAATGTCTTTAACGCTCTTAGTGCCTACTCGAAGTTGTAAGGATAGATGCTGTCGGTATGTATACCCCAATAAGTTGCGCTTTTATATGCTTCCACACTTTCGGTAGGTACATAGATGCTAAGTTCTTTCGGTACTACAAATACATCATAATCCATAAAAGGTGGAGTAGGCGACTCGAAATAGACGCTAGTAAGGTTATCGCATTCACCAAAAGCCCAGCTACCAATATGGGTTACGCTTTCGGGAATGGTAATGCTTAGCAAAGAATAACATCTTGTAAAGGCGGCGTTTTGTATGGTTTCGACACCATCCAGATTCAACTCAACCAATCCATAACAATCTGTAAAGGCGTCATAATGAATGTTTTTTACATCCGTTCCAGCAGTCGAGATGCTTGTTAAGCCTGAACAGAACTCAAAAGCACCTTTACAAATATCTGTAAGTCCCGCGGGGAAATGAATACTTGTTAAATGCTCCAATTTTTGAAAAGTATACATCTCAATTGATGTGACTCCCTCAGGAATGGAATACTCGGTCAGCCCTGCTGGCGCAAATGCCTTCAATACACCGTTAAAAATCAAGCACCTACCATCGGCTGACACATTGCTACCCTCAAAGCGTTCGAGCCCGTAGCAAGCACCAAATGCACCCTCTCCAATTATGGAAACACTATCGGGAATGGTAACGCTCGTCAGAGCCACGCAATCACTAAACGCCCACGCCGAAATAGTAGTTACATTCTCGCCTATAACGACATTGGACAAGTTGAAGCAATCATTAAAAGCGTGATCGCCAATAGTTACCACAGAGTCGGGTATAACGACTTCCGAAAGGTTTGTGCAAGTGTCCATCGCCATAGTACCAATCGAAGTAATGTCCTCGGGGAGCGTGATACTTGCGAGATTCTCACATAGGTAGAACGCATTCTCTCCAATCTCGGTAACATCGCCATCAAAGATAATTATACCCTTGCCATTCTCGTAAGTATTGGATACGATGTTGGCACCAAAAACATCAGTGGCATTAGGTGTTACGACATTACCATCAGTCGAAGTGTACCAAATCATATTAGCTTGTGGTTTATCAATATAGAAGTTGTATGTTTCGTAATGTTGTAAGTGTCCATCAAGGAAGCCATCTCCGTCACAATCGCCCGAGAGAGCAACTATATCAAGAATATACTCTGATTTTGCATCAATAGTTTCAAAATAATCGCTAACTTTTACCTCAATGACGCCATTGTAGTTTGGATTTTGGGGCTCAAATTGCTGGACAATTTCCGCATAAACAGCACCAGACGATGTGGTAAACCACTGTCTGTAATCGGTGTTGTTGTCCAGATAACTCATCGTTTCTGCATATTTGGCTTCATCGTACAACGCAATGCACAAGATTTCGACATCATCATCTACCGTAACCCTGATAGTGGCATCTTCGCCAGAGGGCAATATCTCAACATTGGTGATATGGTCGCCCATCTCTTGGGGTTGTTTCAGCACAACCATTCCGTTTGCATACAACCCATCCAAAGATGGTTCGCCAAACATTGGGGTATAGTAACCATCTGCCCAACCATATATACACTCTCCCCAAGCATACTCGCCAAATATTACAACTTCGGGTTGACCGGGAACCATAGAGTCGTAGAACTGGACACCACTATAATCGGGTGTACCATCTGGGTTTTTGATATACGACTCTTCCTCGTTGAGAATTAGTGTTGTACTCTCGTTAAAAAAGAACTGACCCCAAGTATCGTCGTGGAATATTAACAAATCTGCGTCCGACATACCTCTGTGTCTATTCTTGTTATACGAGTAGAGGTCGCAGGCAACCCATTTAATCATATGATTATTCTCTTTGACGCTTTCGGGAACCTCTACATCCAGAGTAAATCCACGATAATTCACGTCTCTAACAAACACACAATTATCAAAGCAAGCAACAACGCCAGTTCCTCCCTCCTCCATTCCGGGGAGGTCAAAGATGCTCTCGAAGGAGTTTGTTTTGGTGGTATCGTAGACGTAGAATTTGCCTTTGATGAAGGGCTGTGATTGGGTGGGAATCTTGAACTCCGAGCCGTTTTGGCGGGTGCCGAGCAGGTAGGAGTCAGATACGCCGTCCCAAATCTTGTCGTTCACAAATGCGTAGATGTACTCCTCGAACTCGAAGAGGGAGGTGTCGCTATCGCCCGTATGGTTCACCACCGATACAATGCTCTGGTCGTAGAAAATCACAAGTGCGCAGTCATAGGCGGCACTCAGTGTCACGGTAGCCTCGTCGCGGTCTACAACCACCTCGGGGTCGTCAATGACAATCGAGCATTTATCCTGAATGTAGGCTCCCTCAGCGGTGGCAGTACCCCTCACTGAGTAAGTACCCATCTTCATCTTTACATCGGTGCGCACATTCCACATACCTTGCAGCTGGAACTCCTCGCCCGTAAGGATGTTGGTGAAGGTGAGGTCGTAGGAGGGCGCTACGAGCCTGCCATCACAGATGGCGGCGTAGAACTCGGCAAAGATGTCGGCATTGCTGCCCGCCTTGGTCATACTCTCGCCCTGATTGATGGAGGGGAAGGAGTAGTTAAACGTCAGCGAGGAGACCTCTTTCAAAAGGGGCTCTTCGGTGTTCTCACAGCCCGCAAAAGCAAACATTGCAAGCAGTGCAAAAAGGGTAAAAAATCTTTTCATAGTAATATAAATTTGGTTTAACTTGTTGTGTTCCAAATTATTACTACCCGCACCCCGATAGTGATTTATAAGCAAAAAGAAAGCGTGGTGCCGAAAACTTATTTTTAGGACACAGGCTCTGGAATGCCTTCGAGAAAAAACAAGCAACAACCCCACGCCATATCCCATTGCAGGATATGACGCAGGAAGATGTCCGCTTACTCCCTCTCTTTGAATTTTCCAGATTCGTGTCCGAGAATAAACTTACACTTTCCGCGTAATAATTAGTATGTTGCCACAAAGTTAAAAACTTTGTCTTAAAATGCAAAACATTCGCGGGTATTGGGAAAAATGTTCGCGAACAAAAGAGAGGGCAATGCTTAGGGCGGTTGGTGGTGGTTGGCTTACAGAAAATACAAAAGGCGCACCCATTGTGGGAACGCCTTTTGTATTTTGGATCGTGTGTCCGAAAATACTGTTGGAAAAATCGTGGGGTGGGGATTATTTCTTGTTGAAGAACTCCTTAACCTCCTCGGTGGGAACTACATCAGTTTTGAAGATGTAAGCACCGGTCTTCTCCGATTTAACCATTTTGATGCATTTGGTAAAACCCTTGTTTGCACCCTCTTTTTTAAGTGTTGCAACTACTTTCTTTGCCATAGTTCTTTTCCTCCTTATTTAATCTCACGGTGGATAGTTACCCTCTTCAAGTAAGGATTGTATTTCTTACGCTCCATACGGTCGGGTGTGTTCTTTTTGTTTTTGGTAGTGATGTAACGGCTCATACCGGGAACACCGCTTGCCTTCTGCTCGGTACACTCGAGAATTACCTGTACTCGGTTACCTTTACCTTTTTTTGCCATACTTTTTTACTCTGTTAAAAAAGATTAGTGAATTTTTGCGGGTGCCTTAGCCTCTTTGAGTGCTGCATCCAGACCTTTTTTGTTGATTGTTTTGATACCTGCTGCGGTTACTTTGAGGGTAATCCAGCGGTTCTCCTCCTCGCTCCAAAAACGCTTTGTCTTCAAGTTAAGATTGAATTTGCGTTTGGTGCGCCTGTTCGAGTGAGAAACATTGTTTCCCGACTGAGCAGTTTTACCGGTGATTTCGCAAATCTTGCTCATTTACAATAAGTTAATTAATGTGTTAATACTCTTGCCGCATTTTACGGCGTGCAAAGATACAAAAAGAATTGAAAATTGAAAATTGAAAATTAGTCAGATTTTCTCCCTATTTGGCAGTGGGAACGCAGAAGATAACCACCACGCAGCCCACCACTCCCGCGATGCCTACAATCCAATCTACGATGGGGTTGGGAATGAATAGCACTATTGAGCAGCAGACCATCGCAGCCATAAAACACACAACCCACGCCTTTGTGTGGGGGCGCATACCTCCCTGCTCCCGATAGCGGCGAATGTAGACTCCGAGCGAGGAGGCGAGCAGTCGCTCCTGCAAGCGTGGCGAGGAACGGTAGAAAAACCACGAGGCGGCAAGCAGTAGAGGGGTTGTGGGAAGCCCAGGGATAACCACGCCAATGGCTCCGAGGGAGGTGCACACTACACCGAGCAGTATGTATATCCAGCGTTTGACTTTCATACCTCGCTACACAACTTTATCGACTCTCTCCATTGTAACATACCACAAGTAGCCACTCACATCCTTGTAACCCATTCTGCGTAGCAGGTCGGCATAGCGCTCTATTTGTCGGCGATGGTTGGCGGGGGTGCCCAAGCCAAATTTGTAATCTACAATCACAGCCCTGTCGCCCTTTGTAATGACTCTGTCGGGACGCCACGAACGGGAGTTGTAGATAATCTCACGCTCGCTTTTGACGCTCTCCCACGAAGAGTCAAACCACTCGGCAACTGTTGGATCGGCAAGAGCATTTGCTATACGCTCCCTAAGACTCTCTGCCTCCTCTGCGGTTAGAACGCCATTCAGGGTGCATAGCTTCACTTGTCGCTCAATATCCTCTCGCGAGGTGGCATTCTCCATCACTCGGTGCATCACTATTCCGTAGTCGCGCGGAGCAATGCTCTCGCCCTTACTCTCCTCATCGTATCGCTGGTGGGAGTAGCGCACCGCAATCTTCTCGGCGGGCGAGTGTGTTGCGAAGTGACTCAGCGAGGGGCTCTTCTTGGGGGTACTTTCAAAGTGCTGAGGTGCCCCTTCCTCGTAGATGTCACCCACCTCTTTTACGCCTGCTTTGTCGCGCACAATGGCTCCTACGGTAGAAGAGTTTGCATCGCTCGGCACCATAAGGTGCAGTTCCTCTTTGGCGCGAGTGATGGCAACGTAGAGGGTGTTGAGCGAGTCGATGGCAGCCAGAGTCATCTCGGTGTAGTAACTGTGCGAGAAAACACTCACAGCCATCGTTTTACTATACGAAATTGGGAGCCTCTTGATGTTGTTCGATAGTGGCACATTTGGCTCTGCCCAAATTGTTGTGCCCGTCTTTGGGCGCAGACTCCAACTGCAATATGGAACAATCACAGCATTGTAACCCAAGCCCTTGGCCTTGTGGATAGTTATGATGGTTATGGCGTCTGCCTCTTGGGGTAGAGCCACCGACTCCGCAGAGCCCTTCTCGTTCCACCATTTGAGGAATAGAGCGGTGTCGGCAATGTTGCGGTTGCAGAACTCTATTATCTGATTGTGCAGAGCTTGCAAATATGGCACTTCGCTGTTGGTGGCGCAAGTGGGGAAGTGAAGCAATATCTCGTTGAACGCCTCTTCGGGTTGCAGTAGCGAGAGCGAGAAGATGAACTCCTCCTCTTCTGCCGAAAGCGGCTCCTCGAAGGGGCGTGCGAAATAGTCGTTGTAGAGTGCTCGTGCGAGCCTATCGTTAGGGTTGGAGGCGATGGTAAGGCAGGCTATTACAAAGCGCACCGCAGCCGAAGAGTTTATGGCAAGTGCCTCTTGTGTCACCACATCAAAGACGTATCGGGGGTTGCGCTCGGGCGAGTTCTTGTAGGCGAGTATCTCGGCTGCTATCTGGCGAGCCTCGCGGTTGGTGCGCACCAACACGGCAATGTCGCTTGCTCTATAACCCCTCTGCTGCAACTCCTCGATGCGGGCAATGGCTGGGTGGGTGGCGCACTTCTTGTCGTAGGAGAGCACCGTAACATAACCCTCGCTGGCGTTGGGTTTGACCTCTTGCTTGTAGTCTGCGTATGCCTCACGCACCATACCTTTTAGGTTGGTGGCGAGTGTCGGGCTGAGCACACTCGCTCCTTGTGCGTGGTCAATCTCTGCCTCCAAGTTGAGCGATATGGCTTCTATGGCGTGAAGTGTAAGGGCGTTGTTGAACTCCACCACACTACGCGAGGAGCGGCGGTTGATGCCGAGAGGCTCGCGCCTTACATCCTCAAACTCCTCCTCCACACCGCGCGAGAGCAGACTCCAATCGCCGCCTCTCCAACGATATATCGACTGCTTAACATCGCCCACAAGCAGTACGGGTGATGAGGCGCTTTGGGCTATGGCATTGCGAAGTAGTGGTACGAAGTTGCGCCACTGCTTTGTGGAGGTGTCCTGAAACTCATCTATCATAAAGTAGTCATATCGGTTGCCCGACTTCTCGTAGATGAAAGGAGTATCGTTGTCAGCCACAAGCGAAGAGATAAGCTCCGAGACTTCGGATATGGGGAGTATGTCGCCCTCGGTGCAGAGGTCGTCAATGCGCTCTTGTAGGTCGGTGAGCAGTGCAAAGTCGCGGTAGTGCTCCAATATAAGAAGGCGATTGTGTTCGGCAATCGTCACTTTGGGGTAGAGTTCTATGATGCCATAGAGTATGTCGTAAAGGTCGCTCTCTATGGCATCTATTGCGCTGTTTGCACTACTCTTGCCCGCTTTGTGCCACTCGTGATTGTCGAGGGCGTTGAAAACATTTGTCTTGGGGTTGGGAAAATCGCCCTCTGCAATCTTACGCACGAAGGTTGCTACACTACTACGCTCGCCACCCTTGAAGTCGGCAGGCGTGAGATTGTTGCTGCCTAAAAGAGTCATAAAACGCTCAGCCTCTTTACGATATGCCGATGTGAGGACTTTGGCTTGGGCACTTGCTACGGAGGCGAGCTTTTCGAGTTCGGGCTTCTCCTTGGAGGTTATGAGCGAGTGCTTACACTCCTCGCCAAAGAGCTGTTTGCCGAGTTCTACGATAGCCCCTTTGATATTCCACGAAGCTCCATCGGAGATATTTTCGCCAATGTAGTCCATTATCCAACGATGTAGCGTCTTGTCGTCTGCCACCTCTTCGAGCATACGGTCGGCGGCTTGTTCGAGCAGTGAGTCGGTATGTAGTTCGAGGTTGAACCCTAAATCCACACCAATCTCCTTCACGAAAGCACGCATAACCCTCTGGAAGAACTTGTCGATGGTCATCACGGCGAAGTTGTTGTAGTCGTGGAGTATGAGGTTGCGAGCCTCGGCGGCCTTTTGTGCCACTTGCTCCATATCGTACCCATTGCGCCTTAGATCGTCATCGAAGTCGCTCTTGGAACCGTTTGCGAGTAGGTTGAGTTGCGCCAGAATACGCCCTTTGAGCTCGTCTGTTGCCTTGTTCGTAAAGGTCACGGCAAGAATATGGCGGTAGCTCAGAGGCTCCTCCAAAAGCGTTGTGATGTAGTTCAACGCCAAGCGATATGTCTTGCCTGAGCCAGCCGATGCGCTCAGTATATCAACTCTACCCATTGTGCAAAAACGAAAAAATATCGGATAAAGGTAGAAATTATTTGTTATACCTGCAAAAAAATCCTACCTTTGGCTATGCAAAAATTTTTAGAGAGCGTTGCTTGCGACCTTTGGGCAAGATATGGCGAGAGAGTGGGGGAGTTGAAGGTAATTCTCCCCAATACTCGTACCCGCATATTCTTTGTGGATGCACTCTCCAAGATTGCCCACAAACCACTTTGGTCGCCCGAATTTCTCTCCATCGACTCACTGATGGTGACTCTTGCGGGTTTGGAGAGGATAGAGCCTATTGTGGCTGTGACTCAGCTGTTCGACATATACTCCTCTTTTCACAAGGAGGAGAGTTTTGATACGTTCTACCGCTGGGGTGAGGTGCTTATCAATGATTTCGATGCGGTGGATAAGTACCTGATTGATGCTGAGATGCTCTTTTGTAATATCGCCGACCTGAGGGATGTGGATGCCGACCTGCTCTCCTATATGAGCGAGGAACAGCTGAGGATGGTGGCTCGCTTTTGGCGTGAGTTCGATGCCGAGCATCGCTCTTCGGCGCACAAAGAACGCTTCCTCTCCGTATGGCGCACCCTGCTACCCGTCTATAACACCTTCCGTCAAAGACTCTCAAAACAAGGCTTGGGCTATACGGGTATGATATACCGCAGGGCAGCCGAAAGGCTAAGTTCGGGAGAGGTGGAACTCCCTGCGGGGCAGTATGTGGTGCTGGGTTTCAATGCCCTCTCGGCAGCCGAAAAGATACTCTTCGACCACCTCAAAAATGCCCACGAAGCGGATTTCTATTGGGATACGGACGACTACTACCTGCGGGACGAAAACCAGGAGGCAGGACTCTTTGTGCGCGAAAACCTCAGACGCTATCCCACACCTGCTACGTTCAACCTTCCGAGCCACTTTTCGGAGCCCAAAGCCGTAAATGTTATATCCACTCCCTCCGACTCGTTGCAGTGTAAGTATGTGGGCGAGTTCTTGGAGGATATAATCGAGAAAGAGGGTGGGGTGGATAAGAATACCGCCATAGTACTGACCGATGAGGGGCTGCTCTCGCCACTTCTCTACTCTTTGCCCGATAGCGTGGGCGAAGTGAATATCACTATGGGCTACCCACTGAGGGCTACTCTGCCATATAGTTTCGTAGAACGACTCCTGCAACTCCAACTGCGTGCCCGCACCAACCGCTCGGGTGTGCTCTCCTTCTACCACTCCGATGTTGAGGGTATCCTCTCGCACCCCTTTGTGGTGGCAGTAGGCAAGGACGAGTGCACTACGCTGAGGAGCGAGATTGTGGAGCAGGGGCGTATATATGTTGCCGAAGAGAGATTGGTGGGACGTGTGCCACTACTCGATATGATATTTACATTCCACGAAGGCTGGGAGTCGTTAGGCGAGTATGTGGTTGGTGTGATTAGTACAATTTCGCGTTTGGAGATACCCCAT
This sequence comes from Tidjanibacter sp., assembly GCA_017466345.1. GTDB lineage: Bacteria > Bacteroidota > Bacteroidia > Bacteroidales > Rikenellaceae > Tidjanibacter. The sequence continues at coordinate 37,548 of JAFTUI010000018.1, read as the reverse complement.
CAGGGCACCGAGCGCAGGGCTCTCAGTAGGGAGTGCTTTGGGCTTATTGCTGAGGCTGTGAGCAAGTTGGATCATTCGTTGCGCAGTTGCAACGTGCCTATGCGCCCATCGACATACGCCACACTCCTTAGGCGTGTGTTGCAGGGTGTGCGAATTCCATATAGTGGCGAGCCGCTGAGCGGTGTGCAGGTTATGGGTATTCTCGAAACCCGCAACCTCGATTTTAGGAATGTGGTGCTGCTCTCTATGAATGACGACAACTTCCCTTCTGGACGCATCACCGACACTTCGTTCATCCCCTACAATTTGCGCTACGCCTACGGTATGCCCACACCTCGCCACAACGAGGGTGTCTATGCCTACTACTTCTACCGCCTTGTGGGGCGTGCTGAGAGAGTAGATTTGGTCTATTGCTCGGTGGCTACCGAAAAGGCTACGGGCGAGCCGAGCCGCTACATCTACCAACTCGACTACGAGAGCCCACATACGCTCCACCGCATCGAAAAGAGCCTCAATGTGAGCCTCGCCGAGGAGCGTAGATTGGAGGTGGCAAAACGTGGCGAGGAACTGCGCCGCTTGCAGGAGTTTTTGGTGGGTGCCGATGGCGAGGCAAAACGCCGACTCTCGCCCTCCACCTTTAATAATTATATGGAGTGCCCGCTGAAATTCTACTTCAAGGCTATTGCGGGCATACGCACCGAGGAGGAGATTGAGGAGGGTGTGGATAATGCGCTCTTTGGCACAATCTTCCACAAGGCTATGCAACTGCTCTATGAGCCTATGGAGGGCGAAAAGATTGCCCCCAAGGAGTATCTGCCAAAGGTGGATGCCGCAAAGGTACACGAGGCGGTCGTTGGGGCTATTACGGAGGAGTATTTTGGTGGCGAAGAGGTCCCAGAGGAGGATTATGGCGGCAATGTTGTTGTCGTAAGGGATACGGTAGAGAAGTATATCCTCTCGTGTGTTCTGCCTTTCGATAAGGCTCCCGAGAGGGGCGACTACCGCATCTACGCCCTGGAACGCGAGATGGAGAGCGACTTCTGCTTCGATAAGAGACGTAGTGTGCGCTTTTGGGGCTACTCGGATAGGATAGACAGAATGCCCGATGGCTCGCTGAGGATTATCGACTATAAGACAGGCTCGCTGCATAAGGATTTTGTGGGACTCTCGGCACTCCTCTCGCACCTGCCCGAGGGGCGTAATGGTGCTGTGCTGCAAACACTTATCTACTCCCTGGTGGCAGAACGTATGCAGAGTCGCGGCGACTTGGAGGGCAAGGACGTTACCCCCTCGCTCTACTATGTCCGCTACCTCGGCAAGGAGGAGTACTCGCCCCTGCTGAACGACCGTAGTGCGGGACACGAAGTGAACTCCTATGCTGACTACCGCGAGGAGTTCGAGCGACACTTGGCGACCACCCTCTGCGAACTCTTCAACCCCGATGTTCCCTTCACAGCCACCGAGGATGAACAGGTCTGCAAATGGTGCGACTTCGCCAAAATCTGCCGCCGATAGAAGCATTTGGGATTTAACATTGTGAATAAGCGAGAGCGTTTGCCCCCGCTTAGTAATTTTAGCCTTTGGGCTTTAACCTTTGCTCGCGGGTATCTTTTTTAATACCCGTGCGGTGGGTGGGGCGAAATGTGAAGTTTTTTACTATCTTTGTGAGATTAAAGCAGTGAATTATGGCAAAGGTCAAGAAAGCATACTATTGCAAAGAGTGTGGAAACGAGTCGCCCAAGTGGTTTGGGCAGTGTCCGGCGTGTGGTGCGTGGGGCAGTTGTTCCGAGGAGGTTATAGCCCGCGCAACCGACAGCGGCATTAAGCGCACGAGCGAGAGCCGCCCCCAAAAAGTTGCCGACATTGCGGATGCCGACCACAAGCGCATAGAACTGTCCAGCCCCGAGGTCAATAGGGTGCTGGGCGGAGGCTTGGTGCGAGGCTCACTCGTGCTACTCGGTGGCGAGCCGGGTATTGGTAAGTCCACCCTCTCGCTCCAAATGGCACTCGCCACAAAGGGCATCAAGACGCTCTATGTGAGTGGCGAGGAGTCGGCATCGCAAATCAAGATGAGGGCTTCGCGCCTGGGCGAGGTGAGCGATGAGTGCTACATCTACCCCGAAACCCTCTTGGAGAACATCCTGAGCCACACCGAAGAGATGAAGCCAGACCTTGTGGTAATTGACTCTATACAAACCATTTATAGTGAAGCGATAGACTCCTCGGCAGGTAGCGTGTCGCAAATTAGGGAGTGTGCTGCAAGGCTGTTGAAGATGGCTAAGGAGAGCGGCACATCGGTAATTATCATCGGTCACATAACGAAAGACGGAGCCATTGCAGGTCCTAAAATCCTCGAACATATTGTCGATGTGGTCATCTCGTTCGAGGGTGATAATAACAACGTATATAGGCTCCTGAGGGGTATTAAAAACCGCTTTGGAGCAACCTTCGAGATAGGCATTTTCGAGATGCGCGAGGAGGGCTTGGTGGAGGTGTCGAACCCCTCGGAGATATTGCTCAGCCATCCCGAAGAGCAACTCAGCGGTGTGGCAGTGGGTGCGGCAGTGGATGGCATCCGCCCCTACCTCATCGAGGTTCAGGCGCTGGTTAGCAACGCCGCCTATGGTACGCCTCAACGCTCGGCTACGGGCTACGACTCCCGAAGGCTCAATATGCTCCTTGCGGTGTTGGAGAAAAGGGTGGGGATGAAGATGTTCCAAAAGGATGTCTTTTTGAACTTTGCGGGCGGCTTTAAGGTGCAGGATACGGGCTTGGACTTGGCTGTTGTGGGTGCTGTCATATCATCCTACTTCGATAGGGCGATAGGCGAGGGGGTGTGTATGGCGGGCGAGATAGGCTTGTCGGGCGAGGTGCGCCCTGCGCCCCGCACCGAACAGAGGATTGCTGAGGCTGCACGCCACGGTTTTAGGAAGATTATCGTCAGCGGCTACCTTGCGGGTAGGGGATTGAAACTTCCCAAGGGTATTGAGGTCGTATTTATCAACTCGGTGTCGGAATTGCCTCGCGCAATGTTCTAATGCGGACCACGACCATAACATAGTTATGGAGGGTGGTGCGGAATGTTGATAGTTTGTTGAGAAAATAGTTGCGAAAAAGGGTTTGAATTGCATATCTTTGTGGTGTCGGAAAGCAGAATTACGATGTTGATTACAGTGAAAGATATGAATACCGCTGAGATTAAGGCAAATAGAGAAGTGTTCCTTCAATGTTATTTGGCGTTGATGTGCGGTGTTCGCTCTACTAACGGGGGAAGTGTTTAGCAATAGACACCTCCTCTTTTGTTTTTATTATGTATAAAGAGAGAAAATAAATTAAAACAAACTTTTATAAACACAATTCATTTTTACCAAACAAAAACAAAAAGAGTATGAAGAAATTCTACACATTGATTGTTTCGTTGTTTGTGGCTATGAGCGCAATGGCTCAGGTTACAACTTCGAGTATGAGCGGTAAGGTGACCAGTAACGATGGTACTGCACTTGTTGGTGCCACTGTTATTGCCGTTCACACCCCTTCGGGTACCCAGTATGCAGCTGTGGTTGATGGCAATGGTGTATATCGCCTTGCTAATGTTCGCCCCGGTGGTCCCTACACCATCGAGTTCGAGTACATCGGCTACCGTACTCTTAGGCGTCAGGATGTTACCATCGGTCTTGGTGACAACTACACTCTTAACGCTACTCTTAGCCCAGAGGGTCAGGAGATTGAGGCGATTGTTGTGACTGGTGACGGTCTTGACAGCAATATGCGTTCTAGCAACGCAGGTGCTCAGACTACCATCAGCACAAGGATTATGGAGAGCATGCCTACTGTTAGCCGTAGTATGAACGACCTGATGAAACTTACTCCCCAGGCTACTACCACCTCGAATGGTTTGGCAATTGGTGGTGGTAACTACCGCCAATCGTATGTTACTGTCGATGGTGCTGCTTTCAACAACGCCTTCGGTATCGGCGGTAGCCTTCCCGCAGGTGGTGCTCCCATTTCGTTGGATGCTTTGGAGCAGATGAGCGTAAACATCACCCCCTTTGATGTTCGTCAGAGTGGTTTTACCGGAGGTGCTATCAACGCTGTAACCAAGAGCGGTACCAACCAGTATAAGGTAGCTGTTTACGACTACTACACTTCGGACGCTCTTATCGGTACTCGTTACGCAGACTTGGAGGGTAAGGTTAATGAGCTCGAACTCAATGAGTCGCTCAGTAACACTATCGGCTTCAACATTGGTGGTCCTATCATCAAGAACAAACTCTTCTTCTTCGTTAACTTCGAGTACGAAAACAATGTAAGCCCCGGTCAGAACCGCAAGGCATACGATGGTAGCCAAGGCGAGTGGACTAGTGATATCGGTGATAAAAGCCAGTTCAACCGTCCTACCGCTGAGCAGATGGAGACGATTAAAGGCTATTTGAAAGATACCTATAACTATGATCCCGGTCGCTACCAGGATTACTCCATCCAGATTCCTAACTACAAAGTTATGGCTCGTTTGGATTGGAACATCAACAAGGATCACAAGTTCAACTTGCGTTATAGCTACACCAAGAACAAATACTCTTCGGATCCTTCGAGCTCAATCACTCCTTTGGAAGAGAGTTTGACCTACACAAGAAAACCTTATGGTCGTACTTCTAACTACGCACTCTACTTTGAGAGCTCGCGTTACTATCAGGAGCAGAACTTCTCCTCGTGGGCAGCTGAGTTGAACTCTTCGTTCTTGGATGGTCAGTTGAATAACACCTTCCGTGCTACCTACTCGCACCAGTACGAGCCTCGTAGTTTCGAGGGCGGTGTATTCCCCACTGTGGATATTCTCCAAGATTATGTAGACTCCGAGGGTAAGACTCAGAAGACAGTCCTCACTTCGTTTGGTCCCGACCCCTTCACCTATGGCAACCTTCGCGATGTAAATACTGTTGTTGTTACTGACGAGCTTACCTTCCACAAAGGCATTCACAACTTCGTTGGTGGTTTGCAGTATGAGTACGACAACACCAAGAACGGTTTTATGCAGGGTGGTGCAGGTTACTATGTATACAACTCGTGGGATGACTTCGTAAATGACGAAGCTCCACTTGCATTTGCAATCACTCACGCTAACCGTGACGACTTGCAGCAGGTTTATCCTTCGTTCGACTTCCACCAGGTTTCGGCTTACATTCAGGACGAGATGAACATCAGCAACAACTTCAAACTCACCGCAGGTCTTCGCTTGGAGTTGCCCTTCTATCCCAACATTGCAGGTAACGAGAATAAAGCCTTTACCGAGATGTACAAAGACTACGGTGGTTACAAGACCTCCGATATGCCTACTGCCACTCTGAATGTTTCGCCCCGCGTTGGTTTCAACTGGGACGTAATGGGCGATCGTAGCCTCGTGTTGCGTGGTGGTAGCGGTATCTACACCGGTCGTCTGCCCTTTGTATGGCTCGTTTCTGTTGCAGGTAATAGCAACTGTATGCAGATGCAGTACAATACAACCAGAGGCGATGAACTTCCTTCGGGCTTCCACACCAATATCAACGATATTCTTACCGACATCTACGGTGGTGCTTTCAAAGCTGGTGACTTGGCTGCTCCTTCTGGTGCTACCATCTTGGATAAAGATCTCAAAATGCCTACCACTTGGAAGACTTCACTCGCTGCTGACTTCGACCTTCCCTTTGGTATCAAGGGTTCGATTGAGGGTATCTACAACAAAGACCTCGTTAGCGTAGCTGTTACCAAGACCGGTCTTAAAGAAGGTGAGGTTCAACTCCCTGGTGAGCCTGCTCCTCGTGTAAGTTACTCTAATATTGAGGGCGTTGGTGCAAATGCTTATTTGATTTCTAACGAAGGTATTGACAAACAGGGTTACTACGCATCGTTGACCGCTACTTTGAAGAAAGACTTTGCTTGTGGTCTTTCGCTCTACGGTGCTTACACCTACTCCACATCGAAGAATGTAATTGATGGTATTGGCGATCAGGTTAATTCCGCATTTGGCACCAACACTTTCGGTGTTAATGGTTCGAATTCGCACGAGTTGGGTTACTCTTCGTACGTTTCGCCCCACCGCTTGGTATTGAATGCTAACTACCGCTTCGAGTATGGCAAAGGTAAGTTCGCAACTACCGTAGGCTTGTTCTACGAGGGCTACAACTTCGCATTCGTTGGCGAATATAGCTACAGTCGCTCGTCCTACACATTGTCAAGCAACGTGAACGGAGATAAAGGCTCATACAGCCTTATGTATATCCCCACCGAGAAAGAGTTGGATGGTATGACCTTCTCCTCTGAGGAGAACAAGGCAGCTTTCAATGAGTTTATTGAGAACGACAAGTACCTCAGCCAGAACCGTGGTGAGTACTCGGAGCGTGGCGCAGTTGTTATGCCTTGGTACAACCAGTTCAACCTCAAAATCAACCAGGACATCAACTTTATGGTTGCAGGTAGGAAACAGACCGTACAGTTTGGCTTGGATATTAAGAACTTTGGTAACCTCTTGAATCCTGCTTGGGGTAACATCAAAAAGTGGGGTGGCGAAGGTGTATTGAGCTTGAATAAAGATAATACATATACCTTCACAACTGACCTTGCAAAGTGGAGTGTTAAGAATAGCACCATCTCCACTTGGTCGATGTTGCTCAGCGCACGTTACTTCTTCTAATAGAGAGTACGTCTAAACAAAAATCTCCCCGAACTCCTGTGAGTTCGGGGAGATTTTTTGTTTGTGTCTAATGTCCAACGACTAAGTCAGCCAAAATCCTTAGAAGTTCTTACCGAAACTTACATAGATGCCACCTAAGGGGTTGCGGTTGGTGCCACTTGCAAGAACCGTAAGCGGGCCGAGTGATGTTTGGTAGGTATATTTCACTCCGAAGCCCACAAGGGTGTCCTCAAAGTTGAACATCCTGAGGAAGTTGTCGTTCTCTATCATCATATTAGCAATGGCCGACACATAGTGGTTTTTGGCAACCGTAAAGCGCGTTTCGAGTGCGCCAATCATCATAGAGTTCTCGCACAATTCGATGTGCTGGATACCCACAAAGTTCATCTGCTGGGGCATATAACGCGAGGGCAGTATGCCTCCCACGCAGTTGAAATAGGGGTAGGTGGGCTCCATACCTATCAGCGTGCGACCATAGAGCGATGGCACGAAGGTCACAAGGTCGCTCAACTTCAAGGCCCCCATCATCTTGTACTGCACCGATGCAAAGGGGACGTGGTGGTGCACCTCCAAACCGTTGTTGGTGTGGAGTGTGTAGTGGGCGTCAATAGACCAACCCTTGCTCGGAACATAGGCATTGTTGAGGTTGTCGTAGTGCCCCGATATGAGATAGTTGATGTAAGCCTCCGACTCCGCCTCGTACTTACCTCCCTCGTAGAATGTTTCGTGATAGTCGAAGAAATCTGCCTCAATGCCTGCCGAAAGGTTGAAATTGCGCAGGTATATGTCCGAGAACTTCATCGACAACTTGTGGAAGTCGAAGGTGGAGGTGTGGGAACGCTTGTCGTCCTTGTAGAAGGCAAAATTGTTGTACTGATAGCGATACCCGAAGTTGAACTCGCCGAAGAAAACCCTACTGCTCGAAGCACCGAGTTGTATGTAGGGACTCTCGCTAAGGCGTGCTGTAAGCGATAGTTTGGGCTTGAAATAGTTGCCCGTAAGTGTCATCTCCGTGCCCAAAAGCAGCGATGCCAACTCGTGCGAATCGAAGCGGAAACCAACGTGCAGTGATGCATTCTGCTTCTCATCTACCCAAATCCTCAGGTCGTAGGGTGCCTGATAGGAGAGCGAGTATTTCACAAACTCAAATCCACCGGAGTTCTTAATCTGCTCAATGTTGCGGTTGAACTCGCGCCTTGTGACGGTGGTGTATGGCTTCAAATCGAGGTATCGCGATATGAGCTTACGCTCCGACTTCGAGAAGCCATCGAGCTTGATGTTGCCAATTTTCAGTGGGGTATTCTGGTCGTAGTAGCGTTTGCGTTTGGGTGCCATATAGCCCTCAGGGAGCCCAATCTTCTTGCGCAGAGCCTGCAAACCCTCCTTGTGCTTATCGGCCTCTCTCTGACCACGCATAATGAGTGAGTCGACAGCCTCCTGATTGAAACTTGCAGCCGAGTAGGGGGCAATTTCGGGGTGTATGTAGTAGTCACAATCCCTGAGGTTTTTCTCGTAGTTCTCGCGCCCAAGAAAGACGGTGAGTTGCTCGAAGATAACTATCAGGTTCTCCACATCAGCATCGGTTTTGATTCCGTCAGAGAGATCTACACCAATCACTATATCGGCTCCCATATCGCGCACCACATCCACGGGAAAGTTGTTATACACTCCACCATCCACCAACACCATATCCCTATACTTCACGGGCTTGAAAACTGCGGGAATAGACATACTTGCCCTAATGGCTGCCGATAGACTGCCTCCACGCGCCACATACTCGCTGCCGGTGTTCATATCGTACGACACGCACGCAAAGGGGATAGGAAGATTGTCAAAAGAGTCAATGTGCTGATAACCAAGCAGTAATTCATTAAGTTGGTCCATAAACCTGTCGCCCCGAACGATGCCACTCGGTATGGATATATCCTCCGTTGAGAGGAGCACATCGAACATATAAGCATCGTCTTTTTGCTTGTTGGCAAAGAGCTGTTTGTCCCTCGCGTTGCGGTCGGTAAAGATGTCAAACCAATTCATAGTGGTGTAGTACTCCTCAATCTCTTCGATGGTGTAGCCTACTGCATAGAGTCCACCAATGATTGAGCCTATGGAGGTGCCGGCAATGTAGTCTATGGGAATACCTGCCTCCTCAATAGCCTTTATTACTCGCAACTGCGCAGCGCCTTTTGCACCGCCACCACTGAGCACAAGTCCCACACTCTTGCGATTTGGGGCTTGTGGGTCGTTGATTTTTTTGTTTGCGAAGCACTCCGAGTGACCTGAGATTGCCACCGTCAAGAGTATGCCCACAAGTAGTTTTGTTGCTCTTTTCATAGTATCCTTAGTTGTATGTGGTTGTTATATGTGGCTATCCAAAAAGGGACTCTTCTCTGTGTGCCGATGCAGCGCTCAAAGAAGAATCCCTCTATTATGTTGTGGGGCGTTTAGTATCAGCCCCGCTACTATAAAACAGCTCTCTTATTCGTAACTGCCCGACTTCAACATAGCGACCTCTTTTTCGGTAAGGAAACGCCATTCGCCACGTTTGAGTTTCTGCTTGGTAAGGCCCGCAAAGTAGACTCTGTCGAGCTTGCCAACGTGGTAGCCAACGTGCTCGAACATACGCCTAACGATACGGTTCCTGCCAGAGTGAATCTCAATGCCCACAGCATTCTTCATCTTGGGGTCGTCAACATAGCAAACGTCATCGGCTGCGATGTAGCCATCTTCGAGCGTCACACCCAAGATGAGTTGCTCCAAGTCGGCACGAGTAAGGTGCTTGTCGAGGCTTACCTGATAGATTTTCTTCTTCTCGTAAGTAGGGTGGGTGAGCTTTTTCGCCAAATCGCCATCGTTGGTCAAAAGGAGTACACCAACGGAGTTCTTGTCTAAGCGACCTACGGGATAGATGCGCTCGGTGCAGGCGTTCTTCACAAGGTCCATAACACTCTTGTCGGCGTGGGGGTCATCGAGAGTGGTCACAAAACCTTTGGGTTTGTTCATCACAATGTAGACCTTCTTTTCGTTCTCTATCTTCTTGCCATTGTAGCATACCTCATCGTTGGGCATTACCTTCGAGCCGAGCTCGGTAACAACCACACCATTTACGGTAATCTCGCCCTTGGCTATATACTCGTCAGCCTCCCTGCGCGAGCAGATACCCGACATAGAGATGTAGCGGTTCAGACGAATTGCACCCTCCTGCTTGGGAGCCTCATAGGAAGGGTAGTTTTCTAATGTGTATTCGTTTGCGGTGTTGATATACTTCTTGGGCTCTTTGGGCTGAGCGAATTTGCTCTTAGGTGCCGCCTTTGTTGGGCGTATACCACCACCTCGCTTGCTGCCAAAGGCACCACGCTCCTCTCGGTTGAAGTTGCGCTCACGGGGCTGGAAACCTTCACGGTTGAAATTGCGCTCCTCGCGATTGAAACTGCGCTCGCCGCGCTGCTGATAGCCACCCTCGCGGTTGAAATTACGCTCACGGGGCTGGAAACCTTCGCCACCTGCCTCGCGCTCACGCCTTTGGTATCCGCCCTCGCGGTTGAACGAGCGCTCGCGATTGTAGCCACCTTCGCGGTTGAAATCACGCTCGCTACGTTGCTGGTAGCCACCCTCGCGATTGAAGGTGCGCTCACGGTTGTAGCCACCGCGCTCCTCGCGATTGTAGCCACCCTCGCGGTTACCATAGCTCCTTTCGGCACGATATTCGCCCTGCTGACGGTTGCGCTCGGTGAGTCGGTTGTCGCGTGTGAAATTGGGATTAAACGAGTGCCTGCGCTCTCCACTATGCTGTTCTCTTTCGCCACTCTCTCGGTTGCGATATGATGTGGTAAATACAGCATCGTTGGTACGAGTAGTTCTTGCTCGTTTGTCTTTAACGAAGGCTTTGTAGCCATCATTGTTCTCAGAATGAGCCCTCACGGGTAAATCTGTCTTTGTCATCGTTGTAATTAAGAAAAATAATGTGTTAAAAGTATTAGCACAAATGTAGCTATTTTTTTTGTTAATACGCTTTGTGGGGCTAATTTATTGCCTATTTTTTAGCAAACATCTCGCCATTATTTCCTTTTTCTCCCCGATGAGCCCTATATCCCACCACACAATTGGCAAAAGAGTGGATATTTTGGGGTAAAAATGCTACCTTTGTGAGAGATAATCCACAAAAGAGCAACCTTCTATGAAACGACTTCTTTGTTTGTCACTAAGCCTTCTTGCTATCGTGAATATGGCGTTAGGAGGCAACATTAAGCCCGTTACGGGCACATTCATAAACCTCGCCTATCAGGATGTGCGCAATAAGTACACCAACCCTGAGGGTATGGATATGACGGCTCCCGAATTGTGGGAGGCAAAAATTGAAGAGATGAGCCAGATGGGTATGGAGTACCTTATCTTTATGGCTGTTGCCAACGAGGGAAGAGCCTACTATCCCTCGGAGCTGATGCCCCACCACTATCCCGCAGGCAGAAAGAGTCCCGTTGAGGCGATTTTGGATGCCGCAGCGGAACACAATATGCGGGTCTTTATGAGTACCGGCTGGGCGGAGGATCAAGACGACAATCTACGCATTCCCCGCATCAAACAGCGTCAGATGGATATGATGGTCGAACTTGCCCGCTTGTTTGGCGACCACAAGGCGTTCTATGGGTGGTATCTGCCCGTAGAGGACTGCTTAGGACCTGTGCTGACCGACTATGCTGTTGAGGCGGTAAATGCCCTTACGGATCACGCGCGTGGGCTTACACCCAAGGCTAAAATCCTCATATCCCCCTATGGTATCTTCAACTCAGACTTTGACCATCCCAACTACGCCCGACAGATTGAAAGGCTCAAAGTGGATATTATCGCCTATCAGGACGAAGTGGGGTGTGTGAGGGAGAAGTTCCCACTGCCACGCCTGAGGGAGAATTGGAAGCGTTTGGCAGCGATACACGCCAATCTACCGATTGAGATATGGGCAAATTGCGAAAGTTTTACTTGGGAACGAGGCACCAACGACCGCACCTCGGCACTCATTCCTGCTGCCCCAGAGAGGTTTGTGGCGCAGTTGGAGGCAGCAAGCAGTGCAGGTGTGGACCGTATTGTATCGTTTATAATGTGCGGAATTTTCGAGGCTGAGGACTCCCCATACCCACTCGGTCAGCCCGAACTTTCGGTAGCAGCAGCGAGGGAGTATGTGGCGTGGAGTCGGAATTGTACTCCGCTTAGAACACCCACAGATGAGTGTGTGACAATAGCCCGTTGCTCGGAGCCGAAGATAGTTGATGGCACGTTGGGCGATGAGGATACCGCAAACAGTGCGTGGGTACGACTTCCCAAAGGCACCACCGAGTTTTCGCTCTCGTTAGATAAAGCGTGCGATAGGGTAGAAGCGAGGCTTGGAGTACTCAACTATGTTCCGAGTGGCGTCTGCCTGCCCGAGAGGGTTGCGCTCTATGGCTCTGCCGATGGCGAACACTTCGACCTCTTGGCTGAGCATCGCCCACAGCCTTGGCAGAACAATCGCCACGATGCGTGGGTGGAGGAGATAGGCTTGGATGGCGAGATGCAAGGATTGCAACACTTGCGCTTGGTGCTCACTTGCCCCGCCGATTGCTATGTGGATGAAGTGGTCGTAAGATAGCGCAGTAGGGCACAATCCATACACACAAAAAAGAGGAACAAGCAAACTTGTTCCTCTTTTTCTGCGATGCAATATAGCATTAGAACCTACCTACGTTGTAGTAGATGTCCTTACCCTCGGGGGTGTACATTGCGTTAAGGCGGTCTGCGAAGTGCTCCTCAACTTTGCCACGAACAACCTTCATAGTGGAGTTAATGAGGTGGTTCTGCTCGGTGAAGGGCTCGTCAAGCAGTGCGAAGGTTGCGGGCAACCAACGCTCGGGGAACTGGCCCTCAAATTTGCCACCTTTCTTATACTCATTGAGGTCTGCCTGCACGAGTTCAACGATTTTGCGCTGACCTTCCTCACTGTCGAGCGAGAGTTTGAAGGGCACCAAAGCAGCCTTCATAGCCTCCTTGTTGGGCGAGATAAGAAGGGTAGTGTAGGGGTCTTGGTTGTTGTGGAGAATTGCGTGGTCGATGAACTTCGAGCTCGAAACGTAAGCCTCCTCGATACCCTCGGGGCAGTATTTCTCGCCATCGGCAGCAATCAGAAGGCTCTTGAAACGACCATATACATAGAGCAAACCATTCTTAACGGCACCCATATCGCCCGTATAGAGCCAACCGTCCTTAACGGTCTCGGCAGTCGAAGAAGCGTTCTTCCAGTAGCCCATCATCACGTTCTCGCCTTTGCAGACCATCTCGCCTTTCTCGCCCTCGGGGAGTTCGTTACCATCGGGGTCGCAAATCTTCATCTCGAAGGGTTTGACCATAACACCGCTCGAACCGAACTCATATCTCCGAGGACCATTAGACGAAATGACGGGGGTTGCCTCGCTAAGACCGTAGCCCTGGAACATAGGCATACCGACAGCCATAAAGAATACCTGCAAATCCTTGTCCAAGAGTGCGCCACCACCAACAAAGAACCTCATCTCGCCACCGAAGCCCTCGCGAACTTTCGAGAATACAAGTTTGTCGAAGAACCATACCAAAGGTTTGCGCAAAGCCCTCAAACCCTTACCACGCTCACGGTCGCTATTGCCGTTGTAGGCGATGGCGTTCTTCAAGCCCCAGTTGTAGAGGGTCTCAACAAACTTACCCTTAGCCTTGATACTGTTCTCGATATTCTTCTTGAAGTTCTTAGCAAGCGTAGGAACCGAAAGGATGATGTGGGGTTTTACCTCCCTGATGTTCAAAGGAATGTTTTTGAGAGTCTCCATACCGGTCCTGCCGTTCTGTACGGTAGCCACCTGAGCACCTTTGTGCATAAAGATGTAGAAACCTACAACGTGTGCAAAGCAGTGGTCCAAGGGGAGAATGATAAGTGTGCGCCAAGTCTCGTCAATATCCATCAGCGTCAGAGCCTGCTCCACGTTGGCTGTGTAGTTGCGGTGCGAGAGGCAAACGCCTTTGGGGTCGGCAGTAGTACCGCTGGTGTAGGTGATAGTTGCGAGGTCGTCATTCTGGATAGCCTGACCGATTTTGAGGAAGCCCTCTTTGTCCTCGGCGAGCAGCTCGCGACCCATAGCCCTCACATCGTCCATCAAAATCTCCCTATCCTGCAACTCGTCAACCTTGTCGATGATGATAACCTTCTCTACCAAAGGCAGATCGGCAATAATGCGGCGGATTTTGGGAAGTTGCGATTTCGACACAACAATCCACTTGGTATCCGAGTGTTTCAGACGGAACATAAGGTCGTTGCTCTCTTCGAGTTTAATCGAAAGGGGCACGTTGGCTGCACCTGCGTAGAACATAGCAAGCTCAGTCATAATCCACATATTCCTACCCTCCGAAAGGAGCGACATATTGTCTTTGGGAGCCACGCCCAATTTTACGAAACCTGCACCAATCTCATACACAACATCGCGGGTCTGGGCGTAAGTAGTGTCGGTCCAAGTTTTACCAATTTTCTCTTTCAGAAAGACGTTGTTTGCATAGTTTGCAACCGAACCTTCAAAAAGGTCTACCAATGTTTTCTTCATAGTGTGTTAGTTTTTGGTTTTTGTTGATTGTTTTTGTACTTATTATTTTCTTCTCTCTTATTTCAAAATTAGTTCTTCGAGGGCAATTTTGGGGACATAGTGCGTTCCGCTCTCGTCTCGCCAATAGTTTTTGTCTTCGTCCTCGTGGATCTCCACAAGTTCGATTTTCTCTTTGGGCTTACCTATTGCTACCACCAACAAAGGCTCGTAGGGTAGGGCGAGCGACTCTTTGACCTCCTGCTTGTCGAAAGCGCCGATGCAGATACCTCCCAAACCTATCTCCACAGCCTGCAACAGCATACTCTGCGCCGCAATGCCGAGGTCTATATAGACGTAGTGGTCGGGAGTGGGGGTGGCAGCACAAATCACCACAAAGGCGCGAGGTTCCATTCCCTCGAAGGGTAGTTTAAGGTCGCGCAGAGCACCACCCAGACGGATGAAGGGCAATACTTTATCTGCCTCCTCGTGGGGTACGGGGCGGAAGCGCAAAAGTTGTGAATTACGAGCCGAGGGGATTTTTGTGGCAACAGAGATTATACGCCTAAGTTGGTCGGGGCGAACGACATAGGAGTTGTCGTAGCCTCGATAACTACGGTTGCGCACGAGGAGTTTTTCGAGCGAAAGGTGGCTCTTGGTTTTGGTGCCAGAGCCTGCCGCTTTCAGGTCCTCCATCTTCTTTTCGAGATAGTTGTCTGCCATAAAATCAAAACAATATCATACAAATATATGTATTTTATTTTATACAGCCAACTTTTCCTATGGTTAATTTCTACGATGCCCAAAAGACGAAAAAGGGCCGCACCCTTTGGTGCGACCCTTTTGTATGGTTTAGCAAGCGCTACTACTTGTAGTCAAACGCAATTGACTCACTGTAAATATCATTTGCTACCACGTTGGTAACGTATGCACTACCTCTGACGCTGGTTGTTACGAAGACGATAAGGCGACAATTCTCCTTTACCCAAGGAGCCTTGACTTCTTTACCATCTTTGTTGTATGTACCCTTGAAGAAGTTCATAGTGAAGACGTGGTCTTTGATCTCGCCAGCCTTCATTGCGCCAAGCGAGTGACCGATGTACTTCTTGCCACTATCAGCATAACGGAGTACGTTGTTGTGGTTGTCAAAGTCCATAGGGTATCCACATCCATTATTGGCCTGTTTCTCTTTTATACCATCCTCTACGAGCCAAGCACCAACATTGTATTCGCCATCCACAGCAGCCTTAACAGATACGCGAGCCACGAAGGTGTCGCCCTCGTCACTTGCGACATTTACAGCGATACCTGCTTTTGCCTCCTGCTGCTGCGTGTTGTCAATAGCGGCTTTTACACTGACGTAGTCTTTATCTACCCTTTCGTAGCTGAACGAACCCATCATATCATAGATTACGGTAGGGTAGCTGCTTACACCAAATGCAGTTGAAATATCCCCATTTTCCGTAGGGTAGAGCTTGGAGTTTTGTCCATCGTATGTGTAGATTGCTGCAACTACAAATTTGTCAGCGTAGGCCTCATCTGCGGCAGCCTCATAAAGGGCAGCTTTTGCCCAGGGACAATAGCCACAACCCGCACCGGTGAACTGAGTGAAGAATGTGCGTTTTTTGAACGATACATTGTTGGGCTGAGGGTCTTCCATACTATCGGGGAATGCAAAGTCTACTGCTGTAATAGTGATTAGCTCTTTGGTGAAGTAGGTTTTATACGACACCCAGAACGATTTGGTGGTGGGCTCGGTAGGTGCCCACTCAGGAACGGTCACGGTTTGGCCATCAATCTCTATTTCGAGGGTAGTCATCTCCACCTCCTCATCATTCTCATCGTAGAATGTAAGCTCGGCGGGGTCAACGAGTTCTTCATCGAGATATACCAAGAAATATGCGTGGTCAACACCAATCTGCACGAAATTGCTGCTTACCTCCATCCTGAAAGGCGATTTCTCAACGGGAGTGTTGGTGGGTTCGTCACCGCAAGCCACCATTGCGAGAGCAAAAACTGCGGCTGCAATAAATTTCAAAAATTTCATTTCTAAAAGGTATTTGGTTGTTTTTAATCGTTATAAATTCTTTCACTTTTGGTCGTTAGAACGAGGTGCTGAGCAGGAGATTGAAACCTGTGTAGGCAGGAGTGTAGCGGCAAACGCCACCCGAACATATCATACCTGCACGGTTGCGACCATAGGAGAGTTGTACCCTTGTGCGGTCGATGGTGTAGCTTGCACCTATGCTGTAATAGTGTAATTTCTCTTCTTCCTGCGCCCAATCACCGGTTTTTACCCTCTGGTGGTTGTACATATCGCTCACAAAGATGCTCAGCCGAGGAGCCATATTGAACTCCACGAGTGCACCCATCCAGTCGCCCTCATAGTCGTTGGAGTAGAGGTATTGCAACTCGGCACGCAGAGAGTTCTTGGTGCTGAGTTTGTGTGTTACGTCTGCCACAAATATATTAGAGGTATAAATTTGGTCGTTAAAACCCTTATTGGGATTGCGTTTCTGCAACGAGTACATAAACGTAGCCTTCCAATTCTTGTTCCACTGACGCTCTACATCTACATTCACATCGAGCCAAGTGAGGTTGTTGGTTTCGGTGTTCTGTGCCATCGAAGCGTTCAGGTGGAAGCGCCAGAAGTTGCGGCGATCTTTCTTGTGACGGATGGAGTAGTAAGCGTCTGCCTGAGCCGCGAACTCACTGTGGGTATTAACCTGATGTGGTTCGAGGTTTGCGAGCATATAGGTGTGCTGACGTGTCAGAGCGGGGATGTAGTTGAGCGTATTGCTCAGAGGCGAGAGGTAGTCGTAGCCACCAAACGCTCCCTCTACTGGAATATCGTAGAGCGAAAGGCGTGTACCCATATTCTCAATCATACGAGCCTGCACCATAATGTTGAACTTGCCAACGGTGTAGGAAACCTCGCCCAATAGTGCACTACCTTTTGAGGGTTCCGAACTCCTATCGCTAAGGTCCAACGATTTGCCCACATACTCGCCCTTCACACTCAGACCATTCCAGTCGAACGAGCCACGAGCCGAGTAGAGATGAGTCATAGGAGTCTCGAAGCCAGCGGGGAATATGCTAATACCTAAGCTGTTCTCGCTACCCTCCAAGTCGAGAGCCTGATAGCGATTGACATAACTACCATCCACCATCAGCATAGCCTCCTGCCACTTCAAGAGCGAACCCACATTGACGCTTGCGTCCAAGCCGCCAATCCACGCTGTGGAGTAGTCTATCACAGCCAATCGGGGACGACCATAGAAGGCTTTCAGTGCGAGCCACTCGGTGGGCGAGGCGGTAAACCTCAGACCTTGCGTTGCGCTGTTGAAGCCGAGTTGTCTATCCTCGAAACTACGATATACCAAGCCGCTACCGAACTGCTCGAAGAAATCGCCAACCGTGATGTCATACCAATCGCCACGATAGTTCACGAAGAGCTGTGTGAGTGCGAAGGTTGGGTCGGCTTTGAGGTTGCGGATGTCGTCATAACCCACAAGTGCGGGCAGATAGGCATCGCCTTGCAGACCTGCGCTCCAACGCCCGTTGTAGTAGGCGAGTTTGAGGTAGTCGTTCGAGCCGAAAGGTATCTTCTTGTCGCCCAACGCAGCATCGTCAAGGTAGTAGATGGAGTTGGACTCCAAGCTACCTGTCAAGTTGCCCCCTCCGAGCTTTATTTGTGCACTGAGGGCGGTTGTTGCGGCGAGTGCCAGCAAGGTTATAGTCAGTCGCTTCATTCTGTCTGTTTTCTAATGCGATTTGTGTTGTTTGTGTCCTAAAACACGCGATTCAGAAACCCCTGCTCATAGAGGGGTTTCTGAATGTTGTGTGCATAGAGTTTAGAGGTTAGGGATTATTTGCGGATACTCATACGCTCCTTAATCCACCTCTCGTGTTTCTGCTCGGGAGTGAGGTCTTTGCAAGGACCAGACATCTCAACCCTGTCGCTCTCGTCAAAGATACCGGGAGTGCGGGGACGGATGGCGGTCTTAATGCCGTTCTTTGCCTCAACCTTCATCTCTACGGGAGCTACTGCCTTGCCACCCTTAGCAGCCACGCGAGCAGGCTCTGCGGCAGCACCACGAGTGAGGGTAATCTCCGAGATGATATACATAGACATACTGTAGGATGTAGGATCCAACTGGTTGTAAACACCTACGTTGGGATAGTACTTATAGCCAGGTAGTTCAGCATTCTCGTAGGGCTTGATAGTGATGGTGTTGCCATCTTCCGAGATCTCCACGGGGAAGTAGCCGGTACTACCTTTTCCAACGTAGCCTGCTGCACCGGAGGTGGTGGGCTCGTAAGCAATCAAGTGAATTTCCTGCTGACCGTAGAACGAGTCTACGTACCAGCTACCCATAGGTGCGTAGTAGACGGTGTTGAAAGGTACTGCAAGACTACCGTCAGCCATAACCTCAAAGAACCACTTAGGACCGAAGTCATATACGGGCATAGTGTGGCTTACGCCATTGTAGGTGTCCGAAATGAAGAGGTCGTATGCACTCTGGAAGTTGAAGTAGGGGAGGTATTCGAGCATCTCGCCTGCGAAGTTAAAGCCATTCACGAGGATACGGTTCTGTGCGCGGTTGGTCTCGTTGAACAGATCCACTGCTTTGCAGAACTCCGAGAAATAGAGGTCGGTCTTCTCGCGACTTATACCGTGTTTCTCGTATGTTTCGTATACACTCTCGTTGAGAGATTCGGGATACTCTGCATCGCCAACGGTGATGGTGCAGGTGTGAGTCTTGGTGTGCTCCTCGTACAAATCATCCGTAGTGAGGGAATCATCTTCGGTATCAACGCCAGGTTTGAGTTTCTTGAAGCGAACGGTTGCACTTGCAGTCCAATCGCCTTTGAGTCTCTCGAAGTACTCACTCTCAACCCTATCTACGGGAGTCTCGTAGGTGCGGCATACTACCGCATCGGAGTAGTTGCGACTACCCTCGTCATTTGTAAATACTGTTGCAAAATAGAAGTTCTCGTTGGGACGCGAGGGGAAATCAATAATCAGACCATCTGTATTGATCAGATCGAGGTCGTTTTGTGTGAACTGGACAATTGTATTACCCCAGGCATAGGTGTCAATGATCTCCTGTGCGGTCATACCTGACGAAAGCCAATCCTTCTCATATCCAGCGTAATAGTAGCCTTTGGTTACGCCATTGCCCTCGGCAGCGCTGGGGCAGAATATCTTGTAGTAAGCCTTGTTGGGTTCGAGAGGTTCAACAGGTGTTACCTCAACGGTGGGCGCGGGTTTGGTGGTCTCTTTGAGGTTGAAGCCATTCATACTCCAGCAAACCTGCTTGCTACCGTTCATATAGCCCTCCTCATCGTAGCCGCTAACACCTACAACATATACCCAGTATTTCGAGGTCATACTTACATTGATGAGGTATTTACTAAGGGCAGTCCTAAATCTACCGTTTTCATTGATGTAAGGTTTACTACCATCGCCCTTACTACGCGTATAGAAATCAGTTGCACCTTCCATCAGACCAACATACGAAGTTGCAAACCACTGGAAGTGTTCGTAGCTCTCGCCGAGCCACTTGTACGCAATCGCGTGCTGTTCCTCGTCAAGTACCATCACCTGTAAAACTTCGATGCTGTCGTCTACGGTTACATCAATGATGGCGTCATCTGGGCGGATGTCGAGTTCTACCTTCATCAGCTCGTCAGGCAATTTCTCAGGCTCTTTGGTCTTAACGAGCATATGGGTGTACATACCATCCCAGAAAGGAGTCTCGTCAACGAGCTCGCCACCGTTCTTAGCCAATGCACTCGACCAAGCTGCGCGGTCGAACAAAGGCTCGTAGTAGCCCCAGCCCCAGCCGCTGCCCATATCCTGACCAAACTCATACTCACCGAGTATGAAAACCTGAGGTTGACCGGGAACAAGAGTCTCGTAGTAGTGGTATTTGGTGTTCGTATTGCCGTTCTCGTCAACGGCGTACGAGTTCATCTCTGTAAGGTGAAGCGTAGTGCTACTGTTGAAATACATATGTTTCCAACCTGCCTTGCTATCGTTCCAGTTCATCAGGTCGGTATCGGGCTGAGTACCGTGAGTGCCGATTTTATTCCTATTGTAGAGGTAGAGGTCGGTAGTAGACCATTTGATAAGGTGGTCTTGCTCCTTCACGCTCTCAGGAACTTTGATGTCGAGGATAAGTCCATCGTACAAAACCTCGCGGACAGTTACACCATCTGTGTCGAAGTCGGTTGTCTTGACATTCTGCAATGTGTACAAGTCGCTAAGGTCTGCTGTGGCAGTAGTTTCGCCAGCAAAGTAGACGGTGTAGGTGGTGTTTGCACTGAGTTGTTTAACTTCAACGGTGTGCGTACCATCGGTTACATCCATCTGGCTACCGTTTTTGAAAACGAACACAGGTGCAGGAGCTTTCTCCTCGGCGGGTTTGGCAATCCAAGCAATTTTGCTCAAACCTACGGTCTGCACTTCGAGAGTTGCAGTCTTAGTGGTCGAAGACTTAAACGTGGCTTTGATGCCAACACCATCTTCGCCGATCCAATCAGTGTCGGGGTCCTCGCAACCAACAAAACCCAGCGTTGCAAACGCCAGGAGAAGAGTCGCTAATCTGAATAAATTTTTCATAAATTTTTGTAAATAAAAAGGTTAGTTAAATTATTTTTTTGCGGTTATTTTCCTTTCCATTTGACTTGCCAACAATGAGTATACAAATCGGGGACAATATACGCATTTTTTTTCAAATTGCAATACTCTCCACACTCTCTAAATCTATTTTTTGCCACCAACTCTCGCTATGTCGTTTTGCGGCATAGAAATGTTGCCTATGTCAGATGTGTTTATTTGAGCAAATATGGGTGTGAATGTTTGCAGAATATAAATTTATTTATATTTTTGCGTGATAATAGGAGTGTTGCTTTTGTGTCGAAAGTAGTATGAACGCTAAGGATAATACGCAATTGCAGGCACGCCACAAACAAGACAAAAACAAACAAAAAACATAACCAATAAAAAATCTTTTTTGAACTATGAAAAAACTCATTTTTGCGGCTCTCGCGCTGCTCGTTACTTCGGTTGCAATGGCACAAATCCCCTCGGTTAAAGTTGAGGATGGCAAAGGCAAAGTATTCAACACCTCGGAGTTGGTCGATGGCGAGACCCCTATGATTATCTCCTTCTGGGCTGTGACCTGCAAACCTTGCATCCGCGAGTTGGACGCTATCGCTGAGCTCTATCCCGATTGGATTGAGGAGGCTAACTTCCGTGTTGTTGCTGTTTCGACCGATGACGCTCGTTTTACAGCACAGGCTCGCTCGCTCGCCGAAGGTCACGGTTGGAGCGACTACACCCTCGTATATGACAAAAATGGCGACTTCAAAAGGGCTATGAATGTACAGTTTACACCTCAGGTATATGTTGTAGACAAAGATGGCAAGATTGTCTATTCGCACACAGGCTATACCCCCGGTGGCGAGTATGAGCTCTTCGAGCAGATTAAAAAGTTGCAGTAGTCGCCAAGGATGTCGCATCCTAACCACAAAACAAAACTCAAACGATGAAAAAACTTGCACTTATCCTCACGTTGGTAGCCGCTTCGGCTCAGTGGGCTGTTGCTCAGAACGACAACAAGGGATATTTGGTTGGCTCCTACGAGAGTAATACCATCGTCTATGCCGAAGACGCAGTGACCAACGCACAGCGTCCCGATGGTAACTTTGCCAGCAACAACTACCTCAAAGCCGACTATTACAACGGTAATTTCTCGGCAGGCGTGCAGTTGGAGGCATACCAACCTGCGCTTATCGGCTACCCCTCCAATCTTGAAGGTGCTCGCCTTACGAACTACTATATGCAGTGGTCGGATGGTGCTTTTGATGTTACGGCGGGTACTTTCTACGACCAATTCGGTAGCGGTCTGCTCTTCCGCACCTACGAGGATCGCACACTTGGCGTCAATACCGCAATGATGGGTGCCAGGGTTGCCTACCGCTACAAGAATATCGCCTCGTTGAAGGCTCTCTGGGGCGCACCTCGCCTCGGTATGGAACCTTTCGAGAAGACTCAGGTGAGGGGCTTGGATGGCTCGCTGTCGCTCTCCTCTCTTGTGGGACTTTCGGGTGTAAACCTATCGTTGGAGGGCTCGCTGCTGCAACGCTATGAGCCTATCAATATCAATGCCGAGGAGTCGGGCGCAAGCCCCTCTACCATTGGCTGGTCGGCACGAATGAACTTCGAGTCGGGAGGCTTTATTGCTAAGGCTGAGTGGGTTGATGGCGGAGATAAAATCCACACTAATCCCAACTACATCATCGACAACAAGACCAATGTGGTGAAACGTGCCAACGCACAACTTTTGGAGTTGTCGTATAGCGGTGGCGGATTGGGCATAAACCTTACGGGTCGTAGGATGGAGTGGATGGAGTCGAAGGTGTCCTATGGCTCTTCGGAAACCAATAATGCTTTGAACTACTTGCCTGCACTTTGTGCACAGTATTCCTACGCAATTACCAACCTCAACCCCTATATTCCTCAGCCCGGAACGACCGTAGGTGGACACGTCAATAGTGGCGAGATTGGTGGACAACTCGACATCTACTACAACTTCAAACGCGGAACTGCACTCGGCGGCAAGAGGGGTATGAAGGTCAATCTGAACTTCTCGACCTACTACAACCTCGCCGAGGAGGGCTCGTGGATGCCTAAGACGCTCTTGTGGCGCAATATCAATGTTGGTGTGGAGAAACAACTGAGTCGCAAGTTCAAGATGCAACTGCTCTATGCGATGCAGGAGTATAACCACTCGCACGGTGTGGGTAAGGGCACTTGGCTTTCTAATATCGTAGTTGCCGACTTGTTGTATAAGTTCACACCCACATTCTCCACTCGTGCCGAGTTGGCGTATTTGGTTACATTTGAGGATAAGAAGGATTGGATGTCGGCACTTTTGGAGGTCAATTTTGCCCCCTCGTGGAGCCTCTTTGTGAGCGATATGTTCAACCACGGCTCTACGGGCATCCACTACTACAATGCGGGTTTCAGCTATACCGAGGGCCGCACTCGCGTGGCACTTAGCTATGGTCGAAACCGAGGAGGTATGGTATGCTCTGGTGGCGTGTGCCGCCCGATGCCCGCCTATACGGGTGGTAACCTCACAATTTCAACCTCTTTTTAACGAAAAAAACTATTTATACCTATATTAATAATAGCGAATATGAAATTTCATAAATTGCTTCTTGCAGCCCTTGCGATGATGGCTGCCATTGGTTGTGACACCAACAGCGAAGACGAAGTTGTGTATGGTAGTGTCTTTACCGTTTCGGTAGATAAGGATACTATCGAAGCCAATGGTGTCGATTACGCAACTTTCACGGTTAAAGACGAGAATGGCAACGACCTTACGGCAGACCCTTCGATTTCCAGCAAAATCTATTTCGTCAACGAAGAGACGGGCGAGTATCTCGCGCGTAAAGAGCGCACTTTTACCTCCATTACCAACGGTGTTTACACATTCTATGCTACTGTAAAGGGTGCTAAAACCGAAAATACAGCAACTGTTACGGTGCAGAATAGGGCTAAATATGAGAAATATGCACAGAAGGTGTGCATCTATCAATGTACGGGTACTTGGTGTGGCTACTGCCCCCAGATGACCGAGGCATTGAATAAAGTGCGTAATGGTAAGTATGTCGAAAATGTTATTGTTTTGGCTTGCCACGGATCCAGCCCAAACGCTACTGACCCCTATGCATTGCCACTCTCTGACGGTAACGACTTGGGTAACTGGTTGGGTGGTAGATATGGTGCACCTGGTTTCCCCTATGCAGTATATGATTTGGCTTTTGGATATGGTGAAAGCGCAGCCTCCGCTATCAATAGCTACCTGCACGCCTTTATGGTTAAATATCCCTCCAACTGTGGCGTAAAGATAGCTAAGGCTCAGATCAATGCCGATGGTACGGGTGTTATTGAGGCATCTATCAAGGCAGATAAAGCAGGCACTTTTGACATTGCTTGGGCAGTGCTGGCAGACAATCAGCCCTCGAATGGTGGTATGGAGGATATTTACCACGATGTTGTTCAGGCTGTTTCGAGTAACTTCTTGGGTATGTCCGATGAGAGTAAAGTGACTCTCGAAGCGGGCGAGGAGTATAGCAAGACCTTCAATATATCGGTTCCTGCCTTTGGCGGTATTGAGTTTAATCCCGCAAACTGCAAGGTGGTGGTGCTGGCTCACAACGAGCAGATGGTGGATAATGCCAACATCTGCGCCGCAGGCTCCTCGGTAGATTATGCTGTTAATGAGTAAAAACTGTGTAGTAAATGAAAAAGATAACCCGATATATAACCATTGCATTGGCGATGATAGGCGCGGCAATCTTTGTTTCGTGTCACGGTCAGCCCGATGAGCCAGCAGAGCCAATAATTGACCCTACGGATCCAACGCAAAATGTCCCAGAGGGTGTGCTGAGAATTTTTGCCGACAAGACCTCTATAACTGCCGATGGTAGCGATGTGGTTACATTTACGGTAATGTTTGGAAGCGAGGATGTTAGCAATGCCCGCACGCTCCAACTGACACGCACCATTGATGGTAACGAGAAACTTATGAACTATGGAGTAAATACTTTCTCGACCACCATCCCTGGAACATACACATTCAAAGCAGAGTTCTATCGCGCGGGGCAGTACTACTCCGATAACGAGGTGGAGGTTGTGGCTGTGTCGGGTGTGGCAGATGGCGAGACAAGGGAGTGGATACAGAAAATTCTCGGCTTCCAATTCACTTCGGTAGGTTGCTCTTCGTGCCCCGATTTGGCTACCTCATTAAAGTCTGTGCAAGCCAACTTCCCCGATAGAGTTATTCCTGTGGCATTCCATAGAGATTTTGGTAAGAGCGACCCTATGACTATTCCAATGTCGGACTCGTACTATAAGTGTATCAATCGCCAGGGCTTGCCTCAGTTTAACGCAAATCTTATTATTAGTGACGAATATACGACCGTTTCCGAGTATACCGCCATTGTGGATATTCTCGATAGGGTAGAGATGAACTACCCAGCCACTTGTGGTGTAGCAATAGAGAGTTCTATGGTTGTAGGAGGCGATAGGGCGGTTAAAGTGAAGGTTAAGGTTACTTCCAACACCCCTTCGCAATATCGCTACCAGATTTTCTTGGTGGAAGATGGCGTGGAGTCGTCTATCCCCCAAGATGGTGCCGGCTATGATTACATCCACAATAACGTAGTTAGGGCAACTTGGTCGGATAAGACCTATGGCGAACTTCTCAATGAGGGTGCCAATTTGCAGGTGGGTGTTGAAACGACCGTTGAACGCACGATGCAGATACCCGATGGCTGCAACCTCGATAATATGAGGATTGTTGCTGCTGCTATGGTGTCGTATGATGGTGGCAACTCTTATGTTGTTAATAACTGTGCTGAGTGCCCTCTGGGTGGTAGTGTGGAGTATAATACAATAGATGCCCCAGCGCTCTCTTCGCGCTTCGAGCGCCATATCTGCGTTATGGACCTTACGGGCACTTGGTGTAGCTTCTGCCCAGAGGGTATGAACAAACTCAAATTCTACATTCAAAAAGAGGAGTGGAAAGATATTGTTCATCTTTTGGCACTGCACGACAATACTCAGGGCGAAGATCCTATGGGTTTGGCTCTGACCTCGGATGTAATGAAAAAATATGGCAACTATGGTTATCCTATGTTTGTAACTGACCTGAGGGATTCGGGAAGCCTTACGGAGCATATTGCCAACATTGCTCCGAGTTTCGAACGCTCGTTGGAGGAGTATCCTGCTTGCTCGGATGTGAAAATTGCGACTACTGTTAGTGGCGAAGAGCTGAGTGTTGATGTTGCGCTCTTCCCTGAGGTTGCGGGGGAGTGGAAGGCGAGCGTCTTTCTTGTGGAGGACGGTATCGTTGCGGCACAGAAAGATGGCTCACTAACCCACGATGATTACCCTCACGACCACGTTGCGAGGGCTGTTGTGAGCAAATACTGGATGGGCGATAGCCTTGGAACCCTTGCTGCCGAGCAGGAGGCAACCAAGAGTTATACCATTACCCTCAACGAGGAGTGGAATAGGGATAATATGTATGTTATGGCACTCTCCGTAGACTCAAACGGCTATGTGAATAACGTTGCAGTGTGTCCTTTGGGCGAGAGTGTGGACTATAAGTACTTAGCAGAATAATATAAACTCCAAAAATAGATTAATGATGAAAAAACTTTTGCTACTCTTTGCGGTGTTGAGTTCCGCAATTATGTTTTCGTGCAACGATCCTGAGATCGATAGCGGTCTGAGGGTAAATCCTAAGGCTCTTATATTCCTCCAAAATGCGGATAGCAAGACCATCGACTTCTACGCAAGCGAGGATTGGACAGCCGAGATTACTAAGGGTGCCGAGTGGGTGTCGCTCGATATGATGAGCGGCTCAAACTACGAAGGTGTGTTGACAATTGAGGTTTCGAAGAACCCTAACGACAACCTTCGCCACGGTGAGATTACCTTCACGATGGGTACCAGAAAAGAGCTTCTCTCTATTGAGCAGCGAGGCAACGCTTTGATAGGTACTGTTGTACCCGATCCTATTATGCGTCCCGACATCCTTACTCCCGTAGATTACGTTCCTGGCTACGTTTATGGAGGTATGGATGGTGTCACTATTGAGGTGACTGATAAGTTTACCAACAACTTTAAGTTTACCATCACTCCTGGCGCAAACATTCAGTCCTATCGCTTGGATGTATATCCTCTTTGCCGCCTCTACAACTCTCTTTATGAGGGTATGAGGGCTGCCGGCAGGGATATGAATACTCCTTTGGATGCCGAGCAGGTTGAGAGCTTCATTCGCGGTTTTATTTTTGACGATTCGGGCTCGGGTGCCTACACTTTCTCCACAGACAATATGGACGATTTCTTGCGTCACGAGTTTGATTGGATGAATACACCCTACGCACAGGCAATGGTAGTGCCCGATTGTGAGTATGTTATTGCGGCTGTGGGCTGCTTCGACAAGGATGGCTTTGCTGAGGGCGATTTGACTCTCTGCTATGTTCGCACACCCTACTACCCCCTCGAAGGCGATCCAAGAGTGGAGATGGAGGTGCTGACATCCTTTACCGCTATGCAGCTTAACTACAAGCCCAATAGCGATGCATATTATTTCTATGAGTGGTGCTCCAACGAGTCGGATTTGCAGCCCTACATTGACACCTATGGCGAGAAACTCTATATAGACTTTATGCGTAACGCCATCTATGAGCCCAAATCGACCAGCGATGAGGAGGGACTCACATTCTATATGAACTTTGGCAGCGGAGCCTCTCCCGAGGTGCCTATTATGGCTACTACCATCGGTTTGGATGCTCAGTATACCCCTGCAAAGACAATGGAGAGCGAGGTATTCACGTTGCGCAAACGTCCCGAGAATACTCTCGATGCCGAGGCAACTATCACTATTGATGAAGAGCACGTTGGTGCTACGGTATTTTGGCTCGATGTTGAGATGGGAGCCAACTGTAATGCGGCTGTAATGAGGGTTTATACCAAAGATGAAGCCGAAGAGGTCAAGAAGAAGAGCGAGGAAGAGTTGGCTGTTTTGGCTCGCGATATTTACGATAACGGCTGGGGCTTTGGCAATAAGAACTATGGTTACAATCTCGACACAGACGAACTTACGGGTTCTTCGTATAGAATGTCGGAGCCTTGGGTGTCGTGTGAGTCGGATACGGAGTATGTTATTGCCTATACTGCTATGAACCAGTATAAGGAGATTGCTCCTTTGAAATTTACCGATGTTGTGAAGACCAAACCTATTGTAAAAGACAATCCCGAGGCGAGTGAGGAGAATGCGGTGTTGGAACTCACAGCCAAGGGCACCCAGGAGGTGACGGTTAAGTTTACCTACGATTTCGAAAAGGTTGCAAAAATTCACTTCCAGTTTGTGGAGGGCTACGAGTATGGGGCGTGGGTACCCACTCCCAACAACGAGGCAACTCGCGAAGACTTCATCAACTTCCTCTTTGAGGAGGGTGACAACCAAGGTCCCACCAATGCACAGATGATACCTGTCAACCACTGGTGGAGCGAGCCCTATGGCGTGGATAGCTACACTCTAATCAACGATCCCAACACCACTTACACTGTTGCTTATGTGGCAGAGGACTGGAATGGTGTGCTTGGCGAGGTTAAGTTCGGTAGTGCTACCACCGATCCTCTTATTGGTGGCGATGATCCCCAGATGAGTATTACGGGAGATTACACTGCCGATGGTCAGCCTTTCTTTACGTTTGCAATGGTTAAGGATGCAATGCAAATGTATACTGCTGTGTGCGATGGAAGCTCGATGACACAACTTTACGACCTGGGCAACCGCAACAAACTGCGCTATAAGGATGCCGTTACTCTCTTCGAAAACTTCATTATGAGTTATGGTATCAGTCGCTATTCAACATCCATAACCGAGAGGGCAGATGGCTTGTGTGTAGCACTCGGTATGGCTATTGGTGGCGAGGCTGGTGCACCCGTCTACGGACCTATGGAGCACCTCATCTACGCAGACGAGGAATTCCGCACCCTTGCATACTACTATCCCAACGATGTTCCTGCTGCTGTTAAGAGCGAAATGCAGCGTGTACGTCAGCAGGTTATCACTGCTCACGAGCGTCCTGTGGGCTACGTTCATTCGAGCCAGTTGCCCGAGGTTGACTATGGTGTTCGCACTATGAACTTCGAGGAGTTTGTAGAGGGTAAGAATGTGGAGATGATAGACTATAAGAAACTCTCTTCGCACCCCAAAGCAAGTGGCAGATAGCGAATGTTAAGATATTAACAGCGATTTTTTGCACAACTTAAAGAAAAAAAAACTTATATTTGCATATATGATTTTTGGGAACGCCCTGCCACATTGCCGTTGCGATGTGGCGGGACGTGGCTCAGAGAGAGGTTTTTTTGGAACAAACACAATTCACTTATTTTATTAACTTAATCACAATTACTATGAAAAGATTTTTCCGCAATTTGAAAACTCTTGCATTGGTAGCATTGGTTGGTGTTGCCACATTGGCAACCTCCTGTAATCAGGACGATCTTGACCAGATTAAATCTGATCTTTCGGATCTTACCGAGCGTGTTGATGCATTGGAGACTCGCTTGAATGAGGAAGTAGCTGCTTTGAAGGCTCTTATTGGCGATGCTAAGGCGGAGCACGTTGCTGCTGTCGTGGCTTGCGAGCAGGATGCTGAGGGCAATTGGGTGCTTACTCTTGCCAATGGTGAGGTTTTGAGCCTTTCTTGCGCCACCAATAGTGCTCTTACCGTTGTTAAGGAAGAGAGTACTTACTATTGGGCACAGGTTGTCGAGGGCAAAGCTGTTGTAATGGTTGATGCCAATGGCAACAAAATTGCAGTTGACCAGAACGCACAGGTTCGCCAGGATGCTGACGGTCGCACCGAGGTTTCGCTCGATGGTGGCGACACTTGGGTAGCTGTTGCAGGCGAGGTGGCATTGTTTACCAACGTAGTTGTTGAGGACAACGCTGTAACCTTCACTCTGGCAGGTGGCGAGTCGTTCACTGTTGCTCTTCCCGAGGAGTTCAAGTTTGCCGTATCGGGCAACGCAGCATTCTTCCGTGGTGGCGAGACCAAGACCTTCAAGGTTGAGGCACAGGCTATCAGCGATGCAGTTTTGCTTAGTACTCCCAAAGGTTGGGCTGTTGAGTACACCGGCGATGCTCTGACCGTTACTGCTCCCGCCGAGGAGGCTGTTGCAGCTGGCGAGGCAGACGAGAAAGCAACCATCAAGGTGTTGGGTGTTTCTGCTGGCAACCACGCAGTTATTGGTAAACTCACCGTTAAACTTGGCGTAGACTTCGAGATGCTCTTTGAGGAGCGCACGGTTTCTGGTTGGGTATATAATCCTGAAATTGGCGAATCAGAATATGTGACCACCACGGGTATTGCTCTTGTTATTCGCAACTACAAGACTATTGTCGGTCAATGGGGCGAGGAGTATGCTAAAATGTACTATGGCATTATGCCTAAGGGTGCTATGACCCCCGAGCAGATCGTTGATATGTGCGTTAATTACAACTGCGAACTTGGCTACACTTGTGGAGAATTCTATGGTGGTTGGGCAGATCCAGATGAGATTGTAGATGGTGCTGTGGAGATTGTTGAACTTGTTGAAAGCTTTGTGGGAGAGTGTTTCCCCAATGACAGCGAAACCGGTCACCGCGTAAAACCCGTTATTGGTCAGGAGTATGAAATCTGGGCAGGTTTCTATGATGTAGACGATGATTACAATACTATTCTCTATGCCGAAGATATCGTTATGGTGGACTACGTTCACGCAGGCTACGAGATTGAGCAGGTAGGTGAGAGTACTCCTCTCGATGTTCAGATTGCTGTTGGTATCGCAGGCTACGATGGTTACAGCATCTATCTTGGCGAGAAAGACGCTTGGAAAGAGGAGTTTGAGAATTGGAAACAGTCTGTCGAAGGGGGCTGGGGTGAACCCTATCTTGGTTGGTTGGGTACCGAGACTCGCTTCGAGGGTTCGCTCTTCGAGTTCGGTGCTGACCCCGATGCTTATGATCCTTTGGTTATTAAACCTGGCACTACCTACGACTTGGCAATCCTTGTTCTCGACAACGACAAACAGCCCGAGGAGTACACCTTGGAGGATGTAAAGGTAACTTCGTTTACTACCGCTCCCGCTGGCTCGGGTAGCGCAGTTAAACCCACTATGACATTGTCGGATGTAGGTATGAGTTATGCGTCTGTTACCATTACCACCGAGAATGCTTATGCTACCTACTACAAACTCTACCTCGAAAAACCCGAGAATCTCACCGCTGAGCAACTTCTGGCAGATGGTAAAGGTAGTACCAAGCCCGATAACTATGTCGAAAATTATAGTTTGACTCCCGGTCAGAAGTTCTGGGTTGCAGCAGTGGCTATCGACAACGAGGGTAACTTTGGCGAGGTTGTAGTTACTGAGTTTGCTGCTAAGGATATTGAGTATTCCGAAGATCTCACCGTAACCATTGGCGAGGTTACCAATAGCGAGAATGGCAAAATCGTATATGTTCCCGTAACTGGTGCCGGTAATGTATACCGCTACAAATATGCATACATCAGCGATAGCGAATGGACCTCCACTTGGGGTGGTTCGCTCGAAGCAGCCGAGGCTAAACTTGCTGCCGCTCAGTATATGTATAGTATTGGTGAGTGGCCAGCATTTGCCTATGTTGATGAGATGACCGACAATACCATCGTTATTGATGGTTATTCAGCACCTCAGCAAAAGGCTCACATCTTGGTGATAGCTATGGATGAGGACAACAATCAGTCGCACGCTGACTATGTAGAGTATACTCCCACTGGCGAGGCTATGCAACTCATCTATAAAGACGATGAGGGTTGGGAATTTGGTAAACCCACCGTAGAATATAAAGGTCTTATCGATGGCTTTGATTCGTTTGGCGAAGAGGCAAAACAGGTTGCTTTCAATGTTACTTTCGCTGAGGGTACCGCGGAGGTATATGTTTGGATTACCAACACGGATTACCTATCTTCACACACTCCCTACACTTTGGTAGATGGTATGGTTAGTGGTGAAGTTTATGGTGTGAATACCCTCACCGAGAGTGGTGTAGCAGCACGCTATTATACCTATTGCAGGGATTATAGAGACCCAGATGATCCCTCGTGGAATACCGATGGTATGGTTGTGATTGCTTGGAAAGATACCAACAACAAGTATCACGAGGCTTGGTACAACCGCGAGGAGGCAGAGGATGCTCAGGATGACATCGAAGCCCAGTATGCATTGGAGAACTCTGGCGGTAACGGAGGTATTATGCCCTTCTAATAGTTACCTGTTGGTAGTTAATAATTGTGGTGGTACTCACGAAGAGTACCACCACTTTTTTTTAGAAACACATATAGCGGGCTCGCTCCTCCTTCTGCAACCCCTGCAACCCTCCCCTAAGTTAGGGGAGGGTGCCGAAGGCGGGAGAGGTCTGTAAAAAAACGAGCCGAAATTTCGGCTCGCGCTATAACTTTCAATTTTCAATTTTCAATTTTAAATTCGCACTTGCATCTGCCAGCGCAATAGCCACCGCTGCCTCCACAACCACTGCTGCACGCAGGGCTATGCATAGGTCGTGCCTGCCGCCAATGCTGAGGGGCTCCACACTACCCGAGAGGGTATTGAGAGTGTGTTGCTCGCGCCTTATGCTCGAAGTGGGCTTCACTGCCACGCGCACCACAATGGGGTTGCCATTCGAGATGCCGCCATTGATACCTCCTGCGCCATTGGTCGCCGTAGTACCATCGGGGCTGATGATGGGATCATTGTGCTCCGAGCCACGCTTGCGTGCAGCCTCGAAGCCATCGCCAAACTCCACGCCCCTAATGCCGGGAATGGAGAACAAGAGGTGGCTTATGGTACTCTCCAACGAGTCGAAAAATGGCTCGCCAAGACCTACGCCCACGCCCTCGGCTCGGCACTCCACGATGCCACCGAGTGAGTCGCCATCCGAGGCGGCTTGTGTGAGCATCTCCTGCCACTTTGCGGGGTTGCTCTCGCCACCAATCTCGCACACTCGGGCAGTAATCTTCGCACCCATAATCTTCTTGGCTACCACGCCTGCCGCCACAAGAGCCACCGTAAGCCTGCCCGAGAAGTGACCTCCGCCACGAGGGTCATTCCAGCCGCCAAACTTCTTGGCAGCCACCCAATCGGCGTGTCCGGGACGGGGCGTGTGGGCAAGGGGTGCGTAGTCCTCGCTCTGCTGATGGCGATTGCGGAAGAGTATCGCTACGGGTGCGCCTGTGGTATGCCCGTTGAAGATGCCACTGAGCAGTTCGGGCTCATCGGGCTCGGTGCGAGAGGTTGTACCGAGCGTGCCACCCTTGCGGCGTGCCAAATCCTCGGCAAAATCCGCCTCCGTGAGGGCTATGCCTGCGGGTACTCCGTCTATCACTACGCCTACTGCCGCACCGTGCGACTCGCCAAAGAGCGAAATGCGAAAATTGTGTCCAAAAGAGTTCATCGTTATCTCTGTTTTGCTGTTAGTTGCTCAAAAAAGTCGGGAAAGGATTTTGCCACACACTCCACATTGTCAATCGTGGGCTTTTGGGGCATAAAGAGTGCTGCCACTGCGAGAGCCATCGCTATGCGGTGGTCGTTGTGGCTCCTAAGGGGTGCCGAGCGAAGGTCGCTTGTGCCCCAAACCACCAATTCATCGCCCTCTATTGCCACCCGTGCACCCAATGCCACAAGGTTCTCCACGAGCACTTCGGTGCGGTTGCTCTCCTTGTTGCGTAGGCGAGAGAGCCCACCAATGCGCGAAGAGCCCTCGCAGAAGAGTGCCAGCACCGCAAGCGTTGGCACAAGGTCGGGAGTGTGTGTGGCATCATAGTCAAACCCCCTCAGTCTGCCCGAGGGCAAAAATCGCACCTCGCCCTCGCCGTATTCAATCTCCGCCCCCGCAGAGCGCAAAATATCGAGCACTGCCTCGTCTGCCTGCTCGGTGTGGGTTGTGGCTCGGATGGTGTAGCACTCGGCAATCCTCTTGCCGCTCTGAGCCACCGCAAAGGCTGCCGCAAAGTAGGATGCACCCGACCAATCGGCTCGGAGCCTTATGTGTGACGAGTGGTAGCCTGCGGAGTTTATGGTTATGGTAAGTTTCTCTTCGCCCTCTATGGTCACGCTTGCCCCAAACTGCTCCATCATTCGGGCGGTGAGGAGTATGTAGGGGCGGCTTGTGGGGTTTGTAACCTCCAAAGTGTGCTCGCCACCCGTTGCGCCAAGTGCCAGCATCCAACCTGTCACGCTCTGCGAAGAGTGGCTGCCGTCAATGGTTATCTTATTCTCTATTTTTGCCCCCGAATGAATAGTTATGGGGAGTTTTCCGTTCTCGGAAGTATAGTTTGCGCCAAGCCCATTGAGTGTGGCGATGTCGCCCGCCAAAGAGCGTTCGAGCAGCGTGCCCTCGCCCTCTATGGTCGCCCTTCCACCAAGCAACGCCACAATCGGCAATGTCATCCTCGCAAGGAGTGCCGATTCGCCCACCGAAAGCCTCAGATTGTCCTCGCAGAGCCTTTTGCGTACCCCCTCGACTCCTACGCCCTCAATGCGGAGCGTGGAGGGTGTAGGGTGGGAAATGTGTGCGCCAAGTGCCAAAGCAACACCCTCGGCAGCCAGCGAGTCGCCACAAGGAGTGTAGTTCTCTATTGTTGTTGTGCCCTCCGTAAGCGTAGCAAGTATTATGGCTCTTTGTGCCTCACTCTTGGAGCAGGGGGGTGTTGCGGAGTGGGGGAGAGCGATGTGCTCAAAACCATACCCCGCCCTAAGTGACTCCTCCAACTCTTCGATTGTGGGTTGCCCCTCAGCGGTGCGTTCCTTTGCGGATGGAGCAGCGTAGGTGTAGGGTGCACCCCTAAGGAGTGATAGTCGGCGCGTAAAAGCACCCTCACTACCCATCGCAAAGGCTACAAGTCTGCCACTCTCGAAGTGCTCATAGAGTCCCATAGGCACAAGTGCCTCGGCAGTTGTGGTGGCGGTAGTGATAACTTTGGCAATGTCGCACCCCTCGGCAAACATTCCCTCGGCAGTTGCCACAAGTTCTTCGAGTGGGGGAGTGTTGGTGTAGTGGCGCGAGAAGATAACTTTCACGCCCTTTTGGTGTGCCTCTGCGGCTATTCTTTGGCGGAAATCGTGTGGGCTAAGGTAGTCAACATCCACCGCCCACGCACCCGCCTCAATGGCTGCGAGGTATATCCCCAAAGCATATTCTCTGTCCTCGCTGTGGCAAGTGACAATCGCTTGGTTACAGTGGCTCAGTAGCCCTTTTAACTCGCCCTGCGAGATACCCATAAGGTCACAGCGCAACTCCACCAGCGGCTGGCTCTTTGCGAGCGTGAGCCACCTTGCAGGGTTGCGTTGGGATATGCTAAGACAAATATCCATTCGTGTATTGCCTATGGACTATTGTATGGGGCTATTTTTGACGTTCAATGCTCTCTAAGTGTATGGCATTGAGTATTTTGGTTGTACACTCTTTGCTCAGTCCGAGTTGCTGGGTGTGGGCTGTTACCCTATCTACAACCTCTTGCCAGCGGTTGGACTGCAAAATAGTGAGGTTATTTTGGCGTTTGATGGCTCCTATTTGGTCCGAGATGTCCATTCGGCGGGCAATGAGCGAGAAAATCTCCTCATCGAGGCGGTCTATTGCGCCCCTCAGCCTTTCGAGTTCGCTCTTGCAGAGTGTAGAATCGGACGATGTGCTCTTCCACACAATCTGCCCTAAGAGTCGCTCCAACTCCTCAGGAGTTATCTGTTGCTCGGCATCGCTCAGCGCACAATCGGGCGTTGGGTGGCACTCAATCATCACGCCGCCATAGTCGAGGTCAGCAGCCTGCTGAGCCACCGAAAGAAGCCCTTCGCGGTTGCCGCAGATGTGCGAGGGGTCGCAAATCATCCTAAGGTGGGGCATTCGGCGCTTCATCTCCAAAGCAACACCCCACAGAGGAGCATTGCGGTAGTTGCCCACCGAGGTGTAGCCCGCAAAGCCACGATGTATGAGCCCTATGTTCTCTACACCACACCTCTGCAACCTCTCAACTGCTCCAATCCACAACTCCACATCAGCACTTGTGGGGTTCTTCACAAACACGGGGATTTGTGAGCCTTCGAGAGCCTCGGCAATCTCCTGCACACTGAAAGGGTTGTTGGCGGTGCGTGCACCTATCCAAAGCATATCCACTCCCGCCTCGGTAGCCTTCCTGACGTGTTGTGCTGTGGCAACTTCGGTGGCTACGGGCAGTCCCGTAATCTCCCGAGCCTCGCGGAGCCACTCCAAAGCCGCATCGCCTGCTCCCTCAAACGAGTTGGGGCTTGTGCGAGGTTTCCACACTCCCGCACGCAGAACATCTACCCTGCCCGTGGCGGCAAGCCTTTGTGCAATAGTGAGCACCTGCTCTCGGCTCTCGGCACTGCAAGGGCCTGCAATGGTGGGGTGTGGGCTCTCTATGATGGATTTAAGGTTGCGCATCGTGATACTCTTTATTTTTATTCCCTACAAAGGTAGTAATAAACCCGAAAAATACCGCCTATTTTATCCCCGACTTTTTTAGAGCCTTAGTGTAGCGTGCAGCATAGCGGTTGTGCTCCGAGAGTGTTTTGGAGAAGTAGTGTGTGCCCGAAAAATCCTCTTTGGCGCAGAAATAGAGATAACTGTGGTCAGAGTAGTTCAGCACAGCATCTATTGCCGCAATGGAAGGTGTACAGATGGGTCCCGGGGTAAGCCCCTTGTTGAGGTATGTGTTGTAGGGCGATTTTACCTGAGTGTGTTTGTGTAGCACACGCTTAATCGTGAAGTCGCCAACGGCATATTTGGCAGTTGGGCAAGCCTGCAAGGGCATACCGAGCCTAAGACGGTTGATATATACGCCTGCAATTTTGGGCATCTCGCCCACATTCTTGGTCTCCTCGTAGACTATCGAAGCAAGCGTTATGACCTCCATTTTGGAGAGTTTTGTGCGCGAGAGCTTCTTGGTGCGCTCTTCGTTCCAAAACCTCTTCCACTCCTTCGCCATACGGTCAGTGAGTGCTTCGGGCGAGATATTCCACCACACCTCGTAGGTGTTGGGGATGAAGAGTCCGATGACCTCCTCTTGCGAGAGGTTGTATTTCTTGGCAGTCTCGGGGGCTGAAAGGTGCGCAAGGAGAGTAAGGCTATCTGCCTCTATCTGCTCTGCTATGCGACCTGCCAAATCTTGCAGGGTGCGAGTATTATTAAAGGTGAGCCTTACGGGCTTCTGGGCACCGCTACGCAACATATTCACAACATCCATTGGGCTTGCTCCTTTGGGCAGGAGGTAGTGTCCCGCCTTGGGGTTGCGGTCGAGTTTTTTGAGCTTGCCTACAAAGTCGATAATGCCGAGCCTTTCCACTCCTGCCTCATCGAGAATTTCCACTACCGAGACGTAGGAAGAGCCCGTAGGAATATAAATATCGGTATCTTGCTCCACGCAAGGCTTGCCCGCCAACCATAGTGCGCCAAGTGCCAACACTATGCCAATCAGCACTATAAGCGAGATGCCGCCAAATGATTTGCGATGTTTGTTTGCCATAAAGTTCAAAATTTTTTGCAAAAATAAGAAAAAATTGTACATTTGCACCTCGGGTAAGTCTTATACGACCAGCTCCTGCTGAATCCCCCAGGCTTGGAAGAGAGCAAGGGTAGGTGGTTGTAGCGGTGCGATATAAGTAGCTTACCCTTTTTT
>JAFTUI010000017.1 GCA_017466345.1 Tidjanibacter sp. | reverse complement strand
TTTTGAGTTTTAGCGATTTATGGCTCTATATGCCCTATAAGAGGTTAGACGTTAGTCAAAAAAAGGCGTTAGCAAAAATTTTGCTACCGCCTTTTCTTGTGGACCCAGAGGGGCATGATCCCACGACCTTCGGATTATGAGTCCGCTGCTCTGACCAACTGAGCTATGGGTCCATCTTGCTTTTCAGCCCACAAAAGTATTAAAAAATTTCAAATAACCAAAAACACAGCGCAAGAACTTCGCAAAATTCTCCCTTTATCCTCTGCGCCCCACAAGGTAGCGTAGTCGCGAGATGACAACCCTGCTTGGAATACCGTCACAATCGACCACCACTCTTGCTTGCGAGTAGTAGGGCTCCCTTTCGGCAAGCAGCGAGGTTACATAATCGAGCAACTCTTCGGGGTTCTTGCCCACAATTTTGGGGCGTACAACCCTGACGTGCAGCAATCTATCCCTCAGTGCAAGGGGCGACATTTTCAGATAGACCGTAGTGCCCAAAGCCATCAATCTTTCCATATTATCGCCCACGCAAGGCGCACCGCCTCCCGTAGCCACCACAGCGTTCTCGGCAAAGGCAAGGCTCTCTATAACCTCCCTCTCCAACCTACGGAACTCCTCCTCGCCCGAACGAGCAAAAATTTCCGCCACATCCTCGGCACCTGCCCTTTGGCACACCACCCTATCGAGGTCCACGAAGTCCCAACCGGCGATTTCCGCCAGCCCTCGCGCAACGGTGCTCTTACCGCACCCCATAAAACCTACAAGGAAGATAACCATTTGAGAATTGAGAATTGAGAATTGAGAGTTGAGAGTTTTTCCTATATGCCTTATAAGCCCTATAAGCCCTATAAGCCCTATAAGCCTTATAAGCCCTATAAGACTTAGGACTATTGACGTTAGACGTTAGACGTTAGACGTTAGACGTTAGACCCTCTTTTAGGTCGGCGACCTAAAAGAGGTTGAGTTGCTGTGAGTCGGGGCGGGATTCGACCTCATCCTCATCTTTGGGGATTATAATCTCCATCTCTATATCATCTTCATCCTCCACCGCAGGTGTCACAACCTCTTCTTGGGGCTCAACGGGCTCGGCAGACACCACAAGTTCAGGCTCGGCAACCTTCTGGGGCTCCTCAACAGTCGCCACCGTAGGCTCCTCAGCGACCTTAGGCTCGGCACTCTTCACAGGCTCGGCGGCGATGGTTGCCACATTATCCGTTGGCTGTTCCGCCACCTCCGCATCGGTCATTTGCTCCTCGGCAGGCTCTTCGGGTTCGGGAGTGGGTGCAAAGTGCTGAGGTATAAACCTCAATTTCTCCACAATATAGGTTGTAACCCTCTTACCCTTAGCCTTATAGCCTTTAACACCAATAAACTCTGCCACATTGATAACATCGGCAGGTTTGGTGGCGTGAGCACCGCCATAGATAACCTCCAAAGCGGGTTGTGGCTCGTCCGAGATACCCACGCTCTTCGACTTGGCGTTCTCCTCGTCCACAAACGAGAGCATCCTATCGGTATCCTCTGCCATAAAGCGTTTCAGGTAGTAGAACTGTGCCCCCTCGTCCCAATAAGCCACGCTATAAATCTTCGAGGAGTCGTATTTCTCCACCCTCACGGTATCCTCGGGGAAGTGGTGTCCCACATCGTAGCCCGTGGTGTAGTATTGGTCTTTGGCAGTGAAGACAATAATCTTGTCGTCCCCCTTGAACTCGCCCAGCAGCCTACCGTGACCGCTATCGTTGAGGCGTTTAATATCCTCGTCATACCAAATCTGCTGTCCGGCGAGTGTCGAGGCACCCTTAGCCTTCAAGAGAATCTTGTGTATGGGGTTACGCGAGAAGATGTTACCCTGCGAGGCGCGACCTTTGATGGCCAGCTGGCTGAAATCCAAATCCACAATAGCCTTTTTGAGTTTTGCCCTCTGGCGGAAGATGATTTTCAGTATCTCTGCCTCGCCATTGGGGTTCACGCTCATATAGAGTATGCGGCTCTTGGGGTTTCCCTTAGTGATGTTATACTCCTTGTCGCGAGTGATGGCACTGATGGCGCAACGCTTCATCATATTTGCGCCCTTGTCGCCATCGCGGTAGAGAACATTGTAGATGGTCCTCTCATCGCCCCTGCGGAAGACACCTATATATACAATACCGGGGGCATAGAAGTCCTTATCCACAACCTTGCGGATGACATAGCGACCATCCTCCAAGAAGACAATCACATCGTCCAAATCGGAGCAGTCGCAGACATACTCCGCCTGCTTCATCTGGGCACCAATACCAAAGAAGCCACCCTCCCTATCGACATAGAGTTTCGAGTTCACGACAGCCACCTTTGCCTGAGCGATGCTGTCGAAGGAGCGTATTTCGGTCTTCCTATCGCGTCCTTTACCATAGCGGGCTTTGATGTCCTCGAAGTAGTTGATGGCAAACTCCGTAAGGTGTGCCAAATCGTGCTTAACCTGCTTGGTCTCTTTCTCGATAGCCTTGATATGGTTATCCGCCTTGTCGAGGTCGTAGCGAGTGATGCGGATGAATTTCAGTTCGGTAAGCCTCACGACATCGTCCCTCGTAACCTCCCTTTTGAGCAGTTTCTTGAAGGGCTCCAAAGCCTTATCGACAGCCTCGTATGCTTCCTCTGGCGACTTGCACTTTTCGAGTACTTGATATATCTTGTTCTGGATGAAAATCCTCTCCAACGATGCCATATGCCACTCCTCGGCAAGTTCGCTGAGTCTTACCTGCAACTCCTGCCCCAGCAGGTCGCGGGTGTGCTCGGCATTGTGGCGCAAAATATCCTTCACGCCGAGGAAGCAGGGCTTACCATCCTTGATTACGCACGAGTTGGGTGAGATGGAGACCTCGCAATCCGTAAAGG
Organism: Tidjanibacter sp.; assembly: GCA_017466345.1. Classification (GTDB taxonomy): domain Bacteria; phylum Bacteroidota; class Bacteroidia; order Bacteroidales; family Rikenellaceae; genus Tidjanibacter. The sequence continues at coordinate 151,860 of JAFTUI010000017.1, read as the reverse complement.
CATACAGAGCGTCTATGGTCTTGTCGATACTCTCGCCTGCGGCAACGTGCACCAACAATTCCACCGTAGAGGCGGTATTGTCATCCACGCTACGGATTTTTATCTTACCCGCCTCGGAAGCCTTCACAATAGACTCCTTGACACTCTCCGAAGTGGTCGTAAAGGGAATTTCGGTGATGGCGATGGTGCGTTTGTCTATCTTGTTGATGCGGGCACGGATTTTTACCGAGCCACCCCTCAGACCATCGTTATAGCGGTTCACGTCCATAAGACCGCCCGTGGGGAAGTCGGGGTAGAGCTCGAAATCTTCGCCCCTCAGATGAGCCACACAGCCATCCAAGAGTTCGTTGAAGTTGTGGGGCAAAATCTTCGATGCCAAGCCCACAGCAATACCCTCAACACCCTGAGCCAGCAGCAGAGGGAACTTAACGGGCAGCGTCACGGGCTCTTTATTCCTACCATCGTAGGAGAGCATCCACTCGGTAATCTTGGGGCTGAAAACCACCTCCAAAGCGAACTTCGAGAGCCTTGCCTCGATATAACGAGGAGCCGCAGCACCATCGCCCGTGAGGATGTTACCCCAGTTACCCTGAGTATCTATCAAGAGGTTCTTCTGGCCGAGCTGCACCAGCGCATCGCCAATCGAAGCATCGCCGTGGGGGTGGAACTGCATAGTGTGTCCCACAATGTTTGCCACTTTAATACGGCTACCGTCATACATCCTACGCATAGAGTGCAGGATACGCCTCTGGACGGGTTTGAGACCATCGTCAATGTAGGGCACCGCACGCTCCAAGATAACATACGAAGCGTAGTCGAGGAACCAATCGCGATAGAGTCCCGTCAGCTTTGTGCGAGCCTTGCCGCCCTCGCCCATCAGTTTCACATACTTGTCCGAGAGTTTGCGCGAATCGACCTCCTTGGCAGCCACAACCTCCTCTACCTCCTCGGCAGAAGCAGCCTCAACCACCTCCGAAGCATCCATCGCCTCAATCTCGTTCTCTATATTTTTATTCTCTTCCATACTCTTTTTTGGAATGCAAAATTCAAAATGCAAAATTCAAAATTAACAGACCCCTCAGTCGCGTTGCGACAGCTCCCCTTGCCTTAGGGGAGTATTAATTTTCAATTGACCAGCCTTCGGCTGCTCTAAAATGCTCCCGCTCGGCATAGTGCACAAGTGCCCTCTGCCCTCGCTTACTCGCATTTGCCTCAATTCTCAATTGTAGATGATTTATTTTAGAAACACTTTTCGTGTTTCTAAAATAAATCGTCAACGTAGTCCGCCTCTATACGCAGATTATCCACAATGAAACCCTGACGTTCGGGGGTGTTGGTGCCCATATAGAACTCCAACATTGTGTGGATAGGCTCCTCGCTCGAAATCTTCACGGGTTCCAAGCGCATCTTGGGACCGATGAACTCCTTGAACTCCTGCGAGGAGATCTCGCCAAGACCTTTGAATCGTGTGACCTCGTAGTTGGGACCAATCTCCTCCATAGCCCTCTGTTTCTCCTCCTCGTTGTAGCAGTAGATAACCTTGGTCTGTTGTTTGTTCTGCACACGGAACAGAGGTGTCTGCAACACAAAGAGGTGGTTTTGGCGGATAACCTCGGGAAAGAACTGCAAGAAGAAGGTCATCATCAAGAGCCTGATGTGCATACCATCCACATCGGCATCGGTTGCGATGATAATCTTATTGTAGCGCAAATTGTCGATGCTCTCCTCAATATCCAAAGCCGCTTGCAGCAGGTTGAACTCCTCGTTCTTATACACGAAGGTCTTGCTCTCGCCATAGCAGTTCTTGGGCTTACCACGCAACGAGAAGACAGCCTGAGTCTGCACATCCCTCGAAGCGGTAATCGAACCACTTGCCGAAAGACCCTCAGTGATGAATATCATTGACTCCTCCTTGCGGGGGTTTTTGTCATCGCAATAGTGAATTTTGCAGTCGCGGAGTTTGCGGTTATTAAGGCTAACCTTCTTGGCAATCTCGCGAGCCTTCTTCTGCACGGTAGTGATAGCCTTACGCTCCTTCTCGTTATCGACAATCTTCTTATTGAGGATGGTGGCTGTCTCGGAGTGCATATGCAGGTAGTCGTCCAGCTCCTGCTTCACAAAGTCGCCAATGAACTGGCGCACCGACAAGAGTCCGGGTCCCATATTCTTCGAGGAGAGTTTAATCTTCGTCTGGCTCTCGAACTCAGGCTCCTCGACACTCACACTCACAGCTGCAATAATAGACCCACGCACATCCGAGGGGTCGTAGTCCTTCTTGAAGAACTCCTTGATGGTCTTAGCCACCGCCTCCTTGAAGGCTGCTTGGTGGGTACCGCCCTGCGTGGTGTGCTGCGAGTTTACGAACGAGAAGTAGGTCTCGCCATAGCTGGTACCGTGAGTGAAGGCAATCTCTATATCTTTGCCTTTCAGATGTACGGGCGGGTAGAGAGGCTCCTCGCCGAGGTTCTCGTTCAGCAAGTCGAGCAAGCCCTTCTTGGACTCATACTTCTTGCCATTGAGTTTGAACGCCAAGCCCGTATTGAGGTAGGTATAGTTCTTGACCTTCTGCTCTACATACTCCATATTGTAGTCGTAGATGCCGAAAATCTCCTCATCAACCAAGTAGCGCACCGATGTACCCGACTTCTCGGTAACATTCTCCTCGCGCACATCGTTCTTCAAGATGCCCTGCTCGAAGGTTACGGTGCGGGCCATACCATCGCGGACACTGCGTGCCTCGAAGTGGGTGGAGAGGTAGTTCACTGCTTTCAGACCTACGCCATTCAGACCTACGGTCTTCTTATAGCCAGAGCCATTGTACTTACCACTCACGTTCATCTCGCCCACGCAAGCATCGAGCATATTCAGAGGAATACCGCGACCATAGTCACGGATGGTTACCCATTTATCCTCGATGGTGATGTCAATCTGCGAGCCATAGCCCATCGTGAACTCGTCCACCGAGTTATCCACCACCTCTTTGATGAGGGTATAGATACCATCCTCGGCAAGAGTACCATCGCCAAGTTTGCCAATCCACATACCGGGGCGCAGACGCACCTGCTCACGAGGGGGTAGTTTCTTGATGTCCTCGTCAGTGTATTGCGCCACCTGTTTTTTTAGTTCGTTTGCCACTTTGTATATCGTCTTTTTCTTCGTTTATTCTCGGTTTGTTTTGGGGGAGCAGCTACCTTCCCTCCGCTCTAACTTCTATAAGAGCCTCGCGAGTCATCTCCTCCACCCTCTTTGCCATCTCTTTGGGCGTTGTCTTGGCGACCTGCTCGGCACTAATCGGGGGTAACACTCGCAATATCAGTCGGCGCGAATGTAAGCCTTTTGGAGAGAGTAAGCCTTTGGTGTCGTTCATCACGCAGGGCAAGATACCCACGCCATTCTCTTGTGCCAAGCGAAAGGCTCCCTCCTTGAAGTGGTGCACCTGGCCATCCTTTGTGCGCGTACCTTCGGGGAAAATTGCCACGCTCGTGCCTGCCTGCAAGTGCTCCGCGCCCTCCTCTTTGAGGGTTGTGGCTGCGCTCGTTGTGCCTCGCCGAATGACAATATCGCCCCTCATACCGAGCATCCATCCCACAGCAGGTATCTTCCTGACCTCAATCTTCGACACAAACTTGAACTTCCACAGCGGCAGGAAGAACATCAAAGGGATGTCGAAGAAGGATTGGTGGTTGCAGGTTATGACATAGTGTTTCGAGGGGTCTACATTCTCTACACCCTCCACCTTCACTCTCCATACGGGCGAGAGGCAGTAGACGCCACGTCCCACAACTCGCGAGATGGCAAGCACCATCTTACGCTCGCTGTCAAAGGGGAGCGACAGAAGTGTAGCCACACCCATCACTACAAGCGACAAGGCCGCCCAAACTACCACCAAAAGGACATATATGACCAAAAGTACAATGCGCATAGCGAGTTTATACCTTAATTTATTATTAAGGTGCAATTTTACGAATAATTTTCGGGACAAAGAGAACTTTTGCCCCAGATTTTATTAACAATTTTTTAGAATTGAGATATGAGAGTCCTCCCATATCTCCCATATCTCCCATATCTCCCATATCTCCCATAAGCCTTAGGACTATTGACGTTAGACGTTAGACGTTAGACGTTAGACGTTAGACGTTAGACGTTAGACACTAAAAAGAATTGAACTTTCAATTCTTTTTCTTATATTTGTCTTTTCAACAAAACAATAAGGCAATGAAAAAAGCTTACGTTTTCCCTGGTCAGGGAAGTCAATTTAGTGGTATGGGCAAGGAGCTCTACGACTCTTCGCCCATAGCTCGCGAGTTATTTGATAAGGCAAACGAGATTCTCGGTTTCGAGATTTCCAAAATTATGTTTGAGGGTAGTGACGAGGAACTCAGGCAGACCAAAGTCACTCAGCCTGCGGTATTTATCCACTCCGTAGCGGCGGCGTTGTCGCTTGGCGAGGAGTTCTGCCCCTCGATGGTTGCAGGACACTCCTTGGGCGAATTTAGCGCACTTGCGGCTTCGGGTGCTCTCTCTTTTGAGAGCGCACTGAGGCTTGTTTATGCCCGCGCTCTGGCTATGCAGAAGGCGTGCGAGGAGGTTCCCTCCACAATGGCTGCTGTGATTGCCCTTCCGGACGAAAAGGTGGAGGAGGTTTGCAACACCATAGAGGGTGTTGTGGCTGCCAACTACAACTGCCCCGGTCAGGTGGTCATTTCGGGCACCCGCGAGGCTGTTGCGGAGGCTTGCGTAAAGCTCAAAGAGGCAGGAGCAAAACGTGCCTTACCGCTGGCGGTGGGTGGCGGTTTCCACTCGCCCTGTATGGCTTCGGCACGCGAGGAGCTCGCTGAGGCGATAGCACAAACCGAGTTCCACACCCCACGCTGTCCCATCTATCAGAATGTGGATGCCAAGCCCCACACCTCGCCCGAAGAGATAAAGCAAAACCTCATAGCCCAGCTAACCTCGCCCGTAAGGTGGACACAGAGCGTGAGGGCAATGTTGGCAGACGGAGCCGAAGAGTTCGTGGAGTGCGGACCGGGCACTGTTCTGCAAGGTCTGATTGCCAAAATCAAAGCACAAAACTAATACCCTAAGAATATGAAGAAGTACGCACATTTTTTACTTCCCGTAATGGCACTAACTATGATTAGCACCGCTTGTAACAACACCTCCTCTGCCGAGCGCGAAAACCCACTCTTGGCGGAGTGGAACACCCCCTATGGCATACCTCCCTTTGGCGAGATTGAGGTGGAAGACTATATGCCCGCCTTCGAGGCAGCAATGCAGATACACAAAGAGGAGATTGAGGCTATCGTGAGCAACCCCGCAGAGCCTACTTTCGAGAACACCGTCCTCGCACTCGACAATGCAGGAGCCAAGCTGAACGATGTAGCAAACACCTTCTTCCTCATCTCGGCAGCCGACACCAACGAGAAGATGCAGAAGGTGGAGATGGAGGTTAGCCCTCTGCTGGCGGCTCACTCCGATGCAATAATGATGAATACGGAGCTCTTCCAGAGGGTTAAAAAAGTCTATCTTGGTCGCAAAAAAGCGGGTTTGGATGCTATGCAGTTGCGCCTTACGGAGCAGACCTACAAGGAGTTCGAGCGCAACGGTGCGAACCTCTCCTCGGAACAGCAAGCAGAGCTTGCAGAGATTAACCGTCAGCTCTCGGAGGCTACCGTACAATATGCCCAGAACCTGCTGGCAGCCAATGCCGAATATGAACTCGTGCTCGACAGCAAACAGCTCGGCGGACTGCCCCTCTCGGTGCAGAATGCGGCTCGCGATGCTGCCAAAGAGGCAGGTCACAACGGCAAGTACCTCTTTACGCTGAGTAGTCCCAGCATAATCCCCTTCCTCACCTACTCCAAGGAGAGGGAGTTGCGCGAGGAGATTTACACCGCCTACATCAACCGTTGCAACGGTGGCAAGTGGGACAACACGGAGGTTATCCGCGACATTGTGAGTCTGCGTGCTCGTAGGGCTCAGCTCTTGGGGCACAAATCGCACGCTCACTACGTCTTGGACGATGTGATGGCAAAAACCCCAGAGGCTGTCTATGCACTCTTGGACGAGCTTTGGGAGCCCGCACTGAGTGCTGCCAAAGAGGAACTCGAAGATATGAAGATGCTCAGCAAACGCGACAAGGTAAAGGACGATTTCGCGGCTTGGGATTGGTGGTTCTATGCCGAGCGTCTGCGCAAACAGCGCTACAACCTCGATGAGCAGGCTCTACGCCCCTACTTCTCGCTCGACAATGTACGTCAGGGTATCTTCGGACTCAGCAACCGTCTCTATGGCATTACCTTCTCGCCCGTGAGCGTGGAGGGCTACAACGATGAGTGCTCGACCTACAAGGTGGAGGATGCAGATGGCACCCTCTTGGGCGTTGTCATCTTTGACTTCTTCCCCCGCGCAGGTAAGAGTGGCGGTGCTTGGTGTGGCGAGTTTGTGTCGATGAGTATGAAGGACGGAAAGAGGGTTACGCCCGTTGTGACGGTGGTTTGCAACTTCTCACGCCCCACAGGCAGCACACCCTCGCTCCTTACGATTGACGAGACCGAGACCTTCTTCCACGAGTTCGGTCACGCACTCCACAACCTCTTCGCCGAGGTGCCCTACAAGGGTTTGGCAGGCGTTGAGAGGGACTTCGTGGAGCTTCCCAGTCAGATTATGGAGAATTGGGCTATGGAGCCAGCAATGCTCAAAACCTACGCCATACATCATCAGACGGGGGCGGTCATTCCCGACCACCTGATAACACGCATCGAGCGCAGTGGTAAGTTCAATCAGGGCTTTATGACCACCGAGCTTATTGCCGCATCGCTGAGCGACCTTGATATTCACACCCTCACAAGCGTGGATGAGGAGTTCGATGTGAACGCCTTTGAGCAGAAGGCACTTACCGAAAAGCGCGGACTCATCAGCCAGATTGCTCCCCGCTACCGCTATCCCTACTTCTCGCACATCTTCGATGGCGGCTACTCTTCGGGCTATTACAGCTACATCTGGGCTGAGGTGTTGGACAAAGACGCCTATCAGGCATTTGTGGAGAGTGGCGACCTCTTCGATAGGGCTACCGCAGCACGCTTCCGCACACTGCTTGCCGCAGGTGGCACCAAAGATGGTATGGAGCTCTACCGCAACTTCCGAGGCGCCGAGCCCAGCCGCGAACCCCTGATGATCTCGCGTGGTTTCATCTCCGAGAATAGCGACAACAAATAAGCTTTACGCAAGGAGAGACAGACCTCTCCCGCTGCTGCTCGGCGAGGACGCCGAGCGCAATTTCGACCACCCCTCCTATCCTCCCCTGTCGTAGGGGAGGAACTTTTTTACAGACCTCTCCCGCCTTCGGCACCCTCCCCTAACTTAGGGGAGGGAGGCAGGGGTTACAGGGGTTACAAGGGTTACAAGGATAACAAGGATAACAAGGATAACAAGGAAGAATTCCCCCTGCAACCCCTGTTATCCCTGGAATCCCTGGAACTCTTAGGACTATTGACGTTAGACGTTAGACATTAGACCAAAAAAACGCATATAAGCGAGCGTATTTTAGGCGGCGTCAGAGTGACGCTTTTGTGCTGGGATTTCTTTGCAACGCAAAAACGCAGAGAGCGGAGGAAATTTTGTGCCAAACAAGAAGGCGAGGCATCGGAACGATGCTTTTGTGAGGGTAGTACTCCCCACCCAAAAAAAACGCATATAAGCGAGCGGATTTTAGGCGCACAAGAAAACCACCTTCGCAGTTTACTCTTCGTAAATGAGAAGGTGGTTTATCGCAATGCAACGCCAAAGACGCCGCTTAGATGCGTTTTTTTATTTTTTGTTGATAATCGCCTTACAATCCTCCAACGTCATCGCCAGGGGATCTTTGGTCTTGGGGATGCGGTAGTTCTTGCCACCAGAGTGGATGTAGGGACCATACATACCCGTGAGGATGACAATGTCGGGCTCGCCATCGAAGGTCTTGATGGGAGTCTTAGCACTCTTCTCTTGTGCCCTCTTCTGCTCGATAAGTTCCACAGCACGCTCGTAGCCAATGGTATAGGGGTCGTCACTCTTGGCGAGCGATACGAACTTACCATCGTGGCGCACATAGGGTCCAAACTTACCCACACCAACAACAATCTCCTTGCCCTCCATCTCGCCCAGCGTGCGGGGCAGTGCGAAGAGCGCAAGAGCCTCTTCGAGAGTAATTGTGGCAATGAGTTGTTCCTTTTTGAGCGATGCGAAGCGTGCCTTATCGCCATTCTCGCCGCCAATCTGCACCATAGGGCCATAGCGACCAATGCGTGCCGACACGGGCAGACCGCTCACAGGATCCACACCCAGCTGGCGCACCGAGCTATTCTGTTTGATTTGGCTTTCCAGCGCACTCTCGACAGTCTGGTGGAAGTCGCCATAGAAGTCGGCAATCATCTCACTCCAAGCCTCCTTACCCTCAGCAATGGCGTCAAACTCTTTCTCTACGGTGGCGGTGAAGTTGTAGTCGAGAATTTGTGGGAACTGGCTCTCCAAATAGTCGTTCACAAGCATACCAATATCCGTAGGCGCAAGTTTGCCCTTCTCCTTGCCCACAACCTCGCTATGAGTCTTCTCGGAGAGTTTGCCCTTCGAGAGGGTTATCTGGTCGTAGGTGCGTTTTACGCCCTCTTTATTCTGTTTGATAACATAGCCACGAGTGATGATGGTGGAGATGGTGGGTGCGTAGGTCGAAGGACGACCAATACCCAGCTCTTCGAGTCTCTTGACGAGCAGTGCCTCGCTATAACGGTAGGGTTGCTGTGTGAACTTCTGCGTTGCGGTGGCATCCTTCAAAGTGAGCATCTCGCCCATAGCGATAGTGGGCAATACTGCGTTCTCCCTTTCGCCCTCGTCCTCCGTAGACTCCGAGTAGAGCCTCATAAAGCCATCGAAGCGCAGGCTCTCGCCCGTAGCCACAAAGCGTTCGGCGTGACCTCCCACCTCAATAGTAACAATCGTCCTATCAATCTGTGCTGAGGCCATCTGCGATGCGAGGGTGCGTTTCCAGATGAGCTCGTAGAGTCGTTTCTCGGCTGTCGTACCCTCAATAGTGTCGCGATTGATATACGAGGGGCGGATAGCCTCGTGAGCCTCCTGTGCACCCTTGCTCTTGGTCTTATAAGCCCTCCACGAGTGGTACACCTCGCCAAAGAGCCTTACGACCTCCTCCTTGGCGGCAAACATTGCCTGTTTGGAGAGGTTCACAGAGTCGGTACGCATATAGGTAATGAAACCGCTCTCGTAGAGTTTCTGAGCCACACTCATAGTCTGAGCCACACTCATCGAGAGTTTGCGGCTTGCCTCCTGTTGGAGTGTGGAGGTGGTAAATGGGGGTGCGGGGAATTTCTCGGCAGGCTTGGACTCCACGCCCACAGCCCTAAACTCCACGCCTGCAAGCGTTTCGAGGAAGGCAACAGCCGCCTTGCGAGTGTCGAACTTCCTATCGAGGTCGGCCTTGAAGACCTTGCCATCGGCCGCCACAAAGCGAGCCGAAATTTTATAGAACTCGGTAGCCTTGAAGTCGATGATCTCCCTCTCGCGCTCCACAATCAGTCTTACGGCAACACTCTGCACCCTGCCTGCCGAAAGAGCGGGTTTGACCTTCTTCCACAGCACAGGCGAGAGCTCAAAGCCCACAAGCCTATCCAAAACCCTGCGTGCCTGCTGGGCATTCACAAGGTTCATATCCACCCTGCGGGGCGAAGCGATGGCTTCGAGGATGGCGTTCTTGGTAATCTCGTGGAAAACAATACGTTTGGTCTGCTCGATGGGCAACCCCAGCACCTCCGTGAGGTGCCAAGCAATAGCCTCTCCCTCGCGGTCCTCATCGGAAGCAAGCCACACACACTCAGCCTCCGAAGCGAGTCTTCTCAGTTCGGCAACGGTCTTGGTCTTTTCGGGAGATATTTCGTAGTCGGGCACAAAGCCATTCTCTACGTCTATGCCTATACCCTTCTTGGCGATGTCGCGGATATGACCATAGGAGGAGCAAACCTTATACTCCTTACCCAAAAACTTCTCGATTGTTTTAGCCTTTGCGGGGGACTCAACGATTACCAGATTTTTCTGCTGCATTGTTTTCTATATCAGATAATTATTCTCTTACTACTCACTTTCTAATCAGTCGCATTGGAAGCTCACATCATCGCAAAAAATGCGCCATACCTATATTTATAGGTCGCAAAGATAATCCACTTGCAGAAGATTTCAAAACAAAGGGCATCGTTTTTTTCGATGCCCTTGACCTATCTTAACCTCCAACAGAGGCTATTTGCCAATAATTGTATAGGTTATCTCAAATCTTACGGGTTGATTTTCGTTGTTCATATCGAGCCTTACGATGGCATCGTCCAACAAATCGTAGGCACCCATACCGAGTGTTATCCTACGAGTAACCTCATCGTTCTCGTCACCCAGCAGTGACTGCAAGTAGAGCGACAGGTCCATCGTGTAGTAGCCAAAGGTGCGGTTGAGATAGCCGCCATAGACAATCTCCGTCTCGTAGTTCTCCTCGTAGAGGTAGGCATAGTCGGGCACAGCATAGAGCGTGGAGTAGTTGGCATAGGTGCCCAGACGTTCGGGAGCAATGTCGTAGAGTGTATAGTCATCGCCCTCCAAGTCCACATAGAGTGTGGCCTTATTGATGAGGATGGAGCCCCCCTCTGGGCGCAGTGCCCTCAGCGAGCTGACAAACTCCTCGCTCAGTTCGAGCGTGGTCGCAACACCCATAAAGCCCTGAACGTAGCCTTTCTCCACAGGATTTGTAAGAGGCTCCTCGCGCGTGGCATCGTAGTTGATGGCCGCACCACCCTCCATAGCCGAGAAGTCGTACTCCACAGCTGTAACAGCCTTCTGGTAGCTATACGAGGTGTTATTAGTGATGGCAAAAGCCCTCATAATCTCGTCCTCCACCTGCGAGGAGGCAGTGCTCGTGGGCTCCTCGTGACCGTAGAGTATAAGGTAGCTCATAGGGCCCTCCTCTACGCTCCATTGGAGATTCATACCATAGATAGCCGCATCATCGGGCGACTCGCCCGAAGGGGTGATGCACAAGCCATTGAACTCTTTGAGGAAGAGCGTGTCGTTGGAGTAGAGAGTCGTATCGCCCCACAACTGCTCAATAAACTCCTCTGCCAGCAGTTGGTTCTTGACGCTAAGGCGCAGAGTGTCAAACTCGGTGGCGCCATTGGGCCTGCCCCTGAACGTGCAGGAGAACATAGGCTCCGAGTCGATATACTCCCCGATGTTGGTGCCATTGTAGTAGGTGCTATCCCTTTCGAGCATCTTACGCACGCGATATATATCAAAGGTCTGCTCTTTGAGCGTGTCGCCGCCTACGGTCTTCATACCCAGCACAATGGAGAGAGAGTCGAACTTGCTCTCGTACCCCTCGTAGTCGATGGTGTCGGTGCGCATAGAGTAGGCAAACTGCACCAAAGCCGAAGAGGTAACCTTCGAGCCATACTCGCGGTCGGTCATCTTGCCAAAGTAGGCGTAGTCCAAGCTACCCGTAGAGATGGAGTCGGTGTAGGTGAGGTAGCTCTCGATACCCTCGCTGAGCGTTGCAAACTTCACCTCGAACTTCTGTCCCGAAGGGACTATATTGGTACCCAAACTATCATCAACCTCCGTACACGAAGCTGCGCACAAAAGCATAAGTGCCGACAAGAGAAGTTTGCCGACACCTTTGGAGGCTATTTCCTTAGAGAATTGAGTCATAGAATTCTTTATACTGCGTGAGTTTCTCTTCCTCGGCAATGTCGCCCGTAGGACGCAACACCCTCTTGCCACTCGCAGCGAGGTACTCCTCAACTTCGGCGGGCAGGTGCTCAGCCTCAACAACAATGCCATCTGCGTTATCAATAACGAGTTTTATGAGATTTTGGTATGTGAGCTGCTCCTCGCCCAACTTATCGGCAGGCACACCCTCGCCCATCATTGTCGCACGGAACGCCTCGCCCCACACACCCTCGAACATATCGTCATAGATGCTAAACACCACCTTAGCCTCCGAGAAGAGGGGCTCGTCAGTGTAGCAGTTCCTCAGGTAGAGGGGCACAGCAGCCGCAAACCACGAGTGGCAATGTACCACATCGGGCTTCCAGCGCAGTTTCTTGACGGTTTCGAGCACGCCACGAGCAAAGAAGATTGCCCTCTGGTCGTTATCCTCAAACTCCTCGCCCTCGGCATTGCGGAATGTTGCCTTGCGAGGAGCGAAGTACTCATCGTTGTCGATGAAATAAATCTGCACCCTCGCTGCGGGAATAGACGCTACCTTGATGATGAGCTGGTGGTCGTTATCGTTGATGATGAGGTTCATACCCGACAAGCGGATAACCTCGTGCAACTGGTTGCGGCGTTCGTTGATGCAGCCAAAGCGGGGCATAAAGGTCCTAATCTCGAAGCCTCGCTCCTGCATAGCCTGCGAAAGTGTACGACAAGTGGTCGCAATGGGGCTCTCAGGCAGATAGGGGAATATCTCCTGACAAACGCATAGTATTTTTGCTCCTGCCACTTTATTCTCTTGTTTTAATTACCGCAAAGCAAACCCCAAAAACGTGTTTTCGGCACACTCACACAGCCCGCTTTGCAAAAAGCCGATAATACATTGCAAAGATAATAAAAATTTTTTTCATTTCGTGCAACACTCGGCAGAAGAAAATTATGCGGCGCTCTCGACAGGAAGGACAGGAAGAACAGGAAGAACAGGAAGAACAGGAAGAACAGGAAGAACAGGAAGAACAGGAAGAACAGGAAGAACAGGAAGAACAGGAAGGACAGGAAGGACAGGAGGAATAGGAAAAACAGGAAAGCCCTGTTACTCCTGTTACTCCTGTCACTCCTGTCACTCCTATAAGCCTTAGGACTATTGACGTTAGACGTTAGACGTTAGACCCTACTTGCAGACCACCGAATTGACAAAGGGCAGGTAGATGGTAAGTTTTGCGCCCACCGAGTGGCTATAACCGCCACCAAAGGCTATGGAGGGGCTCCAAAATGCGCCCAAGCGCAGAAATGGCGACACCATAACGCCCGTCTCGCAGAAGAGTCCCAGCGTGGAGTGTCTATCCCGAAGGTCGGCACTCCCGAAGCGGTCGTCATTCACTCCCCCATTGGCGGTGTCTGCTGCTACATAGTTGAGGGTTGTGGTGCCTATCGTCACGCCGCCGCCCACATCCCAGCGAGCCATATGCCAATGTCCTCCTACTCTGAGGCGGAGTTGCGAGAGTGCCGCATAGCCATCGTAGGGGTTGGAGCGCATCAGCCCCTGCCACGAGGCATCTACCATCTCAAACGATGCCGACACCCTAAGGTTATCAGCCACAAAGTAGCCACCCTCGATGCCAAAGCCCATAATACCCGTAGAGGTCACGCTGCCGCCACCCAGAGCATCGTCCAGAGGGTGGAGCACACCCACAACAGGTGCCATACTCACGCCCACACTCCACACGCCTTGTTCGTTCATCTGGCCATAGCGCAGAGCATCGCGCGAGGTGGTGCGTTGAGCCACGAGGGGCACAACAGCGAGCAGTGTTATTATTAATATAAGGTATCGTCTCATTTTATAGCGAGTTTTTTCTGTTCTATCTCGAAGGTTTTATACTCCTCGGCAAGGTAGGTTTCGGGGAAGCGAGTGCGGCACTCCTCAACAAGTGCCCCCTCGTCCTTATAGCGCGAGGATAAGTGACCAATAAGGAGTCGTCTTGCGCCGCTCTCCACAGCCGCACGAGCCGCATCGAGCGTGGTGGAGTGGCCACGCTTTTTGGCCTCCGAGTGCATATCGTCCATATAGGTTGCCTCGTGGTAGAGCAAATCCACGCCCCGCACAAGGCTCACAGCCTTACCCGAATAGTTCGTGTCGCTAAGGTAGGCATAGCTGCGAGGCTCCCAAGGAGTGTAGGTCAGCTCACCATTGGGCACTACCCTACCATCCGCCAACACCACATCCTCGCCCCACTTGGCTGCTGTAATCTGCGCCACACCGAGCCCATAGCGTTCTATTGCCCCTTTGTCGACATTGAGCCCTGCGGGTTTCTCCTTGAAGAGAAAGCCCGCTGTGGGTACTCGGTGTCTTAGGGGCACGCTCCACACCTCCAACACACTATTCTCGTAGAGCAGTGCGTGTTTGGTGGTATCCACCTCGTGCCACACCACCTCGTAGGGCAACGCGGTGTCGAAGTAGCGGGTGTGGTACTCCAAAATCTCGTCAAAAGGTCGTGGTGCGTAGATATGCAACGGCACCTTGCGCCCCATAAGCCCAAGGCTCGAAATCATCGGGAACAAGCCAAAAACGTGGTCGCCGTGCAGGTGCGAAATGAAGACCGCCGAGAGCCTCATAGGATTCACTCCCGCCCTCATCATACGACTCTGCACCCCCTCGCCTGCATCGACAAGGAAGTACTGCTCGGCGTGATTGACGAGCTGGGAGGTCTGATGGCGCGTGGCCGAAGGCTTAGCACTCGCCGCACCAAGTATGGTCACTTTGAATGTCATAGTACAAAAATACAATGCAAAATTCAAAATGCAAAATTCAAAATTGAGAATTGACAAAACTTTGTTTTGTCTAAAATGCTCCCCTAACTTAGGGGAGGGATGCAGGGGATGCAGGGGATGCAGGGGATGCAGGGGTTACAAGGATAACAAGGATAACAAGGATAACAAGGATAACAAGGAAGAATTCCCCCTGCAACCCCTGTTATCCCTGTTATCCCTGGAACTCTTAGGACTATTGACGTTAGACGTTAGACATTAGACGCAAAAACGCAGAGAGCGGAGGAAATGTAAAATAGTGCATATTGCAGAGGACTTTTAGTGCCAAAAAAAGGAGCGGACTCCGCAGTTTACTAAGCGTAAATGAGGAGTCCGTTCTCTGAATTTTGGTGCTAAAAGCACCTGCAAGATGCACTATTTCTGCTCTGCTTCGAGCTTAGCCTTCAACTCTGCAAGGTCAGTCAAATCACCAAGGGTGGTCTTCTCAACCTGAGCGTTGATCTTCTTAACGGTCGACTTGGTAGCCTCAGCAGCAGCGCGGCGCTCAGCCTTTGCAGCATTCTCCTCGGCACGTTTTGCCTCCTCGAATACGCGGGTGTGCGACAAGCTGATATGTTTGGTTACTTTCGAGAACTCGGTAACCTTGAAGGGAAGTACATCGCCTACCTTAGCGGTGGTACCGTCCTCTTTAACGATCTGTTTTGCAGGAGCAAAGCCCTCTACATTCTCGCCAAGAGCAACAACAGCACCCTTGTCATTAACCTCGGTTACCTTACCCTCGTGTACGGAGTCAACAGCAAACTGAGCCTCGAACTCGTTCCAGGGGTTCTCCTCCAACTGCTTGTGGCCAAGGCTGAGGCGGCGGTTCTCCTTGTCGATGCCAAGAACGATAACGTCAAGGTCTGCACCGAGCTGAGTGAGCTCTGCGGGGTGTTTGATCTTCTTGGTCCAGCTGAGGTCGCTGATGTGAACAAGACCGTCAATACCCTCCGAAATCTCTACGAAGATACCGAAGTTGGTGAAGTTGCGAACTTTTGCAGTGTGGCGCGAACCGATGGGGTAACGCTCCTCGATAGCCTCCCAAGGATCAGCGGTGAGCTGTTTGATGCCGAGCGACATCTTACGCTCCTCGCGGTCGAGAGTGAGGATAACTGCCTCGATCTCATCGCCCACCTTCATAAACTCCTGAGCCGAGCGGAGGTGCTGGTTCCACGACATCTCCGAAACGTGGATAAGACCCTCAACACCGGGTGCTACCTCTACGAATGCACCGTAGTCGTACATCATAACTACCTTACCGCTAATCTTGTCGCCAACTTTGAGGTTAGCATCCAGAGCCTCCCAAGGATGAGCGGTGAGCTGTTTCAGACCAAGAGCGATGCGCTTCTTCTGGTCATCGAAGTCGAGGATAACAACGTTGATCTTCTGGTCGAGAGCAACAATCTCCTCAGGACGGTTTACGCGGCCCCAGCTGAGGTCGGTGATGTGGATAAGACCGTCTACGCCACCAAGGTCAACGAATACACCGTAGGAAGTGATGTTCTTAACGGTACCTTCGAGAATCTGACCTTTCTCCAAGCGCGACATAATCTCCTGCCTCTGCTGTTCGAGCTCTGCCTCGATGAGAGCCTTGTGCGAAACAACAACATTGCGGAACTCCTGGTTGATCTTAACAACCTTGAACTCCATAGTCTTCTCAACGTAAATATCGTAGTCGCGGATGGGCTTAACGTCAATCTGGCTACCGGGCAAGAACGCCTCGATGCCGAATACGTCTACGATCATACCGCCCTTAGTGCGGCATTTGATGAAGCCCTTGATGATCTCATCATTCTCCAAAGCCTGATTAACGCGGTCCCAGCTTTTGAGCTGACGAGCCTTCTTGTGCGAAAGAACGAGCTGTCCTTTTTTGTCCTCGGTGCTATCTACATAAACCTCTACTTTCTCACCGATAGCGAGCTCAGGGTTGTAACGGAACTCGGTTACGGGAATGATAGCGTCCGACTTGTAGCCAATGTTTACTACTACCTCGCGTTTGTTGATAGAGGTAACGACACCCTCTACTACCTCGCCTGCGTGTACTTTCTGTACGGTCTCATCGTACTGTGCAGCAACTTGCTCTTTGGTAAGCTCACCATAGAGTTCGGCATCGGTCTCATAAGCGGTCCAATCGAAGTTCTCGTTGGCTACTTTTTTGTTGTTTTCCATTGTGTTAAGTTTTTAATAATTAAAAAGTTAGACTTTATTTGTAGACTTCCCCTCGTACGCATACGCGGGAAAGAAAGCGCGCAAAGATACAAATAAAATTCAAAATGCAAAATTCAAAATGCAAAATTTTTTGATTTTTAGGGTTTTATGGGTGGCGAGCAGAGAGGATAGGGAGGGTAAGGCTTATAGGGCTTATAGGAGTTATGGGAAGATCCTCAACCCTCAATTTTGAATTTTGAATTTATTCGCTACTTTTGTCGGCAGAAACTAATAACAACAAACTATAACACTACACCCATTATGTTCTTAGAAGCAAGCAAACCCGGTTGGATAGAGGTAATTTGTGGCTCGATGTTCTCGGGCAAGACCGAAGAACTCATCAGGCGCATGCGCCGCGCAGTATTTGCCAATCAGCGAGTTGAGATTTTCAAACCCCAAATAGACGTGCGCTACTCGGTGGACGAGGTCGTGTCGCACAACTCCAACGCCATACAGTCCACACCCGTAGAGTCCTCTTCGCAAATCCTGCTGATGGCTACCGATGTGGATGTTGTGGGCATTGACGAGGCTCAGTTCTTCGATGAGGGTATTGTGGATGTGTGTATGCAGCTCGCCAACAGGGGCGTGAGGGTTATCGTGGCGGGTTTGGATATGGACTACCTCGGTAAGCCCTTTGGTCCTATGCCTATGCTTATGGCGAAGGCCGAGTTGGTGGACAAAGTGCACGCCATCTGTGTTCGCTGCGGCAACATCGCCCACCACTCGCACCGCTTGACACAGAACGACAAACTTGTGGTATTGGGCGAGAAGGACACTTATGAGCCTATTTGTCGCCACTGCTTCAATAAACTTCAAAACGAATAATAACGGATGCTTTTTGCACCAAAATTCAGAGAGCGGGCTCGGCAAAATTGCCGAGCCCGATGCTTTTAAGGGCAGGAAGAACAGGAAGGACAGGAAAACCCTGTCACTCCTGTTACTCCTATATGCCCTATATGCCCTATAAGCCTTAGGACTATTGACGTTAGACGTTAGACGTTAGACTTCTCTGCACAAGGTGGGTAACATAGACCGTCATCAGGGGGAAGAGTATCATTCCGAGCCCCGGGAGAAGTACCGTAAGTACCTTTCCAACGGGCGTAACGGCAAAAAGCGGTGCGCCGACTGTCGTGACGTTGAGTCCCGCCCACCAGAGGGCAGTACCAAAGTTATCTACCGAGCGATTTACGACCTCCTCGTAGGAGTAGAAGACGAGGGAAGAGAGGTATGTAACGAGTACTATGAGTGCAATGTAGCTCCACATTATGGCACTCACTCTCGAAGGCGTGATATGCCTTATAAGCCCATAGACTCCCACTGCACCGCGTACCATAGGCAGACATTTGAGCACTATGTAGAGCCCCTTGGGTAGTTCCGCCCCACCCCACTCCAACATATTCAAATAGGGTATTGAAACGAGTAGCAGCAGGATGTTGCGGCGGAAGTAGCGGTTGGGATTACGCGCCATCATCGTCTGCACCACATAGTCGATAATAAATATCATACAAACGAAGAGTTGTAACTCCTCAACGCCTGCCGAGAGAATGTAGGTTTTGCGCTCGATGATATCTATCGAGAGCGAGAGGAGTAACAGCAGACTTGCGAAGATAGCCATACCATCGAGCAGTCGTGCGAGGCTTACAGTTGGATCTTTTTTCATAGCAAAAATGTTTTTTAGACCACTATGCAAAAAAAATACCTCAAAAAAATTTGCGGGGGAAAAATAAAGCGTTATCTTTGCACCGCTTTTCGAGCAAACGGCGAGATAGCTCAGCTGGTTAGAGCGCATGATTCATAATCATGAGGTCCCCAGTTCAATCCTGGGTCTCGCTACCAACAACGAGGACTGCAAAATTGCAGTCCTCGTTTTGTTTTCCTCCCGACCTCCACACTCCCCATAAGAATAACTAATCGCATCATAAAAATTTCCGATTTGTTTTTTTGAATCGGTGGTATTATCTTTGTAACAAAGAAAGACGAATAACAAGTTTAACAAATAAAAACAACTGAAAATATGGCAACCAAGTTTTATAAGTGTAATCACTGTGGTAACGTGATTATCAAGGCAGTAGATGGCAAAGTAACTCCTTTTTGCTGTGGCGAGAAGATGACCGAACTCATCCCCGGCACCGTTGAGGCAAGCGTAGAGAAACACCTCCCCGTGGTGGAGAAGGTTGACGACTGCAAGTTGCGCATCAAGGTAGGCAGCACCGAGCACCCAATGCTCCCCGATCACCACATCGCCTTTGTGTATGTGGAATTTGAGGACGGTGGCACACGCATCGACCTTACGGACAAACCCGTAGCCGAGGTGTGCGTATGTGGCAGGAAACCCGTTGCGGTTTACGAATACTGCAACCTCCACGGCTTGTGGAAGACCGAGTTGTAGAGAATTGACAAAACAAAGTTTTGTCTAAAATGCTCCCGCTCGGCATAGTCTGCAAGCAGCCTCTGCCCTCGCTTAATCGCATTTGCGAAAATTGAAAATTTCCTTCTCAGTTTGAGGGGGATTTTTTTTATTTCCCAACTTTCAACTTTCAACTTTTAACTCTATCTTTGTGGTCTATGCAGAGAGTTTTGGGATATATGGTGGCTTTTGTCGCGCTCGTAGGCTTGTGGGGCTGCCCTGAGGGCACCGCAAAGTGCGAGTGGGGCGAGGCGGTCTATGCTCCTCAGGAGGCAGAGGGTTTCGAGATTCTTGCCACCGAGGGTGCCTCCACCGTTCTGCGCGTGCTCTCGCCCTGGCAGGGTGCCGAAGGTGTCGTAAAGGAGGTTTTCATCAGCCGCAATGGCGAGCAGGCTCCCGAAGGCTTCGGAGGTATGGTGATTGAGGCAGCCCCCGAGAGGGTGGTTTGTATGTCATCGAGCCACATAGCCTTTGTGGATGCGCTGGGGGCTGTGGAGAGAATCTATGGTGTGAGTGGTGCGGAGTATATCTCCAACAGCCACATTGCCGAGGGCATTGCCGAGGGCAAGGTGCACGAGGTGGGCTACGATAGCAATATCAACTACGAGGTGCTGGCATCACTACGCCCCGATGTAGTATTTATATATGGTACTTCGGGCGAGAATAGCGCGATGACCGCCAAACTCTCGGAACTGAAAATACCCTATGTTTATATTGCCGACCACGCCGAGACCTCCCCCTTGGGCAAGAGCGAATGGGTGGTCGCATTGGGCGAGATTTTCGACCTAAGGGGCGATGCTGAGGAGCTCTTTGGCACTATTGCCGAACGCTACGAGAGCCTAAGGCTCAGGATGTTGGACATAGCAAGTCGCCCGAAGGTGATGCTCAACTCGCCCTATAAAGACGTGTGGTTTGTGCCCGCCGACAGGAGCTATATCGTAAGACTCATTGAGGATGCAGGTGGCGAGTGGCTGTGTAGCGATGGCAGGAGCACAACCTCGCGCCCCATTAGTGGCGAGAGTGCCTACATATTCCTCTCCGAGGCGGACTTTTGGCTCAACCCCAACGAAGCCCACACCATCTCTCAACTCGTTGCCACCAACCCCAAGTTCGCCAACACCGATGTGGTCAAAAGCGGGAATGTATACAACTGCACCGCCCGTAGCACCTCGGCGGGAGGTAGCGACTTTTGGGAGAGCGGCGCCCTCAGGGCAGACGTGGTCTTGGCAGACCTCATAGCCATCCTGCACCCCGAAGTGGCTGAGGGACATACACTTTACTACTACGAACAACTCAGATGACAAAACGCAACACCATACTTTTCTCCGCTCTTGCTGTGGCTACTCTACTGCTCTTTGTGGTGGATTTGGCTGTGGGCTCGGTCGCCATACCCCTTGACGAGGTGTGGCGTGGGCTGTGGGGCTCGGGCGCAGATGGCGATGCTACAAGCCTAATTATCCGCAACTTCCGACTGCCCAAGGCTGTTATGGCACTGCTTGCGGGCGCAGCACTCTCTACGGTGGGCTTGCAGATGCAAACCCTCTTCCGCAACCCCTTGGCGGGACCTTATGTGTTGGGTGTCAGTTCGGGCGCGAGTTTGGGTGTGTCGATAATGCTATTGGGACTGCCCCTGCTGGGTATTTCGACCGCCAACCCCGTAGTTCAGAATGTGGGCGTTGCGGGCGCAGCGTGGATAGGCTCGGCGGCCATTATGATGGTCGTTATGGCAGTTACGGCTCGCATCAAAAACATTATGACGGTACTCATTCTCGGTATGATGTTCGGCTCGGCTGCCTCGGCGTTAGTGGAGATTATGCAGTACCTCTCGCCCGAGGGAGCCTTGAAGTCGTATGTGGTATGGACTATGGGCTCGCTTGGTGGTGTTACACTTTCGCAACTGCGTGTGGTAGTGCCCGTTATCGTTGTGGGATTGGTGCTCTCGGTGCTGCTCATAAAACCGCTCAACATACTCCTTTTGGGCGAGAACTACGCCCGCACAATGGGACTCAACATTAGGCGCACACGATTGATGGTTACACTCACTACGGTGCTCCTTGCGGGTACGGTTACGGCATACTGCGGTCCCATCGGCTTTGTGGGCTTGGCGGTGCCACACGTTGCCCGTATGCTATTCCGCGAGGCAGACCATAGGGTGCTGGTGCCCGCCACAATGCTGTGTGGCACGACCATTATGCTACTGTGCGATATTGCCTCCTCGCTACCCGCCAGCGACCTCTCTCTGCCCATCAATACCGTGTCGGCACTTGTGGGTATTCCCATTGTTATTATCGTCATATTCCGCAACCGTAAAATGATGATGTAGAGCACTATGGCAGATATGGAACGCATATATACAATCGAGCTGCACGATGTGACACTCGGCTACGGGGAGAGAGTGCTGATGGCTGATGCGAGCGTGGGCTTCGGCTGGGGCGAACTGACGGCACTGATTGGTCGCAACGGCACGGGTAAGAGCACCTTGCTGCGCACCATTGCCGCCCTTGCCAAACCCCAAAAGGGACATATAACCATTGGCGGTATGGACGCTTCGGAACTCACGATGAGGGAGGTCGCCAGCCGCATAGCCTTCGTGTCGACAGAGGATGTGAGGGTACAGAATTTGCACGTCTGGGATGTGGTGTCGCTCGGCAGGGCACCCTACACGAATTGGGTGGGCAGACTCACCGAAGAGGATAAGACCAAGGTGCGCGAGTCGCTCAGGCTGGTGGGTATGGAGCACTTTGCGGACGCCTCGATGGATAGCCTTAGCGATGGCGAACGACAACGAGTGATGATTGCCCGCGCATTGGCACAAGATACGCCCATAATCCTCTTGGATGAGCCCACAGCATTCCTCGACCTGCCGAATAAGTACGAGATTTGCCTGCTGCTCAAAAGGTTGGCGCATAAGGAGGGTAAATGTATACTCTTTTCTACGCACGACCTGTCGATTGCCATCGAGATTTGCGATACGATTGCGGTGATAGAGGGCGGCAAGTTCCACTATGGCACAGCGGAAATGCTTATGGAAGAGGGGGTTATGCAACGCATTTTCAATAGCACGCAAATTGAATTCGACCGCGAGAGGGGTAACGTGCGACTAAAAAAATGAAATTTTTGAAAATTAGTTTGGAAATTACCATTTTTTAGTTACCTTTGCACCGCTAAAAAGCAACCTACTTATTGTAGGCGGGGCCCATTCGTCTATCGGTTAGGACGCAAGATTTTCATTCTTGAAAGAGCAGTTCGACTCTGCTATGGGCTGCAAGAATTAAAAAAAAATTAAAAAAGTATATAACTATGGCAAATCACAAGTCATCTAAGAAACGTATTCGCCAAACCGAGACACACAGGGTTGCGAATAAGTACTACCACAGAACAACTCGTAACGCTGTGAAGGCATTGCGTGGTACCACCGACAAAGCTGCTGCTGAGGCACTTCTTCCCAAAGTAGCTGCAATGTTGGACAAACTCGCAAAGAAGAACATCATTCACAAGAACAAAGCAGCCAACCTGAAAAGTGGCTTGCAGGTTCACGTTAACGGTTTGTAGTAGTCCGTCACAGGTCTTCGCTACAAGGTAGAGGGAAGACCTCAGATGGTGACTGTAGCTCAGTTGGCAGAGCGTTGGATTGTGGTTCCAAATGTCGTGGGTTCGAGCCCCATCAGTCACCCCAAAAGAGAGAGGAGAACACGAGTTCTCCTCTTTTTTTGTTATGCCCTATATGCCCTATTAGCCTTAGGACTATTGACGTTAGACGTTAGACATCAGACTATAAAAATAATCAATATCACGGAGGAAATTTTGTACCAAACAAGAAGGCGAGTCCGCAGTTTGCTTAGCGCAAATGAGGAACTCGCCTATCGCAGTGCGGTGCAAAATTTACCCGTGATATTGATTATTTACCGCTGCACAGGCACCACACTCGCCATTACAATCGGGATTGGTATCGCACGACTCCAAGCCCATAGCCTCCATTTGTGCCTCGCGTTCTTGCTGCATAGCGCACTTTATGCCGAGGGCTTTCATATTGGGATTGGTGGATATTTCGGACTGTATGGGGTGCCCTTTGATCATTTGTGTGAGCGAGAGGGCGAGCACAAAAAAGCCCACCACACCGATACTTATGAGAATTACTATAAAAGTTGCCGACATTTCCTTATAAAAAATTATTTTCTTTCGTGCAAAAATAGTATTTTTGCGTGATATTGCACCCAAAGTGCGAGTAAAAAGTTTAGAGAGTTTAGACAAACCCCAAAAAAGTGACAAGCGTATGCGAATAGTTATTGCAGGTGCTGGCGAGGTTGGTAGCCACCTGGCGAAGATGTTGGGCGAGAGTGCCCACGACATTACGGTCATAGATGACGATGCCAAGTTGCTCGAAGATGTTACGGGAGTGGCGGATGTGGTGACGGTCAATGGCGACTGCACTACCTTTGCGACACTCAAAAAGGCTTCGGTGCGCAAAGCCGACCTCTTCATTGCGGTAAATCGCGAGGAGAGCCCCAACATCATCTCGGCGATGCTTGCCAAACAGCTGGGTGCCAAAAAGACCATCGCACGCATCGACAACAACGAGTACCTCGAACCTACCAACAACGAGGTATTCATCAATATGGGTATCGACTACCTCTTCTACCCCGAGAAGATTGCTGCCTTGGAGGTTGTAAACCTCTTGGGACACTCTTCATCTACGGAGTATGTCGATTTTTCGGGTGGCAAACTTGCGCTGTCGGTCTTCAAGTTGGAGGCTGGCTCGCCCTTTATCGACCACTCAGTTGCGGAGATGAACGAGCAAGTTGTGGGCGTACCCTTCCGCACCGTAGCCCTCGAACGCGATGAGCAGACCATCATACCCCACGGAGCAGACATCTACCACCAGGGCGACACGCTTTATGTGCTGACCAACGTGGTCGATACCTCGCGCCTTGTGGAGTATAGCGGTATGACCGACATCTCGATTGAGAATGTTATGATATTGGGCGGCAGCAAGGTCGGCGTGCGCATTGCCTTGGAGTTGCAGGATAAGCTGGGCGTAAAACTCGTGGAGTACAATGCTGAGAAGGCGTATAGGCTGGCAGAAATTCTCGACAGCACGCTCATCATCAACGAGGACGGACGCGACATTGAGGCTATGTTGGAGGAGGGATTGCAGAGTATGGACGCCTTTGTGGCAGTCACGGGCAGGAGCGAGACCAACATCCTCACAGCAATGATTGCCAAGAAGATGGGCGTGAAGAAGGTCATTGCCGAGGTCGAAAACCTCAACTACATCAACATTGCCGAGAGTATCGGCATCGACACCATCATCAACAAGAAGATGGTCACTGCGAGCAACATCTTCCGCTTTACAATGAACACCGATGTGCAGGCTATACGCTGCCTTACGGGCTCTCAGGCGGAGGTTTTGGAGTTTATCGTCAAGCCCAACTCTCCCGCTACGAAGGTTCCCGTGTCGGAGCTTGGCTTCCCCGCAGACGCCACCATTGGTGGCGTAGTAAGGGCAGACAACGTATTCCTCGTTGGTGGCTCTACCCAAATCAACGCCTACGACCGAGTGGTGGTCTTCTCGCTGCCCGGTGCGATAGGCAAAATCGGCAAGTTCTTCAACTAACACCCAAACACTCACCCAAACACACTTCTCTCAGACACCAACCAATAAACTGAATAACCAAGAAAGAAGAAAACAGACAAAAAGAAGAAGATGAAACTTGTAAACAGACTCCTACAACTCTATTTTGCCCCACGCCTTAGGAAGATTGAGCACTTCAAACAACACCCACACGAGGTACAGCAGGAGCAATATGCCCAACTTGTGAAGGCTGGCGAGCAGACCATCTTTGGTAGGGAGTATGGCATTTATCGTGGTATGCCCTACTCAGAGTTCCGCAAGAGGGTACCCGTAATGGAGTATAAGGATATTCTGCCCTGGGTGGAGCGTATGCAAAAGGGCGAGAAAAACGTCACTTGGAATAGTCCCGTAGGTTGGTTTTGCAAATCTTCGGGCACTACCGAAGGAGCCTCGAAATATATCCCGCTGACCAAACAAGGACTCAGGGACTCTCATATGCGAGGACCTCTGGACGTGACCGCCATCTACACCCATCTCTACCCCAATGGCGGAGCCTACTTGGGCAAGACGCTAATCCTTGGCGGCAGCAAGAAGTTGGAGAAGAAAGGCGATACGATACCGAGTGGCGACCTTTCGAGCATCCTCATCGACAACACTCCCACCATCGGAGCACCCATCCGCGAGCCACACAAAAGTATTGCATTGTTGGCGGACTTCGACAAGAAGGTAAGGCTCATCTGTGAGAGGTGCACCAAAAAGGATGTGAGGAGTTTGGCGGGTGTGCCGAGTTGGAACCTCGTGATGATAGAGCGCATACTCAAACATACGGGTAAGGATAACCTGTTGGAGGTATGGCCCAATCTGGAACTCTTCGTTCACGGTGGTATGAGCTTCAAACCCTACAAACGCCAGTTCGAGAAGCTTATCCCCTCGGCGAATATGAAGTATATTGAGACCTACAACGCCAGCGAAGGCTTCTTTGGCATTGCCGAGGAGCCCTACACTGACGAGATGCTCCTGATGCTCGACTACAACTGCTTCTATGAGTTTATGCCCACCGATGCGATGGGCGACAAGTCTAAAATTGTCCCCTTGGAGGGCGTGGAGGTCGGCAAGAACTACGCACTACTTATCACTTCGAGCAATGGTTTGTGGAGGTATATGATTGGCGACACGATACGCTTCACACAAACCTCGCCCTACAAGTTCCGCTTCACGGGCAGGACAAAACTCTTTGTGAACGCCTTTGGCGAGGAGATAATCATCGACAATGCCGAGAGGGCTATGGAGCAGGCGTGTCACGAATGTGGAGCGGAGATTAAGGAGTATACGATGGCACCCGTTTTTATGGGCGAGATTGAGGGCGAAATGGCTAAGGGCTCGCACGAGTGGGTTGTAACTTTCTACAAGCAACCCGACTCGTTGGAACACTTTACCGATGCGCTCGACAGAGCTATGCAGGAACAGAATAGCGACTACGCCGCCAAACGCAAGAATAACTTTACGCTCCTACGCCCCATAGTTACCGTAGTTGCGGAAGACACCTTCGAGGAGCTGTTGCGCTTGGATGGCAGGCTCGGCGGACAAATCAAAATTCCCCGCCTGAATGGCACAAGGGACTATGTCGAAAGGCTCAAAGAGTTCCACAATGCGAGGATAAACAGTAATAAACAAGACTAACAACACATACAACACCTAAACTTATTATGTATATAGCAATTGCAGGCAACATCGGTAGCGGCAAGACCTCGCTGACCGAAATACTCTCCGCCCACTACGGAGCAAAGGCATACTACGAGGATATTGACAATCCCTACATCGCCGACTTCTATGAGGATATGAACCGTTGGTCGTTCAACTTCCAGATGTTCTTCCTCGGCAGCCGCATCAACCAGACACTCCAAATGCTCGCCGAGAGTACGGGCAACGTGGTGCAGGACAGAACCATCCACGAGGATGCACACATCTTCGCGGGCAACCTCCACCAAATGGGACTTATGAGCAGCAGGGACTATGGCACCTATATGAAGATTTTTACTCTGGCTACGGACCTTGTGCCCTCGCCCGACATTCTCATCTATCTCAAAGCGAGCGTTCCTACCCTCGTACGCCAAATTCTCAAACGAGGCAGAGAGTACGAGAAGAATATCGACCTCGAATATCTCGAAAGGCTTAACAACCGCTATAACGAGTGGATTGCCTCTTATAAAGGTAAGTTGCTTACTATCAACATTGACGAGATAGACTTTGTGGGCAAACCCGAGATTATAGACACCATCATCCGCAACCTCGAAGAGCTCAACCAAGCCGAGGGCAAAGAGGTACGAACCATTGGGTTTTAGGAAAATTGACCAACACCGACTTCATAACACTCCTGAGGGAGCAGATGCCCGAAGAGGAGGTGCAGAGGCTCATTGAGGCTTTGCAGAGTGCGCCACAGCCCACCTCCATAAGGCTCAATCCCCACAAGCCCTACCCCGCTCCTGAGGGCAGGGAGGTTGGTTGGTGTCGTTGGGGTCGCTACCTTGCCGAGCGTCCCTCTTTTACTCGTGATGGACACTTTCAGGCAGGAGGCTACTATGTGCAGGAGGCATCATCGATGTTTGTGGGCCACCTTTTGGAGCAGGCTTTGGGAGGCGAGAAAACAGAGGGGTTGCGCCTCTTGGATATGTGCGCCGCACCAGGGGGTAAATCTACACTTTATAGCTCCATTGTGGGCGAGCGAGGACTTGTGGTTGCCAATGAGGTCATACGCGCGAGGGCTCTGACGCTTGCCGACAACATTATGCGCTGGGGCGTGGGCAATACGGTTGTCACCTCCAACGACCCTTCTCACTTTGCAGGCTCTTTGGAGGGGTGGTTCGATGTGGTGGCTGTGGATGCGCCCTGCTCGGGCGAGGGTATGTTCCGCAAGAGCGAGGAGGCGCGCGAGAATTGGAGCCTCGACAACGTAAGGCTCTGTGCCACACGCCAAAGACGCATTATGGCAGATGCTTGGGCTTCGCTCCGCGAGGGCGGCATATTCATCTACTCCACTTGCACATTCAACAGGGCTGAGAATGAGGAGAATATGGAGTGGCTGTGCGGAGAGTTTGACTGCGAGAGGATAGAGATTATCTGTCCCGAGGAGTGGAATATAGCCCGCACCGAGGCAGGTGTTGCAGAGTGTTTTCACTTCTATCCCCACCGCACCGAAGGCGAGGGATTGTTTGCTGCCATTGTGCGCAAAGGTGGTGAGAGTACATCGCGCCGCAAAGCCCCCAAGAAGGCCCGCAAAAATCCCTTCGGGGAGGTCGATAAGAGGGTGGCAAAGGAGATTGCAGGCTACCTACAAGACTCCACCCCACTCCACCTCGCGACCATTGGCGAGAGTATCTACGCCTATCCTGCCCCGCTGTGGGAGGATATACGCACCGTTGCAGAGCAGATGAGTGTCCTCTTTTCGGGCGTGAAGGTGGGCGAGATGTTTGGCAAAAAGTTCCGCCCCGACCACTCGCTAGCACTCTCGGCACACCTCAATATGGAGGCTTTCCAGAGAGTTGAACTCACAGAGGAGGATATGCTGCGCTACTTCCGCAGGGAGGAACTCTCGTGCGTGTCGGCACTCGGCGAGGGACTCAACCTCCTACTCTTCGAGGGTCAGCCCATAGGCTTCACTAAGCGTATCGGTTCACGCACAAACTCTTTGTTGCCCAAAGAGTTGCGCATACTAAGTCAAAATTTCTAAGAGCAGATAGAAACATTATGAATAAAGCCATCCTGCGCCTTGCGGTGCCAAATATAGTGAGCAATGTTACTATCCCTCTGCTGGGTATGATTGACATTGCCATTGCGGGCAGGATTGGCGATGATGCAACTATCGGTGCGTTGGCTATCGGCACCGCAATTTTCAACTTCATATATTGGAACTTCGCCTTCCTCAGGATGGGCACGAGTGGCTTGGCGGCACAGGCTTACGGTGCTGACGACAAACGCGAGTGCGCAAGCATTCTGGGGCGCTCTATGCTTGTCGCCTTCGGCATTGCCCTGCTGTTGCTCCTCTTCAACCGCCCCATAGGGACTTTGGCGATGAAAATTATGGAGGGATCGGAGGGTGTTATGACCTTGGCGGCGGAGTACTTCTTTGTGCGCATCTGGGCAGCCCCCGCAGCCATAGGCATCTTCTCGTTGCACGGCTGGCTGACGGGTATGCAGGACGCTACAACGCCTATGGTGGTTTCCATACTGAACAACCTGATAAACGTAGGAGCTTCGCTGTGGTTTGTCTTTGGTATGGATATGGGTGTTGCGGGCATAGCCCTCGGAACGGTGGTGGCGCAGTATGCAGCACTGCTCATAACGCTGATTTTCATCTCCGTGCGCTACAAAGCCTACCTTAGGGAGATGTCGCTCCGCGAGTGCCTCAATATGGAACCCCTGGTAAGATTCTTCCGCATCAACTCGGACGCTTTCTTGCGCACGCTGTGTGTATGCACTGTCTACACCTGCTTTACGGCATTCTCGGCACGCTTCGGCGACACCATACTTGCCACCAACGAACTGCTGATGAACCTCTTTATGCTGTTTAGCTATATGCTCGATGGTTTCTGCTACGCTGCCGAGTCGCTGACAGGTAGGTTCATAGGCGAGAGGAACCGCGAGGCGTTCCGCAGGTGCGTGAGGCTGCTGCTGGTGTGGTGCGCGGTGGTAGCAGCGATTTACATTGTCGCCTATATCTTCTGGTGGGAGCCCATCCTCAGTCTCTTCACTTCGAGCCCCACGATTATGGCGTGTGCTGGGGAGTATATATGGTGGATAATTATGGTGCCCTTGGTGGGTTTCATCCCCTTCCTCATTGACGGCATACTAATCGGCGCCACCAAGACACGCATTATGCGCAACACAACCTTCTGGGCACTTGTGGCGTTCTTTGTGCTCTACTTCGCCCTGCGTGGAGTGCTCGGCAATAGGGGCTTATGGGTGGCCTTCATAGGCTTCATTGTGGTCAGGTTTGTGCTTATGCTGGTAGCAACAAAGGGTATGAATACGGAACTACTGATGAGAATTGAGAATTGAGAAGCGAGAATTGAGCATTGAGAAATTAAAGTTTTCTCATAATTCTCATATCTCCCATTAGGGTTGAGCATAGGCTACACTAAAAATTTTTGGGCGACTTTTTATAAAAAGTCGCAAGAAGAAAAATGGAAAATAAAGAGAAAAAGTTTAAGAGCGGTTTTGTGAATATCATTGGCAACCCCAATGTGGGTAAATCTACGCTGATGAATGCTCTGGTGGGCGAAAGGCTCGCCATCATCACTGCCAAGGCGCAGACCACGCGCCACAGGATTATGGGTATCGTTGGAGGCGAGGACTTCCAGATTGTCTACTCCGACACCCCGGGTATTCTGCGCCCTTCGTATAAGTTGCAAGAGAGTATGATGGGCTTCGTGAGGGGTGCCCTTAAAGATGCCGATGTGATACTCTATGTTACGGACACTGTGGAGAAGGGCGATGAGGCGAGTGAGGAGATTGTCGAGAAGATAAAACTCAGCGCCATACCCACCATTGTGGTTATCAACAAAATTGACCTCTCAAATCAACAGGGCTTGGAGGCTCTTGTGGAGTTGTGGCACCAGAGGCTCCCCGAGGCTCGTATCATCCCTGTTTCGGCACTTGAAGGGTTCAACATCAGCGGTGTTTTCGACAACATTATGACTCTTCTGCCCGAGGGTGCACCCTACTACGAGGAGGGCACTCTCACCGACCGACCAATGAGGTTTTTTGCGAGCGAGATAATACGCGAGAAGGTCTTTCTCAACTACGACAAGGAGATACCCTACTCGGTGGAGATTGTCATTGAGGAGTATAAGGAGGAGCCCACCATCGACCGTATCAGTGCCGTCATATATGTCGCCCGCGACTCGCAGAAGGGTATCATCATAGGTCGCAAGGGCGAGATGCTCAAAAAGGTTGGCACGGCAGCACGCCTGGAACTCGAAAAGTTTGTGGGCAAGAAGATATTCCTGCAACTGCACGTCAAGGTAGACGAGAATTGGCGCAACAGCAGCCGCGGACTACGCAAATATGGTTATATGGAGTAGCAAACGCCTCTCTGCAACCAACAAAAAGTGCGCCCTTTTGGGAGAGGTCTTTTAATTTTTAACTGATTGATTTTCAGTGTTAGTTTTTGCAAAAACTGCAAAATGCTGAACGCAAACATTT
This sequence comes from Tidjanibacter sp., assembly GCA_017466345.1. Lineage (GTDB taxonomy): Bacteria > Bacteroidota > Bacteroidia > Bacteroidales > Rikenellaceae > Tidjanibacter. Next base: position 120,925 of record JAFTUI010000017.1, on the reverse strand, counting down.
TCCGCTGATGCGGTATGAATAAAATAAATTGGTGCGTGACGGGACTACATCATTCCCTACACGCACCAATTTTTGTGTATAGACTATTCTCTTACTTCTTGCTCAAACTCAGAATCACAGTGAAGGATTCGAAGGTATCCATAAACTCCTTTCCCAATGCTGCAATCTGCGCTGCATCGAGCCTCAAACCTTCGTTCTCTTTCTCTACAAGGTCCACCATACCACCGAGCCAAGCGGTCTGCTTAGGAATGATGATGAAGAGGCGGTCGCCATCCTCGTCGGGGAATGAGGTAGCATTTACCTTATAAGTATCGCTGCCTTCGTAGAGGTTGAATACAAGGTTGTTGCCATTCAGGGTGTAGTTCTTTACCTTTGCCTCACCATCGAGTGTGTGGTTAAGTTTTCCATCAGCAGCGAAAGTAGCATCTGCAAAGAACTTCTTCATCACATCGATAATGCGGTCACCGTGCATTGCATCTACCGGGATATAGTTCTGACCCTGGAAGAGAACACCTTCGGGAAGTTGAAGAGCGGTCTTGCCTTCGATAGGTTCTACTTTTACCGCTGAGTTAAGATAGGTGTAATTGCCCTTGATATCAAAAGATTCTTGTACGCGGTAGTTGATTTTTTCACCAACTTCAGGCATATCTAAATTAGATAGAAATACCAGCCTATCATCTTTTATTTCAATTAGTTGAGGCGTTTGAAGTTGTGAACCATCAGTCCAGGTATATGATTCTGTAAGTTTATTACCTTCCAAACGATAGGTGCCGGACATTTCCAACCAACCAAATTCTTTATCCCAACCTACCATATTATAGGTATTATCTGCTTGATAATTCAAGAACATACTCGCCTCCGGCGTAAAGTTAAACCACTTACCCACAATCAGCTGCGGATAGTCCTTATATGGGTCCACATCATCGTCATTTTCACAACTGCTCATCGCAAAGCCGAGCACCACAGCCACGAGGGCCATTCCAATCATTCTAAATGTCTTCATAATTACTCTTTTTTTTATTGTTATGTTTATTGATATGTAAGCACAAAAATGGCGTTACGGCTCACGATAAGCCATAACGCCAACTATAAAATGGTGTATATCCTCTAACTATTTGATTATTAGAACATTGAGCAATGGGGGGGGGTATTTGTGGCACACGATGCAACGACTGCACAATAGGTGCAGTTCACAGCATTGCGGTATGTCGCCAACAAGTTATTCATAGCCCAAGTCACTCAATTTCAATGTGTAAAGGTAATACTTTTTGTGATACGATGTATCACAAAAAGTGATTTTTATCTTAATTATACTTAATTTATACTACATAGAAGACTACACGCAAAAGGGTAAAATCAACGCTTAAACCATTTTTGCACAAAAAGTCGTTTCACAACGCAACAACCTAATGCAATGTATATCAACAAAATAGGCGATGAAATAAAATTCACCGCCGAAAAAGTGCGCCCCTCGCTTTCGGGAGCGCACTTTCATTTTTACCTTTAAGGCTACACTCTATTGTCTAATAGCCACTTTGCGACTCTTGACAGAGGGGGCTGCGTGGCTCTTCTGGGGAGCCTCAGCAGGGGTGTCTTCGGCAAGGGTTTTGAATGGCTTTAAGGCTATATCGCCCACAACCTTACCATACTCGTCCACCTGAGCAGCCCAAACTATATAATCCGTAGAAGGCTCAAACGACATTGGGAAGTTGTAGGAGTCATCGCCCATAATACGCGCAAAATCAAGTTCATAGAGTCCCTGAGACCCAATCATATTGTCGATGTAGGCTTTTACATATTTTGCCATATCGCCATTGTAGTTCGATACTAAATTGTTCTTGGACACCACTTCCCACAGATACATTGTGTGCTTGTCGGAGGGTGCAACAGCCACCTCAGCATTATTCACACCGGGCGTTACGGTGATGTCGAAACTAAAACTCTCCACATCGGGTTTGAGGGTACGGAAGGGGAAGCGCTGTATCTCCGAGAGAGGTGCGCCATCGGCAAATGCGAATATCAAGAGTTCGTAGCCCGTATCGGAGCAGAGAATGAAGTCGTTGAAGTCGGCACTCTCGTCATAAACCGAAGTCTGAGTTCCTTTGGACGCATAGAATGGAATCATCATATAGTCCTCCGCAATAATTGTTTCCAACAACTCCTCATCGTTCATCACTCTACCGTGGGAGACATAAGGACGCACCGTAAAGTAGTATGGTACGCTCTCGTCCGAAGGAGTAATCGTGAAGGATACACCCCCGTAGAATATCTCATCGAAAGTAACATCCCACGAGAATGTTGTGGGAAGTGGCTGTGTGGAGAAGAGTTCGGATGCCACCTCGCCTATCGCCTCGCAGTTCACGTTGATAGCCACCGCAAAGGCGATATACTCAGTGTCTGGCGCGAGAGATTGATAGGTATAGGAGTCTGCACCCATCGTTCCTATGCGATAATAGACCGCTTCAAGGTCCATCTCTTCGAGGGCACTTGCCACAAGGTTTTGGACATAGGTCTTAACGCTACCCTCGTGATACTGTTCCAAAATTTCTACTTGCAGAATATCGTAGAGATATACCGCTTCATTGTCGGAGGGTGTTACACTCATAGTTACCGAATTAACACCAATATCTTCCAGCGCAATGTCGAAAGTGAGCGCAGGGGGCTCGGGTGCGGGAGTCTCTTCATCCTCTTTTCCGTTCTCGCCGCCATTCTCAATCTCATCGCCACCTCCGCTGTCGGGCGTCTCACACGCCACAAACGACATCGAAAGGAGCATCACAAACGCAATAAGTAAAAAATTTCTCTTCATTGTTTTAGCAATTAAGTATTACTGTAATTTTTATTTACTACAAAATTAATATAATTCTAATAACTTCCAAAATTTTTGGCATTAATTATAGGTTAAAAAAGGAGTGGGCACGAAAAATTCGCGCCCACTTCTTACCTTATAGTTAATATGGCAATAGCCTACAATTTTTCGTACAGTTCTTCAATTTTGTCTGCCGTAGCCTCCCACGAGAAGCGGTGCTTCTCGTTACGGACACCTTCGCGATAGCGTTCCAGATTGTTCCCCTCGTAGACTTTCGCGATGGCTGCGGCAACACTCTCTGCGCTGACCTCCGAGAGCACGCCCACCACATCATCGGGCACCATTTCAGCCAAGCCGCCCACACGGGTTACGACCATAGGCACTTCGAATGCGTATGCCACCTGCGTAACACCACTCTGAGTGGCAGACTTATAAGGAAGTGCCACCATATCAGCCACCGAGAACCACTCGGCAACCTCCTCATCTGGCACAAAGCGATTGTGGAATACCACATCCTCACACAATCCAAGTCGTTCTATTTGAGCGTGGTACTTATCATCCGCACCATAGACCTCGCCCACCACAAGCAGGCGTTTTCGCTCGGTCTTACCCTCGGCTTTGAGCCTTGCCCACGCATCGAGCAGTATATCCAAGCCCTTGTAGTCCCTCACATAGCCAAAGAACATCACATAGCCGAGCGAAGAGTCCAAGCCCAACCTACCACACGCCTCCTCGCGGGGCAGTTTTTTACCATAGTTGTCGAAGAGCGGATGGGGCGAAAAGAGTGCCTTAGCATTGGGCAGGTAGGTGCGCAGGTCGTCATTTACAGCCTCCGACATATAGATAAAGCCATCCACCGAGCGAAGGAAGTAGCGGTTCAGCGGGCGGTCGTAGAAGTGTGGCTCGTGGGGAGTGATGTTGTCGAGATGAACAATGACTTTTGTTTTGCCATTTTTGCGTGCCAAGCGGCAGATGGTGCCAAATGCGGGAGCCATCAGGGGGGTCCAATACTTCAAGATGAGCATATCGGGAGCCTCTCTGCGCAACCCTCTTCCCACACGCCACCACGAGATGGGGTTTATGGTGCTAACCTCGCGAGTTATGACAAGTCCTTCGGGAGCCTCTCCTGTGCGGTATTGACTCTTACCGGGGAAGAGCAAACGAGGATATTGGAGCGAGAAGGTCTTTATCGTAACCTCCGCACCCCTCTGCTGAAACACCCTCGCAAGGCGTTCTATGATTGTCGCCAGCCCACCCCTATACGGGTACGCAGGACCAATGAATGAAATTTTCATTTGAATTGAGAGTTGAGAATTGAGAATTGAGAATTATAATCTCTACTTCTCTTTGTTATTTTTCAAGCTCTTAATGATTGACACCAATAACGATATTAATTCGTCCAAATCAGTATATAATGAATCGTATTCGCTGCTATTAATAATATCAGCCCCAAGTAAAACTTCAAGCCAATAGTTTGTTTCATCTGCTTCTTTTAATGCAATTGAAAGCTTGTGTATAAAATCATCTTTACTTTGTGCATTTCTACTCTCAAAAATATTTGCACCTATACTTGTGCCGCAACGCAATATCTGCTTAGATAAAACATACTCCTTTTTATCATTCTGTAAATACTGCGAAAAACGCACTATGCGTATTGCAAACCGCTTACTTTTCTCCTGTATGACGTTTTTTCCTTGCATCAATTCTCAATTCTCAATTCTCAATTATCAATTCTCAATTCTCAATTCTCAATTCTCAATTTACTCTTGTGTCATCTCTTTGAGTTTCTCGCGGTAGGCGGTAAGGATGCGCGACTTACTCACAAAACCCACATAGCGTCCCTCCTTATCGGTTACGGGCAGGTTCCACGCGCCCGTATTCTCAAACTTCTCCAAAACGCTCGATGCCGACTCATTGTCAATAATAACATCGGGAGGGGTAATCATATAACGCTGCACAGAGTTGGGGTACTTCGTTTGGTCAAACATATCCTTGCGCAACTTATCAAACTCTACCACGCCCAGCAATTTGCCCTCCGAGTTAAGAACGGGGAAGATGTTTCGCGTAGTATGCGGAATAACCCTTACGACCATATCTCCCAGCGTGTCGTACTCGCCTATGCTGAGGATGTTGGTCTCTATTAGAGAGCGAATGGAGAGCACAACACTAACGGCTTGGTCCTTGTCGTGTGTGAGGAGTTGTCCCTTTTGTCGGAGTGTTTTGGTATAGATGCTGTCGGGCTCCAAGTAGCGGTTGATGACATACGACACGCACGACACAAGCATCAGAGGAACAAAGAGTTGGTAGGCACTCGAAATCTCGGCAATGAGGAAGACTGCCGTAAGCGGAGCCTTCATAACGCCCGACATCAAGCCCGCCATACCAACTAACGAGAAGGCGGCAATCGAGAGGTCGGCATCGAAGAAGGTGTTGCCAACGTATGCCACAATAGCACCCATAAAGGCACCCACAAAGAGTGAGGGTGCGAAAGTACCGCCCACACCTCCCGAAGCGTTCGTGACAGCCATAGCGATAGCCTTCACGAACATAATGGCGAGCAGGTATCCCAAGACCACCCAATGGTTCTCCCTAAAATCGTAGAAGCCCGAGTTGTCGAAGACTGCCTGCACATCGCCCTTCATAAAGTGGTGGAAGATGCCATAGCCCTCGCCATAGAGCGGGGGGAAGAGCATAATCATCACACCCAGAGCCAAACCACCCACAATCCACTTTTTCCATTGCTTGCCGAGGCGGTCGATGACTCCCTTCACGCGGAAGTTTACCCTCATAAAGTAGTAGCACATAAGACCACAGAGCACCGCAAGGAGTGTGTAGATGGGGATATGCGAGAACGAGAGGTCGCCAACCGTACTTGCCGAGAGCATAGGCTCAAAACCTCTTACGAAGAAGGTAAGCGTCACAGCCGTAACAGAGGATATAATGAGCGGGATAATGGCAGTCATACTCATATCGAGCAGCAGTATCTCCATAACGAATATCACACCCGTGATGGGAGCCTTGAAGATTGCCGAGAGTGCTGCCGCAACACCGCACGCCAGCATAAGCGTCATATTGCGGTAGTTGAGCCTCATAAGCCTGCCTATATTGGAGCCAATGGCTGCACCCGTCAGGACAATAGGAGCCTCGGGACCTACCGAACCACCAAAGCCGATGGTCAGCGCACCACCCACCACCGAAGAGTAGCAGTTGTGGGGTTTAATCTGCGAGGAGGAGGTACTCATAGCCTTCAAAACCTTCGTCACACCCTCCGAGATGTCGTCCTTCACGATAAACCTCACAAAAAGACTCGCCAAGATGATACCCACCATAGGGTACAAGAGGTAGAGCCAACCCACATTCTCCTTTGGAAACCAGCTCGTCAGTCCGTCCTTAATGAGCCCCAGCAACCACTCGAAGATGCAAGTCACGCCTCCCGACACCAAGCCGACAACAATCGCCAGCACAAAGGTCAGTTGTCTGCCACTGATGCGTCTGGTCTGCACGTTGAGCCACAGGAGCAATCGCTCCACTTGTCCCATACGCTCCGTATTACTTCCCGTCATCACTCTTCTCTCTCTTATGATTGTTCAAGCCCCGCGCTCGGGCGGGGCGATATTTGTGCGTCTCTTTTAGAATTTATAGATACCCATTATGCGGCGCACCTCTTCGATGGTTGCGCGAGCACTGCGGCGAGCCTTCTCGGCACCCATCTCTGTCACTTCGTGGAGGTATTTCTCGTTGGCACGAATATCCTCTATGCGCTCACGAATGGGGGCTACGGTAGCGATAATATCCTCTGCCAACTGCTTTTTCAGGTCGCCATAGCGGATTTCGCACGAGGCGTATTTCTCCTTGAAGTACTCGATAGTGTCGGGCGCAGACACCGCCTCCATAATGGTAAAAATGTTCTGTATAGGCTCCGAAATGGGCGAATTAGGCTCCGTAGGACCGCTGTCGGTCACTGCCTTCATAACCTTCTTGCGAATTACGTTGTCGGGGTCGGAGAGGTAGATACCATTGCCCTCGCTCTTGCCCATCTTGCCCGAGCCATCCAAACCGGGAATCTTCACAAGGTCTTTGCCAAAGTTGAAGGGGGCGACCTTCTCGTTGAAGAAGTCGGTCTTGTAGATTTGGTTGAAACGGTGCGCCAAGTGGCGTGTCATCTCCAAGTGCTGCTCTTGGTCCTTACCTACGGGAACGTAGTCTGCCCTATGGAGCAGAATGTCGGATGCCATCAGCACGGGGTAGTTCAGCAGACCGATATTCACGTTGTTGGGGTTCTTACGCACCTTGTCTTTGAATGATGCGGTCTTCGAGAGTTCGCCCACATAGGCGTGCATACCCAGCAACAGCGAGAGTTCTGCCACCTCGGGCACGTCACTTTGCACATATATGGTTGCCTTTTCGGGGTCGATACCTGCTGCGAGATACTCCGAGAGGATATTACGGACGTTGCAGTGGAGAACTGTTGGATCGGGGTGGGTAGTTAGCGAGTGGTAGTCGGCAATGAAGAAGAAACACTCTGCCTCGTCTTGGAGTCTTACGAAGTTACGCAATGCACCAAAATAGTTACCAAGGTGCAACTGACCGGTTGAGCGGATACCACTGAGTACACGTTTTTTCATATATATCTACTTGTTTCTATTTGTTTTTCTGGGTTCTAATCCACAAAAATACACTTTCTTTGCCAATAAACACAATTATTTATGTACTTTTGCGTACATTTTTAGTGCAAAATGCGCTAAGCGAGAATACAAATACCACGAATTTAAGTATGAAGATATATTGGAGATTACTGTCGTTTGCACGACCACTGGGGAAATATGCCATACCCTACTTTTTCTACACGCTCTTCTATGCGCTTTTCAACACCTGCAACTTTGTGTTGATTATCCCTCTGTTGCGCACCCTCTTCGACCAGGGGGCAATGCTCGAAGTGGTCACCACCCCACCCCCATTTGAGTTGAGTGTGGACTATCTTACCGAACTGCTGAACTATTGGCTCTACTGCCTCTATGGCTCGGAGTACAACACGATGAACATCCTTGTGTTCCTTGCCGCCTTTGTGACCTGCTCGGCACTGCTGAGCAACGTCTTCCGCTACCTCGGACAGCGCACCATAGAAAACCTTAGGATAAATTCTTTGCAGAGCATACGCAACGCAGTGTTCGACAACGTAATGGGGCTCAACCTCTCCTACTTCTCTTCGGCACGCAAGGGCGATATGATGTCGCGCATAACCTCCGATGTGCAGACCGTAAGGTTCTGTATAGTAAATACTTTGCAGGTGGTCTTTCGTGAGCCGTTCCTCATCATTGGCTACATCGTGGCGATGGTCTCCATCTCGTGGAAGCTCTCGCTCTTTTCGATTATCTACCTACCCCTTATTGCTCTGATCATCGGCAGGGTTGTGAAGAAATTGCGCCACCCTGCGCTGAAAGCACAAGAAAATTTTGGCGAACTGACCTCCGTGCTCGATGAGTCGCTCACGGGTGTGAAGGTCATCAAAGCCTACGGTGCCGAGGGCTTCTTCCGCAACCGCTTCAAGAGCATCAACCGCAAGTACTCCGACATCTCTCGCCGTATGATGTACCGACAGCAGATGGCTTCGCCTATGAGCGAATTTTTGGGCATTGCTGCTGCCGCAGGTCTGCTTATTTTTGGCGGTACGTTGGTGCTCAGTGGAAACGGCGGTTTGGACGGTAGCGGCTTTATTGCCTACATCGCTATCTTCACACAGATTACCCGCCCTATGCGCTCGTTTATGGATGCCTTTGCTAATATCAATCAGGGTATTGCTGCGGGTGGCAGGGTGCTCGAACTGCTTGATACTAAGAGTAATATAACCTCGCCCAAAGATGGTGGCAAAGAGCTCACTCAGTTCTCCGACAGCATCGAATTCCGCAACGTGAGGTTCTGCTACGAGGGCGATAGGGAGGTGCTGGGGGGCATTAACTTCACAGTCCGTAAGGGCGAGACGGTGGCACTTGTTGGTCCTTCGGGCGGCGGCAAATCGACCACTTCCGACCTCATCCCACGCTTCTACGATGTGACCTCGGGCGAGATACTGATTGACGGCACCAACATCAAGGAGTACAACCTACCCTCGCTACGCAAAGCGATGGGTATCGTATCGCAGGAGACCATCCTCTTCAACGACACCATAGAGAACAACATTCGACTCGGCAACGACTCCGCCACAATGGAGGAGATTGAGAGGGCTGCCCGTGTGGCAAATGCTCACGACTTCATCGTGGAGAGCCCCGAAGGCTACCAGACCAATGTGGGCGATAGGGGTACGAAACTCTCGGGTGGTCAGCGACAGCGACTGAGCATCGCCCGTGCAGTACTCAAAAACCCCGACATCCTCATCCTCGATGAGGCGACAAGCGCCTTAGACACCGAGAGCGAGAAACTCGTTCAGGCGGCTCTGGATAAACTGCTTGCAGGTCGTACCTCGGTCATCATTGCCCACCGACTGAGTACCATCAAGAATGCCGACAAGATTATCGTCATTGACCAGGGACGCATCGCAGAGGAGGGCACACACAACGAACTGATAGAACGCGGCGGCATCTACGCCAAACTCGTTGCCCTGCAACAGGTTAATTAACAAAAAAGAGAGGACCGACTGAAAAAGTCGGTCCTTTCTTTTGGAGCGTAACCCCACGCTACACTCTGGTCAATGTCATTCGCGAAGACACTGTCATACCATCTTCCACAATATCCTGAACAATCACAAGAGTGGTATCATCAAGTTGCGCAATGGTAGAAGTGGTAGATTCGCCCTCTGCCGTCGTAATAAGGGTCATCGTGTCGCCATTGCTCGCAACACTATAAGCCCTATAAGCCCTATAAGCCCCATAAGCCTTAGGACTATTGACGTTAGACGTTAGACGTTAGACGTTAGACGTTAGACCTAAAAAATGCAGATAACGGAGGGATTTTTGTGCCAAAAGAAGGAGCGGGCTCCGAAGTTTGCTTTGCGCAAATGAGGAGTCCGCTCTCTGAATTTTGGTGCAAAAAGCACCCGTTAGATGTGTTTTTTCAAAAAACGCAGAGAAGCGAGCGTATTTTAGGCGCACAAGAAAACCTCTGCCGAGTTTACTAAGCGTAAATGAGGCAGAGGTTTATCGCGGTGCAACGCCAAAGACGCCGCTTATATGCGTTTTTTATAATATCAGCATAGCGTCACCGTAAGTCCCGAACCTATACCCCTCTTCAATGGCAACCTTGTAGGCGTTCATAACATTGTCGTAACCGCCAAAAGCTGCAACCATCATCAGCTGTGTGGAGCCGGGGAGGTGGAAGTTGCTGACCATAGAGTCGGCAACACTGAACTCGTAGGGCGCGAAGATGAACTTATTTGTCCAACCCTCATAGGGTTTGAGCATACCGTTAGTCGATACGGAGGACTCAATGGTGCGCTGTACGGTGGTACCGATGGCGCATACACGATGACCGCTCTGCTTAGCACGATTTACACGCTCGGCAGTAGCCGCAGGAATGAAAATCTGCTCGGAGTCCATCTTATGTTTCGTAAGGTCCTCAACATCTACGGTGCGGAAGTTACCCAAGCCAACGTGGAGGGTAATTTCGGCAGTGTCTATACCCTTGATTTCCATACGTTTTAGGAGGTGTTTCGAGAAGTGCAGACCTGCCGTAGGAGCAGCCACTGCGCCCTCCACCTTTGCGTAGATGGTTTGGTATCGCTCTTCGTCCAACTCTTCAACTTTTTCTCTCACCCAGCGAGGCAGTGGTGTTTCGCCCATTTGGGCAAGCACCTCGCGGAACTCCTCGTAGGAGCCGTCATAGAGGAAGCGGAGGGTGCGACCACGAGAGGTTGTGTTGTCGATAACCTCAGCCACCAGAGCGTCATCCTCACCGAAGTAGAGTTTATTGCCGATGCGGATTTTGCGTGCGGGCTCAACCAGCACATCCCACAAACGGAGGTCTTTGTTGAGCTCTCGGAGCAGGAAAATCTCAATCTCGGCACCGGTTTTCTCCTTGTTACCATAGAGGCGTGCGGGGAAGACCTTGGTGTTGTTGAGAATGAATACATCATCCTCCTCGAAGTAGTTGATAATATCCTTGAAGAGTTTGTGCTCTATTTCGCCCGTTTTGCGGTGGAGCACGAGCATACGCGACTCGTCACGATGTTCGGCGGGATAGTGTGCAAGGAGTTCGGGAGAGAAGTTGTAGTTGTAGTGCGATAACTTCATAGTCTTTTATTGTGTTATATATTACTTATTCTCAAACAAAAGTGCGCCACGAATGGGCATAACAAATTATATACGTCTGAAAACGATTTTTGTTTCAAAATGGTCAAAATTTTACTCTTCCGACACTTCGGGACGAGTCATAGCCGCCACGAGTTCATCGAGAGCCCACGCATCTTCCACTCGGTGGTCGCCACTGCGAGTTCGCCTAAGAGCCGAGAGGTGTGCACCACTCTGCAAAGCCTCGCCAATCTCTATGGCAAGCGAGCGGATATAGGTACCCTTGCTGCAACGCACCCTTATGCGCAGGAGGGGCATCGAGAACTCCAAAATTTCCATCTCGAAGATATTGATAAGTGCCCTACGCATCTCCACCTGCTCGCCCTCGCGGGCATACTCGTAGGCACGTTTGCCGTCAATCATCTTGGCAGAATAAACGGGAGGGGTTTGGAGCCTTTCGCCCGTAAGCGAGCGTAGAGCCTCCTCAACACTCTCGCGTGTGATATGGCCGGTGGGGAAGGTGGCATCTATGGGGTGTTCCAGATCGCCACTTGGGGTTGTGGCACCCAAAACGACATCTGCCACATACTCCTTCTCGCCCGCTTGCAATTCGGCAACTCGCTTTGTAGCCTTACCGATGCATACCAACAGCACACCCGTAGCCAGCGGATCGAGCGTGCCGGCGTGTCCTATCTTAATCTTTGGGTAGCCGAGTTTGCGCAAGAGGTATTTGAGTTTGCGCACCACATCGCTGCTGGTCCAGCCGAGTGGCTTATCGACCACAGCCACAACGCCCTCTGGGAAGGCAGTATCGGGAGTTATTACCTGACGCATCGGCTAAAAGATGTAGCTACCAATAGAGATCAAACCCACAACAAGGCAGTAGAGAGCAAACCAGATGAGTTTGCCCCTATTGACAATGTTGAGCATAAACTTACAAGCCAAGCAGCCCGACACAAACGAGGTCACAAAGCCCACCGCCAGCGGCAACAGTTCCACTCCAATGTTTGCCAAATCGCCACCCACAATATCAAGGAGCGACTCGCCCACAATGGGCAAGATGACCATCAGGAACGAGAACTCGGCAACCACCGAGCGTTTATTGCCCAAGATTAAGCCCGTAGCGATGGTGGTACCCGAGCGGCTCAAACCCGGCATAGTAGCCACAGCCTGCGCCGTGCCGATAATCATCGCATCGCCCCACGAGATATTCTCCTTCTTGCGTGGTTTGGCATATTGCGCAAAGGTCAGCAGCAGAGCCGTAAGGAGCAACATACCGCCCACCACGACCATCACATAGTCCGAAGCGAGCATCTGGTTGAAGGTATCTTTCAGCAGAAAGCCCACAATACCCACAGGCACCATCGAGGCGATGATTTTCAGTGCGTAGGTCATATCGGGACCCTTGCGGAAGGAGAAAAAGCCCGTGAAGAGCCTCTTTACACTACCCCACAACACTACCACCGTACTCAGCACCGTTGCCAAGTGGAGAATAACATCGAAGGCGATGTTGTCGGTAAGTTGTACACCAAGCAGTTCCTTTGCAATCTGCAAGTGACCACTGCTACTAACGGGCAGGTACTCCGTCAAGCCCTGCACCAAACCAAGTATAAAAGCTTCAAAAATCGACATAAACGCGAATTAAAAATTGAAAATTATCTCTTTCTTTTGCGACTTTTTGTAAAAAGTCGCCCTTTTTCGCACCTTTTTGTAAAAAGGTGCTGCCAAAAACTTTTAGTGCACCAACCAATAGTGGTACTACCTACCGCTCTGCTTAGGAGAGGCTTATGGGGCTCCCATATCTCTCAGTCCTCCCATAACTCCCATAAGCCCTATATGCCCTATAAGCCCTATAAGCCTTAGGATGTTAGACATTTTCAAAAAAGACAAAAAATTACTTTTTGTCTTTTTTGAAAATGGAGTACCCCACCACTCCAAATCCTGCCAACACCACAATAGGAGCCAAGCCTATCCTGCGCCACGAGAATATCTCTTCGGCATTGAAGACATTGGGATCGCTACTGCCGCCACCCGCCATAAGCACAAAGCCCACAACAAGCAGCACCACACCCACGAGCATCCACTTATAGTTAGCCCACGAAAAGACCATCTCCTCTGTGGCTTTTTTCTCTCTTGTTTTAGTCTGTTTTGCCATATCTTTCACTAATCAATAGATGTGTACTTTTGCACTATTCATCCTTATGAACTTGCCGAGTGTGAGCGAAGTGAAGAGCATCGAGAGCACCACGCCGCCCACATAGATACCTCCGAAAATCAGAGCCATAACCTTGCCACCCGATATGAGTGCAAGGTAGGGCATACCCTCCGAGAGAGCCACCAACATACCCCAGAACATCAGCGAGGCGAGGGTTGCAGCCACCAAGCCCATCCAGAAGCTATCCCACATAAAGGGGCGGCGGATAAAGCCTTTGCTTGCTCCAACGAGTTTCATCGTGGCTATAATCTCGCGGCGCGAGAAGACACTCATACGGATAGTGTTTTTGAGCAGAATGAGCGAGATGAGTAGCAGCACCGCACCAAAGAGCACAAGCAGGAGTTTGAACTTACCGAGGTTGGAGTCCATACTCTCCACCACCCCCTGCTGATAGATGACCTCATCTACCCCTTTCCAAGTGAGGGCTTGTGTCTCGATGGTTGCCACCAACACTTTGGGGCTCTCGCTGGCCGCTATGCGCACCTCGAAGGATGCAGGCAGAGGGTTATACTCCAAGAACTCCTCGAAGTTACCACCCGCGAAGTTCCGAAAGTCGGCTGCGGCATCGCTCTTAGAGATGAACTTTACCTCCCTTATCTCCTCCATAGAGCGCAACTTAAAGCCCACCTCCTCTACCACTTGGTCGGCAGCCGCAGGCTCCATCATCACATAGAGTGTCATACGCTCCTTGATGTTGTCGGTGGCTTTCGAGAGGTTCCAGATGATATACCCCACGCTTGCCAACAGAAACAGCACCATAGCCACGCTTACCGTAGATATGGCATAGGAGCCCCGCACTTTTCTGCGTAATTGCTTGTTACTACTCATAACTATTGTGTTTTTATTTTCTTACGTTTTTTGAGCACCTCTGTCACTACCCACAGGGCAATACCGCCCAAGATAATCACCGAGAATGCAAGTGTCACACCCTCCACAAGGTCAAAGGCAGGAGCCCTGAAACGCCACTCTATGGTGTGGCTACCTGCGGGCACCACCATAGCCCTCAACAGCCAATCGGCACGCATATAATCTGCCTCTCTGCCGTCTATGTAGGCACTCCAACCCTTGTCGTAATAGACCTCCGAGAAGATGCACAAGCCGCCCTCCTTAGACGAATAACGATAAACGAGGTTATTTGGTCTGTATTTAAGAAGTTCTATTTCGCCTGCGCCAAGCGTCACATCTTCCAACTGAGCCTTGCACTCCTCGCCGAGGATTGCTGTGTGGCTTGTGGAAATGGCATCGAGGAGCCTCATCTCCTCCTCTGCCGAAGAGGCAAAGACCACATCCTCCACAAACCACGCTGCGCCATTGGCGCCCTCGTTGAGCATCGCCACAGGAGCACCCGTCTGCTCGTCTGACACAATGAAGTATTTGGTGTTGAGCATATCATACACCTCTGGGTTGCCGCGCAGCAGTTGGCGGTCTATGAGATCCTGATAGCGCGAGAGTTTCGCTCCGTGATAGCCACCCACCGAGCGGTGGAAGTAGCTGGTTGTGGCATCGTTGAAGGTGCTCACAGCAAAATTAGCCACACGATAGCCGAGCGACTTATCCTCCATAATTTGTAGGTTTGCCTCGGTGGGCACAATCTCGGTTTTGGTTGGCTCCACAAAGTCGTCCCAGAAGAGGTAGCGACTATCCACGCCCACCATATCAATAGCTACTATTGCTCCCAAGAGCACGAGCATCGCTCCACGCTTAATCTTCGACCACGCAAAGAGTGCCACCACACCTGCCGAGAGTGCCACCATAGCGAGCGAGCGCAGAGCGTCACTGCGGAGCATTGCAGCCCTCTCTGCCTCCATAGCCAGCACCACATCTTCGGGCAAGCCCATCTGTGCATCATAGGGAGCCGAGAAGGAGAACATACCTTCGCCCAAAAGCCACACCACAAGAGCCACACCTCCGGCAATACCTGCCGACCACGCAATACCTTTGATTAAGGTCTGCTTGTCATACTCGCCCTTCCAGATACGCCACAGCACCAGCGCCGCGAGCAGAGGCACACTCCACTGCACCACCACAAGGGCTGTCGACACTGCCCTAAACTTATCGTAGGCAGGCAGATATTTGAACATCAGTTCCGTAAACCACATCAGGTTGCTACCCCACGAGAGCAGTAGTGCGAAGACACTCACCACCAACAGCCACCACTTTTCCCTACCCTTCAAGAGGAACATTGCCAGCAGAGCAAGGAAGATAGCCGCAGCACCCACATAGGTGGGACCCGCAGTGCCGGGTTGGTCGCCCCAATAGGCGGGCAAGCTACCTGCAAGGGAGCGAGCACCATAGGGACGCAGAGCATCAGCGACCTCGCCATTGGAAGCAAAGCCGCCTGCCGAAGAGCCACCCATAAGGTTGGGGATGAACATATTGAGGCTCTCGGTACGTCCGTAGCTCCACGCTGTGGCGTAGGCGATGTCGAGTCCTTCATTCTCCTTGCCACCCTCATTGTCGGAGGCGAGGTAGGAGCCTCCGCGTGTGGTGTCGGGTTGGTGCTGAGCGGTGTAGTAGAGTGACGAGAGGTTTGCGCCCACTGCCAACACAGCCGCAAGTGCTAGCACAGCAGTAGCCTTTGCAAAATGAGCCAACGCTTTTGTCCTCACAGCCACCACCAAATAGTTTATCCACACTGCGAGGATGACGATGGCGAAGTAGTAGGTAATCTGTGGATGGTTGGCACCAATCTGCAATGCCGCAAAGAGAGCCGTCAGCAGTCCACCGAGCACCAATCGCCCACCTCGGAGGGTATAGACCACACCTCCCACAAGCAGTGGCGCATAGGCAAAGGCGAACATCTTGGTAATGTGTCCTGCACCAATAATAAGTATCGAATAGGTCGAAAAACCATAGGCTATGGCGGGGACTATCGCCACCAGAGGGTTCACGCCCCACATCAGGAGCATAACCCAGAAGCCCACCAAAGCAAGAAAAATAAGCACCGCAGGGCGTCCGAAGGTGTTTGCGAGGTCGGTGCTCCAATTTTTTATGAGCATCGATGGATACTCTATATTAATCATATAGGCAGGCATACCGCCAAAGGCGTTGCCCGTCCATTGAGGGTCCTCGCCCTCGGCTTGCATCTGCTTAATGTCGCGGCTCATACCCTCATATTGGGTAATATCGCCCATAGAGAGTTCTTTGCCCTCCATCTGGGGCGCAAAATAGAAGAGCGAGAGTGCCAAAAATAGCACCACAGCCCCCATATAGGGTAGCCACGAGGGTATATTTTTCCCGTTTTTCATCTTGTGCAAAGTCAAATTATGCCAATATAACCCACAAAGGTACAATCTAGAATTGAACATTGAAAATTGAAAATTGAAAATTATCTGGAAAATATATACCTTTGCGCTATGCAATTATTCTACGCACCAGAGATAACAACACCCCTCTACACTCTCCCCGAGGAGGAGAGCGGACACTGCGTGAGGGTACTGCGCCTCGGTGTGGGCGACTCGCTCCACATCACCGATGGCAGAGGTACGCTCTATCACGCAGTGGTGGAGGAACCCCACCCCAAGCGCTGCACCATCCGCATTGTGGAGGAGCACCACGAGTGGGAGAAGCGCCCCTATGGGCTTACCGTTGCAGTGGCACCAACGAAGAACATAGACCGCATAGAGTGGTTTGTGGAGAAAGCCACCGAGTGTGGCATAGACCGCATTGTGCCCGTGCTGTGTGACCACTCGGAGCGCAAGGTCTTAAAGGGCGAGAGGCTCGAAAGGATAGCCATCAGCGCAATGAAGCAATCGCTGAAAGCCTACCTGCCGCAAATAGCCCCTCTGACTCCATTGCGCCAACTCCTTGCCGAGCCCTTCGAGGGGGTAAAACTCATCGCCCACTGCGAGGAGGACGTGGAGCGCATCTTTATGGGCGAGATGATACATAGGGGCGAGAACGTATTGGTGCTGATAGGTCCTGAGGGCGATTTTTCGAGGGAGGAGATTGAGGCGGCACGCAAGGCGGGTTTTGTGGAGGTGACGCTCGGCAATAGCCGCTTGCGCACCGAAACCGCCGCACTCGCCGCTGCAATGTTTACCGCCTTCGTAAATGGATGATACGGATTTTTGTCTAACGTCTAACGTCTAACGTCAATAGTCCTAAGGCTTATGAGAGTTATGGGAGTTATGGGAGTTATGAGAAAACTTTCAACTTTCAACTCTGAATTTTCAATTTTAAATTTTCAATTTTCAATTTGAATACATCACTTTGGACCATATTCTCTTCGTTTTTGAAGATTGGAGCCTTCACTTTCGGTGGTGGCTATGCTATGATACCCCTCATCGAGGCGGAGATGATTGAAAAACGCGGCTGGCTCACGCGCGAGGAGTTCTGGAATCAGCTGACCATTGCGCAGAGCATCCCCGGACCCATTGCGCTTAATACGGCAGTATTTGTGGGCTACAAAACCCGAGGCGTGAAGGGAGCCTTTGCGGCACTCTTGGGAGTAGTGATACCCTCGTTTGTCATCATCCTGCTCATTGCCACCGTCTTTACGGAGTTTAAGGATAACCCAACTGTCACTGCCGCCTTCAAGGGTATGCGCCCAGCCGTTGTGGCACTCATTGCTGCACCCCTCATCAGTATGGCTAAGGGTATGAATTGGTGGAAGATAGCCCTTGCACTCGGTGCGGCGGCGGTTATATGGCTGTTGGGTGTGTCGCCCATCTGGTTCATCTTTGCGGGTGCTGTTGTGGGTATCTGCTATTCGTTCCGCCCCGAACTTGGTACTGAGGGCAGAAAGGAGGGCGAACGATGATATACTTAAACCTTTTCCTATCGTATCTGAAAATAGGCTTCTTCGGCTTCGGAGGAGGCTACGCTATGATTTCGCTCATCTATAACGAGGTGGTCGTGCAAAATGGCTGGCTCACAGCAGCCGAACTTGCCGATGTGGCAGCCATATCACAGATGACCCCCGGACCTATCGCCATCAACTGTGCCACCTATGTGGGCTACACCGTTACGGGCAATGTGTGGGGCTCGCTGCTGGCAACCGTTGCTGTCTGCCTGCCCTCGCTGACGCTGATGATGCTCGCCACAAAGTTCTACTTCCGCCTTCGCGACAATCGCCAATTCAAGGGTGCAATGAGCGGTATGCAGCCTATGATGATAGGTCTGATACTCTCCTCGGCACTGATGCTCTTTGGCGAGAGTACGTTCATAGATTGGAAGAGTTGGGTGATTTTTGCGGGGTGCTTTGTTGCCTCCGTCAGGAAGGTCAACCCCATTCTGCTCATCATCCTCTCGGCAGTGGCAGGAATAGTCCTGTATTGAGAATTGAGAATTGAGAATTGAGGATTGAGAATTGAGAATTGACAAAACTTTGTTTTGTCTAAAATGCTCCCGCTCGGCATAGTGCACAAGTGCCCTCTGCCCTCGCTTACTCGCATTTGCGAAAATTGAAAATTTTCTCATATCTCTCATATCTCCCATATCTCCCATAAGCCTTAGGCCTATTGACGTTAGACGTTAGACATTAGACCTCCAATTTGGCACAAGTTTTGTTCTCTATGGAGTTGAACTGCGTGTCGAGGTGGAGAAAATCGGTAAAAACTCGTGTTTGATTTGGAAATTAGGGGAAAAATCTCTATCTTGCACGCAGTTTCAATTAGACTTTTTGTACAACTAAACACTTTTTGCCTATCGAAAACATCTACTCTTTATAAACCAACATTTGAAGAAAGAGTATGTTACAACAATCACAAGGTAGGAGCGACAACGAGTTGCTCTCCGCTTACCTTGCAGGCAACAAAGAGGCTATCTCCCAACTAATAGAGCGTCATCGTGTGCGCGTCTATGACTATATCCGTATGATGGTCAAGGACGCCGAGCTTGCCGATGATATTTTCCAAGAGACATTCATCAAGGTAGTGCGCGTCATCGACAGCGGACGCTACAAGGAGAGTGGCAAGTTCCTCTCGTGGGTTATGCGCATAGCCCACAATCAGGTCATTGACCACTTCCGCTCCGAGAAACACAACCCGAGTGTAAACGAGAGTAGCGCGGGCTACGACATCCTCGCCACACAACGACTCACAGAAGGCTCCATAGAGGACCGTATGGTGGGCGAGCAGATAGAGGCAGACCTCAGGAATTTGGTTGCCGAACTGCCCGAAGAGCAGCAGGAGGTCGTAAGGCTACGCTACTATGGCGGTCTATCGTTCAAGGAGATTGCCGAGCAGACCGAGGTGGGTATCAACACCGCCCTTGGGCGTATGCGCTATGCCCTTATCAACCTCAGGAAGATGATAAAAGAAAAAAATATCGCTCTCGAATAAATTTTAAGTAGTTTCTCACAATAAACCCCAAGGCGGTGCGTTATGTATGTGAAAGAGATTTTCTAAAAACCACAACATTTAACCGCAAGTTGCCTATGGGAGAGATTGACTATTCAAAAAAGGAAAACTGCTCCAATGGCGAAGATTACGCACTTCTGATGCAGCACGTCATTTGCGAAGAGCCCGAACTGCTCTTTTTGGATACGTTGCTCAGCGAGTGTTTCGCCAAAGCAGTGAATTAGGTGTTAGAGAAGTTTGATTGGAGGAGGGTTGCCGTGAGGCATCCCTCCTTATTTTTGGCAATGCCAAAAATAAGGAGGGATGCGGAGTATGAATACCACCAGACAATCGCCTTTGCAAGTCAGTAACTACCATCACGGTTGTGGACTTCACTGTGTTACCCACCCCCTAAATCCCTGCTCGGCGAGGACGCCGAGCGCAATTTCGACCACCCCTCCAAACCTCCCCTTTCGTAGGGGAGGCTTTTTAACAGACCTCTCCCGCCCTTCGGGCACCATCCCTGCTCAGCGAGGACGCCGAGCGCAATTTCGACCACCCCTCCCAACCTCCCCTTTCGTAGGGGAGGCGGTGTGGCTGGGGACGACTTGTGTTATACTATATGATTACCAATATCACTGCTGCGAGGGCAAAGCCCAAGAGTGCGCCCCACGCTACCCTACCCAACGAGTAGCCTTTAAGGTGTATGCGAGAGGTGGCAAGCAACCCCACAGCAACCACACCCACAATAAAGGGTGTGAGCAGAGCTGTATTACCCACCAACAGCAACATCCACATCATTCCCAAGAGGGCACCGAGTGCTGTTGTGTGGTAGCTCAAAGGGTAGAAAAACTCAAAGATGGCAAGCAGCACCACCACAGCAGTAGCAGTATAGAGCATCTTGCGCACAAGGTAGAGCACCACAACACTATCGAACACCCACCCACAGCAGGTGTAGCACACTGCCACAGCCACCAACATCATAAGGCGTGTATGGCGTGACGTTGTATCCGCACGCTTTGCGCCCACGAATACCCTTAGCAACCACAGAAAAAGGCAGGGGATAAAAATAGTCATAAAAGCCACCGTACCAACAACATACCATCTTACAGCAGAGGGGTAAGTGAGCCTTCCTACGAGTCCAAAGAGAGCCACAAACGACATCCACAGCACCATCGTCATCGGATGGAGCAGCAGCGAGAGTATTCGTGCCAAAAAGGTGGGTATGGACTGATTGTGGGTGGTCATTGCAGGGTGCTATTATATCTGCCTACGCAGGCGGGCAACAGGGATTTTGAGCATCTCGCGATACTTAGCCACCGTTCTGCGGGCGATATGGTAGCCCTTATCGTTGAGAATGTTCATAAGAGCCTCATCGGTCAGAGGGTGCTGCTTATCCTCCTCGGCAATGCAGTCCGAGAGGATTTGCTTAATCTCGTAGGACGACACCTCCTCGCCACTATCGGTCTGCATAGCCTCCGAGAAGAGACTTTTCAGCGGAATGATACCAAAGTGAGTCTGGACATACTTACTGTTCACAACCCTCGAAATGGTCGATACATCCAGCCCTGTACGGTCGGCAATATCCCTCAAAATCATAGGTCGGAGTCGCTTGGGGTCGCCATCTATAAAATACTCCCTTTGATAGTTGAAAATCTCGGTCATAGTGCCCAAGAGGGTGTCGTGACGCTGTTTTATGGCGGAGATAAACCACTTTGCGGAGTCTATCTTGCTCTTTACGAACTGCACCGCCTCTTTGTCCTGTTCGGCAGTGGTGCCACCCGCCATAGAGTTGCGCAGCATCTCCATATAGCGGCGATTGACCTTCAAGTCGGGCACATTGTAGGAGTTGAGCCTAAGGTCAAACTCGCCCTCGTGATAGTCAAGAATAAAGTCGGGCACAACATAGGGTGCCGCATCGTCCGAGCCCTCGCCATAGAGGTTGCCGGGCTTGGGTGAGAGGTGACGTATCTCCTCAATAGCCTCTGCAAACTCCTCGCGCCCGACTCCCAAGCGGGAGAGCAGACGGTCGTAGTGTTTCTTTGCGAAATCGTCAAAATAGTCCGTAAGGATGCGCTTTGCCAACTGCTGAGCCTCACCAAGTGGCTCCATAGAGCGCAACTGCAACAGCAGACACTCCTGCAAATTCCGCGCACCCACACCCGAAGGCTCCAACTCTTGCACAACCCTCAACACTCGCTCCAACTCCTCGGGCGAGAGGTCAAGACCTATGCTGAAAGCGATGTCGTCCGACACCGACACAAGGTCGCGGCGCAGATACCCGTCATCATCAAGACTGCCAATGAGGTATTTGGCGATAGCCTTGTCGCGCACCGAGAGGTCCTTGTAGCCCAACTGCTCCTCCAAGAACTCCTGCAACGACCTGCCGCCCGAGATGTAGACCGTAGGCTGTCGGTCATCTTTGGAGTAGTTGTTGGTGCGCATCTTGTAGGCTGGCGTGTCATCCTCTCGCAGATACTCCTCAACGGAAATCTCCTTGCGCTGCTCGCCACTCTCATTCTCCTCCCTCACACTCTCCTCCAATACGGGATTCTCCTCAATCTCCTGCTTGATGCGCTGTTCGAGCAACACCGAGGGGAGTTCGAGGAGTTTAATCATCTGGATTTGCTGGGGCGAGAGTTTCTGGCTCAGACCCAATACCTGTTTTTGACTAAATGAACTCATAACTTATTCTATAACTTTAACGTGAAAAAAAGACCACTTTATTGTGTGCGGTGGTCTCTTCATTCATTAATGTTTTGGGCTGACGTTTAACGTCTAACGCCTAACGTCAATAGTCCTAAGGCTTATAGGGCTTATAGGAGTTTAAGGGCTTTAATGACCTTAATGTTCCTGTCCTTCCTATTCTGCTCCCCTAATAGGGGAGGGATAAAATACTCGCAGGCGTAGCCTGCACCATAATTTCCAATTTCTCCGCGAGTGCATATCGTGCCGCAGATGCAATGAATGCTATATCGTGGAGGGATTTTTGTGCCAACCGAGCGAGCAAGTCCGCAGTTTACAGGACGTAAATGAGGAACTTGCGATGCGATGGTTGGTGCAAAAATCACCCACGAGATACATTCATTAATACTCGGCGTTTTTGGGAGTGCGGGGGAACGGAATCACATCACGAATGTTAGCCATACCCGTCACAAACAACAATAGACGCTCAAAGCCAAGACCGAAGCCACTGTGAGGTGCCGAACCCCAACGGCGGGTGTCGAGATACCACCAGAGGGTCTCCTTGCTCATACCGCGCTCCTCGATGATGGCGTTGAGTTTGGCGTAGTCTGCCTCGCGCTCGCTACCGCCAATAATCTCGCCAATCTTGGGGAAGAGTACGTCCATTGCGCGAACAGTCTTACCGTCCTCGTTCTGTTTCATATAGAACGACTTAATCTCCTTAGGATAGTTGATGAGGATGACGGGTTTCTTGAAGTACTCCTCAACAAGATAACGCTCGTGCTCGCTCTGCAAGTCGCAACCCCAAGTGCAGGGGAACTCGAACTTCTTGCCGCTCTCCGAGAGGATGCGGATACCCTCGGTGTAGTCGAGCCTTACAAAGTCGCAAGCCACAACACCACGGAGTCGCTCGATAAGCTCTTTGTCGAACATATTGTTGAGGAACGTAAGGTCGTCCATACAGTTATCCAGAGCGTACTGCACGCAGTATTTGATGAACTCCTCTGCCAACACCATATTATCCTCCAAGTCGTAGAATGCCATCTCGGGCTCAATCATCCAAAACTCTGCCAAGTGGCGTGGAGTGTTGGAGTTCTCGGCACGGAAGGTGGGACCAAAGGTGTAGATTTGACCGAGCGAGAGAGCACCAAGTTCGCCCTCCAATTGTCCCGAAACAGTCAACGAGGTCTGACGTGCGAAGAAGTCCTGCGAGTAGTCTACCTTGCCATCTTCGCCTTTGGGAACATTATTGAGGTCGAAAGTGGTGACATTGAACATTGCACCTGCGCCCTCACAGTCCGAAGCGGTAATGAGAGGGGTGTGCCAATAGTAGAAGCCCTTGTCGTTGAAGAACTTGTGGATAGCATAAGCCATAGCGTGGCGGATGCGGAAGACTGCACCGAAGGTGTTGGTGCGGGGACGCAGGTAGGCGATGTCGCGGAGGAACTCCATCGAGTGTCCTTTCTTCTGCAAGGGGTACTCGCCATCTGCCTTACCATAAATCTCTATCTCCTTTGCCTGCACCTCTACGGGCTGACCAGAGCCTACCGACTCCACAAGTGCGCCCTTAACACAGAGGCAAGCACCCGTTGTAACCTCCTTCAAGAGTGCCTCATCGGCAGTTGCCATATCGACAACAATCTGAATGTTGTTGATGGTCGAACCGTCATTCAGAGCGATGAACGCCACGTTTTTGTTTCCGCGTTTTGTGCGTACCCAACCTTTCACAACAACCTCCTGTCCCTCTGGTTTGGAACGGAGCAAATCAATGATTCGTACTGTCATAATTTCTATACTATTTTTCGTTTTTTTGAATTCTTAACTGTTCGCATTTTGTCGTTTGGCACCCATCACGCCGCGTGGGTACACTTCTTGCCAAGCTAAATTGCGGTCACAAATGTACACATTCTTTTCCAAAAAAGAATTAAAAAAAGGTATATTTCCCCATTTAATATGGATATTTTGCACAAAAAACCCTACATTTGTAGGTTAATTATTATCTCCCAACGAGAACAATGCAGAAAGAAGAGAAGAAATATCGCCCACTCACCTCCCAAGAGGTGGCAATAATGACGACTAACGGGTGCAAGGCTGACGACTGGTCGAAGGTGTTGGTCAGCACCGAAGGCTTCACACCCGAAAACGTATGTCGCTGCCGCTTCAAGGGAGATGTGAGGATTGGCGCAGGAGTTACCATAAAGGATGTAACATCCTTCATTGCCAACTACGAGATTGGCGATAGGGTGAAGATTGTGAACATAGGTATCCTCGAAACCAAAGGCACCACCTCTTTTGGCAATGGTAGCGAGGTGGCTGTCATAAACGAAAATGGCGGCAGGAGCATCCGCATCTTCGACAACCTTACCGTACAGGCAGCCTATATGTGCGCCCTCTATCGCCACCGCCCGGTGGTTGTGGAGAGGCTCAACGCTATGGCTGAGGCTCACGCCAAGGAGGTCAGCTCCACCATCGGCACCATAGGCAACGATGCAAGAGTATGCGACTGCAAAATCATACGCAACGTGAGGATTGGCGAGGCAGCCGAGATTTTCGGAGCCTCCATACTCCAAAATGGCACCATACTCTCCTCGTCCGTCTCGCGCACCGAGATTGGTGTGGATGTGAAGATGTACGACTTCATCGTGCAGGATGGCTCCTCGATAGACAATGGCTCACTCCTGCGCAGGTGCTTTGTGGGGCAGAGCGTGATAATCGAAAACCTCACTGCCACCGACTCGGCACTCTTTGCCAACTCCCATATGGAGAACTGCGAGGCGTGCAGCATCTTTGCGGGACCTTTCACGGTGTCGCACCACTCCTCTTCGCTGCTGATTGCAGGACTCTTTTCGTTCTTCAATGCGGGCAGTGGCACCAACCAATCCAACCACCTCTTCCGCACAGGTGCGGTACATCAGGGCATACACCTCAGGGGTGTGAAGTTTGGCAGCAATGCCTACACAATGCTCCCTTGTTGCAATGGTGCCTTCACGATAGTCTTGGGCCGCCATCGCAACCACGCCGACACCGACACCTTCCCCTACTCCTACTTGGTGGAGAAAGAGGGCGATTCGTACCTTATGCCCGCACGCAACCTGACGAGTTATGGCACTGTGCGCGACTTGGCGAAGTGGGCTAAGAGGGACAAGCGTAGGGGCACAAAGCGCGACAACATCAACTTCGAGGAGTGCAACCCATATATTGCAGTTCGTTTTGCAAAAGCCATTGCTACACTCAAACAACTCATTGGTCCTGAGGAAATAGAGGGTCCCGACATCATCAACTGGGGCAGGATGAAAATCTCACGCAAGGCGGCCTATCAGGGCAAGGCTCTCTATACGGAAGCACTCTATAAATACCTCGCCGAGATGCTTACCAAAGGTGGTGCAAGGGAGGATATATCGGGCAGAGGTCATTGGATAGATTGTGGCGGACAGTTTATGCCCCACAGCGAGATGGCAAAAATTCTCGACAGGCTCGAAGCTGGCGACATTGATAGCCCCGAAGGGCTCAAAGCCGCCTTCGACCACATTATGGACAACTACGATGACTACGCCTACGATTGGGCTGTGGGAGCTGTGGGCGATATGCTCTCCCACACCCCCAGCGCAGAGGAGTTGCAGGAGGTCATCAGACTCGGCAGGGAGTACGCCGCCAAGATTAAACGCTTTGCCGACAAAGACCGCGAAAAAGATTTTGAAACCGTATCCCAAGTGGGCTATGGCATCGACTGCCTGAGCGAAGAGGAACGACTTGCCGACTTCCGAGCCGTAAGAGGAGATTGAGGAAATTCAAAATTCAAAATTCAAAATTGAGGGTAGAAAGTTGAGAGTTGCGGAAAAAAGATGTAACTTTGTGCGATTTTTGAGCAAATACAAGCAAAACAAGGCTAAAATCATATAATTAACCCTAAAAAACAAAAAAAAGAACTATGAAATTACCTTACGCAGAACCTTACCGCATTAAAACGGTAGAAGCTATCAAACCTTCGACTCGCCGTCAGCGCGAGAAATGGATCAAAGAGGCACACTACAACCTCTTCAACCTCCCCGCAGAGCAGGTTTACATCGACCTTCTGACCGACTCTGGCACCGGTTCGATGAGTGACAAGCAGTGGGCTGCAATGATGACCGGCGATGAGAGCTATGCAGGTGCAACCTCCTACTTCAACCTCAAAAAAGCAGTTAAGAACATCTTTGGTTTCGACTACTTCTTGCCCACCCACCAGGGTCGTGCTGCCGAGAACGTACTCTTCTCGGGCTTGGTAAAAGAGGGCGACATCGTTCCCGGTAACTCGCACTTCGACACCACCAAAGGTCACATCGAGTCGCGCAAAGCAACCGCTATCGACTGCACCATCGATGCAGCAAAAGACACCCAGTTGGAGGTTCCCTTCAAAGGCGAGGTAGACATCGAGAAACTCCGCGCAGTATTTGAGAAATATCCTAAGGAGAAGATTCCTTTCTGCGTTCTGACCATCACCAACAACACCGCAGGTGGTCAGCCCGTATCGATGAAGAACATCCGCGAGACTTCGGAACTCTGCCACCAGTATGGCGTCAAACTCCTTATCGACTCGGCTCGTTTTGCAGAGAACGCATACTTCATCAAAAAACGCGAGCCCGGCTACGGTAACAAATCTATCAAACAGATCGTCAAGGAGATCTACTCCTATGCAGACCTTATGACCATCTCGGCAAAGAAAGACGGTATGGTAAATATGGGTGGTTTCTGCGCTATGCGTACTCAGGAGGAGTATGACCTTGCAAAACGCTTCTGCATCTCCTTCGAGGGCTTCGTTACCTATGGTGGTTTGGCAGGTCGCGATATGAACGCTCTGGCAGTAGGTCTTGACGAGAATACCGAGTTCGAGCAGCTTGACGCTCGTATGCGTCAGGTAGCATACCTCGGCAAACTTCTCGACCGCTACGGCGTACCCTACCAGCGCCCCGCAGGTGGTCACGCTATCTTCGTAGATGCTAAGAAGATGTTGCCCAACGTACCCAAAGAGGAGTTTGCTGCTCAGACTTTGGCTGTTGAGCTCTACTTGGAGGCTGGTATCCGTGCTTGCGAGATTGGCTCCATCTTGGCAGACCGCGACCCCGTTACTCGCGAGAACCGTTACAGCGATCTCGAACTCACCCGTTTGGCTATCGCTCGTAGGGTTTACACCGACAACCATATGGCAGTCATTGCAGCCGCTTTGAAGAACATCAAATCGAGGGCTGACAAGATTACCCACGGTTACCGCATCGTTGAGGAGGCTCCTATCCTCCGTCACTTCACTGTTAAACTCGAAAAGATTGAGGAGTAATTCCCTACTCTCTTAGAGAATAACTAACACGAAGAGCCTCCGAGGGCAAGTACTCTCGGAGGCTCTTTTCAAAACAACCAACAACCAACTTTTTCACTTTTTACCACGATGAGAAAGAGGCTCCTTACACTCCTTGCGTCACTCCTGACGCTTTCGGCAATGGCGCAAAGCTCCAATGGTTACACCAACGAGGGTATAGCACCTCGCCGCACCGAATTTATCTCCTACTCTACTCGCAATGCTGCCGAGAAGGGCGACCGTTCAGTGGAGCGTTACTACCTCAACCTCCAATATAAGCAGACACAGACCTTGACCAACGAGTCGGGGGAGCGTGTGGCACTCTATGAGGTGGAGATTCCTTTGGTATGGCGCGATAGGGATATTTTCCTCCACACCGAGGGTGGAGCCGCCGAGAAGAGGATTGAGGTCAATGGCTCCACGGTTGGCAGTTGCAGGGACAACCGCACACCAAGCGAATTTCT
Source organism: Tidjanibacter sp. (assembly GCA_017466345.1). Lineage (GTDB taxonomy): Bacteria > Bacteroidota > Bacteroidia > Bacteroidales > Rikenellaceae > Tidjanibacter. The sequence goes on along the minus strand of JAFTUI010000017.1, from coordinate 92,923 downwards.
CATCAGCAAATACATCAAGGACGGAATCACCCAGATAGCCATCATCTCGCCCGCCGAGTGCGACCTGCGCCCTGCGGAGATGCTGGGCGAAAACCCTCTGGAAGAGCAAATCTTCCTCTACTCGCAACCTCCCATCCACATTCACGATATTTTGGTTAGTGCCAAGCCCAACGAAGAGGGACGCTATGGAGTGCTCACTATGGATGTTGTGGTGAGCAGTTCGCGCCGCACCACCGAGCAGATTTCCGTAGGCTACGACATCTACTCGCCCGAGAAGGAGCTCAAATACTACGACCTGAGGGAGGTTAGTGTGGCAGGTATGGGGCTCGACACACTGCGTTTTTCAACCAACATTTATGGGGCTATGGAGCGCCTATGGAGTGCCGAGAGTCCCAAACTCTACGATGTGACGTTATACCTCAAACGCAGCGGCATCATCTCGGAGTATATAAATATAAAGGTAGGATTCGGAACTACCACCTATGCCGATGGGCAGATTTTGCGCAATGGCAAGCCAATTGATATTCGCGCGGCTCACTACACCACAACTTCGGGTGCCAAGACCACCGAGGCAGATATCAAGGCTCTCAAAAAACAGAACATAAACACCCTCTACACTCCCCACCCCCAACCCTATTGGTTCTACGATATTTGCGACCGAGTGGGAATGTATGTTGTGGAGCAGGCAAATATAAACACCGACCCCAAAGGGGGCGACCGCTCACGCCGAGGCACACTTGCCAACAATCCTCAGTGGCTCAACGAGTTTTTGGGGCGTGTGGAGTCCTCCTACTACCGAGTGCGCATCCATCCCTCGATTGTGGCGTGGAGTTTGGGCGGCAACTCGGGTGGTGGCTACAATATGTACAAGTGCTACGAGTGGCTCAAAGAGCGCGAGATGGAACGCCCCGTAGTATATGGCTCTGGCGAGTGGAATAGCGACCTAAGGCTCCCCGAAGCACTGCAATAGGCAAGGGTATGAACATCGAACTGATAGTTGTCGGCAAGACCGACTCGCGAGAGGTTGGCGCACTTGTGGAGGAATATAAAGGGCGTATCGGGCACTACACACGTTTCGGCATAACCATCATTCCCGATGTGAAGAACACCCGCTCGATGAGCGAGGCAGAGCAGAAAAAGGTGGAGGGCGAGAGCATCTTACGCCTACTGCAAACCTCTGACTATGTGACACTTCTTGATGAGCGAGGAGTGCAGCTCACCAGCGAGGAGTTTGCCGATTGGATGCAAAAACGTATGGCAAGTGGTTGCAAGAGGCTTGTATTCATCATAGGCGGACCTTATGGTTTTTCGGAGGAGGTCTACGCTCGTGCCAATGGCAAAATCGCCCTCTCGAAGATGACCTTCTCGCACCAGATTGTCCGTGCAATCTTCGCCGAACAACTCTACCGCTCACTGACTATAATCAACAACGAGCCGTACCATCATAGGTAGAGGTCAGCGGTTATCAGTTATCAGTTATCAGTTATCAGTCAGTAAACAAACACCCCCCTCATTCTTGGGTATCTTTTTTAATACCCGAGAATGAGGGGGGAGTTCGTTTATTGGGAAATAAGAGATATGGGGAACTCTCAATTTCCCATTAGATAGTCCGCAACGGCTTGGTAGGCAGGCAGGGAGATAGGGTCGTTGTGGGTGTTGGAGGCTATGGGGTTAGATGCCGCACGCACAATGACCATCTCGGCTGTCGGGTCTATGTAGATAGCCTGACCGTGAACACCGCGAGCCATAAAGGCACCATTGGGATTGTTGGTCACCCACCACATATTGCGATAGCTCCACCCTGGGAGTTTTTTGCCATAGTCCGAGGCGGCAAAGGGTTCGATGTTACTACCAAAACGTATATCACGCACCACCTCTCGGGGTATTATCTGCTCGCCGTGCCATCTACCCTCTCGGCGCATCATCTCGCCAAAGCGAGCCAAATCTCGCAATGCAGCATTGAGCCCTCCGCCCGCAAAGGCAGTACCCGTAGCATCTACCTGATAGTAAGCATCTTGCTCCATACCCATACGACTCCACACTCGGGCGCGGAGTTGCTCAGCAAGAGGTGCTCCGCCAACACGCTCAACAATCCAACCGAGTACATCGGTATTTATGGTGCGATAGCCAAACCTCTCGCCGTGAACACCCTCTTGTTTAACCGTAGGCATAAAGTCGTGATAACCTTGCGGGGTGCCTTCGGGGTGCTCAACCATAGCATTCCCTGCGGCAGAGAAGCCCCACACCTCGGCATTGGGATCGGTGTAATCCTCCGAATAGGCTATGGCGGTGGTCATATCCATCACCTCGCGCACCGTTGCTGTACCAAATCCGCTATCGGCAAGTTCGGGCAGGTAGTAACTAACCCTCGCCTGTGGGTCCAACTTACCCTCGGCTACTAATGTAGCAGCAAGAGTTCCCGTAAAGGACTTTGTAACGCTCATAAGGGCGTGAAGACTCTCGGAGGTCATTTCGCCAAAGTAACGCTCGTATATTATTCGCCCCCGATGGAGGATGATTATGCCGTCTGTGTAGTTCTCTTCGAGCGATTGGAGCCAAGTTATGGGCTCCGTCTTGCCAATAGGAACAAACCTAAGGCGGTCGATAGCCTCCTCTTGGAGGGCGTAGCGGAATGAGGTAATACGAGCCTCGTTACCACGCGGCACATTGGTGGTGGGCATAAACTCCCTCATTCTGAGCACGCTGTAAGGGAGTGCTTCGGGGGTAAAGAAACTTCCATCTCGGGCGTTGCCGCGAGGTGTCTGTGCAAAGGTGGAGGGGATGTTGCTCATAAGCAATAGGGCAAGAATAGGAATAAGATGTAATCGTTTCATTGTGTGAACATTTTTGTGATTTTTTTACAATAAACGTACCCAAGAGGGCGTGGAGTATCCGTTTTTGTCGCCAAAAATGTACAAAAAAGTGCCATAAATCGGTAAAGGGGTGGGTAATCCCGAAAAAATAGATATATTTGCGTGTTGAAAACTGCTGAAACTAATAAAACCTAAAAATAAACAATACACATTTTTATCATCTATGAAATTCAGTAAAATTTTGCTTACTGCTCTCTTCTCGCTCTTTGCGACTATGGGTATGGCTCAGGAGGGTACAACCCGCACCGCTTGGAGTGCCGAAGTGGAGAATCTTGGCGAGGGCTACTACAACATCAACGTAACCGCTCAGGTTCCCGAAGACCTCCACATCTACGCTTTGGGCGAACTCGGTGGCTACAACCCCACAACCATCACCGTAGAGTCGGAGAAAATCTCGCTCGAAGGCGAGGTTACCGCTTCGCGCGAGCCCCACACATACTACGATGACATCTTTATGATTGATATGGGCGACTACTCGGGCGAAGTTACTTTCACTCAGAAGGTTGCCGCTCACAAAAAGAACGCCAAGGTAGCCATTACCGTAGAGTGGCAGGAGTGCACCGAGGGCACTTGCCAGATGGGCGAGGCTGAACTCGAAGTAAAACTCGGCAAAGAGGTTGTTGTGGCTCCCAAAGAGGAGGCTCAGGTGGCTTCGGCAGAGGCTAAGAGCAATGGTGGCAACTTCTGGGCTATGATTATCGAGGCTATCATCTGGGGCTTTGCAGCACTCTTGACTCCTTGCGTGTTCCCTATGGTGCCTATGACCGTATCGTTCTTTATGAAGGGTTCGGAGAACAAGGCAAAAGCCAAGTTCCGCGCCATTATGTACGGTGTCTTCATCGTAGCACTCTACACTCTGCCTATCGCAGCCCTCATCATCATCACTCGCGTAGTGGGTGGCGATGCTGTTACGGCAGACATCTTCAACTGGCTGGCTACACACTGGCTCCCCAACATCGTATTCTTCATCGTATTTATGATCTTCGCTGCATCGTTCTTCGGTGCTTTCGAGATTGTATTGCCCTCGAAACTTGTCAATAAGAGTGACGAGAATGTAGATAAGAAGAAGGGCTTGGGTGGTGTGTTCTTCCTTGCTCTTACCCTTGTGCTCGTATCCTTCTCCTGTACAGGTCCTATCGTAGGCTCGGTACTTATCAAGGCTACACAGGGCGAGGTTTGGACCCCCATCTTCGCAATGATGGCGTTCTCGCTGGCATTCTCCATTCCTTTCGTATTGTGCGCCCTCTTCCCCGGCTTGCTCAACAAGATGCCCAAGAGTGGTGGCTGGCTCAACTCGGTTAAGGTTGTGCTCGGTTTCGTGGAGGTTGCTCTTGGTTTGAAATTCCTCTCCACAGCCGACCAGGTTTACCACTGGGGCTTGCTGGATAGGGAGATCTACCTCGCTATTTGGATTGTATGCTTCACTCTGCTGGGCTTCTACCTGCTTGGTAAGCTCAAATTCAAACACGATTCGGAGGTTAAGTATATCTCAACCTTCCGCTTGTTTGCCGCCATCGGCGTCTTCGCCTTTGTGGTATATATGATTCCCGGTATGTGGGGTGCGCCTCTGAGGGGTCTTTCGGGCTACCTGCCTCCTATGCAGAGTCAGGAGTTTGTGATTGGTAGTGGCTCGCACACCACCACAACCGCCAATAACGACAGCGACATCACCACCGTTAAGTATGGTGACTTCCTCGAATTGCCCCTCGGCTTGGACGGTTTCTTCGACTTGGAGGAGGCAAAGGCTTACGCTGCAAAGGTTGGCAAACCCATCTTCCTCGACTTTACGGGTCACGGCTGCGTAAACTGCCGCGAGATGGAGAGCCGCGTATGGAGCGACCCCACCGTGAAGGCTAAATTGGAGAACGATTTTGTTATCTGCGCACTCTACGTTGATGACAAAACCAAGTTGGACGAGAGCGAGTGGGTAACTGCCTCGAATGGCAAGACTCTCAAAACCCTCGGCAAAATCAACTCCGCATTTGCACTCGAAAAGTTCGGCGCTAACGCACAGCCCCACTATGTAATCCTCGATGCAGAGGGTCAGCAGTTGGGCGATGCTCGTGGCTACGACCTCAACGTCAATGCCTTTGTTGAGTGGATGAATAAGGGTCTTGAACTCCACAAATAGACAAATAATTAGGTGCCTCGGCACCAACAACAAGGAGCGGACTTAGCAAATTGCCGAGTCCGCTCTCTTTGTTGACTGACGGCACCTGCGACAGCAAAGGAGAATTTGACAAGAAAAACAGGAAGAACAGGGATACCAAGGATACCAAGGATACCAAAGCCCCTGTTACCCCTGTTTCTCCCAATTATCGTTAGACTGCGCCTTTGGCGCCCCCCGCCTTTCGCCCCCACTTTATGGGAAGTATGCAGAGAAGAAAATCAAAATAGGCTCGGCAAATTGCCGAGCCCCAGCACCTCTATTATAGAAATAACTATTTAATTTTAGAATTGATGCGATGAAGGTTATTGGAGATATTAAGAACAACCTTCGCAGATGCCCAAAATATCAATGAAATAAATAGGAGTGCTAACCCTATAACCAAATATACTCCTCCATTATACACAGACATTGCTGTAATTAGAAGTACAATAGTTGCAATTATACATATTACCAAGAAAATAGTATTGCATACTCCGAGGAATTTTTCCGCATCATTATCAATTAAATGTTCTTTTGTTGATTCAGTTGATTCAGTTGATTTATTCCACTTCTTAATTTCCTCAAACTCTTCGTCCGTTACAGAAATTGGCTCAACATAATACCACATACGCTTATCTACATCGTATTGACGATGGCGATGATTAAATGCATCATCTGAATAAACTCTATCTCCCTCAATAAGTCCCAACTCAACCAATAATTCATCTCGCTCCAATTCAAATTTAGCCCTTTGCGCCGCTTTTGCTTCATCAATAAATTTTTGTGCCTTTTCGTTCATAGTGGTATGTATTTAAGTTAAACATCAAAAGTTTCTCTGTCAGCAGATGACAACCGTTTAACTATAAAAGAAAAGCGTGGATAGTGCTTACTTGTCAAGAAGGTACGACCAAGCACCCATACGAACATAAGCACACCCACGCAAACGATGCGTGGGCATTTAGTGTGCCTATTGCTTGTTCGTAGTAATAATTTGGTCGTTTTACTTGACAACAACAATAGCCTAAATGCCATCAAAAAGAACTGCGTATTCCGCAATTCACTACAAATATACGACTATTTAGAGGAATAACAACCTACTCAAAAGAAAAAACTTACCCCTCTTGTTCACGGGTATCTTTTTTAATACCCGTGAACAAAGGGGGCTTAGGTCGGTAGGCAGTAGGCGGTCGACAATAAAAAGAATTGCAAAACCAATTCTTTTTATTATATTTGTAAGTTGGAAAATTTTTAACCTAAAATAGACTTTTTTATGTCAGAAAACAACCAGATTAAGAAACTCGCGGACAACGCTTACCGCCCACTCAACGAGGGCGAAGAGTATGTACCCGTGATGAAAGCAAGCGAAAAGCCCAAAGAGGTAACCGCCTACTCGGTAGGTATGGGTATCCTTATGGCAATTATCTTCTCTGCCGCTGCCGCTTACCTCGGTTTGAAGGTAGGTCAGGTCTTTGAGGCTGCAATTCCTATCGCTATCATCGCCGTTGGCGTGGGTACAATGACGGGCAAGAAGAATATGCTCGGTCAGAATGTTATCATCCAGAGCATCGGCGCCTCTTCGGGCGTTATTGTGGCGGGTGCAATCTTCACTCTGCCCGCACTCTACATCCTCGGCTTGGAGGCTCAGTTCTACCAGATTTTCCTCTCCTCGCTGCTGGGTGGTCTGCTGGGCATAGTGCTGCTCATTCCCTTCCGCAAGTACTTCGTGAAGGATATGCACGGCAAGTATCCCTTCCCCGAGGCTACGGCTACCACCGAGGTACTCGTTAGTGGCGAGGGACAGAAAGGTCAGGCTAAACTCTTGGCAATTAGCGGTTTGATTGGTGGTCTTTACGACTTCATCGTGAGCACCTTCGGCTTGTGGACCGACACCATCTCTACCCGCATCACCGCTTGGGGCGCACACTTGGCAGACAACTTCAAGACCGTCTTCAAACTCAACACTTCGGCTGCCGTTCTCGGCTTGGGCTATATTGTAGGTCTGAAATATGCGGCTTTCATCTGCGCAGGTTCGTTCCTCGTATGGTTCCTCATTGTGCCTATGGTGGGCTCGTTTGAGGCAAGTATCAACCCTGAGAGCCTCATCGCACTGCTGGGCATCACAGACGCTCGTCTTTTGGCTAATCCCGAACTTATCTTCACTCCCGAAAACCTCTTTGCCTATATCGGCAAACCTCTGGGTATCGGCGGTATCGCTATGGCAGGTATCATCGGCATCATCCGCCAGGCAGGTATCATCAAACAATCGCTCGGTATGGCTGTGAGCGAGTTGAGTGGCAAAAAAGCGGCAGGCGAAACCAAGCGTACCGACAAGGATATTTCGATGAAGGTTATCCTCTCGGTGCTTATCGCTGTGTTGGTGGCAGTTTTGGTATTCTTCCGCGTGGGCGTATTGGAGAATTGGTGGCTCTCGGCAGTGGCTCTGATTGTGGTATTCGTTATCGCATTCCTCTTTACGACCGTTGCTGCAAACGCTATCGCCATTGTAGGCTCCAACCCCGTGAGCGGTATGACACTTATGACGCTTATTCTCTCCTCATTGGTACTCGTTAGTGTAGGCTTGGAGGGCAAGAGCGGTATGACGGCAGCAATGATTATCGGTGGCGTGGTTTGTACGGCACTCTCTATGGCTGGCGGCTTCATTACCGACCTTAAAATCGGCTACTGGATTGGTACAACTCCCAAGAAACAAGAGGCTTGGAAGTTCCTCGGCACAGTTGTGTCGGCTGCTACGGTTGCAGGCGTTATGATGATTCTCAACAAGACCTATGGCTTTACGGGCGAGGGTGCACTTGTGGCACCTCAGGCTAACGCTATGGCTGCGGTTATCAAACCCCTAATGACGGGCGGCACTACCCCCTGGATGCTCTACTTTGCGGGTGCTGCTTTGGCACTTATCCTCACAATGATTGGTGTGCCTGCACTCCCCTTCGCGCTGGGTATGTTCATCCCCTTGGAACTCAACGCTCCCCTGTTGGTGGGTGGTCTTATCAGCTGGTTCGTAACGAGCCGCTCGAAAGATGCAGAGGTTAATCAGGCTCGTGGCTCGCGCGGTACGCTTATCGCTTCGGGCTTCATTGCCGGTGGCGCACTTATGGGCGTAGTGAGCGCAGTGCTGAAATATGCTGGTGTAGATCCATTTATGAGCGAGTGGTACGCTTCGAGCGGCGCACAGTGGCTTGGCGTAGGCACCTATGTAGCAATCATCGGCTACTTCATCTGGGACTCGCTCCGCGCTAAGAAGAGCGAGAGGTGATAATTCAAAATTCAAAATTCAAAATTACGCGCCGTAGGTGCACCATAATTTTCCATTTTCAATTTTCAATTTTCAATTAAAAGAAAGAATAGTATGGAATTACAAGATAGATTTTTGAAATATGTGGGTTTTGATACCCAAAGTGACGAAAATAGCGTCACATTCCCCTCTACGGACAAACAACTCATTCTCCTCAGGGCTCTGAAAGAGGAGATGGAGGCTATGGGTATGACCGAGGTAACGATTGACGAGCACGGCTATGTTATGGGCTCCATCGAGGCTTCGGAGGGCTACGAACACTGCCCCACGATCGGTTTCCTCTCGCACGTTGATACTTCGCCCGATATGAGCGGTGCGGCTATCAAGCCTCAGATTATTCAGAACTACAATGGCGAGGATATTGCTCTGAACGAGGAGGTTACAATGAAAGTAAGCGACTTCCCCGAACTCAAATTCTTCGAGGGACATACACTCATCACAACAGATGGCACAACGCTCCTCGGTGCTGACGACAAGGCGGGCGTTGCAGAGATTATGACCGCCGCCGAGTACCTCTTTGCCCACCCCGAGGTGAAACACGGCAAAATCCGTATCGGCTTCACTCCCGATGAGGAGATTGGCAGAGGCGTGGATTACTTCAATGTGGAGGCTTTCGGTGCCAAGTATGCCTACACGGTTGATGGCGGTATGGAGGGCGAGTTGGAATACGAGAACTTCAACGCCGCAGGTGCCAAACTGACCATCAGCGGTAGGAATATCCACCCCGGCTCGGCCAAGGACAAGATGGTCAATGCCATACAACTCGCAATGGAGGTCAATAGCCTTTTGCCCGCAGTTATGCGCCCCGAACATACCGAGGGCTACGAGGGTTTCTTCCACCTTGTAGGCATCAAAGGCGAGGTTGAGGGTGCCGAGATGAGCTACATCATCCGCGACCACGACCGCGAGAAGTTCGAGCAGAAGAAGGCACTCATCCAGAGGGCTGTGGAGTATGTAAATGCCAAACACGGTGGCGAGTATGTACACCTGATGCTCAAAGACCAATACTATAATATGCGTGAGATGGTCGAGCCACACCCCGCAATCATCCAGAAGGCTAAGGAGGCTATGGAGCAGGCTGGCGTACAGCCCATCGTTAAACCCATCCGAGGTGGTACCGATGGCAGCCGCCTGTCGTATATGGGACTCCCCTGCCCCAACCTCTTTACGGGCGGTATGAACTTCCACGGCAAGTTTGAGTATGTTTCGCTCGATAGTATGTACCGCAGTGTGCAGACCATCGTGAACCTCATCAAACTTTGGGCAGAATAAAAGGGAATTGAAAATTGAAATAAATGAAGAGAACTATTCTGATACTTAGTTTGTTGCTCTGCACCATTTCGGCAAGGGCACAATTCGACCTTGGGTCGCTCTTGAATAAGGCAAAAGATGCTGTCAGCGAGGTGGCAGGCGATGCCACCAGCAGCGCAGCAGAGGAGGCTCTGCCCGAAGGGTTGCAGAAACTCTTGGGCGCACTGCTCCCCGAAGTGGAAATCCCCGGCACTTGGAGTTATGTGGATGTGGCGGTGGAGTTCGAGAGCGAGGATGCGCTCACAAAGGCGGGTGGCAAGGTCGCTGCCGAGACTGTTGAGGGCAAAATTGCCCCTATGCTCGCCAAAGTGGGCATACAAAAGGGTGCTTTCAGCTTCACATTCAACGAGGATGGCACCGTAACTACCTCTCTCGCACAAAAGACCGTTAGTGGCACTTGGAAGTTTGACAAAGAGCAAGAGGTTGTAACGCTCGGCATCAAGGGTAAGGAGTTCACAACCCGTATGGTGGTATGCGGCGACAACATCTGCATCCTCTTTGGGGCAGACAAACTCCTCGAACTCATCAAAACCGTCAGCGAGAAATCGAGCAACTCGACTCTCGCAACCATTGGTGCTATTGCCAAAGCCTACGATGGTATGAACATCGGTTTCGAGTGTGAAAAAATCAAGTAATCAATAAAGCAATTATTATAAACAAACACACTAATTTCTAAAACAAATGAAAAAACTTATCGTTGCTTTGTGCGCCATTGCAGCCGTTTACAGCGCAAGCGCACAGGAGGAGGCTCCCCAGCAGGAGGAGGGTTTCGTATTCACTACCGTAAAGGAGAACCCCATCACAAGCATCAAAAATCAGAACCGTGCAGGTACTTGCTGGTGCTACTCTACCCTCTCGTTCATTGAGGCTGAGTTGCTGCGTATGGGCAAAGGCGAGTACGACTTCTCGGAGATGTACATCGTTCACAAGACCTATCAGGACCGTGCCGACAAGGCAGTGCGCACCCACGGCGACATCTCCTTCGCACAGGGTGGCTCGTTCTACGATGTAATCTATGGTATGGAGCACTACGGCTTGGTACCCGAGGCAGAGATGCGCCCCGGTGTTATGTATGGCGACTCGCTTAGCAATCACAACGAACTCTCGGCAGTAAGTGATGCTATCGTTGCTGCTATTGCAAAAGGTAATCACCGCAGTCTGCAACTCGACCCCGAGAGTGGTCTTCCTCTCTGGAAGAAAGCCATCGAGGCAGTTCACGACATCTACCTCGGCGAGTGCCCCAAGAGTTTCGTTTATGAGGGCAAGGAGTACACTCCTAAGTCGTTCTACGAGTCCACCGGTTTGAAGGCAAGCGACTACATTTCGCTTACCAGCTACACCCACCACCCCTTCTACGAGCCTTTCGTGTTGGAGATTCAGGACAACTGGCGTTGGGCTCAGTCCTACAACCTCCCCATTGACGAACTTATGGAAGTGTTCGACAATGCTATCGAGAACGGCTACACCATCGCTTGGGGTAGCGATGTTAGCGAGCAGGGCTTCACTCGCGATGGTATTGCTGTAATGCCCGATATGGAGAAAGCTCAGGAACTCAGCGGCTCGGATATGGCTCGCTGGCTCAAACTCTCGCCCGCCGAGAAGAAACTTACCACCAAACCCCAGCCTCAGAAATGGTGCACCCAAGAGGAGCGTCAGCAGGCTTACGACAACTGGGAGACTACCGATGACCACGGTATGGTTATCTATGGCAAGGCAGTAGACCAGGAGGGTACTGAGTACTATATGGTCAAGAACTCGTGGGGCAAGAGCGGCAAATACGATGGCGTATGGTACGCTTCGAAGGCATTTGTACGCTACAAAACTATGAACATCATCGTTCACAAAGATGCGCTTCCCAAAGCAACCAAAAAGAGACTTGGTCTTAAATAATCATTAATCGAACAATTTGGGGAGTATCAAAGTTTGATATTCCCCAAATTTTAACACAAAATACATTGATATGAAACGAATTTTCACTTTATGTCTTGTAACGGCACTAACATTGGGATTTGTGGCTTGCGAGGAGCCTCAAAACAACGACCAACCCAACACCGAGCAAAACGGTAACGGTGAGAACAACGGTAACGAAGAGGAGAATGGCAGTAGCGAGAACAACGAGGGCAACGAGAATGTGGAGGTAAGTCCACTTGTTGGCACTTGGCAGAACATAACCGAGACCGAGGAGATTACCAGAACTCAAACATACACCTTTGCTGCCGATGGCACAGGAAGTTACCACTCCCTTACAGAGCACCCCGAGCACGGTGGCACCTCGCTGACCGAGAGCATAGCATATAGGTATAGCGCCGAGGAACAGACTCTTATCATTACCTACATCATCAGCGGTTGGCAAGATACACAGACATATACAGCCATCCTCGAAGGCGACACGCTCACTCTCTCGAACGAGAAGACGCCTACTACAATCTACACCCGCATCGAGGAGTAGTAGCGAGAGGGGCGCAACAGCGCATAGCATACCCAACACATATTGCACATAAGGAAGTTGAAGAGTTATTTTCAACTTTCGACTTCCTGCACTATCTTTGCAGTTGGTTAGGAAACACACAAAGGTTAGAAAATTGAGGTTATGAAATCTATTAAGGATATTTTCGTTACGGGCAAGGGCCCTTCGAGTAGTCACACAATGGGACCTCGCAAAGCGTCACTCCTCTTTCGTGATGCCCACCCCGAGGCAGCAGCATTCCGAGTAACGCTCTATGGCTCACTCGCCGCAACGGGCAAAGGTCACCTTACGGATGTGGCTATCGAGGAGGTTTTCAAGGGTGTAGCACCTCTGGAAATCGTATGGCGTCCGCAGGAGTTTCTCCCCTTCCACCCCAATGCGATGCTCTTCGAGTCGCTCGATAGCGAGGGTGGCACCACCGACCGCCAAACCATTTACAGCACAGGTGGCGGTAGCATTGTATGTGAGGGCGAAGAGCAATACGAAGGCGAAGAACTCTATCCGCTGACCACAATGAGCGACATTATGGAGTGGTGCAACCACACAGGGCGTTCCTATTGGGAGTATGTCTACGAGCACGAGGGCGAAGATATTAAGTACTTCCTCATAAACGTGTGGCGTCATATGTGTATGGCAGTGGAAAATGGTATCAGCAACGAGGGCGTACTGCCTGGTCCGCTCCACCTGCGCCGTAAGGCTGCAAGTTACTATGTGCGCTCACGAGGCTACAAGGACAATCTCCGCACACGAGGTTTACTCTTTGCCTATGCACTTGCCGTAAGCGAGGAAAACGCCTCGGGAGGTACGGTAGTGACGGCTCCAACGTGCGGATCGAGTGGTGTGGTGCCCGCAGTGCTCTACCACTTACAGAAGGAGTACGACTTTTCGGATAGTCAGATTGTCCGCGCACTTGCGACTGCGGGTTTGGTGGGTGCTATTGTGAAAGCAAATGCTTCGGTGTCGGGTGCTGAGGTGGGATGCCAAGGCGAGGTAGGTGTGGCGTGCGCTATGGCTGCCGCAGCTGCAAGTCAGCTAATGGGTGGCTCGCCCGCACAGATTGAGTACGCCGCCGAGATGGCTCTCGAACACCACCTCGGTATGACCTGCGACCCTATGTGCGGACTTGTGCAGATACCTTGCATCGAACGCAACGCTATGGCTGCTGCACGCGCCATAGACGCACAGATATACTCGTTCTACACCGATGGCGCACACCGAGTGCCCTTCGATGATGTGGTAAGCGTTATGAAACGCACCGGTCACGACCTCCCATCGCTCTACAAAGAGACCTCGGAGGGCGGTCTTGGCAGACTGAAACTCAAACTGAAAAAATAAGGGTCGCAATGACCCTTTTTTTGTGCCCGAGGGTAGTCGGAAAGCCCCTAAACTCCCTAAACTCCTATAAGCCCTATAATCCTTAGGAGTAAAAATACAGAGAAACATCAAAGCAATCTCGTCTGCGATTTGTGAGGGGTTTTCAAGGCTTGCGTAGCGCAAGAAAGCGGAGTTTACGCTTCGTAAATAAGCATTTCGAGCGCAAGCGTAACGCAGAAAACACCCACAAATCGCAGACGAGGTGGGACTACCAAAAAAGGAGTTAGCAAATGCTAACTCCTTTTTTGGTAGTCCCACCGGGAATCGAACCCAGATTTACAGTTTAGGAAACTGTCGTTCTATCCGTTGAACTATGGAACCAAGCGGTCTTCACTTCCAAGACCTCGTGCCGAAACGATTACTCGGCAGTAGTTTTCTCTGTGGCAAACGCACGGCGTATATCCTCCGCATAGCCCGACTTGATGCTGAGTTCGGTCTGGTGAACCATATTCCTCAGTGCCAACACCGAAGAGGCTCCGTGACCTACTATTACCACATCGTTTACTCCCAGGGCGGGCGTTCCTCCCTTAATCTCGTAGTTGAGATTGTCGAGGAATTCATCGTCTATCTTCCTCGCCTTGGCGATAAAGCGAAGGCTCTCGGAGAGTTTCAGCAGGACATTGCCCATAAAACCGTCACATACCACTACATCTGCCTTACCCAAGTAGAAATCCTTACCCTCGATGTTACCAACGAAGTTGATTCTCTTGTCCTCAGCAAGCAACTGATATGCCGCCTTTGCCTGAGCATTTCCCTTGCTCTCCTCCTCGCCAATGTTGAGCAGTGCTACTCGTGGCTCGGAGAGTCCCCAAAGGTCCTTGGCGTAGATGCTACCCATAAGTCCGTACTGGCAAAGTACCTCGGGCTTGCAATCTACATTCAAGCCCACATCGAGCAGGAGCGTGTAGCCACCTTTGACATTTGCGATGGCTGCCGACACTGCGGGGCGGATGACACCCTCGGTAGTGCCGACCGTAAACATTGCGCCAGCCATCATTGCACCAGTCGAGCCGGCACTTGCGATGCCGTCAATCTTGCCTGCTTTCAGCCACTCGAAGCCCTTGCGAATACTCGAATCAGCCTTCGTCTGAAAAGCCTTCACGGGGTGGTCGTTCATTGTGATAACCTCCGAGGTTGCCACAATCTCTATCCTATCGCCCTCGTAGCCCTCTGCCTGCAAGCACCTCTCAATAGCCTCTTTGTCGCCAAAGAGCACCACTTTGGTGGTAGCATCGAGCAACGCCAGCGACTCAACCACACCCTTAACGACTGCTTCGGGGGCGAAGTCGCCACCCATAGCGTCAATACCTATGCGAAGATTGCGCACCGTGGTAGTGGTCAATTAGTCCTTACTCGGCTTTTTTCTCGATTGCCAATTTGCCACGATAGAAACCACACTCGGGGCATACGCGGTGGTACTGAACGGGCGAACCGCAGTTCGAGCAAACTGCTACGGTAGGAACAGCAGCAACATAGTGTGTGCGGCGTTTGTCTCTTCTGGTGGACGAAACCTTGTGTTTAGGATGTGCCATAATTGTTTGTGTTTTATAAGTTTATATTCTATTTTTCTTTCTCTTCTGCTTCCAACTTGCTGCGGAGTGCTGCAAGCGCATTGCCATTGTCGCCTCCTGCGAGTGTATTCTCCTTAGGCTCGGCTATCTCCTCAAACTCCTCCTCGCTAACAATCCTGAAACGTGCCACCATCTCTTGGTTGCACTCCTCAATACTCTCGTGCACCCTCTGATAGGGCAACGCCAAGAGGAGCGTTTCGTAGATGTAGCCCGCAAGGTCCAACTCGTCATCGGCAGGGTTGAGCCACAGCACCTCGCCATCGAACTCTATCTCCTCCTCGCTAAACTTCACATAGAGTGTGTCGTCAGCCTCCACAGGATATTCGAGTTCATCCAGACACCTATCGCACTCCACCCAAGCCGAGCCTTCCATCCCTACCTCGAAGGTGAGCATCTGCGCCGTTTTGGTCATCTCGACCTCCACATCCACGTCTGCATCAATGAGTTCCTCATCGCCCACAGCCTCCAAGAAAGCCTTGTCAATTTTGAACTCGAAGTGGTGCGAGCCACTCTTCAAGCCTTTGAAGGGGATGCAAAATTCTCTCAGTGCGCTCATAAGTGCCTAAAATTAGCCCGCAAATATACTAAGAAAATTGACAAAAAAAAATTTTTTGTCTAAAATGCTCTCGCTCGACAGAGAAAACAAGTTATCTCTGCCCTCGCTTACTCGCATTTGCCATAATTCAAAACTCAAATTTCAAATTTCTATTATTTTATCCTTCGATACGCCCACCGAGCAACAAAAAACTCCCCGAAATGGTTGAACCTTTCGGGGAGTGCAAATTTCGCACCACTTTTGCCCTTTTTTTGGGGGGGGCTGTGGGTGGTTAGAATTTCACAACCTCAATCTCCTCGCCGAGGCGGAGGCGTGCTGAGGGTGCAGAGAGGGTTTTCATCCTGCCCACATACTTCATAGGAGCAACAGCCTGAGCCTCCTCGGTGGTGGAGGGAGCGTCAATGGTTGCCATCACATTGAAAGCGGGCCATTTTTCGAGGTTGCCAACGGAGTAGTATTTGCCATTCACATCTGCCACGAGCATCATAGCGTTGAATTTGGGGTATTCGGGCTGATTTACGCCATAGCGAACGATAGCCCTCTGACCGCCCTCCAAGACACCTGCGATAGCGATGCCATACTCGCCATTCTCTGCCAAGCCGTAGGTCCTGCCGTCTTGATCTACACCAACGAGGCAGATGTTAGCCATCGTGCCGTCATCGAAGGTGTAGTTGGGCTCCACGATTTGCGAGTAGAAGATGATGTCGTTGCGATCCGCGGAGTACTCGCCCACGATGCTGAAAGGCAGCCCCATAAAGCCCATAAGATTGAAGGAGCGGTTTGCGAACCTGCGAGCGATAACCACATTGCACGACCTATCGTTGTCGCCATTGATAACCCAATCGCCGATCCAACCATTGTAGATAGAGGTTGGCACCTCCTCCTCAATCTCGAAGACTGACGAAACGGCATACAGACCGCTGATTTCGCCATTGGAGGTGATACCCAATGCGATAGCCATATAGTAGCCGGGGTCGAGTTCATCGAAAGCGGTCATACCATTGCCACGATAGAGCATATCATTGAGCACATACTCGGTGCCATAGGCACTGTTGTAGGATTCGAGGTAGGAGTACAGATCCTCCAAAAGGTACTCGCCCAGCTGGGGCAGATATGCCACATCGTACTCGCTGGCATAGACAACAGCGATTGTGTAGGGGTTGTTGTCGGTGCTGGTTACGGTCACGATGTTGTTGTAGCTTTCGCCATCGATGGTGCCTGCACCCGTAAAGGCGATGCTCCACGCGGGATTGACAATCATTGTGCCGTACACCTCGTCTTCGCCGCTGTCGCCACTGCCGCCAGTGTTGCCACTACCCTGCGCGAGGGTTGTGAAGTCGATGGAGGCATACTCGCCATAGATTTCGCCCTCTTCGGAGAGTCCGAAAGCGATGTACCTGTAATTGGTAGCGGGTGTCAGAGGTGAAAAGATTTTGATGTAGTTTTTGCTAAAAATCAGTTGCGAGCCGATGTCGCCCTTTTTGAGTTCTTCGACAGTGCTTACCACCAACTCATCGATGCGTGTTGTTGTGTCGGTAGTAAGGAGTCCATACCAGCTGTCGGCGGTTTTGCCCTCGTGAGCGACCTTCACTTTTGCCGAGGTAGCAGTAATGTTCTCCACATCGACAGTGAGTGTAAGGGAGTGGTTGAGATTGGGGTTTTTACCCTCCTCCTCGGGCTCCTCGCACGCAGTGTTGGCTATGGCAGCCAACGCCACCATAGCCATCAAAGCCAAATGTTTTACGAATTTCATACTATTCGCTCAGTTTTAGTTATTATTCTTTCTCCGTGTTTTTGTAGATGCAAACACCTGCCTCACTATCAGTAGCCAAAGCTGCTGATGTTTTAGAGGCAGTGAAGATTGGAGTGGTTGTCTTATAGTTGTAAGTAACTACATACGTGGTACTACCTTGTGATTTAATTGCCGCCTTACCATCCGCATCTATCTCTATTTTATAGGCACGGAGTGCAGAAGACTTAGACGAATTAAGCACCAGACCAGAAGATGAAGCATACAGGTAATAAGTGCTATTGTTGTATGTGAACTCAAATGCAAAAGAATTCTCTACATAACCTTCTACGAGAGTATACTTCTGAACACTCTTAGTTTCAACCTCCTCAGTAGTGATTGCGTTTCCAACTATTTCTACATCGCTCTTGTTCTTATTTGCGGTACTTGTAGATGAACTTGTGAAGCAACCCATTGCAACATCGTAGTTTTTAGCAACAATAATAACCTCATCACCAACAGCGAGTTCACTTGCATCGGTTACAAGCACCCAACCCTTAACCTTTGCGGGGTCAATCTTCTGGGTAACAGTGATGGTAGTCGAGGCCATACCCGTCCTGAAGGTTACATCCACGCTGCGAGCCTGCTCTGCGGTATTCTCGGAGTTGAAGGTTACGACTGCGGTGGTGTTCTCCTGCGAAGAGTCTGCCGAGTAGTCGATGGTTGCAAAGTCGCAAGCCTCCATCTCGTAGGTAACATCCAAGCCCGAGGTGGTGGTTACGCTGATAGTAGCGGTGGAGCCAGCTACATACTCAGCAGCAGTTGCGGTAGCCGCAATGTTGTAGTGCGAGAGGTAGTAAGCGGGGTTGGTGCTACCCTTACCTGCTGTTTCAACGCCACTAACAGTGCTGGTAAGACGAGGTGCGGTAATGGTCACAACATCGCCAACTTTGAGACCAAAGTCGCCATAATCCTTCTCACCATCCTCAGTAATAAGACCATATACCTGAACCTCTTCGGTGCCATCGGTCATAATGAATTTGGAATTTTCAGCACTTACGCTCTCAATGCTCTCGATCCTACCGGTCAGTTGGTAACGCACATACTTACTATCGTTCCTATCTTCCGCGGGAATTGCCAAATACTCAGCAATGGTCATCACGGGAGTGTAGCCCTTTTGGAGCAGTGTGAACTCCTTAGTGATACTCTCCGCATTTGCGTGAGTTGCGGTGATGGTAACAGTAGTCTCACGGAAGGTGCTCTCGTTTGCCTCGGCGGTGTAGGTCAGGCAGTTATTTGTCTTGTCGTAGTTGAGCGAGGTAATCCACTCATCCTCCGAGGTAGCGGTAATTGTCCAATCGCCAACGTAGTTGAAGACAACCTCGGGGATAGCAGTAGGAGTAGGTGCAGCTGCTGCGGAAATAGCGGCATCCTCCACAGTAAAATCGGCAGCCACTACGGGAATAGTACCCTGAACACCTACCAAGCGGTAGAGGCAGAGGGGTTTATAAGTTGTCGAAGTAGAGTTGCTACTGCAGAAGTAGTTGCTGGTGGCACTACTGTAATAGTACGACAACTTATTGCTGCTGAAATCGCCTGCGGTATTAGCAATGGTAGCTACACCATCCTCGATGCTGATAGCAAACGAGGTGTTTTCATCGGTGTAGGCCTGATTGATGAGCTCGGCAGAGGTATTGCTCGAAACGAGGAAGCCTTTGTTGGTGTCATCATAGAATACGAATGTACCATCAACGGAGCCTGCGCCCAAAACGAAGGTCTGGGTACCTACTACGGGAGTGATGAACTTGTTACCAAGTTTAGTAACAGCAACAGCACTACGTTTGCTGGAAGTGATAGAGGTGCTCATAGCCACATCGTAGTCCTTAGCAGCGATAATCACTTTGTCGCCTGCTGCAAGAGTGCTTGCATCGGTTACGAGTTCCCAAGTGTTGCCCTTGCTTGTGTCGGCAGCCTGAACAACGGTTACAGAGGTGGTGTCATAGCCATCTGTGAAGGTAGCCACAACCTGGCGAGGTGCGCCATCGTTGGCATTCAGAGTGAGGACATACTTATCGCCATTGGCGGTAAGCTCTGCGAAGTTACCATCCACGCTACCGTTGATGGTGCCGGGCTGCAAAGTACCTGTTTTCTCAATGGTAATATCCACGCTACCGCCACCATACTCCACAAAGTCTTTGTCTGCGCTTGCCGAGATGTTGTAGTAGCCCTGGCAAATGGCGTGAGCCGAGCTGCTACCACCATAGCTTGCACTATACGATTTGGATGCCAAAATGGTAACTACATTGCCCAATGTGTTGGCAGCGTTGTTGTAGAAGCTGCTACCATCTTCCATATAGATATACCTAAAGTTGGCCGTATTACTGTTTACATCGGAAAGAACAGTATTGGAACTTGTGCTGGTGACCCTTGTAGTGATAACACCTGTAACGAGATATTCGGTATTCTCATCAATGCCATACCCGCTAAAATCCTTAATAGAAGCGTTCTTGGGAGCACCCTTCTGAACGACATTGAAAGTCTCAACGATATCGCTTTCGCCATCGTGGGTAGCAGTGATGGTTACGGTTGCATTGCGCACCTCGCCCTCGTTTGCAGTAGCAGTGTAGGTAAGTTGCTCGTTTGCGTAGTAAACTTCGAGCCAATCGGCATTGTCCGAAACATTGATAGTCCAATTACCTACATAACCAAAAGTAACAGCGTCAATTGCAGTAGCCACTGCTACACCCTCTTTGGCAACCACAACGGGCTCTTCCTCATCGGGTACGGTAATGTTAGCCTTAGCCACAGGCACTACACCCTTCACACCACCTGCAATCTTGTAGATGCAGATGTCGTGGTGCTCGTTAGTAAGAGTTTTGGTACATCCAAACCTGCGGTTGCCCGTAGTTCCTCCACCGCTATACGCCCTATATACCAATTTTATATAGTCGTACTCGCTATCGGTAGCTTCAAGAGTTGCCACACCATTCTCATCAATAGTAGTGTAGAACAACGTATTATGGTTAGGAGTTGTTTCGTACTTTATATAGTTGTTTGTGCTATGAGGACGGATGTAGCCACTATAATTGTCGTCATTATACTCACCTGCTCTATTGTAGAAGTCGAAAGCATTCTCCTTGCCGGGACGAGGAGCAACAACGAGTTGCTGTACCCTACTGTTTGACTCGCTTTCCGCAGCGATGGGGTGGAAGAAGTAATCGCCCATCTTAACAACCTCGGTATAGGAAGCATAGTGGTAGTAGCTACCAGGTTTACCCATTGCCCAGTTAAGGTCATTAGTAACGAAGGTCACGATGTCGCCTGCTTCGAGGTCGTTTACATCCCTAACGAGTACCCACTTGTCGCTGACGGTGGCGGTGGTGAGGTCCACGCCAAAGCGGGTAACCATACCTGCGGCAAATTCGAGCGATTTACCCTCGGGGATGGCCGCTGTCTTCTTGTAGATTTTGGAGTCGGTGATAACGGTAATAGAATAGCTGTCGCCAGCCTCCAAAGTGGTGGGAAGGAGTGTGAAATAAACCTCCTCAACGCCACCTTCGGGAGCGGTAACGGTAACAGTGTTGCTACCTCCCTCCTGAGCCTCGAATGCGTGGGGATCGGAGAGGTTGGCAGTAACCTTGCCTGCAAGAGTCTTACCCTCGGCAGTGAAAGTTACGCTCTCCACCGTCTGGCTACCCAAGCCATTGAACGACATCTTAGCCACAGCAGCCAAGCGAGTGAACTGCACCATCTGAGCCTCGGTGGGCTGTGCGGTGGTGGTCACAACCTTCGACACCATAAGGTCGGCATCGGGATCGTAGGAGCCCTCTGCCATAGTCTGCTCGGCAGGGAGAGTGAGGGTTGCTGCCTCGATGTTCTCTGCACTAACATAGCCACTTGCGGGGTAGATGGTAACATACTGATACGACTCCTTGCCTGTGTTATTGTCGAAAGTAGCGGTAATCTTTGCTTTGCTTTCCTCTTTTTCGTAAGCCACAGCAGTAGCCTCGGCAAGTGCATCGGTCTGCTCCAAAACTGCGAAAGTCTCGCCAGTTTCAGCCCAAGCGAAAGCAGGTTTGTCGCCAGAAGTGTCTACCGAAGTACGGCTATCAGCCGAATCGGCAACGAAGGTAACAACAACAGCATCTTTTGCCTCGATTTGTTCCTCAAAATCGTTCTGGCAAGCGGTGAGTCCCATTGCAGCTGCTGCAACGAAGACCAAAGTTTTCATCATCTTTTTCATAGCTCAAACCAGTGTTTAGAGGTAAAATTCATCGCCATAATCAATATAGTCAGAGTCTTGACCAGCATCGCCAGCCGCTCCATAGGGGCTCGTGGCTATGCCACGCTCCACTTCAACTTCTGCGACCTCCATAAAGGGCGCTTCATACAATTCGTTCTTCTCTCTCATTGTTGTTAAGTTTGATTTTAATTTTATAGTTAATTGATTGTTGTTTGTCTATTTCTGCTCCCTAACACACCTAACCGAAGCACCAATGCAGCGAGCACCGTAGGAGTACCACGAGCCAGCCTCTTCCACCTCCAACAAGGGGTAGATGCCATAGAAAATATCGTTATATGCCACAAAGAGTTGTGCCGACTTGCCAAAGCCCTGATAGTCATAGCCAAAGGTCTGGGCGGTCCAATAGAGCATCTTCTCGCTCGTCTCGCCAATCAGGCCCGACACATCGAAGTTGCCAGCCGAGGGGAAGTAGTCGCCATTGCCGTAGGTCCAAGTCCAACCATAGTCCTCCTTGGTCCAATCCTCGCTCAGGTAGGTACAAGCGTAGTTGGTAGGCATATTGGTAAATGCGTTGGTGGGGGGAACAACATAGCCCACAGGGCAGGGATCGAAGATGGTCTTATAGTCCTCCGACTTCTCGCTATCGCCCCAAAGGTTCGATGCCGACTGTTGCATAAGACCGCCCTTGCCCTCCAAATCCTGCTGCAAGTACCAATCGAAGACATACTCGCCGATGGGAATATCAGTTCTACAACCGAGGAAAGTTGTGGGGTGTTGCAGTGCGTAGTCGATATTGCCAGGTGCCGCCAAAGCCACAGGAGGCACAGCGCCCACATAGTTCCACTCGGCATAGCCATCGCCACGCTGCTCGTTATTCACATTGAGCACCTCGCGGGCAGCCTCAATCTCCGCCTGAATGGCGTAGTACTCCTCTTCGGTTTCGGCGAGGTTGTAATCCTCATCGTAGGTGTGGGTGGGCACCTCCATATAAGCCACGCTCGAAGGCAGGAAAGGCTCCTTGCGTCCCCATTGGTAGAGCATACCCCTATTGGTAACATCGCCAATCTCGTTAGTGAGTGCGCCCAAGTTGCGGTCCATCCACTCCAAGCCATTACCCTCCGAGGTGGTAATCTCCTGCGAAGTAACCCAAATGTGCCAACTCCAAAGAATGGTGCCATCGGCAGCGTGGAGGCTCACAAGGGCATTACCCTCGTTCTCGCCCGTAGCAAAATAGATTTTCTGGTCGTCTGCCGAGTAGATGGGTGCGCCACTGATAATCTTTGTACTGCGCGTTTTGTCGCCATCGTAGGTTGCCTCCCACGCCAAGTCGGCATAGGCTGCGCCCTCAATCTCCAAGCCCTCGAACTCAATATAGCGGCTATTGCCATCGCCACCGCCATTACCCTTGATGCTCGCATCCAAGCAGTAGGAGCCATTGGGCAATGCAACATAGCAGTTTGCCGTACCCTCTGCCGAGAGGTCCACCAAACCGACAGCCGTCTGCACCACCCTAAGGCGTGCCTTTGCCACATCGGGCTCGGTGCCTACGACCACATCCACCACAGCCTCGCGGTTTACTACGCCATCGTTGGCTTCGACATAGAGAGTCAAAGCGTTGCCCTCAACGCTCACATCCAGCCACGTTTCGGCATACTCTACTGCTATTTCGGTGCGGTTGGTGGCAACAAACACAGTTTTGACGCACTCGTCAGCCGCAAGCACCACCGAGCGCGAGGATAGTTCCACATTTGCGTAGTCGGGCTCAGCCTGCAACACATCTGCGGGTTCTGTTTGGCAACCCATAGTAAACATTGCGAGGCTTGCCATTATAACATATAGGTAATATCTTTTCATCGTCATACTACTTTTTCTCGTGAGTTACTCTTCATTCTCTCCCTATTTCCAATCTGCGGGGATGTTTTCGTAGTCGCTAAGTCCCACGCAACCCGCGAAGCACCCAACGTGTGCCGAGGCGGATATGGGAGCATTGGGGAAGTCATCGCCTCGTGTGCGCTCATAGAGGTGTACTTTTGTTTCGTTACCCTCTGCATCGGTCACAATCGTATAGGGCGACTCGCCTGTGAGCGCGATGCAACCATTGAAGCAGTTATCAACGTAGTTGATACGACTTATAGTGTCGAAGAGGCTTGCAGGGATCGTTTTGAGGCTCTCGCATTCCAAGAAGCACTCCGAGAAAGTCACACTCGATGTCTTTGTACCAATGGCGGCAAATAGGTCGGCAGGAACACTCTCCAAGCCCTTGCAAAGCGCAAACGTAGCCTCGAAACTTGTAATTGCAGGGCAACCGGCAAAGAGTCCCGAAGGAACGGTTTTAAGAGCATAGCAACTCTCGAACATACTTGTCACATAAGTAATCTTCTCGTTATTTCCGAGCAAGTCGGCAGGAATCTCCGCAAGCGAGGTGCAACTATTGAACGTGCTGGTAAAGTTTGTTGCCAACGTATTTTTTGCAAACAATCCTGCGGGCAGTGTTTGGAGCGATTGGCAAAGTGCAAAGGTACCTGTGAAATTGGTCTTCGAGGTCGCAATGGAGTCAAACAACCCTGCGGGCAATGCCTCCAAAGCCGTACAACCTGCAAAAGCATACTTCATAGACGAAACACTCGAAGATTCGGGGAAGATGGGTCCCTCGATGGTTTTCAGGTTGGCACAATTGTAGAACACATTCTCAAAACCGGTGGAAACCTTCACATTTTTCGCAAACAGACCTGCGGGAATACTCTCGATGCCCGAGCCGGTGAAGCAATACCTAAAACCGGGCGAGGTAACAGTCGTAAACTTATCAAACAGACCAGCGGGAACCGTTTTGAGGTTGCTACAACCCGCCAGCATATAGGAGAAGTCTGCCGAGTCGTAGTCCCTTGCATCGGCAAACAGACCGACAGGCACACTCTCCAACGCGCTATCCTCAAAGGTGGAGGCAAACTCGAAAGCCTTGTCAAGACCACGGAACAATCCTTCGGGAATGGTCCTCAGCGCTGTACAGCCCGAGAAGCAATACTTAAAGGATTTGGCAGCAACAAGACCATCGAAAACGCCCTCCTCAATCTCGCTCAATTCTACGCAGTCTTGGAAAACAGCTCCCATAGTCTTCACACCCGAAAGTCCCTCGAACAGACCTGCCGAAAGTTTCTTAACGCCCGTCTTATAGAATATATACTCCAAATTTGTAACAGCCGCACAGTTAGTAAACATACCTACGGGGATACTCTCCACGCAGCTACATCCTGCAAACATATATTTGATGTCGGTGGCAGCAGTCGCATTTTTCAGCAAACCAACAGGCAGAGTGCTGAGATTAACACAAGCCGAGAAAGCACCCATATAGGTTGTTGCCAATGAGTTGTGGGCGAAAATACCCTCAGGGATGCTCTCAATGGCTGTCGCGCCAAAGACATAGTCGAACTTCAAGGCATTGGCACAATTGCGGAAGAGTCCCTCGGGGATACTCTTCAATCTACCCTGCTCCACCATACCCTTAATTTCGTTAAAATTACCAAGTGTGGAGGTGGTACTTACAATACCCGTACCCGTGCCATAGAAAGCATAGGAGAAACGCTCGGCAGCCGTACAATTCACAAACAGATCCTCGGGAATATCGCTAATGGATGCCGAGTGGCTAAAACAATCCTCGAAGTTCTTTGCCAGTGTGGCATAGCGGAACAAACCCGAAGGAATCTCCTGCAAACTCTCACAAATGGAGAAGGCGCCAGCAAACGATTTAACATTTGCAAAGGTGCCTGCCACATCGTTGGGGATACTTTCCAACTTATTACAACCCAAGCACATATCAGCAGCATTTTTCAGCTCGAAATGACCCCACGAGATGATGTTCTTAATCTCTGGGCAGAGGTTTTTGCCATCACTAAACTCGAAGTTGTGGGCACTACCCGTAATAGACAGTGTATAAAGACCAGGGGTGGTATAGACGTGGCTACCACGCTTCTCCACAAAACTCTCCACCTGGGAGCCATCACCCCAATCCACCATTATCTGATAACCACTTGTCACCACAGGGGCAGCAACGTGTGTATAGGGTACTTCGGTAACCTCAATTTCATAGATAAGTTCGTCTGTATCGCTACCAATCTGGTGGATTTTCATTGTTGCCGAGGTGTTGTTATCCTCCTCTCCCACCACAATTGTAAGGTTACCAAAGCGCTCCAAGCCTGCCGAATTAGGCAGGATGGTCACAACAAGGACATTATCCTCCTTTTGTGCCGAGTACCATTCGCCGCCATCGGTCTCAAAGGTCCAATCAAGTTCGGGATTGGACACAATCTCCACTCTCTTGGTCGCACCCTCGCCATCGGTGGCGATGTTGTGCGATGCGAGTCTGAGATATGCCGTACCATCTTGTTTTACCACAATTTGCGAAGAAGCCGACTGTTCGCCCAGAGCGGTGGAGATGGTAATGGTAGCCTCCCTTTGCGCCTCGCCCTTATTATTGTCGGCAGTCAGCACCAGCATATTGTCCTGTTGCTCCACAAGCAGCCAGGGGCAGGTGCAATCAAACGACCACTCCTCTTGGTTGGTCAAAACTTCAATCTGGTGCGAGAGTTCGGTGTGAGCCTTAATCCTCAGAGCACTCTCGGCAGCCTCAATTTCGGGCACGCCCGAGTGGTTTTGCTTAACTGTCAGCTCCACAGCCGCATTCACTTCCGAGCGGTTGGCAGTGATGAGGATTGTAGCCGACAAACTTTCGTCAGAAGTATTCTCCTCAGCCACAAGCCTCAGACCATACTCATCTTCCTCGATGGTGAGCCATTCGGCATTCTCGGCACTCCAACGCCACTCATCGACATTGGCAACAACATCAACGAAGAGTTCGCCACCGCGGGTGCGGAACAACACTTCGCCCTCGGTGCCCGACTCGTTCATCGTAAGCAACTGGCTCTCGGAACTAACTTCGAGCATCAGTCGTCCATCCGAAACGGGAGGCACAATCTCTTGTGGAACATCCTCCGCGCAAGCCACCACACCCATCATCAGTGCAGCGCAATATATCAAATTACGGATTTTCATAGCAATCTACCCTATTCGGTTATTATTCTTCGTATTTTCTGAAAGTAACATTGCCCATTGGGAACATTGTGGGACGATAAGTGGAGCCGAGGGCGATTTTATTCTCCTCCTCATCGTAGGTCCAAAGACCAAAGCCTACCCAATTGTAGCCACTTACCGTAGGCATATTAAGGGTGAGGATGGTGCCGTCCTCCGAGGGTACAACATCCACCTCGGCAGCTGCATAGGCAAACTGACGCTCACCCACAAGTGTGATATAGAAAAAGACGTTGTAGGAGTATACCGTCCAGCCGAAAGGTATCACAAAACCTCCTGTTGCAGCATCGTAACGTACTTCCAAGGAGGTGTAGGGATAGAGGAAGTTCTTCATTACGAGTGTTTTACCATATTCGCCCTGCTCAATATCGAAGATGAGATAGTAATCCGATGGATTGGGATCATAGTCGAGCGAGTTGAGTGAGCCATTGGGCGAGTAGAACCACTTGCTGGCAGATATCAACCACCTGCCCACGAGTTTATAGTATGGGTTCTCGGCACGAGTCTGTTGCTCCACCGCAATCTCCACGCTCTGTGGCTCGCCATCCATCTCGTATGCGATAGTGAGGGTTGTCGCAAGCCTCTCCTCGCCCTCGTTGGGCTCGGCAGAGAGGGTTACAACACCCGACCGCATATCGTACTCCATAGTCAGCCACTCGGCATTGTGCTCAATCATAAGCTTCGATTCACTGACCACCGTAAAGCGGTATTCGCCACCCTCGGAGTCGAAGGTGTAGCTCTCGGCAGCACTTGTTGTAAAGCCATCTACCACATCCTCGGCGCATTCTTGCGAGATGGTAACATTATAGGGGTCGAATTTCGACTCAGGACTGACAATGGAGAAGGAGGTAGTGCGTACCTCAGAAGTGATGTTTCTCTCGGCAGTGACCTTCACGCCACCATCAACCGCCACAACATCCACCCAATCGGACTCTACAACATTGAGTTTCCAACTCTCATTCTCTGGGTAAGGGGTTACACTTACGATTCGCTCTCCACCTTCGGCATCGAACACCACACTACTTTCGGAGAGCGTTAGGCTGTAGACAACGATTGGTTCGCTTTCGCCACAAGAGCCTAAAAACAAAAATGACAGCAACGCCACTATTCGTGACGTAATAAAACCTTTTTTCATTTGCGGGTTACTATGTTTTGTGTTTATTGTATCACCTCAACCGGTAGAAAATATCTACCAAACATAAACCTAAGCCCACACAGCACCCAATATGGTAAGTTATTGCAACATACAAAGAAAGCGTGGTGCTGGAAGACTTATTTTGACGATGAGGTTCTGGATTACCTTTGGGATAAAATAAGCAACAGCCCCACGCCACATCCCATTGCAGGATATGACGCAGGAAATGTCTGCCTATTCTCTCCCATTTGAATTTTCCAGATTCCATCGTGAGAATAAACTTACACTCTCTGCAAGAAAAAGTATGTCACCACAAAAATAGTAAACTTTTTCAAACAAATGTGTATATGGACAGACAATTTTACTGTTGCTACAAAAAAATAGGTATAATAGCGATTATGGGTACAAATTTCTGCTAAACTTTCCCAAAAATCAACATTGAAATAGAACTTTCTTATTTATAATTTGGGGCAAACTTATTTATCATTTTGGACAGAATGAAAATTTAACAAGAAAGGATAGAGAATTCTATCAACAGTTGGCAAAAAAAGGCGAGCACAATCGCGCTCGCCATCTACTATCGACTCACTACAACGTGTTATTTTTCTACACTCGCGAAGCCTGGTGCCGTAAGGGGCAATTCGCCACCTTCGGGAGTAACCAATACTGCGCCTCGTTCGGTGATGTGACCAATAACATCTACACCGCCAAAGTGCAGCACCTTATCCCTCATCTCCAACGGAACGGTAAAGAGGAGTTCGTAGTCCTCGCCACCGTTGAGCATAGCCACAATGGGATCGGCGTGGAGTTCCTCTGCCATAGTGCGAGTCTCGGCAGCAATGGGTATGCGCTCCAAGTAGAGCCTTACACCACAGCCCGAAGCCTTGCAGAGTTGCAGCGCATCCGAAGCCAAGCCATCCGTGAGGTCTATCATCGCCGAGGGTACAATGCCCTCAGCCTCCAAAGCCTTCACAATATCCGTCCTAAGGTCGGGTTTGAGCCAGCGGCGCAGGATATACTCGTGCCCCTTGAAGTCGGGCGTGGGGTTGGGATGACCATCCAGAGCGATACGCTCACGCTCCAAGAGGTGCAAGCCCATATAGGCGGCTCCAAGGTCGCTCGTTATGCACACGAGGTCATTGACCTTAGCCCCAGAGCGGCGCACAAGCCTCTCCTTCGCCACATCGCCAACAGCGGTAACACTCAGCGCAAGACCATTGATTGAGGCAGTAGTATCGCCCCCCACAAGGTCGATAGCGTAATCTTTGCACGCAGCCCTCACGCCCTCGTACAACTCTTCGAGGTGCTCCACCGAAAAGCGTGCCGACACGCCTATCGAAACGGTCACTTGACGTGGCGTACCGTTCATTGCAATGATGTCGCTCGCACCCGCCACAACCAACTTATAACCAAGATGTTTGAGCGGAAAATAGGTCAAATCGAAGTGGACTCCTTCGAGCAACAGTTCGGTAGAGACGAGCATATACCTATCGCCCGCATCAATCACTGCTGCATCATCCCCCACTCCTACAACCGTGCTACCATTCGCACTCTGTGTACCTTGTGTCAGTCTATCAATGAGTCCGAAGTGTCCCACCTCGGCAATCTCTGTACGCTTCTCCATATCTCTAAAATGCAATTTGGTGCAAAGATAATAAAATTTTTTACTAATTGGGTATGAACTTTGCCGATTAATTACTACATTTGCACTCGTGAAAAAAGTCACATTTTCGGCGTAAATGAAAAACATCGTATTATTTGGACCTCCGGGAGCCGGCAAAGGCACACAGGCGGTTAAATTAGTAGAGAAATATGGCTTCAACCATATTTCAACAGGTCAGGTTATTAGGAACGAAATTCAGGCTCAGACACCTGCCGGTAAGCAGGTCGAAGAGTGTATCGCTCGCGGCGAGTTCGCACCCGATGACTTGGTGATTGAGATTGTAAAGAATTTTATGTCCACTCATCAAGATGTGGAGGGTAGTATCTTCGATGGTTTCCCCCGCAATACCTATCAGGCAGAGCAGTTCGACCTGCTGATGGAGCAGTGGAAAAGCAAGGTGGATGTTATGCTATCGCTCGAAGTCCCCGAAGAGGAGCTCGTGGAGCGACTCTTGTTGCGCGGCAAGGAGAGCGGCAGGGCAGACGATGCCTCCGAGGAGGTTATCCGCAACCGCATACGCATCTACAACGAGCAGACAGCTGTGGTGGCAGACTACTACGCACAGCAGGGTAAGCACGTTGCAATCAATGGTGTAGGCACGGTGGAGGAGATTTTCGCCCGCCTCTGCGAAGCGGTGGATAAACTCCAATAGAATTGAGAATTGAGACTTGAGAATTGAGAATTGAGGTGCGGTTGCTTTTGCAGCCGCACTTTTTTTACAGACACACGCCCCCTTCGGTCGCTTTGCGACAGCTCCCATAACTCCCACAAGCCTTATATGCCCTATATGCCCTATATGCCTTAGGGCTATTGACGTTAGACGTTAAACGCAGCGAGTAGAATATCGCTGAGGGAATTTTTTGCGAAATAAGAAGGCGGCTCCGCAGTTTACTAAGCGTAAATGAGGCGTCAGAGTGACGCTTTTGTGCAGGGAATACTCCCGACCGTAAAAACGCAGATAACGTGATGGATGCAAGGCATACGAGAAAGCGGAGTCCGCAGTTTGCCTTCCCCAAGCGGTAAAAATGCAGAGAACGGAGGGATTTTTGTGCCAAACCCAAGACCTAACGCGAGTAGAATATCGCTGAGGGAATTTTTTGCGAAATAAGAAGGCGACTCCGCAGTTTACTAAGCGTAAATGAGGAAGCCGCCTTTGAAATTTGGTGAAAAATTCACCAGCGAGATTCGCTCGCTACCAATTCAAAATGCGCTTAAAATCATACTCCTCAGGATTAGCAACATAAGCCTTCGCAGCCTCGTAATCCTCGGGGGTAATGTAGCAAAGAATGTTGTTCACGAGGCCCTGGAACTGGTCGCCATCGGGATTAACCAAACGGGGAGGAATCTTGCCGGTGGTGGGGTCTTGGAGGTCTTTGAGGTAGAGTTGGCTAATCTGACCATCCTGAGCCACATAGACCATACAGCCGGTCTTACCCTCGCTGAACAGTTTGTAGACACCCATACCGAGAGTGGTGCAATACAAAAGGTCGCTCGCTACGGGAGTCTGGCAACGTACCTCGTAACCAATCTCTACGGGGCGCGATTTAACCTTGATTTTGAGGGCTTTGAGCTTCTTCTCCAAAATCTCGTTGAAGACGTGAGCCTTCGACACCTTGCCAAGTTCGGGATGACCGTGCTCATCGTATGAGAAGTTCACGCCTGCGTTCTTAATCTCCTCGTCCGAAAGGCTGTGGAATACACCCTCCGACACCATTGCAGCACCGTAGTCCATACCCATAAGTTTGCGTTTGATGATGGACGAAATTACGAGGTTTACAATCTTGTCGATGGTAATCTCGGTCTTGTTGAACATCTCGGGGATGACAATCATAGGATAGTGGCAAGCAGCACCAATACCGCAAGCCAAGTGACCTGCCGAGCGACCCATAGCGGCGATGATGAACCAGTTACCGCTGGTGCGAGCGTCCGAATAGACAGCCCTACCAATCACAGCACCCTTGTCCATTGCCGACTCGTAGCCGAAGGTGGGAGCACCTGCGGGCAGAGGAAGGTCGTTGTCGATAGTCTTGGGAACGTGGATGTTGGCGATGGGGTATTTCTTTGCTTCGAGGAACTTAGCGATGCGGTTTGCAGTCGAAGCGGTGTCGTCACCACCTACGGTTACGAGGAGTTTGATGTTGTTCTCCTGGAAGAATTTGAGGTTAAAGTTGTTCTCAAAATCCGCATCGGTGGGTTTGAAGCGGCTCATTTGGAGGTACGAACCACCCTGATTGAAGATGTCGTCTGCACGGCGGAAGTCAATATCCTCGTGGCGAGCATTCTCCTTGAAAAGACCGGTGTAGCCCTCGTGAAGACCGATTACGCGGTAACCTTTGGTAATGAAAGTTTTGGCAACCGAGCCCACAACGGTGTTCATACCGGGTGCAGGACCGCCACCTGTAAGAATAGCAATTGCTTGTTTCATAAGTGTTTATATTTAGAGTTTAACCTGTGCTAACCTTTGCCCGTCATCTTATTCGACAAGCAGGCACACAAAGGTATAAACATTTTTCAAAATTTTTAATAATTTCCGCTAAATTTTACCCACTTTCAGCCACTTAGCCTCGCGAGAAAATATATAATGGAAAAAATACGTTATATTTGCACAAATGAAACGACTTTGGTTGATAGTGGCTTTGGTGTTGTGCGTGGCGGGCAAGGCAGAGGCTCAGCGGTCACACACCACTCGCAGTGTCCCCTACTCTCGCTATGGTGGTGGGTATATAGCGGGTACGGAGGTCGACCCCATAACGGGCGACACCGCCTATGTTGTGCAACTATCCGACATCATAGAGTTCAAATCCATTGGCGACATAAAGCGTCACAAGCGACTGATACGCAACGTGAAAGCTGTCTATCCCTACGCTGTTGATGCCCGCATCCTCTTTCAGCAGCTCAACGCACAACTCGACACCGTGCAGAACGAAAAAGAGCGCAACAAGATAACCAAGGCTCTCGAAAAAGAGCTCATAAAGCGCTACACGCCAGTGCTGGAAAAGATGACCTACTCGCAAGGCAAAATACTCATCCGCCTCATAGACCGCGAGACGGAGCGCACATCGTATCAGATTGTGGAGGAGTTCCGTGGTAAGTTTGCCGCCAAGTTTTGGAACACCATCGCCCGCATCTTCCGAGCCAACCTCAAACAAGAGTACGACCCCACACAGGGCGAGGACAAACTCATCGAGCAAATCATTATCCTCTACGAAGCAGGCTTACTATAACCGCAAAAATTCGGTCACAGTAAGCCTGCTTTTGACGTCCTAAGGATAATATATAATAGGACTGTTCTATTCTTCTGCTTTTTTATATCCCACATCCTCGGCGAGGTTTGTGCCATTTGCGGCAGCCACCGCCAACTCGTCACAGCGATTGTTCTCAACAGTCGTGGCGTGCCCTTTTACCCACACAAACCGTACTCTATGGCGGCGATATACTCTCAGAAAACGCATCCATAAATCGGGGTTCTTAGCCTTCGCAAAGCCCTTTTTCTCCCAGCCGAAGAGCCACCCTTTCTCCACAGCATCAACCACATAGCGGCTATCGGAGTAGAGCGTCACATCCGTACCCTCGAATTTCAAAGCCTCCAACGCCACACACACCGCCAAGAGTTCCATACGGTTGTTGGTGGTCATACGAAAGCCCGCACTCAACTCCTTGCGGTAGGGCGGCGACAGGAGCACAACTCCATAGCCTCCCCTACCCGGGTTGCCGAGCGCAGAGCCATCGGTGTATATCGTGACGTTTGGCAATTCTACTTCTTTGCTAACAGATTTTGCCCCGAGATGTGTCGTGCCGAGCACTAACGCCTATTCTCCTTTGCCTCCACCGAGAGGGTTGCGTGAGGCACTACGCGCAGACGCTCCTTGGGGATGAGTTTGCCCGTCTCGCGGCAGATGCCGTAGGTTTTGTTCTCGATGCGCAGGAGTGCTGCTTCGAGGTGCTGGATGAATTTGAGCTGGCGTTGTGCCAAGCGCCCCATCTCCTCTTTTGTGAGCGTTGCAGCACCCTCTTCGAGCACCTTGAAGGTGGGCGAAGTATCCTCGGTGTCGTTGCTTGCCGAGTTGTTCACTGACGAGCGCAGAAGCTCATAGTCGTCCTTTGCCTTGCCGAGCATATCGAGGATAATCTCCTTGAATTCGGCTAATTCCTCATCGGAATATCTGGTTTTTTCAACTTCCTGTGACATAGTTTAGCGTTTTTGGTTTGTTAAAGGTAATAATTTCTTAACATATACGCAACTTTTTCGCCAATAATTTTTAAGCCCACCAAAATTGGCAGGCTTAAAAAATTGTCATTATCGGGCGCAGAGGCTCTCCCAAGCGCCTTTTTGTTTGTTATGCCTTAGTGACGGCGATTTTGAGGGGTTCGTCATCGATGTCGCTATCGACCACAAAGTCGCCGGCGGGCATCTCGGCAAGAACAACGCTCAGAGCCAGGGTCTGCTGGGCGATGAAGCCACCGAATGCCTCAATGGCTCCCACGAGCATCTCCTTCTTCTCAATCTCCACCTTGATGCGGTCGGTAACCTCGAAGCCGCTCTCCTTACGGATATTTTGGATGCGGTTTACAAGTTCCCTTGCCAAGCCCTCCTTGCGCAACTCTTCCGTTACGGTAACATCGAGTGCCACAGTGAGTTTACCCTCGCTTGCCACGAGCCAGCCGGGCATATCCTCCGAGGTGATATCGAAGTCGGCGGGGGTTACAACTACGCTCTCGCCTGCAACCTCCAAAGTGGTCTGCTCGGCAGCCTCAATAGCGGCAATCTGCTCTTGCGAGAAGGTCGCAACAAGTGCAGCCATAGGTTTCGCCAACTTAGCGTAGCGCGAGCAGAAGTTCTTGAAGTTGAGTTTGATGCGTTTGGTAATAAGACCCGTAGTGTCGGTAATGAGTTCTACCTCCTTAACATTCACTTCGCCCATAACCAAAGCCTTCACAGCCTCCAACCTACGTCCCATATCCGAGTCAAGGATGGGGATGATAACCTTCGTCAGAGGCTGGCGCACCTTGATGCCCACCTTCCTACGCAGAGCCAGCACCATAGAGGTACTCTTCTGTGCCAGAGCCATCATCTCCTCCAAGTCGCTATCAATGAGTGCCTCATTGCAGGTGGGGAAGAGGTTGAGGTGTACGGAGCCCTCGTGACGACCACTCATCTCGTTGAGGTCAGTAAAGAGCCTGTCGCTGAAAAATGGTGCGAAGGGAGCCGAGAGTTGTGCCACAGTTTCGAGGCAGGTGTAGAGTGTCTGGTATGCAGCAAGTTTATCGCTGGTCATACCGCCACCCCAGAAGCGTTTACGGTTCAGTCGAACATACCAATTCGACAAATTCTCGCCCACAAACTCCTGAATAGCCCTCGAAGCGGGTGTGGGGTCGTAGTCGTTGAGCCTTTCGGTAACCTCCTTCACGAGCGAGTTGAGAGTGGAGATAATCCAGCGGTCAATCTCCGGACGCTCCGCAACGGGAATCTCTGCCTCCTTGCCCGTAAAGCCGTCTACATTGGCGTAGAGGGCAAAGAAGCCGTAGGTATTGTAGAGTGTACCGAAGTATTTACGCCTTACCTCGTCAACACCGTCAACATCGAATTTGAGGTTATCCCAGGGCTGCGAGTTACTAATCATATACCACCTTGTAGCATCTGCACCATACTTATCCATAACCTCGAATGGATCAACAGCATTGCCGAGGCGTTTGGACATCTTGTTGCCGTTCTTATCGAGCACCAAGCCGTTGGAGATGATATTCTTGAATGCTACGCTATCGAACAGCATTGTTGCCAGAGCGTGGAGCGTATAGAACCAACCACGAGTCTGGTCCACACCCTCAGCGATGAAGTCGGCAGGATATACTTTCTCGAACTCCTCGCGGGTCATCTCGAATGGATAGTGTACCTGTGCGTAGGGCATTGCGCCACTATCGAACCACACGTCAATAAGGTCGCTCTCGCGGCGCATAGGCTCGCCCTTGCTCGACACCAAGATAATGTTGTCTACATAGGGGCGGTGGAGGTCAATCTTGTCGTAGTTCTCCTTCGAGAAGTCGCCCACAACGAAGTCCTTGTAGGGGTTCTCGCTCATCAAACCTGCCTCAACAGCCTTCTCAACCTCGGCTTTGAGTTCCTCCACCGAGCCGATACACTTCATCTCGGAGTAGTCCTCCGTAGCCCATACGGGCAGAGGGGTACCCCAGAAGCGGCTACGCGAGAGGTTCCAATCCACCAAGCCCTCCAACCACTTGCCAAAGCGACCCGTACCGGTCGACTCGGGTTTCCAATAGATGGTCTTGTTGAGTTCTATGAGCCTATCCTTAACGGCTGTTGTACGGATAAACCACGAGTCCAGAGGATAGTACAATACGGGCTTATCGGTACGCCAGCAGTGGGGATAGTTGTGGGTATGTTTCTCAATCTTGAAAGCCTTGTTTTCGAGTTTCAGACCTACGGCAATATCAACATCGATGGTTGCATCCTCCTCAGTAAGGTTCTCATCATAGGCGTTCTTCACGAACCTACCCTGCCACTCGGCATATTTCTCCACATTAACAAAGTTCTTTACATACTCGGGGTCGAGGTCCTCAATGAGGTACATCTTACCCTGCTTATCGACCATAGGCTGCTGTTTGCCCGCTTTGTCAACGAGCAACATAGGCGCAATGCCTGCCTGCTTAGCCACGCGGTCGTCATCGGCACCAAAGGTGGGAGCAATGTGTACGATACCCGTACCATCTGCCACGCTCACATAGTCGCCCGTAATAACTCGGAAAGCGTCACCATCGGGGCGCATCCAATCCATCAACTGCTCGTAGCGAACACCTGCAAGGTCGGAGCCTTTCCAGGTGCGTTCCTCAACGGTGTAGGTACCCTCCATCTTCTTTGTGAAATAGGTGCCCACAAGAGCCTTAGCCATAATGACGGTCTGTCGGATACCCGTATAGGGATTGGCGCACTTAACCCTTACATACTCAATCGAAGGACCTACTGCCAGAGCGGTATTCGAGGGCAGTGTCCAGGGGGTAGTGGTCCAAGCCAGGAAGTAGAGGTCGCCCTCGACATCCTCAAAGAGGCTCTCGCTCTCGGCATTGCGCACAACCTTGAACTGAGCCGTACAGGTGGTGTCTTTCACATCGCGGTAGCAACCGGGCTGGTTGAGCTCGTGGTTCGACAAACCCGTACCTGCGGCGGGCGAGTAGGGCTGAATAGTAAAGCCCTTATAGAGCAGACCTTTCTTGTAGAGTTCCGAGAGCATCCACCAGAGGGTTTCGATATACTTATTGTCGTAGGTAATGTAGGGGTCGTCCATATTCACCCAATAGCCCATCTGGCGAGTGAGTTCCTCCCACTTGCCCGTAAACTCCATTACCGACTCGCGGCAAGTGCGGTTGTACTCCTCGATGGAAATGTTAACACCCACATCCTCCTTACGGATGCCGAGTTTCTTCTCCACACCCAACTCTACGGGCAGACCGTGAGTATCCCAACCTGCTTTGCGATGTACCATATAGCCGCTCTGGGTTTTGAAACGACAGATAACGTCTTTCAGCGTACGCGCCATAACGTGGTGGATACCGGGCATACCATTTGCCGAGGGAGGACCCTCATAGAAGACAAATGTGGGATGACCCTCACGGGTCGATATACTCTTGTGGAATGTGTCGTCAGCATCCCACTTTTTGAGGACTTCCAAGCCCAACTCGGGCAGGTCGAGTCCTTTGTACTCATTGAATTTTTTACCGCTCATATTATTTTGTGTTATAAGATTTTCCCAACTAACCTACAAAGATATAATAAAGAATTGAGAATTGACGAAAAAAAATGTTTTTTCGTCTAAAATGCTCCCGCTCAGCATAGAAAACTTGTTTTCTCTGCCCTCGCTCGACTCGCATTTGCGAAAATTGAAAATTGAGAATTGAAAATTATGTATTTTTTTAACAAGAGTGATAGGAATGACAGGAATAGCAGGAGTATAAGGGCTTTAATGACCTTAATGACCTTAATGACCTTAACAACCCTCCCCTAAGTTAGGGGAGGGTGCCGAAGGCGGGAGAGGTCTGTTGTTTTGTCTAACGTCTAACGTCTAACGTCAATAGTCCTAAGGCTTATAGGAGTTTAAGGGCATTAATGTCCTTAATGTCCTTAATGTCCTTAACACCCCTCACCCCCACCCCACGACAAAAAACGCATAGAACGGAGGGAATTTTGTGCCAAACGAGAAGGCGAGTCCGCAGTTTGCTTATCGCAAATGAGGAACTCGCCTTTCGAAGTGCGGTGCAAAATTCACCCGCGAGATGTGCTCGCTAAAACTCGGAGGTAAACTTAAACCTTATATCGGGGAATTTCTCGATGGCAAGTTGCAGGGCGTAGGAGGTGTCGGCAAGGAAGACATCTCTGCCGTGTTTATCCACTGCCATATTGGTAAATTTGCGTTTCTTGAAGTCGGCAAGTTGCGCGGCATTATCGCTCTCAATCCAGCACGCCTTATGGATAGCAATAGGCTCCCAGCGGCACTTTGCGCTATACTCGTGCTCCAAGCGGTATTGTATAACCTCAAATTGCAAGGCTCCCACCGTACCGATAATTTTGCGACCATTGAGCGAGGAGGTAAAGAGCTGAGCCACACCCTCATCCATCAGTTGGTCAATACCTTTGGCGAGTTGTTTGAACTTCAACGGATCGGCATTCTCAATATAGCGGAACATCTCGGGAGCAAAGGAGGGGATACCCGTAAATTTGAGCTTCTCGCCCTCGGTGAAGGTGTCGCCAATCTTAAAGTTGCCCGTATCGTGCAAACCCACAATATCGCCCGGATAGGCAGTGTCTACAACCGACTTCTTCTCTGCCAAAAAGACGCTTGGCGAGGAGAATTTCATCTGCTTGCCACTACGAACGTGGAGGTAGTTCTTACCACGTTCAAAAGTACCGCTACAAATTTTCAAGAACGCAAGCCTATCGCGGTGGTTGGGGTCCATATTGGCGTGAATCTTAAAGACAAAGCCCGTCATCTTCTCCTCAGCAGCCTGCACCAGGCGTGTTTCGGTGGGTGCTGCGTGGGGCGAGGGTGCAATGCGGATGAAGGTTTCCAAAAGTTCCCTCACGCCAAAGTTATTCACTGCCGAACCGAAAAATACGGGAGCCAGCAGACCTTGCAAATAGAGGTCCCTATCGAAGGGCTCGAACATCTCTGCCACCATCTCCAAGTTCTCCTCCAACTCCGCCGCATTACCCGCACCGATATACTCTCCCAGCTGAGGGTCATCGAGCGTCAGATGGACACTCTCAGCAATATATTGTCTATCAACCTCTTTGAACAGAGCAAGGCTCTCATCGTAGATATTGTAGACACCCTGGAACGAGTTACCGCTACCAATGGGGAACGAGAGAGGGCGAACTGCAATCTGCAACTCCTTTTCAATCTCCTCCAACAGTTCAAAAGGCTCCTTGCAGGGGCGGTCGAGTTTGTTCACAAAGACCATAACGGGCGTTGAGCGCATACGGCACACGTTCATAAGTTTGCGTGTCTGGCTCTCCACACCTTTTGCACCATCAATCACGATAATTACGGCATCCACAGCGGTGAGCGTGCGATAGGTATCCTCGGCAAAGTCCTCGTGACCGGGGGTGTCGAGAATGTTGATTTTGGTACCCTCATACTCGAACTCCATAACCGAAGTGGCGACCGAGATACCCCTCTGTCGCTCAATCTCCATAAAGTCGCTGGTGGCGGTCTTTTTGATTTTGTTGCTCTTTACGGCACCCGCAACGTGGATAGCACCACCAAAGAGCAGAAGTTTCTCTGTGAGTGTGGTTTTACCCGCATCGGGGTGGGCAATAACGGCGAACGTACGCCTGCGTTTTATCTCTTCTTTTAGTGTCATAGTCTTTTTTGTCTAACGTCTAACGTCAATAGTCCTAAGGCTTATAAGGCTTATAAGGCTTATAAGGCTTATAGGACTTTAAGGACTTTAAGGACTTTAACGACCTTAACTCTCAACTCCGCGAGTGGGTTTTGTGGTGAGATTTTTGTGCCAAACAAGCGAGCAACTCCGCAGTTTGCTCAGCGCAAATGAGGACGTTGCGATGCGCAGTTTGGTGCAAAAAGCACCCACAAGGCACGCTCGCCTAATTTGTGGGGTAGTCTATCGTGTAATGCAATCCCACACTCTCTTTCATTGCAGCCGCCTGCTTGATGATAAGATAGCCGACCTCTATGAGGTTGCGCAGTTCGCAGAGGTTGACATTCAGACGACTCTTCTGGTAGAGTTCTTCGGTCTCGCGGTAGATTATCTCCATACGCCTCAAAGCCCTCTCCAAGCGCAAGTTGGAGCGCACAATGCCCACATAGTAGCTCATAATCTGCTGCATCTCCTTATAGTTCTGCGTGATGAGAATCATCTCCTCAGTGGCAACCATTCCGTCATCGTTCCAATCGGGAATGCGCTCCTCATAATCTACCTCTGCAATGCGAGAGGTGGCGTGATCTGCCGCCGCACGCGCATAGACCACAGCCTCAATCAAGGAGTTGGAAGCCAAGCGATTGGCTCCGTGCAAACCCGTACAAGAGCTCTCGCCGAGGGCGTAGAGTCGGTGTATGGTACTCTCGCCATTCAGGTCGACCTTTACACCTCCGCAGCAGTAGTGTGCACCGGGGGTTACGGGAATCATATCCTTAGTGATGTCTATGCCGAGCGTAAGGCACTTCTGGTAGATGTTGGGGAATTCGCGGATGGTCTCCTCGGCGGGCTTGTGGCGCACGTCTAAGTAGAGGTACTCCGAGCCCGTAATCTTCATCTCGTGGTCCATACTGCGAGCCACCACATCGCGCGGAGCAAGCGACCCCATAGGATGGTATTTGTGCATAAACTCCTTGCCATTGGGCAATTTGAGTATTGCACCATAGCCCCTCATAGCCTCCGTAATGAGGAATGCAGGACGCTCGGTGGGGTTGTAGAGCGTTGTGGGGTGGAACTGTATGTACTGCATATTCTCAATGACACCCTTTGCGCGATGTACCATAGCGATACCATCGCCCGTAGCCACCGAAGGGTTGGTGGTTGTGTGGTAGAGGTTGCCCACACCACCCGTACAAACCACCGTA
Organism: Tidjanibacter sp.; assembly: GCA_017466345.1. Taxonomy (GTDB): domain Bacteria; phylum Bacteroidota; class Bacteroidia; order Bacteroidales; family Rikenellaceae; genus Tidjanibacter. The sequence continues at coordinate 52,367 of JAFTUI010000017.1, read as the reverse complement.
AATTTGGCAAGGATGGTCATAATCTTCTCGCGCTTGACGTCCATAACGTAGGCACCATAGCACTCTATGTTGTCCATATGGCGATTGACCTCCTGCCCCAAGTGGTGCTGTGTGAGCACATCTACTGCAAAGTGGTGTTCGAGGATGTCGATGTTGCGGTGGCGCTTTACAGCAGTGATGAGAGCACGCTCTATCTCGGCACCCGTCAGGTCGCGGTGGTGGAGTATGCGGTGTTCGGTGTGTCCTCCCTCGCGGTGGAGCGAGTAGCGTCCATCGGGTGTGCGGTCGAAGTGGGTACCCCACTCTATCAACTCCCTAATACCCTCTGGCGCACCCTCTACGACCTTGCGAACAGCCGCCTCGTCACACTTACCTGCACCACACACCATCGTATCTTCGATATGTTTCTCGAAGGTGTCGGGTGGGTAGGTAACACAGCAGATACCGCCTTGTGCGTAGTTGGTATTACACTCCCTAATTTCTCCTTTGGTGACGATAGTTACGCGACCTTTCTCAGCCGCTTTGAGGGCAAAAGAGAGCCCTGCAACGCCACTACCTATGACCAAAAAATCGGTTTTCCTCTTCATTTTCTAAGCAATTTATCTCGCCTGCGTGGCAAAAGTACAAAAGAAATTGCTAATTTTACCCTCTCTAAGTGAGTTTTTATGCAGATAGTAGCGAAAGAGTGGGAAAGGCTCATTGAGCAATGGGTGCGTACGATGGCTCTCGAAAGGGGGCTTTCGCGCAACACTATTGATGCATACACCCACAATGTGCGCGACTTTGCCGATTGGCTGCTCCACTCCGTGGCTCCAATGTCGCCCTCGGAGGTAAGGCGCGAGGATATTGAGGGATATATGGTAACTCTCTACGAGAGGCGCACCACCCCCACCACCCAAGCACGCACACTCTGCGCACTGAGGAGTTTTTTCAAGCACCTTATAACCGAACGCATAATCTCCTCATCTCCCACCGAACACATCTCTGCACCCAAGAGTGGCAGGAGTCTTCCAGACACACTCTCTACCGAGGAGATTGATGCAATGTTGGCAACCATAGACACCTCTACCACAGCAGGAAAGCGAGATAGTGCCATCTTGGAGATGCTCTACTCGTGTGGTCTGAGGGTGTCGGAGCTAACCTCGCTACACACCTCCGACATCTCCCTCGAAGAGGGCTTTGTGAGGGTTGTTGGTAAGGGGCGCAAGATGCGACTTGTTCCTATGAGCCCCGAAGCCATATCGCGCCTTGTGGCATACTACGCAGTGCGTCACGAACTCGTAACGGAGCTTTCCGCCGACCACATTTTCATCAATCAGCGCGGTGGAAAAGCTCTGAGTCGTATGGCTGTATTCAATGTTGTGGAGAGGGCCGCAAGGTTTGCGGGAATAAAGAAGAGCATCTCGCCCCACACCCTACGCCATAGTTTTGCCAGCCACCTCTTGGAGGGTGGTGCGGATATTCGTCAGGTGCAGGAGCTTTTGGGGCACTCCAACATTATGACAACCGAAATCTACACCCACATCAACACCCACCAACTCCACAAAATCATAGACGCCCTACCCACCCCAAAAGTCAGGTAGGAGGGCTTCGGTTAGTGACAGAAAGAGTAGGTAAAATGATGTTTTTACCTATTTTTTTATATATAGGCGGTACAATCTCGAAAAAAAATGCTATATTTATCCCAAATTTGTCGGATTATACCCACCGAACACGAGAAATTAACAAATAAACATAAAAAACATTTTTGCGTTATGAAACAACTCTTTCGCACCTTAACACTTTGCGTGTTGCCACTGCTTATAGCAGCGTGTAGCACCGACTACAACTTCGACAAAGTGTCGCTCGAAGTGACCGTTGGCGATGCCGAGGGTATTAGCGTACCTCTGGGCACAACAGGCAAAATTACCGTAGGCGACCTGCTGAAAGATGCAGAGTTGGGAACCGGTGAGGATGGCTTCTATGGTTTTAGTTATCGCCCCGAAGAGGGACCACTTACATTCAATGTTGAAGTAGGTGCCCTCGATCCCATTACAGGTCTTACACCCGCTATCGATCCCATAGAGGAGTCTCTCTTCGAGGGATTTCACACCTCCATCGCAAACTTCTACGGCAAAAAAGACCTCGATATTCCCGGTGGTCTTTCGGGTGGTATGACGCTAACACAGCCGTTAATTGATATGCTGGGTGTTGAACAACTGCCTATGCAATACGAGCCCCACACTTTCGAGGAGAGTTTTTCGATTGAACTTCCCGCTCAGGTGGCATCGTTGGAGGAGGTGACTTTTGGCACCGATGGCAATGGCTCGATTTTGGATGTACAGTTCGACCTCGGAGGTTTGGCTGGCGTAACCAAAAATTGCAAAATCAACAGCCTCTACTTCGAGCTTCCAGCAGGTTTTGTTATAAACAAAGTGCCCAGCGACCCACTCTATGACTACATAGACATCAAGCCCGGCACCGGCTCCGAAACCAACAACCATTTCGAGATTAAGAACTACACCTTCACGGGCAGTCACATTGTCTTCGACATCATTTTGGAGAAGGTTGTGCTCGACCACCTCACGCTCGATGAGAACAATATGGTTACCATCACCGAAGACGTCACTTTCGCACTGGACGCCACTGTTGAAATACAGCCCGGTGAGATTTCGGTTGTTTCGCCCTATGTGGAGATGAACGTAACGCCTACCGTTTCGGACGCCACCATCATAGTAAACGAGATTACTCATAGCTTCGAGTTCGAGGAGCAGATTGAGAAGAGCATAGCAGTGCCCGACCTTGTAAAACGCATCGACCGCCTTACTATTTGCAATGCCAACGACAACACTTTGAGTCCCGAGTTCAACGTGGAGATTGCGCTTGCAGGTGCACCCGTAGATGCTCTCGAACTGCGCGATGTAGAGATTACCCTGCCCACATTCCTCGACATTGAGACTCCTCAGGGTTGGAACTACAACGATGGCAAACTTACTCCCGCCGACAAGTTGATAGTAAGCAACAACAACGACAACCACATCATTAATCTTAAAATCAATGGCATCAAGTCGCTCGACATTGTAGATGGCAACCTCTCGCTCGACAGCGCAATAGGATTGAATGCTACGGTTGCCATTGCAGCAAACACTCCGCTACACATCAGCAATTCGCCTCAGAACATTTCGATAGTGCCCACCGTTACTCTTGATGACATTGCCATTAAGGAGGTTGAGGGACTTATCGACCCCGATTTGAGCCAGATGATGCCCAAACAGGAGATTCCTTTGGGAGATTTCACCTCCGCACTCAAAGGTTTGGAGATGGACCTCAACATTGAGTCGCCACTGCTGAGCGTGACGGTTGACAACCCAATTGGTGTTGGTATTGACGCAACCATCCTACTCACCCCATACAAGGGCGAGGAGGCAGGAGAAGTCGTTTCTGCCGACATCCAGATTCTCCCCGCTGCCACCACCAACATACTTCTTGCCGGTGACGCTTCGCGCGCCGAGGGCGTGACCGTTGTGGAGGGTCTTACCGACCTCATTACTGCGTTGCCCGACAAAATTGTAGTAGAATTTGAGGCGGAGACAAACAAAGATAGTTCACACATACTCGAACTCAAAGACGAGTACACCTTCACGGTGGATTACGCTGTGGAGGCAGCCTTCAAGTTCGACACCGAGAAAGACGGCTCCATCGACTACACCGTAATGTTGGAGGATGTAGATCTCTCGGCGCTTGCCGATATCGACATCCTTGTGGAGAACATTACCGTTAAGGTGGCTTCGGAGAGCACCCTTCCCATTGACCTTACAATGGATGTGGAGTTGCTCGATGAAAACGATGCACCCATTGAGTGCGTTACCTCCTCCACCAAAGGCGCGATTGCAGGTTCAACCAGCGCAGAGCCCAAACTCTCCGAGTGCGATGTAGTGCTGAACATTGAGACTCCTTCGGCAGAGAGCAGTAAACCTACTCCCTTTGCCCAGATTGCTCGCACCAAGAAGGTACGTTGCACACTCCACGGCACCACACTTGCCGGTGGCGGCTTGCGCCCCGAGCAGTATATCTCTGCCAAACTCTCGCTGTTGCTCGAAGAGGGTATAACCATTGATTTGGGCACACTCTTACCCGAAGAGGAGAAGCCCGAGCCCAACCAGCCAGAGCAACCCGAACCCAACGAGTCCGAAAACCCCGCTGAGTAGAGTATTTAGGCATAAAGTAAATGCTTCAAATTAAGAAAGAGAGAACATTTGTAAATTAGAGAAGATTACAATTATGAAAAAGATATTTAGTGTAATAGTGGCAGTGGGAGCAATGCTGATTGCAGCAGAGTCGGCAACAGCACAACTCCGCACCTCGTACTTTATGAACGGCTCGACACAGCGTTATGAGATGAACCCTGCACTCTCGCCTCTGAGGGGCTACATTTCAATTCCCGTTGCAGGAAGTCTCTACACCTCGTTGGAGACCAACTTCCTCAGTGCCGACAACTTCTTCTATCCCAATAGCGAGGGTAATGGCGTGGTTACATATATGCACAAGAGTGTGTCGGCAGACGAGTTTCTCAAAAAACTGCCCGATGTGAACGCCATTGAGTTCGGTCTGAACGACCAGATATTCGGTATGGGTAACTACTTCAAGGGTGGCTTCTGGTCGGTAGGTATCCGCCTGCGCTCTGAGAGCAACTTCGACATCCCCAAGGATTTCTTCGCCCTCACGAAAACCCTCTCGCAGGGCACATACAACATTTCGGGTATGGGCTTGGAGAGCAACAACTTTGTTGAGGCTGCTTTGGGCTACACCTTCCCCGTACAGGATGTCTTCACACTCGGCTTCCGCGCCAAAGTGTTGCTCGGTCTTGCACACGTCAGTGCCAAGATTGACAAACTCAATGTGGAGATTGGCGAGGAGAGCTATCGTGCCGAGATGGCAGGTTCGCTCAAAACCAACATCGCAGGCTACAATTTCCAGGAGATTGAGGGCGAGGTGTCGATGGATTCGTTCCTCTCGCACGTTACTAACTTCAACAACTTCAATCCCTCGAATATCAAGAGTATCGGTTTTGCTGTTGATGCGGGTATCGAGTGGTTGTTCAAGGATGAGCAGATACGCCTTTCGGCAGCCATCAACGACCTTGGCTTCAACGCTTGGAGTGCCAACAACTCGTTCTGCGCAACTATTGACAACGTGGCATACTCGTTCTCAGGCTACGATCTGGCCACCAACGAGGTTATCTTCGAGCAGCCCGAAAACATCACACTTACCCCCACCACCGACACCTCCGATGGTAAGACCAATCTCCACTCCTCTATCGTTGTGGGCTTGGAGTATAACTTCTTGGGCGACAAGATTGGTGTGGGCGCACTTTGGAACACCAAGAGCTACGAGAACCGCAAGTGGAACTCTATTGGTGGTGCTGTAACCTTCCGCCCTACTCGCTGGCTGACCGCCTCGACAACCTACTCGTGGGTTAATTCGTTGGGCGTGTTGGGCTTTGCCTTCAACACCCACACCACCTTCATAAACTTCTTCTTCGGTGTAGATTATATCGCTACGAAGTATGGTACTGCAAAGGGTGGTGCCATTCCAATCCCTCTGAATCAGAACTCCGTAAATCTCTCGTTCGGACTCTCGATACCTTTGAGCCCCCGAATGTTCTAAACCGACAAATAGAAAGGGCAACCTCGCGAGGTTGCCCTTTCTATTTGTGTCGGTCTAACGTCTAACGATTATTTCTCCGATAGGCGTTATAAGTCCTGTGTGGCTTATAGAGCGGCGAGTAACGCCACCAAATGCTTCCAGAATTTATCCACAGTGGCAATCTCCAAGCGCTCATCGGGCGAGTGCACGCCACGCAGAGTAGGACCAAAGGAGATCATCTCCAAGTGAGGGTATTTTTCGAGGAATAGGCCGCACTCCAAGCCTGCGTGGATGGCCCTCACAACGGGCTCTTTGCCAAACAGCTGGCGGTATTTCTCCACTGCTACATCCAAGAGATGGCTCTGGGGGTTGGGAGCCCAGCCCGGGTAGCCGTCCGAGTGTACAACCTTAGCACCCGCCAGGCGGAAGGTACCCTCTACGGTACGAGCTGCATAGCGTTTGGAACTCTCCACCGAGGAGCGTTGTGAGGTAACAACCTGGATGCGGCATTTGGGCAGGAATTTCACCGATGCGAGGTTTGTGGAGGTCTCCACAAGTCCCTTCATTGCAAAACTCATCGCCAGCACACCATTTGCCACGCTCACAATGGCTGTGAGCAGGCGGTGCTGAGTGTCGGCATCTACCACCTTCGCGGGTTTGTCGCACTCCACTGTCCTCATCCAAAAACCACTGTCGGTATATTGTAACTCTGCGGCGACCTCCGCTGCAAAGCCCTTCACAAGGCGCAAAAAAGCAGCCTTTTTGGTGGTTGGAACACCCACAATGGCGAACGCCTCACGAGGAATGGCGTTACGCAAGTTACCACCATTGAAGTCACTGAGCCTTAAACCATAGCGCTCCTCGCCAAACTGCAATAGGCGAGCCATAATTTTGTTGGAGTTACCCAAGCCATCGCCAATGTTGTCGCCCGAGTGACCGCCTTTAAGACCGCCAATTTCGATGCGCAACCACGCAAAATCCTTGGGCGCACGCTCGCTCTTATAGTTGAATGTTGCCAGAGTATCCACACCACCCGCACAGCCAATGAAGAGTTCGCCCTCATCCTCCGAGTCGAGGTTGAGCAGATACTTGCCCGAGAGCATATCGGGTGCGAGGTTGAAGGCACCCGTGAGGCCTGTCTCTTCGTCCACTGTAAAGAGAGCCTCAATGGCAGGGTGCGCGAGCGACTCATCGACCAACACCGCCAGGGCAGCAGCCATACCGATACCGCAGTCGGCGCCGAGGGTTGTCCCCTTAGCCTTTACCCACTCGCCGTCTATGTAAGCCTCTATGGGATCGACCATAAAGTCGTGCTCGGTGTCGCTGTTCTTCTCGCAAACCATATCGCTGTGGCTCTGCAACACCACCGCAGGGTGGTTTTCGTAGCCGGCAGTTGCGGGCTTGTAGATAACCACATTACCAGCTCCGTCTACCTTGTGGCGGAGGTTGTGACGCTTGGCGAAGTCCACCAAGTAGGCGATGATTTTTTCTTCGTGTTTCGAGGGGCGTGGTACGCGCGTAATCTCCTCAAAGATGCCCCACACAAGCGAGGGCGAAAGGTGACCAAGTGTGCTCATTGTCCGTATAGTTTTCCGTTAGTTGTTCAAAAAAAATCTTTCCGACTTCAAAGGTAGCAAATAAATCACTATCTTTGTCTGTTGAATGGCAAAATAATGGATGAAAAAGCAATAAATAATAACTAAAACTATAAACTGACAAAAGACAATGGAAAAAGTAAGATGCCTTATTATTGGTGGTGGTCCTGCCGGATACACTGCTGCAATCTACGCTTCGCGTGCCAACCTTGCTCCCGTACTCTATGAGGGTTTTGAGCCCGGTGGACAGCTCACCACCACTACCGAAGTGGAGAACTTCCCCGGCTATCCCGAGGGCGTTCAGGGTCCCCAGATGATGGACGACATTCGCCGTCAGGCTCTGCGCTTTGGTGCCGACATCAGGGGTGGCGTAGTGACCAAAATAGACCTCTCGGAGCGCCCCTTCAAGGTGGTTGTTAATGACTCTGACGAGATTGAGGCAGAGGCTGTTATTGTGGCTACGGGTGCTACCGCCAAATATCTTGGTCTGCCCAGCGAGGCTAAGTTCCGCGGTATGGGCGTGAGTGCTTGTGCTACTTGTGACGGCTTCTTCTACCGCCGCAAAGATGTGGCTGTTGTGGGTGCGGGCGACACCGCTTGCGAGGAGGCTACCTACTTGGCATCCATCTGCAACAAGGTGCATATGATTATCCGCAAGGACTATATGCGTGCCTCGAAGGTTATGCAGGCGAGGGTTGAGGCAACCCCCAACATCGAGGTGCACTACCTCTGCAACACTCAGGAGATTTTGGGCGATGAGAATGGCGTTACGGGCGTAAGGCTCATCCACGCCGATGGTCACACCGAGGATATTGCCATTGACGGCTTCTTCCTCGGCATTGGTCACGCTCCCCAGACCAAACTCTTTACGGGTCAGTTGGAGCTGAACGAGGAGGGTTATATTGTTACCCAGGGTGCTTCGAGCAAAACCTCGGTGGAGGGTGTCTTCGCTGCCGGCGATGTTAAAGACCCCCACTACCGTCAGGGTATCGTGGCAGCAGGTAGCGGTGCTATTGCCGCTATGGACTGCGAGCGTTTCCTCTTGGCTCAGAAATAGGTTTTTGGCGCATAAATCTGCACAAAGTGCGCTATACACCCGAAATACTTAGTGGCATACACGCCGAACTCTTCGACATCATCGAAGAGATCGAGCGTGTATGCTACCTTTTGGGGGTAAAGACCTTTGCGATTGGTGGTACGGCTATTGGCGTGCACTTTTGGCAGAATATACTGCCCTGGGATGACGATGTGGATTTCGGTATGCTCCGCGAGGACTACAACAAATTCTTGCGCGAGGCTCCCGCACTGCTGGGCGAAGAGTTCGAGTTGCAGGAGTTCACTACCGACCCCAACACCCCGTTCTATTGGGCTAAGGTGCGCAAGCGCAATACCCTCTTTTTGGAGAAGGGTGTTGAGTGGTTCGACATCTCGCACGGCTTCTTTGTGGACATCTTCCCCTTCGACCGCATACCCAACAACCACCTCTTGGAGCGTTTCCACCGAGCCGAGAGCGCGTGGTTTATAAGTGCTTTCAGCCTCTATCCCTATTGGCAAAAAAGGGGCGAGATACCACGCCGAGAGTCGCTCTACTACCAGAAGAGCCTCCTGAGTCGCCTTGTGCTGGGCGTGCTCTACCGTCTTGTGAGTCGCGAGTGGCTCTACCACAAGATGTGCAAGGAGATGGGATGGTTCAATGGCGACAAGAGGTGCCAAAGGGCAAATGTGGTGCGCCTGCCATTGGATGTGGCGGAGTATGAGTCGCTGCGCAATCCTCGAAGGATGCCTTTTGGCAGACTTAGCGTGAATGTTCCGCGCGACTTGGAGGGCTACCTGCACCATCACTATCCCGTCTTGATAAAAGATATTCCCGAGGAGCAGAGGGTTAATCACGCCCCTCTACGGCTCTCGTTCGATACCCTAAACGGCAAGACCTATGAGTAATACGCAACCCACATTTTCGGTCATCGTGCCGCTCTACAACAAGGAGCACGAGGTTGGGGCAACACTGCGTTCGGTGTTGGCTCAAACCTACCAGCCTTTGGAAATTGTGGTGGTCGATGATGGCTCCACAGACCGCAGTGCCGAGATTGTCGAGCAGTTGGGCTCGCCACTTGTAAGGCTCATCCGCCAGCCCAATGCGGGCGAGTGCGCGGCACGCAATAGGGCTATGAGTGAGGCTCGCGGCGAGTGGTTTGCCCTCATAGATGCCGATGACGAGTGGAAGCCCGAATTTTTGGAGGAGATGGTAGCAATGATTGACGAGTTTCCCGACTGCGGCATCTACTCTACGGCTTTCGATATTGTAAGTCCTACGGGCACGGTGCGTGGCAACTGCCCCAAAGAGAGGGGTATTGTGGAGAACTTCTGGAAGGAGAGTATGACTCATTATGTTACCATCCCCTCGGCAACCGTACTGCCTCGTAGCGTTGTGGAGGAGGTGGGAGACTTCCCCGAGGGTATGAAGATGGGCGGCGACCAATGGATGTGGCTCAAAGTGGCGAGCCGCTACAAAGTCTGCTTCTCGCCTCGTGCGCTGTGCAACTACTCTATGGTGGCGTCTAACCGCTCGGGGGCTATCTACACGCCCGAGAGGTGCCCCAACGACTTAACTGCGTTTTTCGAGCCACCCTATCCTTCGCGCGAAGAGGACTTTTGGAGGGCGGAGTTTGTTGCCAAGTGCGCCATAGGTAAGGCTCTGACACTCACTGCAAAGGGTGATACGGAGTTTGGGCGTAGAACGGTGCGCGACTTTGGCTACACCCGTCACTATCGCCGAGGACTTTGGAAACTGCGCCTGCTGCTGCTTGTGCCCCGCAGCCTGCGCCCACAAGTTCACGCACTCTACAATCGATTGGCGTGGCGTTTGGCGCACAAAGGATTATAAATAAAACGTAGTAATCTACAATAAGTTACCGTAATTAAAAATCGGTTGAGAACTTATGTTTTTTGAGTAATATTTTATTCTCCAAAATTTATATTAAAGATTTTACTATCTTTGCAAAATAGGTTATATATTAGCATTACAATTTAGATTAAACAAAAAACTATGACTCAAACGATAGATAATGAAAGAGCTATTCGTAGCATTGTGAGCAGTGCTGTGAGGTCTTATGCTAATGGTTTTTCAACTCGTCATATTGCAGAAGTAGATGATGAAAATGGAGTAATCAATATGAAAATACACAATGTATTCATCGCAGCATTGGGCCCTGAAATTCAATACTATTCTGCGCTAGCCCGCTCTCTTGATAGTTCATTAGGGAACATGCTAGAAAGCATGGCTATTAGTATTGCAGCACTTCATTATGAGGTTAGTCAGCATGTAGAAGGGGTACTTTATAAAGAGCAAACGGATTACATCGCAGAACTACTTGAACAATATAAGAGAAGTCACAATAGAAGAGTGCCAAGTTTAACGGATTATCAGGGTATATCTCAAAGAAGGGGAACTGCTGAAACAAAACGTCATGAAAGCGATTATTACCTTCGTGACGAGGAAAGCGGTATGCATTATCTTATAGAACTTAAAATTGGAGGAGATCTTGATAATAAGAAAGCTCGCTCAGAGAAAGAGGCCCTGCTTGAACAGTATTGTATTCTTACTAATCGACTAGGTGAAGAAAGAGTAAAGATACTTTTTGCAACAGCATACAATCGCTATGGTGAAGGGAAACCTTGGACACAAGGACGTGTTCGTCAATTTTTCTGTGAAGAAGAGTTGTGTATTAGTCGTGCTTTTTGGAATCTAGTATGTAAGTCAGAATATGGATACGATATCGTTATAGACGAGTATAATAGGAATGCCCATTACATAAATGAGGCTTTGGATGAGATCAAAAATGCTTATTTGCCTAATTCACGATGAAAAATCCAAATTGGCGCAAATGTGTTCTGCGAGGAGATAGTAAGGATGTAATAAAAAGGATTCCTGATAACTCTATTGATTTTATATTCACTGATCCACCATACAATTTAGGTCAGCATTCAACTGGTAACATACCATTACCCGGTCGTTCTGCCATGAATAATGATGTTGCGGCATGGGATATGATTGACTTTAATCCTGAAGAATGGGTGGATGAGTTTGTGAGAATACTTAAACCGACAGGAAATTTATTTATATTCACATCGTACAACCAATTAGGTCGTTGGTATAATTGTCTTGATCATAGGTTTGATACATCAAACTTTATGATTTGGCACAAGACTAATCCGGCTCCAAAGATATTTAAGGCAGGGTTCTTGAATAGTTGTGAAATGATTTTTACTTGTTGGAATAAGAAACATACATGGAATTTTATCTCTCAATCAGAGATGCATAACTTCATTGAGAGTCCAATATGTATGCGCCCAGAGAGATTGAGTAATCCAAAACATCCGGCTCAAAAGCCTATTGCTATTTTGACAAAGATGATTGAAATTGCCTCTAATAAGGAAGATATTATTTTTGATCCATTTATGGGGGTGGGTTCAATAGGTGTTGCTGCTCTAAAACTTGGAAGACGCTATATTGGAGTTGAAATCAATGAAGATTATTTCAACGCAGCAAATAACAGAATAAATACTATATTACAAACAAATCAATCTAGGCAACAAGTGGCATATTCAGATTCATATAAAACAGTGGATAATAATGTTTCATCTTCTGAGATTCGAGATGTCGCAGTTTCATATGGTACATCCTATTATGAACTTGAAGAGTTCTTCAAAGGTAAAGAAACAAGAAATAACATACCTCATACGCATACTGGGCTGCAGCCTATAATCAAATGGCCTGGAGGTAAAGAAAAAGAGTTGAAATATATACTGCCTAATATTCCCCAATTTAATAAGTACTTTGAGCCCTTTGTGGGGGGTGGCTCAGTCTTTATGGCAGTACAAGCAGGAGAGTATCATATTAACGATTTCTCTTCAGAGCTGATTTCGCTGTATAATTACATTGCGACTTCTGATAAAGCATTTTTCCGCTATGTAGAATTAATTGACAAATCATGGGAGAATGCTCGTCACTTCTTTAATGATAACAAATCCCTTATAGAGATATACCTACAATATAAGAATGGTATAATTAATAAGCATGTTCTTAAATTACTAATTTGCCAATTTTGCAAGGATAAGGAGGATGATATTCTTGATATAGTAGGAAAATCTTTTCCCTCATATTCATGCATCCTTCTCAAAGAAATGGAAACAAATCTATTCCGAAAGATGCAACGAATGCGGGAACTTGAAGTAAAAAAACACCCATTGTCGGATGGCGATTTGTTTGATAATATTGAGACTGCTATAAAGAGTGCTGTATATATGAATTATCGGCACATGTATAACGATACGAGTATCGTAGAACGAGATAAAGTGCTGCATTGTGCATTATTCTTCTTTATACGCAACTATGCTTATAGTGGTATGTTTAGATATAGTAGCAAAGGAGAGTTCAATGTTCCATATGGCGGTATTGCGTACAATCGTAAACTAATGTCAAAGAAACTTAACTATTATCGTTCAATACCATTGCTTAGTCACTTTGCTGATACCCACATTTATAATCTCGATTTTGAGATGTTCCTTAGAAAAATGCGACCTAATGAGGATGATTTTGTATTTTTAGACCCTCCGTATGATAGTGAATTTAGCACATATGCTCAGAATTCATTCTCAAAATCAGATCATGAAAGACTTGCTAACTTTATGCTCAATGAGTGTAAAGCTAAATGGATGCTGATTATCAAAAACACTGACTTTATATATGATTTATATAACAAGGAAGGTATAAATATCCAAACCTTCGACAAGGAGTATCTTGTGAGTTTTATGAATAGAAATGACAAAAAAACAACTCACCTTTTGATTACCAATTATTGATAAAAATCAAGGTAATGATGCTGAAAAGAAAAATCCTAATCCTAACGGATAGGATTTTTCTTTTGTTATTCATTGGCACTTTTTACTGCGTTATCAACCTTGCCACGATAGACCACATAGCGTTGGAAGAGGTACTCGGTGGAGAGGTTGAGAAGCATATTTAGTGCAGTGACTAAGTATTCGTTCCACAAGAGGTCTTCGGCGAGGAAGTTGCCGAGCAGGGTGGTTGTGGGCGTGAAAATGCAGTAGTAGCCCAAGACTTTCAGCATAGCCCCCGTAACATTGGCGGTCGATTTGAACGTGAACTTACGATTGAGCGTGAAGTTCCACAAAATCGAAAGAAGCAACGAGGGAAGATAGCAGGCGTAGTATTGCCACTCTGTTAGTTCGTTCAGCAGAGTAAACAAGCCTATCTGCACAATGCCTGCACTGGCGGAGAAGAGCACGAATTTGAGCACCCTCCAAAACTCCTTCATCTTATTATTGTTGTTCTCCATTTTCTGTGACGTGTTTGGTTTCGGGGCGCAAAAGTGGAGTTTTTTTGACAAAAACGGTATAGAAAAACGCGCCTGTTTTACGATGCCCAAAGTGGACTAATAGTGGTATCTATGGCGATAGCGAAGGAGCATTGCAAGGCTCATAATGAGTGCTGCACCTTCGGCAAAAGTGATAGCCCACCAAATGCCATCAATGCCAAAGAAAAGAGGTATGAGCAACACCGCACCGCACTCAAAGACGAGGGCTCGCGAGAAGGAGATGACAGCCGAGATGACACCATTGTTGAGGGCAGTGAAGAGCGATGAAGTGTAGATATTCACTCCACACAGCAGGAACGAAACGGAGTAGATACTCAGCGCCCTATGCGTCAGCTCAAAGAGTCCCTCATCGTAACCCACAAAGAGGCGCGAAAGTGGCGCAGAGAGCACTTCGGCAAGGATTGTAAGCCCCACAGAGATAATCACTATAAGGCGACCACTACGGCGCACTACACCACGCAATTCATCCCAATTCCGAGCCCCAAAATTGTAACTCACAATGGGTGCCGAGCCGGTAGAGTAACCCAAAAATATGGCGATGAAGATGAAGAGCACATATCCAATAACACCGTATGCTGCCACACCATCTTCGCCAATGTAGCGCAGGAGTTGGTAGTTGTAGAGCATTACGACAATGGAGGCAGAAACATTGGTTGCCATCTCCGAGGAACCATTCAGGCAGGTCTGCAAAAGAGCCCCTCCATCCCAGCGAGTGCGCCCCAAACGGAGCATACTCTTGTTACGATGCCCAAAATAGACGAGAGGAACTATACCTGCCACACATTGGCTCATTGCTGTGGCTATGGCTGCACCTTCGAGTCCAAGTCCGCAAGGGACTATCAGCAGGTAGTCCAAAACAATGTTGGTACAGCCTGCACAGAGCGAGATGATGAGTCCCAACGAGGGGCGGTCAGCAGCCACCATAAAGGGCTGGAACATACCCTGCAAGAGGAACATCGGCAGTGCAAGAGTTAAGATACGCCCATAGCGCACGCAGTAGTCGAGCATCTCTCCCTCGGCACCAAGCCAGCGTGCCACAGGCTCCAAGAGTGCAAAGAGAGCCGAGCTGATGACCACACCCACAACTATCGTAGTATAGACAATGAGCGAGAAGGTGCTATTGGCCCTCTGGCGGTCGCCCTCGCCCAGAATTTTAGCCACCAGAGCACTACCACCCGTACCCATCATAAAACCTATGGCACCAATGACCATAAAGGGTGGATAGATGAGATTGACAGCCGCAAAGGGCGTCTTGCCCGCAAAGTTCGACACGAAAATGCCGTCTACAACACCATAGATGGAGGTAAAAACCATCATCACGATGGTCGGTAACGTGTAGCGTAGCAGACGTGCCGAGTTGAAGTGATCCGAGAGTGATATTGTTTTTGACATACGTTATGTTCTTCGTTTTCGAGCCGCAAAAATACTACAAAGAATTAGAAATTCTTTGGTAGGCTCACTAAAACCGATTGGGCGAGCCACGCTTGGCTCGCCCAATCGGTTGGTTGGTAGTCGGTTGACTAAAACGAAATCTTCACACCCAAGTATGCACTGCGTGGTTGGAGAGGACCATAGACATAGCCCGAATCGCGGTCGGCACCCTTGTCGAAGTCGCTCTGATAGGAGTTGAAGATGTTTTTCACGCCACCGAAGAGTTCGAGGTTGGCATCGGTATAGAGGCGGATGTTGTAGCCCACTCGCAAGCCCATATCGAAGAACGACTCGGTCCTCTCGGCAACGTCCTCCTTAATGTAGCCTGCATAGTGCTGCACGAGCATCGAGCCTGTGTAGTTACCCGTAACATCTATGTTCAGGTTACGGACGGGGCGGAGCATCAGAGTGAAATATCCGTAGTGGTTGGGGGTGCGGAACATATCTATCTCGGCGGGTGCGGTTTCGCTCCACTGCTCAGCCTCCACATAGCGGCTGCGCTGGAAGGTAAAGCCCGCCTGCAACTCGCAGTTGTAGCCAAACATTGCTCTGCCCTCCAAGTTTACACCGCTAACTGTTGCACCCGAACCATTGTAGCGTTCCTGAACAGCCACGCCTTTGTCATCGTGACCAATCTCGCGCAGAGCAAAGACATCCGAGAGAGTGGTATGGAACGCCTCGGCAACGATGTTGAGAGCCATATTATCAAACGAGGCCGAGTACTCCACCGAGGCACTCAGCGAGGAGGAACGCTCCTCCTTCAAATCCTCGGCAAGTTGGATGCGTGTGCGCTCGCCACCCACAATGGCGATATGCAGATCCTCATCGTAGGCTTGGGGTGCACGATAACCCTCGGCATAACTCAGTCGCAGACTCCACTCTCCCGTGGGGTTGTAGCGCAAGTTCACACGGGGCGAGAAGATGGGTTTCTCTACCAAGTTGTGCTTATCCAAACGTCCGCCCAACAAGAGGGAGAGGCGTTTGTTCTTCCACTCATTCTGAAAGTATGCGCCATAGATGTTGGCAATCTGCTTGGTGTCAATCTCATAGCCCACCGAGGTATCGTGCAGGTCGTTGTGGCTCAACTCGGCACCCATAGTCAGTTCGGCAGGCATAAAGAGAAGTTCCTCGAACGAGTGGATATACTGCACACCCGAAGATGCCGTAAGGTCGGCGGTGCGACCGTATGCGTTGGGATCTTTGCCTGCGCCATAGTAACTACTACGGGCGGTGTTTTGGAAGGCTCCGTAGATGTTGAAGCGGTTGGTGTGGGTGGGGTTCGACCAATCGAACATAAGGCTACCTCCGTCTATGGTGTGGTCTGCCTGCTCGCATACCTCAGCCTCGTGCTGTGGCTTGTCGAGAGCATCTCCACCTCGGCGATAGTCCTTGATGCGGTGATATTGGGCAGTAATGCGCGAGTAGGGACCTGTGCGGAAATAACTCCTCATACCGAGAGCCTCCGAGGAAGTCGTGAGAATCTCCGTAAAACCATCGCCATCGTGGTCGTAGCCATCGCCCGAACGACTCTGGGCAAAGACGCTGATTGCTGCCCTGCGGCTCGCCGACACGAGCGAAGCATTGAGGGTGGTGGAGTTCTCCATTGCACCCGTAAGACCTATGGAGGTGGTTGTATGCGACATCTCTGCCATACTCGTCTTGGGCTCTTTGGTTATGACGTTGATGGTGCCGCCAATGGCACTCGAACCATACAATGCCGAGCCACCACCACGCATAACCTCTACACGCTCAATCATATTGGCGGGTATCTGCTCCAAACCATAGACACCCGTAAGCGATGAGAACAAGGGATGAGAATCGACCAAGATTTGGGAGTATTTACCATCCAAACCGTTTATTCTCACTTGGGGGAAGCCGCAATTTTGACAGGTGTTCTCCACCCTCACACCAGGCTGAAAGGTAAGACCACCCGCAAGCGATTGGGAAGCCACGCGGTCGAAGAGTTTGGAGTCGATGACACTCACAAGCGAAGGAGCCTCTTGTTTGAGTCGCTCGCTACGACTGCTCGTAACGACCACCTGTTCGAGAGTCAGTGGCATAGCCTTGATGGCAAAGTCCAACTCCACAGTTTCGCCCTTGTGAATAGTGACCTCCTGCGAGGCACTCTCGTAGCCGATAGCCTCTACGGTTACGGTGTAGGTGCCTTGGCGAAGGTTACGCAGCAGGAAGTGTCCCGTAGCATCGGTAGTGGTGCCCGTAGGGGTGCCCTCCAAGACCACCGTAACATACGAAAGGTGCTCGCCCGTCTCGGCATCCACAACGTGACCGAAAAGATGGGCATCGGTGGGGTTTTGTGCTATGGCACTAACGGTTGGGGGAATGTTGGCGTAGGTCGCCAGAGTGGTTGCGCAAAAGAGCGCAAGTAGGGTGAAAAATCTCTTCATACATAGTTATTTATCATTAATAACAATTTTGACGGTGCAAAAGTAGAGCAACTTTCTTAGCCCAGCAATACCCAAAAATTGGGATTTTTATCGCCGCAGCGCACAAAAAAGCCCCCCGACTAATCATCGGAGGGCAGTCAAGGGATTAGTTTCCTCAAAAAACTATTTTGCTGCTACACAGTCAATCTCTACGAGTGCGCCTTTGGGCAGTGCGGCAACCTCGTAGCAGATGCGGGCGGGTTTGTCGCCTGTGAAGTACTCGGCATATACGGCATTCATTGCGCCAAAATCGGAGATGTGCTGCAAGAGTACGGTGGTCTTCACTACATCGTTGAACGAGTAGCCAGCCTCGCGGAGAATTGCGCCCAGATTGTCGAGCGACTGACGAGTCTGAGCCTCTATACCCTCGGGCATCTCGCCGGTGGCGGGAATAAGGGGCAGCTGACCCGATGCGTAGAGCGCACCATTAGCCTCAATAGCCTGCGAATAGGGACCTACGGCTGCGGGAGCCTCGGGCGAACAGATAATACGTTTCATATTTTTTTCGTTTATTGGTTAATGAATTGAAAAATCTTGGCACAAATTTATATCTTTGTAGCCAAACAAGCAAACCTATCATTATGAAAAAGTCACTCAATCTACTCTTGGGCGTAGCGATTGCCGCCCTCGTGGCAACCTCGTGCTGTCCCTGCCGCAAGGCATCCAACCGCAACCATCTGCCACTCCTCTCCACCGAGTGGAGCCTTGTGCAGATGGATGGCAAAAACATAACCTCGCTCTTCACTCCCGATGAGACACCTCGCCTTATTCTTGGCGCGGAGGGCTCGTTTGGCGGCTTTGCGGGCTGCAACTCTATGGGCGGCGAGTATTCTATGACGCCCAGCGAGGCGCTCTCACAGAAGGATATTGCAGGCAAAATTTCCTTTGCAAACATTATGTCCACCAAGCGCTACTGCCCCAACGACCAAGTGGAGATGGCACTCTTCGAGCACCTCTCCAAGGTTGATGCCTTCACAATCGAGGGCAACCGCCTTTTCCTCTTCGATGATGGCGAACTAAAACTCCTCTTCGAGGCAAAGAAATAGCACAGCAATAGCCAAGAGAGAACAAAATTGGAACGGGTTTTGTAGCGACTTTACGGTCAATTACAAAATCCGTTTTCTTATGCAGAAATTTCTAATACTTTTAGCCGCCGTAATACTACCGACCTCTCAACTGTGCGCACAAGAGCCCCAAGACCCCACACCCACCATCGCCTACACCACCGAGGGGCTGTGGAACACCACAACGGGCATTGCCAACTGGGTAAACATCTTGAATGTGGACTATGAATTTCCTATATGGCAAGATGGTGCCTTCTCGCTCGATTTGCTCTCTGTCAACAACCTGCGCCACGAGCAGGGCAAAGGTGGCGTGGCAGACGACCTCCACCTCTTCTCTGCCATAGAGGACTCGCCCTCCACCCTTGCGCTTATGGCATTTGGCATAGGTCAGCACTTCTCGGACAATCGGTGGTTCGTATATGCGGGCATACGCAATCTCGGCAAAGACTACTTCACCGAGCCGTGGAACTCGGTCTTTACATCGGCAATGAACGGTTTGTTTCCCTCCATATCGACCAATTTTGCGGTGGCAGATGCCCCTCTGGCGGCTATGGCACTCCACACCGAGTGGCACCCATCGGAGAGGTGGAGCGTAAAACTCTCGCTCTACGATGGCGTGGCTTCGCAACAGTGGAACGAACTCTTCCGCCTGAACCTCAGGCGTGACGGCATTTTTGCCATTGGCGAGGTGGGCTACAAGGGCGATGGGGAGAGTTACTTGGGCACCTACAATCTGGGGGCGACCTATGGCTACGCACCCACTGCCCAAGAGTTGGAGCGGGGCGGAGTGCGCAAAGTGAGCCGTGCATCGCTTTGGGTGCTTGCCGAACAACCCCTTATGCTACAACGTGGCGGACGGGAGTTGTACCTAATTGTTCACGGTGCGTGGGCTCCGAGGAGCGACTGCGACCTCTATGGTGCGGGGGCTTTGGTGTGCCGCTCGCTGCTTGCAAAGGAGGACTATGTGGGCTTTCTGGTCAGCCGAGGACTCTACCGAGGTGGCTACGAAACGCAGTTGGAGGTCACATATTCCTACCGCTGGCGTTACCTAAAACTCCAACCTGCCCTCCATCGTGTCCACGCCTCCCGCGGCGACTACACAATCGCTATGATGAAGGTAATCGTGGAGATATAAAAGATAAGGTGTTGCTCAGTCCGTGAACAACACCTTTCTTTTATCTCACCAACGACCTGCCTGCCCAGACAAGTAACACACCCACAACAAGGCTGAGGGCTACATAGGTGGCAAAGATGAGCCACTGACCTTTTTGGAGCAGCAGGAAGATGTCGTCTGCAAAGGTCGAGAAGGTCGTAAAACCACCACAAAATCCCGTAATGAGCACCGCACTCGCCGATGGCGAGAGCGCACCCCGCTGTTCGGCAAGCCCAAAGAGGATACCTATGAGCAGGCTACCCACAACATTGACCACAAAAGTGCCGAGCGGAAAGTCGCCCAACTTAATGTAGCCACAAATTTTACCCGTAAGGAAACGCAGTGCCGTTCCCACAAATCCGCCACATCCGGCAAGAAACATCATTTTCAACATATCTATTAAGGCATTTGTTTTGTCGAATAGTTCGACAAAGATAGTGCCTACATTGAAAAGTGTGGCAAGAAAGTTGAAAGTTGAGAATTGAGAATTGAGAGTTGAGAGTTGAGAATTTCCCATATCTCTCATATCTCCCATAACTCTCATATGCCTTAGGACTATTGACGTTAGACATTAGACGTTAGACGTTAGACATTAGACATTTAGAGCCCGAGCGTAACGCAGCAGATGCCCGCGGTGGAGCAGAAAAATAATGGGTAATTAGCACACGGTTGCGATTTGCAGAAACAAACGCTCCAAAGAGCCCGAGTGCATATCGTGGAGCAGATGCAAGGCTTGCGAAGGGCGAGGAAGCGGAGTTTACAAGGCGTAAATGAGCATTCCGAGCCCGAGCGTAACGCAGCAGATGCCCGCGAGATGCGCTCGTGGGTAAAAAGAAACACAAACAACCAATAGAATAAAAAGGTATGCATTTAACACCAAAAGAACAAGAAAAACTAATGCTGCTGGCAATGGGTATGATTGCCGAGCGGCGCAAGGAGAAGGGGTTGAAACTCAACCACCCCGAAGCAGTAGCCTACATCACCTGTTCGGCACTCGAAGGAGCCCGCGAAGGTAAGAGTGTAGAGGAGGTTATGACCGATGCCGCAAAGGTCCTCACAAGGGATGACGTGATGGATGGCGTAGCGGATATGATTGGTCTGTTACAGGTCGAGGCGGTCTTTACGGACGGCTCACGACTTGTGAGTATTCACAACCCTATAAAGTAAGACAAGTATGGAGCGAAAAAGAACTAAAAACAATCAGGAGAGCCAGCAACCCTCCTCACTCTGTCCCGTAGGCGGTGTGGTGCTTGCCGAGGGGGACATCGAGTACAACGCTGGGCGCAAAGTGCGCAAGATGAAGGTACGCAACACGGGCGACAGACCCATTCAGGTGGGCTCGCACTTCCACTTTTTCGAGGTCAATCGCCTCTTGGAGTTCGACAGGAAGGCAGCCTTTGGGTGTCATCTAAACATCCCCGCCACCACAGCCATACGTTTCGAGCCGGGCGAGGAGAAGAGTGTGGAGGTGGTGCCCTTTGGGGGTAAGTGCTACATTGTAGGCTTCGGCGGGCTTACGGGTGGCTATGCGGGTGGCGAGAGCACTCCCACCTACTACCCCACATTCGCAAAGGCTCTCAAAAAGGCAGAAAAAAGAGGATATAAATCAACAAAAAAGTAGTATGGCAAAAATATCGCGAAAACAGTACAACGACCTCTACGGACCCACTGTGGGGGATAAGATAAGACTTGGCAACACCTCGCTCTATGTGGAGATTGAGCGCGACCTGAGGGGCGGATATGGCGATGAGGTGGTCTATGGCGGTGGCAAGACACTGAGGGATGGTATGGGTTTGGACAACACCGCCACCTCCCAGAGTGGCTCGCTCGACCTTGTGATTACCAACGTCACTATTATAGATGCAGTGCTGGGAGTTGTGAAGGCTGATGTGGGTATCAAAGATGGCAGGATAGTCGGCATAGGTAAGTCGGGCAACCCCAACACTATGGACAGTGTAAGTCGCAATATGGTAACAGGAGCCTCCACAGACGCCATAAGTGGCGAGCACCTTATACTCACAGCCGGAGGCATAGACGGTCACGTTCACGTCATCTCACCCCAGCAGGTTGATACAGCCCTCAGTGGCGGTATCACAACCCTGATTGGTGGCGGCATAGGTCCTACGGACGGCACCAACGGCACCACCATCACTTCGGGCAACTGGAACATAGACCGTATGATACAAAGTGTGGAGAACCTGCCCATAAACTTCGGCTTCTTGGGCAAGGGCAACTGTTCGACCTTGGAGCCTATTAGCGAGCAGATAGAAAGGGGTGTTATGGGACTGAAAGTGCACGAAGATTGGGGCTCCACGCCCAAGGCGATAGACACTGCGCTAAGGGCTGCCGACCTCTACGATGTGCAGGTGGCAATACACACCGACACCCTCAACGAGGGAGGTTATGTGGAGGACACCATAGCCGCCATAAATGGCAGAACAATCCACACCTACCACACCGAGGGTGCGGGTGGTGGTCACGCCCCCGACCTTTTGAGGGTGGCTGGCGAGAGGAACATACTCCCCTCCTCGACCAATCCCACACTCCCCTACGGCATAAACTCCCAGGCAGAACTCTTCGATATGATTATGGTGTGCCACAACCTCAACCCCAAGATTCCCTCGGATGTGGCATTTGCCGAGAGCCGTGTGCGCCCCGCAACGCAGGCTGCCGAGAACTACCTCCACGACAGAGGCGTTCTGTCGATGATTTCGTCCGACTCGCAGGCTATGGGGCGTGTGGGAGAGAACTTTATGAGGGCTATGCAGATGGCGTGCTATATGAAAAACCGCACCGGAAGGCTCCCCGAAGATGCCGAAGGCAACGACAACTTCCGTGTGAGGCGTTATTTGGCAAAGGTCACTATCAACCCCGCCATAACATTCGGCATTGACGACCTCTTTGGGTCGGTGGAGGTGGGCAAGGTTGCCGACTTGGTATTGTGGGAGCCCGCAATGTTTGGCGCGAAGCCCAAGATGATTATCAAGGGCGGAATGATTGCTTGGTCGCTGATGGGCGACCCCAACGCTTCGCTTCCCACCCCTCAGCCCATCATCTATCGTCCTATGTTCGGTGCCTTTGGAGGTGCCCTGCCCGCCACTTGCTGGACCTTCACTTCGCGTGCGGCATTGGAGTGTGGAATAAAGGAGCGTTTGGGACTCCAAAGGAATGTGATGGCTGTGAGGGGCACTCGCTCACTCACAAAGGGCAATATGGTCCTCAACGACCAGACGCCACTAATTGAGGTCGATGCCGAAACATTCAAAGTGAGGGTGGATGGCAAACTCGTGGAACTCACACCCGCCAAATCGCTCTCGCTGGCTCAACTCTATTGGTTCTCATAATAAGCGCAACAGAAAGAAATGGAAGTTTACACAAAAATACTCGGCAACAGCCACTCGCCTGAGTGGCAGCCACGCCTCGAAGGGGCAACAATCGACTACATAGAACTCGACCAATGGAACGCCCAAAAGAGCCGTCTGTTGGCAGTTGGCGAGAGCGGCAAGCCCTATGCAATGGCTTTCGAGCGTGGGGTGAGGCTCTCGGATGGCGACATCATAGCCTACGACTCCCACTCGGGCAACGCCTCGGTCATAAAACTCCGACTGGGCGATGTGATGGTTGTGGACCTCTCCTCGCTCGAACGCCGCCCACACTCAGAGGCGGTGGCTCTTGCCATAGAGCTCGGTCACGCCATCGGCAACCAACATTGGGCAGCACTCGTAAGGGGCAACAGCCTTATGATACCTCTTACGGTCGATCGCAAGGTAATGTTAAGCGTTATGCGCACCTACAACTTCGAGGGCATAGACTTTTCGTTCCGCCCCGGGCGGGAGATTGTGCCCTATCTAACCCCCTCGGAGATAAGGGTACTCTTTGGCTCCACCTCGCCACAGAGCCACACGCCCCACACCCATCCACACACCATAGAGGACTATGTGTAGCGACACCTCAACACTCCTATCGCTCTTTCGGCTGGCGTGGATTTCGGACAGCGCACTGCCTACGGGGGCTTTCAGTTTTTCGCTCGGCTTGGAGGGGGCGGTAGAGAGTGGATTGGTTAGCGACCTCTCCTCGCTCGAAGAGTACACCATTGGGGCGCTCTATGGGGCTGCCGAGTGTGACGGAGTGGCGATGTTGGAGGCTTATAGGGCCATTGCCGATGGCGACCATACAAGAGTGAAGGATGCAGATGCACATCTGCTATCGTTCAAGGCTGGCGAGGAGGCTCGCGAGATGACTCTCCGTATGGGGCGCAGGCTCATAGAACTCATACACTCCATCTGCCCCACGCCACTCACCGAGGAATTCTATGGCGAGGTTGTGGAGGGAACAACTGCGGGCTGTTATCCTACGGCACAAGCTCTTGCTGGCTACGCCTTAGGCATTGGCGAGAGGGCTCTCTATGCCGCACATCTCTATGGTGTGGCAAATACCATACTCTCGGCAGCCCTAAGGCTTATGCGCCTTTCGCACTACGACACACAGGCAATAATCTACCGCCTATCGCCACTCTGCGAGAGGCTCTACGACCTCTACGGTTCACGCACAATGGAGGAGATGACCTCTTTTATACCAACCTTAGAACTTGCCGCCTCGCTCCACGAGCGGGGCATAGGGCGACTATTTATGAACTAACATTCCTATTGAGTATGACATCAAACCACAAGAACACTTGTCGCATTGGTGTAGGAGGTCCCGTAGGATCGGGCAAAACCGCACTCATTGAAACCCTCACGCCGCGTCTTTTGGCGAAGGGCTACAAGGTGGCAATCATCACCAACGACATCGTAACAACCGAGGATGCTCAGCACGTCAGACGCATACTGCGTGGCAGGCTTGCCGAAGAGCGCATTGCGGGAGTAGAGACGGGAG
Source organism: Tidjanibacter sp. (assembly GCA_017466345.1). Lineage (GTDB taxonomy): Bacteria > Bacteroidota > Bacteroidia > Bacteroidales > Rikenellaceae > Tidjanibacter. The sequence continues at coordinate 27,782 of JAFTUI010000017.1, read as the reverse complement.
CCTGTCCACACACAGCCGTCCGCGAAGACCCCTCAATGAATTTGGCGGCAGTGGAGGAGATGGAGGAGAGGTTTCCCGATACGGATATTCTCTTCATAGAGTCGGGAGGCGACAACCTGACGCTCACTTTTTCGCCCGCGTTGGTCGACTTTTTCATCTACGTCATAGACGTTGCCGCAGGCGACAAGATACCCCGCAAAGATGGACCGGGAATATCGCACAGCGACATCTTGGTAATCAACAAGACCGACCTTGCCCCCTATGTTCGTGCCGACCTTGCCGTTATGCGCCACGACTCACGAATGATGCGCAGGGGCAAACCCTTTGTGATGACCAACTGCTTTACGGGCGAAGGTATCGAGGAGTTACTCGACCTTATATCCGATATGGCACTCTTCGACAAAGACAAGGCGTTATGACCTCTTGGTGTGGGAAATATGGGGTGTTGGAGATGGGCTTTGAGGTGGACTCCTCGGGGCGCAGTGTGCTAAGCCACCTCCACCGCGAGGTGCCGATGGTGGTGCAGCAGGCTCTCTACTTCGATGAGCATCTTCCACACCTACCCTGCATCTACATCCTCTCCTCGGGAGGTCCCCATTTGGAGGGCGACCGCTACCGAGTGGATATTAGGCTTGGCGAGGGGGCTATGGCTCAGATACTAACGGGTGCAGCGACCATCATAGCACCTATGGAGCATTCGGGGGCAGAGTTGCGCCAAACCATCACTCTTGGCGAGGGAGCCTATTTGGAGTGGCTACCCCAAGCCATTATTCCCGCTGCCCGTTCACGCTACACAGCCCACACCGAGATGGTCGTAGCCCCCTCGGCAACGCTCTTCTTCTCGGAGGTTGTGGCGTGTGGCAGGCTCCACAGTGGCGAGAGGTTTGACTACCGAGAATTGGAACTTCGGGAGTCAGTTTTCCGCCCCAATGGTAGTGCCATAGCGCGGGCGGGAGCGAGGATTGTACCCGAGGAGTTTTCGCCTTCGGAGCGAGCTTTTATGGGCTCTTTTACGCACTTTGGCTCGATTGTGGTTGTAACACCCCCAGAGATATGTTCCAAACTCCTCTCACTCCTCAGCCCCAATGTGAGCGAGGAACTGAGGATGAGCGTAGCGAGTCTTAGGGGTAACAATGGTCTATCGCTGAGGCTCTTGGGACACTCCTCGGAGAGGATACTCAGAGAGATACGCGACATCTGCTCTATGGTACGTCAAGAGGTCAAAGGTGCTCCACTGCAAGAGGAGTTTCCGTGGAGATAGGGAGAATTGAGAATTGAAAATTGAGAATTGAAAATTGAAAATTGAGAATTGAAAATTATTATTCCCCCTCTAAGTTAGAGGGGGTGCCCGAAGGGCGGGAGAGGAATGTAAAAAAATAAAAAATGAGAATGAAGACTATATCTTTTTTGCGCGGTACTGCGCAAGTAATGTTTCAGCCGAGTGCCATCGGGGGCGTGCTTATGCTTGCGGGCATCTTTTGGGGTGCCATAGAGGGCGGGCACGCCGAGGTGGCTCTGGGTGCTGTGGTGGGGCTTGTGGTAGCCACACTTACGGGCTACATCCTCGCCCTACCACAGGAGGAGGGCGAAGAGGGGCTTTGGGGCTTCAATGGCGTGCTTGTGGGCGCGGCAATGATGACCTTCTTGGGTAGCACTCCCCTATCGTGGGTTGCTCTTGTGCTCGCCTCGGCAATGAGCACTTGGGTGCGAGAGGGGCTCAATCGTGTGGGGGCTCGCCACAAGGTCAACTCCTTCACATTTCCCTTTGTGCTCTGCACCTGGCTCTTTCTGGCAGCAGCGAGGGTACTCACGGGGCTTGATGAGGTGAGTCTTGCCCACCCTATGCTCCCATCTGTACACCACTACGACATCGCCGCCACACCCCCCGACTCCGTTTTGGAGGGAGTAAGGTGGGTGCTCCGAGGCGTTGGGCAGATTATGTTGCAGGATTCGTGGGTGGCAGGATTTCTGTTCGTGGTAGGATTGCTATTCAGTAGCCCTTGGGCGGCACTTTGGGCTCTGGTAGGCTCGGCAGTAGGCACCTATGGTGCACTGCTCTACGGAGCCTCCGAAGTGGCTGTAAGTTCGGGGTTGTATGGTTTTTCGCCCGCCCTCACTGCCATTGCACTCGGTGCGGTATTCTACACTCCCTCGTGGCGGTCGGCGATATGGGCACTGCTGGGAGCGGTGGCTACACTCTTCGCTCAGGCTGCCCTCAACGTATTCCTCGAACCACTCGGATTGCCGGCACTCACCGCCCCATTCTGCCTCACAACGTGGCTATTCCTGCTACCTCTAATTAGGTTAGACAGACACAAGCAGACCGATGAGGATCACTCCTCGTGGCACAAGAAAAAGGTTACAAACCAACAATAACACACTCTAAATCACTAAAACACTATGCACACACCAAATCATCTTCTTTCGCCCGAGGTAGCCATACTCGGCGGTGCGGTGGCTGCAACACTCATCGGAGTTGCCATCGCCAAGGCAAGGCGCACATCGCTTGCCGACAAGTTGCCCCTTGTGGGCGTTATGGGAGCTTTTGTTTTCGCTGCCCAGATGCTCAACTTCTCATTCGGGGATATGGGGTTCAGCGGACATCTAATTGGAGCCGTACTCCTTGCGGCAATGCTGGGTAAGTGGGTAGGCTTCCTCACTCTCTCGGGAGTCCTCACACTCCAAGCCCTACTCTTTGCCGATGGGGGTATTATGGCTCTCGGCTGGAACATCGTGAATATGGCAGCCGTTGGCTCGTTGGTGGTCTATCCGCTCATCTTTGAGCCTATGACCAAGCACCACCACTCGGCAGGCAGACTCTTCGGTGCGGGCTTTTTGACCTCGATGGTAGCAGTAGTAGTGGGCGCAGTATGCCTCACTATCGAGACCTCGCTATCGGGCACAGGGCTACCTATGGGCGAATTTTGGGGCTTTATGCTCCCCTCACACATCGCCATAGGCATTGGCGAAGGAGTCATCACAGGCTTGGTACTTGCGCTCGTTGCCGCACGCTGGCCAGCACTCTTGGAGTGCAACAGCCAACGCACAAAAGCACTCCGCACAGACCACAAAAGTGCCATTGCGGTATTCGCCCTGAGCGCACTCTTTTTGGGTGGCGTGTCGATGGCTGCCTCGGAGAATCCCGATGGCTTGGAATGGTCTATTGAGCAGAGTTTGCAGGGTGGCGAGCCTCTTGCAGTAGAGCAGATACAGCGTAAAGCAGATGCTCTGCAAGCCTCGTTGGCTGTGGCTCCCGACTACGAAGGCGACTACACAGGTCTTCTCGCCACAGCGGGTATTCTCCTTGTGGCGTGGGTAGGTAGCGGTAGCAAAAAAAGAGGGAAAGAGTAATTTCAAAAAAAAATAAGACGAGAAGTTTTCTCGTCTTATTTTTTGAACGCGAAGTAGACCGCCAAGAGTATCAACACAAATGACACAATATAGTTCCAGCGGAAGGTCTCGGTCTTGAAGAGTGCCAGAGCCAGCACCGTAAAGACAACAAGCGAGATACACTCCTGAATGATTTTCAGCTGAAAGAGCGAGAAAGGTCCACCACCGCCCACAAAGCCTATCCTATTGGCGGGAATTGTCAGGCAGTACTCAAAAAAGGCAATACCCCAACTAAGCAATATGATGATAAATAGAGGGAAAGGGTCTTTACCGCCATTCATATCCCTCAGTTTCAGGTTGCCATACCAAGCAAATGTCATAAAGACATTCGACAGCACCAGCATACCTATCGTAACCAAGCCTTTCATAAGCGACTATTGTTTCTTCTGTTTGAGTATCTCTTTCCAAGCCATAGCGTCTGTTTCGCGCTTGTGCTGTGGGGCGTAGAACTTCTTGTTCTCCAACCCTGCGGGCATAAACTCCTGCTCCACCCAATTACCCTCGTAGTCGTGGGCATACTTATAGCCCTTGCCATAGCCCAACTTATCCATAAGTTTCGTGGGTGCATTGCGCAAGTGGAGGGGTACGGGGCGGTTGGTAGTATCTTTGCTCACAAACGCCATTGCCTCATTCACAGCCAGGTATGCCGAGTTGCTCTTGGGGCTTGTGGCAAGGTAGATGGTAGCCTCGGCAAGCGGGATACGCGCCTCGGGCATACCGAGTTTGTGCACCGCATCGAAGCAGGCGTTCGCCAGCAGCAGTGCATTGGGATTTGCCAAGCCCACATCCTCCGAGGCGGAGATTACGAGTCTGCGGGCAATAAATTTCACATCCTCGCCACCTGCCAACATTCTCGACAGGTAGTAGATTGCCGCATCGGGGTCGCTGCCTCGGATGCTCTTGATGAATGCCGAGATGATATCGTAGTGTTGCTCGCCACCCTTGTCGTAGAGCGCAATGTTCTGTTGCAGGCAGTCGGTAACCCTCTGGTCGTTGATGACAATCTCGCCCTCGCTGGCACCCGCCATAATATCCAGAATGTTGAGCAGTTTCCTCGCATCGCCACCCGAGAACTCAAAGAGGGCGTGGGTCTGCTCCACCCTCACACCTCGCTCCACGAGTGTCTTATCTTTGGTTATGGCTCTCTCCAAGAGCGTCTGCAACTCGCTCTCGTCCATAGCCTTCAAGACATAGACCTGGCAGCGAGAGAGCAAGGGTGTGATGACCTCAAAAGAGGGGTTTTCGGTGGTGGCACCAATCAGTGTAAAGGTGCCCTGCTCGACAGCACCTAAGAGAGAGTCCTGCTGAGCCTTATTGAAGCGGTGAATCTCGTCTATGAAGAGTATGGGCGCACCGCTATTGAAGAAGCGGCTCTTGCGGGCAGCCTCAATAACCTCCCTCACCTCCTTCACACCGCTCGCAATAGCCGAGAGCGTGAACATCTGTCTGCCCAAAGCGAGTGCGACAAGTTTGGCGAGAGTGGTCTTGCCCACCCCCGGAGGTCCCCAGAGGATAAACGAAGGGATGTTGCCGCTCTCCACAAAACGGCGTATGACGCCATCCTCACCGACCAGATGCTTCTGACCGATGTACTCATCGAGCGACTGTGGGCGCAGGCGTTCTGCAAGAGGTGCTTGACTCATAGTGCGGGGTTACTCTTCGACAATAGTGATGGAAAGTATGAGGTCACCGGGGCGGATGTCGTCAATAACGTCCAAGCCCTCCACAACCCTGCCGAAGCAGGTGTGTACGCCATCGAGGTGCTGGGTATTCTGGCGGTTGTGGCAGATGAAGAACTGCGAGCCACCCGTATCCTTGCCCCTGTGAGCCATCGAGAGTACACCTCGGTCGTGGTACTGACGGGGAGCCGAGGTTTCGCACTTGATGGTGTAGCCGGGACCACCCGCACCATTACCGATGGGGCAACCGCCCTGAATCACAAAGTCGGGAATAACCCTGTGGAAGGTCAAGCCATCGTAGAACCTCGATGTGGCAAGTTTAATAAAGTTATTTACGGCGATAGGGGTCTCGTTCTCGTAGAGTTCCGCCTTCATTTCGCCCTTCTCAGTTAAGATGATTGCGTATTTCATTGTAGTATATTTTGTGTTTAATTGCTCGCTGTTTGGATGTCGGGGCGAAATGAAGAGGAAAACTGCGTTTTCTCTTCGACTTCTTACCCCCTCCCCAAACCCCTCCCCTCAGGGGAGTGGCTTGGTCATCCTACGGATGAAGAACGCCCTTCTCAGTAAGGATAATTGCGTATTTCATATTATTTAGTTTTGTCTAACGTCTAACGTCTAATGTCAATAGTCCTAAGTCTTATGGGAGTTATGAGAGTTATGGGAAATTCTCAATTCTCAATTCTCAATTCTCAATTGACCAACCTACGGTTGCTCCAAATCGCTCCCGCTCGGCATAGCGTGCAAGCCCGCTCTGCCCTCACTTACTCGCGATTTTCTCAATTCTCTTCGCTGCTCTGTGCCAGATGAGGATGCCGTTGATGGAGTTGAGGGTGTACATCGAGTACTTGATGAGCATCAGTCCACCGAGCATCTCGCCCTCTGCCATAACAACTGCCCACAGCACCACATTGAGCAGGTTGCCCGCTATCCAGAAGAACCACTGCTGCCAGAAGGTCAAGGTCATAAGAATCTGTCCTACAATAAATACGGTCGTCACAAAACCATCTTTCAGTGGCTGTGTAGCGTCTGTATAGCGGCTCAGCAGATAGCCCAAAAGCAGTGTTCCTGCTGCGGTGCAGAGCACTGCCACAAGGATTTGCACGGGGCGCATAGAGCGCGACTGCACCTTCGACTTTTCGCCCTCCTCTTTGCGGTGGCTCCACATCCACCAACCCACAAACTGCATCGGCAGGTAGTAGAGTGCATTGAGTGCCGCCTGCCCGTAGTTGCTTGTTTTGTAGGCAATTATGGCGTAGAGTGTAACATTTACGGCACCAAAAAGGAAGTTCCAAATACTGCGCTTGGCACTCAGCACCGTACCCGTAACACCCATCAAGAGAGCCACCGTACCGAGCAACTCGAATTGCCCCTTTATGAGCGAATAGGCGAGTGCCGAACCCACAGTGCAGACAATGATAAATATGTCGAAAGGTCGAAGTGTCGCAGTTTTTTTCATAGTTCTTGTTTTGCTGATGTAGCCTTACAACCCACAAAGATAACACAAAAAGCAAATAATTTTGAATTTTGAATTTGATAGTATCTTTGCGGGCAAATAAACAACTTCTAACACAAACTTACTTTTGCTATGGCAGCAACCCAAAAAGCACAAACAAAGAGTCAGAAAGGTGCTAAGTTTTCGTTTGATTTCCAGCCACGATTGTTCACTTCGATGAAGGGCTACAACAAGGAGCGTTTCTCGAAGGACCTTATGGCGGGTATTATTGTAGGTATCGTAGCCATTCCATTGGCTATTGCATTCGGTATTGCTTCGGGCGTGGGTCCCACCGAGGGTCTTGTAACCGCTATCATCGCCGGTTTCCTCATCTCGGCATTGGGCGGTACCAATGTGCAGATTGGCGGACCTACGGGTGCGTTTATCGTCATCGTCTATGGCATCATCCAGCAGTTCGGACTTGCAGGCTTGGCTATTGCTACGGTTATGGCGGGCGTTATGCAGGTGCTTATGGGTGTCTTCAAACTCGGTAGCGTCATCAAGTTTATGCCCTACCCCATCATTGTCGGTTTTACGGGCGGTATCGCTATTACGATTTTCTCCACCCAAATGAACGACCTCTTTGGTATGGGTATTGAGAGCGTGCCCGCAAACTTCATCGACAAGTGGGCTTGCTATTTCGAGAATATAGACAAAATCAACTGGTGGGCATTTGCAGTGGGTATTGTGAGCATACTGATTATTGCCTACACCCCCAAATTCTCCAAGAAAATCCCCGGCTCGTTGCTTGCGATTGTGGTGATGACCGTTGTATGCTGGCTCCTAAGAGAGTATACGGGTGTCGACTCCATCAAGACAATCGGCGACCTCTACACACTGCCCAAAGGCTTGCCTTCGTTCCGAGTACCCGCACTTGCCGAGGGCGAAACATTCTTCTCTACGGCTCAGGCAGTGCTTCCCGCAGCCTTCACTATCGCTATGCTGGGTGCCATTGAGAGTCTGCTGTCGGCAATGGTAGCAGACGGTGTAGTGGGCGACCGCCACAACTCCAACACCGAACTTATAGGTAATGGTGTGGCAAATATCATCGCTCCTTTCTTTGGCGGTATCCCCGCAACGGGTGCTATTGCCCGCACAATGGCAAACATCAACAACGGAGGTCGCACTCCCGTTGCAGGCATTGTTCACACCATCGTACTGCTCCTCGTGTTGCTCTTCTTGGGCGGCTTGGTGGGTATGATTCCTATGCCCTGCTTGGCAGGTGTGCTGATTGTGGTGTCGTACAATATGAGTGGCTGGCGCACCATACGCTCTATGTGCCGTCAGTCGAGGGGCGACATTGCCGTTCTGTTCCTCACACTGCTCTTGACTGTCATCTTCGACCTTACGATTGCTATCGAGGTAGGTCTTATCTTGGCTGTGGTGCTCTTTATGAAACGTGTTATGGAGAGTGTCAACATCTCGGTTGTCGAGAAGGAGATGTCGCTCAATAGCGGTGGCGAGTTGGACGAGAAAATTTCGCTTCCTGCCCACACCGAGGTATACGAGATTGAGGGTCCCTTCTTCTTTGGTGTGGCAAACCGATTCGAGGAGTTGCAGCGCAACCGCAAGAGCCAACCCATCCGTATTATCCGTATGCGCCGCGTAAACTTTATTGACGCTACGGGTATCCACAACCTCGAAATCTTCATCGAGTCGGCACTCAAAGAGGGACAGACAATCATCCTTTCGGGTGTAAATAGTGATGTTTATGAGGCTCTCGTTCAGGGAGGCATTGTGGCTATGGTGGGCGAGCAGAACGTCCTCGATCACATCAACAAGGCCCTCGCAAGGGCTGAGGAACTCAGCAAAAATATCTAACAACATCTTTTACTACGGGCGCAGAGTGTCTGCGCCCGTAGTTTTTTGTCTAACGTCTAATGTCCAACGTCTAACCGACCTAAGTCCTATATATGAAACGATACTTTGCCCTTTTGGTTTGTGCATTGGTGGCGACATTGAGCCTCGGGGCGCAGAACTTTGACCGATATTTTACCGATCGCACACTGCGTGTGGACCTCATCTTCTCGGGCGATGCCCAAGAGCAGAATGTTACACTCCACAGCCTCGCCTCGTGGAGCAGTTGGGCGGGTAGGCGTCTGAACCTCAACGAAGTACCCCTCAGGGGCGATGGCGAACTTTCGCTCACAGACGAGGCTACGGGAGAGGTAATCTATCGCACTACGTTCTCTTCGCTCTTTCAGGAGTGGCTCTCGATGGAGGAGGCTCAGTACACCTCGCGAGCCTACGAGTTTACGGTGCTCGCTCCCCTACCCATCGCACCCGCTACCCTGCGCGTGGTGCTCTACAATCCCGAACAGCAGGTGGCAGCCGAAATGGTCACAAGGCTCAACCCCTCCGACATACTCATCCGCTCGCTCGATGGTCGTCCACAAATGCCCCACACCACCATTTTCAGTGGCAACTTCGAGGGCGAGAAGATTGATGTGGCGATAGTTGCCGAGGGCTACACCTCGGAGGAGATGGCGCTCTTCCGCGAGGATGCGCTCAAAACAGTGGAGGCTCTCTTCTCGCACGAGCCTTTCGGAGGTCTTAGGGAGCGTTTCAACTTTGTGGCAGTGGAGAGCGCGAGCCCCGAGAGTGGCGTTAGTATTCCTCGCGAGGGCAAGTGGACCGAGAGTGCCGTAAGGAGCCATTTCGACACCTTCTATGCCGACCGCTACCTGACCACAAGTGCCGTATTCCGTATGGCAGACTTGCTGGTGGGCATCCCCTACGAGCACATCATAGTACTCGCCAATACAGACACTTACGGTGGTGGCGGCATCTATAACTCCTACACCCTCACCACAGCCCACCACACACACTTTGCGCCCGTTGTGGTACACGAGTTCGGGCATAGTTTTGGCGGCTTAGCGGACGAGTATTTCTACGACACCCCCGACATCGCCTCCAATCCGCTTGTTCAAACCATCGAGCCCTGGCAGCAGAACATCACCAACCTTGCCGACTTCGGGAGTAAGTGGGCAGATATGATGCCCGAGGGCGCCGAGATACCCTCCGAGCCGACCAAAAAAGCGGAGCGCAACTATACTGTGGGCGTCTATGAGGGTGCAAACTATATGACCCGAGGGGCATACCGCCCGGCGGTTGTGTGCCGTATGCGCAACAACACCGCTACTGGGTTTTGCCCCGTCTGCCAAAGAGCCCTCGAACGAATGATTCGTTTCTATACCGAATAACACAAACGCAACCCAATGGTGGGTTGCGTTTGTGTTATACCTAATGTCAAAATTACCCTTAGAAGCGAATTGCCCAGCCTAAGCTAACATCAAGTGATGGCCAAATGCCGGGGTAAACATCGCAGCGTTCGGTTGCACCATACGAAATGGTAAAGTTGTGAATTGCAAGTCCAAGCCTTGCGCTAACATAAGTGCCACCATCCTCGATGCAAAAGCCTAATCTAATATCGTAGAAAGGGGTAATCTTTTTCTTGCCTAAAATATACCACTGTAAATCAGCATAAAGACTATAAAGACTATTGTTGTCGTAGTATTGGTAGTAGGTGTCGGTAAACCATTCAAAGCCAACACCAGCGGAGAAAAAGCGTCCTAAGTTGCGACCACACAAAATTGAAGTGTGGGTACCAACTAAACCTTCATCTGGATCGAAGCACAAACCTAAAAGATCTTGGTTTATCACAAACCACTTTTCATCTCTATACCAATTTGATTTTTTGGCAGTGGTAGTTGTTGTGGTTTGTGTGGTTGTTTTGGTGGGAGTTGAGCTACCACTTGCAGGGGCACTTATACCACCAGACGTGGTTACGGGAGCATCCTTACTTGCTGCACTCTCAAAGCTATCGTGTGTGCCATTCTCATAGTTTATGGAGAGAATGTTGGCAACGGAGATAGTATAGATGGGACCCTCTTGGTTGCCCCATTTGCGATATTCAACAGTGGCTTCGCCCACCTTCTCAACTTTGGCGAGTATGGTTGTGCCATCTTTGCGCACAATCACATCCTGCGCCTCGACAGTTGTTGACAAGAACAACACGCCAATCAATAATAAGTAAAACTTCTTCATAATGTTAGTCATTTTTATTATTTAATTACCATTCTTCGGCGAATAGTCGCCATACAAGACCGATGTTCCACAACAGATAACTATCGGGGTTGCTCTCAAAGGTCAGTGCATCTGCGACACCAGCTCTTATTCCCAATCTCTCTGTAAATGGGAATTGCAGGTTTGTACCCACGGTCATACCTGAGTCTCCTTCCATAAAGCAGTTACCACCTCCAACCTCGAGGTTCCAGTGCGAGGAGAACCACATTTGCAGACCGACATGGAAACAATTTTTCTTATGCTCTCCCCACTCTCCATAGTTGGGGTTTTTGCCATAACCAAAAGAAACACCAAAGACAAAGGGTGCTTGATAGTTAATTGCAACGCCATAACCACCATAGGAGTAGCCATAGCCAGCCGCAACATCTATCCTATGGCATTCATCGTCCCAACCGTCACCGAGCGATGCCAAGCCCATACCAATAGCACCACCTAAGCCATAGGCCGCAGAGGAATAGCTGCTTGAATAGGAAGAAGAGTAACTCGAAGAAGATGAATAGTCCGAAGAGGAAGAGTAGGTGCTGGTAAACTCATACGAATAGAAATCATCCCCAGACGAGGACCAATTCTTTACCTCCTTGTAGATGATTCTATTGCCTCGGCAATCGTAGGCGCTATTAATTCTTCTTGCTCGGAGGGTTGTGTTTCTGGTATCTCGAATGGTAAATGTTCCTTTGTCGGTATTTACCTTCACTGGCAAACAAATGCTGTTGCTGATGTGTATTTTCACATATTCAAACGAAGCGGCACTGACGCTCGCCGAAAGACCGAACAGCAACAATAGCGTTAGTAGTGTTTTCTTCATTGTTCTTAGTTTTTATGAGTTAGTCACATCCGAGGTCTTAACGCCAACCCGACACCACAAATATAAGGAAATAATTTTGATTATGGTACATCCTTAGGGCGCAGGTATCTTTTTTAATCCCCGCGCTTGGGAGAAATGGGAGAAATGGGAGTAATAAGAGATATGGGAGTAATGGGAGCAAACAAGAGGGAGCGGCTCCGCAGTTTACCAAGCGTAAATGAGGAAGCCGCCCCTGAATTTTGGTGCAAAAGTTACCCGCAAGATGTGCTTGCACGTTTTAGTCAATCTTCACAATCCCTTTCTTGGGGTTGAAGGTCAGTTCGGTGCCGCTCGACAGTTCCACCTCGTGACCCGCACCCTCAGTTTCGATGCACATAATAGCCTCGTTGGGGTAGTTATCCCAGATGTAGGTCGTGATATACTCGGGGATAATCTCTACGGGGATGGAGTCGTTGCGGAGTTTAATCTTTGTCCACTGACCGCTCGCATCGAAGTTAATCTTCGAGCCATCGGTAAAGAGCACATTGTAGCTCGCCCCGTGGCGGTGCATATGGGAGTGTATTTTGCGTATCTGGTCCTTAGCAAAATACTCGTGGATAAACTGCTGAGCCTGCTGGGGCAGCTGTTTGAGCGTAATCTCGGCAGCACTCACCGACAAGAAGGTAAACACCGCCGCAAGGCAGGTCATAAAAACTTTTTTCATACTTCGTTACTCTTTTTTTGGTTTAACATTAGGATTTCACACCCCAACCTCACCGCAAAAAGAGTGCAAATATCCCGTATGGCGCAAAAAAATCTCTTTTTCACGCCCCTGCACGAATTGTGGCACGCACTTTGCAACCTCTAATGGCGTAGTCGCAAGACTACACAAGGTTTCTTCATTTATTTAAGTTTGGGTTAGTAGTTTTGAAAGGGGTACAGCCGTGATGGTCCTGCCCCTTTTTTCGTTGTGTAGCCAAATGAAGAAACCAATAAATAACTTTTACAATCCTCCTAAATCCTCCTTTGAGAAGGAGGACTTACTACTCGCCTCGCGGCTCGAAAGCGGTTGTCGGCTCCATAGAGCCTCCACAACATATATTCCTATTTAAGTTTGGGTTAGTAGTTTTTTCAGAATTTATTTCTGAGGGTATAGGCGGCAGTCGTGATGACTCCCGCCTAATTCTTTGTTTTTGATGTCAAAATTTTTTGCTTAACTTTGTAATATTGAACAAAACCTTATCAGTTGACTATGAGAACTATTTTTACCCTATTAGTTGGCGTTGTTGCTATGGTGTGTACGGGATGTGAAGTTGATGACACCGAGCTTACGAATCACAAAACATATACTCTTTATGAGGAGATATCAGCCCTTGAGATATCAAATGGCGTGGATGTTATCGTGGACGATGCTCTGCCCCATGACCAAGTATATGCCTTGACAAATGCTAATAATTTCAATAGGTTGAGCGTTGAGGTTAATGACGGCACACTACATATTGGAGTATCTACATCTATATTTGGCTGTAATCGTTGTTTGGTATATGTACCTTCAGTTGCGTATGAGCGTGTTGCGTTGAAAGGTGGAAGCGATTTCTTGTGGAATAGCTGCAATAGTGATGTATTATCTATCTCAGTATCAGGCGGTGGCGACTGTCAGATTAAGGGTGTCACACAGCAACTAAGCATTGATGGCTCCGGAGGTGCAGATGTCAAGTGCGGCGAACTGGAGGCTGAGGATGTCACCATCAACGCATCTGGAGGCTCTGATATTGATGCTGTAGCCAACAGTACACTCTCATTAACAGCATCGGGTGGTGCGGATATACACATCAAAGGCAATCCCCAAATTGTACATTGGGATGTATCAGGCGGCGCGGATGTGGAGTTTAATTAGGTTATACATTAAAGTTATACAACCCTTGGGTTAGTAGTTTTGAAAGGGGTACAACCGTGATGGTCCTGCCCCTTTTTTCGTTGGGTGATTTCTCATATCTCCCATTTCTCCCATATCTCTCATATCTCCCAAAATATGTTGTGGGTAAGGTTTTGTGATTACGGCGTTACGAGCCGCGCAAGGCGGCTCTTCGCGCCGTGATCACTTTGCCCCGCAGAAGCGAATGAAAGGAAGACCTGCCACAGGCAGGCACTCTTTTGCGTGGTAAAGGGGCTTTATGAATATAATTCATAGCCCCTTTCTCACGCAAAAGACCACTCGCATTTTGCGAGTGGTCTTCCTTTCATTCTCTGTCGGGGTGAAGTGATTCGAACACTCGACCCCCTGCTCCCAAAGCAGGTGCGCTAACCGGACTGCGCTACGCCCCGAGTTGATGGTGCAAATATATGAATTATTTTTGAAATACAAGCGTTTTTTGCTTAATCAACTTTTTTACACCCCTCGGCAGGTGGCGCAAGAGTGGTATCAGCACTCTATAACCCCAACCCAAAGCAACCCTACGTCTATCCGCAAACATACCACTAAGGCACTTCCGAGCGACCTTCTCGGGCGTAAGGAGCACACCAAGGCGCACACCCAAGCGTTGGTAGTCTGCGGAGAGTCCATAGAGGTCGGTAGCCACGCCCGCAGGCACCGCCACCGTAACACTCACGCCACAACCTCGCATCTCCTCCCTTAGTGCGTACGAAAACTCCCTGACATAAGCCTTCGTGGGAGCGTAGAGCGACAGTCCGCCAAGTGGCAACCACGAAGCATAAGAGGACATATTAAGGATATGTCCGCGCCCGCGCGAGCGCATATCGCGTGCGAAGAGTCGGCACAGATGCGTTGTAGCCTCAACGTGCAGGGCGAGCACTTGCTCCACCCTCTCGGGCTCCATATCGCACAAATCGCAGTAGGCGAACACCCCCGCATTATTCACAAGCACCTCCACCTCCAAGCCACGCCCCACGCACTCCTCATAGAGCCTCTGGGGTGCGCCACTCTCGGCAAGGTCAAGGGCAATGGTCACAACCTCGGGGGCACCCTCGCTCAGCAGCCTCTCTCGTGCCGTCAGCAGTCCCTCCTCGCCACGAGCCACCAGCGCAAGGCAATATCCCCTTGCGGCAAGTCCTCGCGCCAACTCCAAGCCAATTCCTCGGCTCGCGCCCGTCAATAGTGCCCACTGTTTTTTCTCCTGTTCCATAGGTTTTGCATCTTTTCGCAAACAAAATTACAAAAATTTTTCTTCAACCCTTGCATATTCAAAAAATTGCCGTACTTTTGTAATATCATTTTAATATCATTTTGAATTGGAAAAAACAGATAACTTTAATAACCCTAACTAACGATAAAAACAACTATGGAAAACAAAGAGTACAAATTTAGCGGTTTTAGGATGAGCGGTTTTGCTGCTCTCTTTCTCATTTTCGCAATTATTGGATTGTCGATTTGGGATTTTGCGACATTGGTAGGCGATGAGGTGCCCGTATTGGGTATTGTTGGCATAGTGGTAGCCAGTATTGCCAGCGCAGGTTTCCGCACCTTGGAGCCCAATCAGGCTCGCGCGATGGTCTTCTTTGGCAAGTACAAAGGCACCTTTACCGAGGAGGGTTTCTGGTGGACCAACCCCTTCTACACAGCCAAGAGCGTGTCGTTCCGCGCTCGCAACCTCAATGCCGATGCCATCAAGGTGAATGACAAGACCGGCAACCCCATAATGATTGGTTTGGTGGTTGTATGGAGGGTGAAGGATACCTACAAGGCTCTCTTCGAGATTGACTCACAGACGATGACTCAGACCGTCAAGGTCGGCAAAGGTGGCGAAGTTGAGGGTGTGGGTGCTGCCGCAGGTCGTATGCTTGCCTTTGAAAACTTTGTAAGGGTACAGTCCGATGCAGCACTTCGTCAAGTAGCAGGTATGTATGCCTACGACAACAACAATGGCGAGGAAGGTGAGTTGACTCTTCGCAGTGGAGCAGACGAGATAAATGAGTTCTTGCGCAAAACTCTCAACGAGCGCTTGGCAATTGCAGGTATTGAGGCTGTGGAGGCTCGCATCAACTACCTCGCATACGCTCCCGAGATTGCAGCCGTTATGTTGCGCCGTCAACAGGCAGACGCCATCATCAGCGCAAGGGAGAAGATTGTGGAGGGTGCCGTTTCGATGGTACATATGGCTCTCGACAAACTCAAAGCCGAGGGTGTTGTGGAACTTGACGAGGAGCGCAAGGCGGCTATGGTCAGCAACCTCTTGGTTGTCCTTTGTGCTGATGAGAGCGCACAACCCGTAGTGAACACAGGCTCGCTCTACAACTAAAAGTCGAATTCACGACTTTTAGCAGTCAAACGACCAACGTCTAACGTCTAATGTAGCGGGCACTGCGTGTCCGAAAAAAGACTTGGAACTTTTGACGTTAGACCTTAGACGTTAGACAACAAAGTGATAAGAATTATGGCGAAAGACACCTCAAATAACACCAAGAGTTTCGTGCTGAGAGTAGATGCAGCGACTATGGACGCCCTCGAAAAGTGGGCTGCCGATGAGTTTCGCAGCATCAACGGTCAGTTGCAGTGGATTATCGCCGAGGCTCTCCGCAAGAGCGGGCGCAAGCCAAAGAAGAAGTCTAACGAATAGGTCGTTAGACTTCTTTCGAATTTAAAATTGAAAATTGAAAATTGAAAACCATTATGAAAAAGGCTATTATATATTCGGCAGTATTGTGTGGTGTGAGTTGGATTGCAGCACTCGTTTTCCACCTTGCAACGGGCTACACAGGTCCTGAGTCGGGCGTTGAAGTGGCTCTGAAATTCCGCACCTTTGCAATGGCTTATATGTTCCTACCCGCCATTGTAGCACTCGTTATGCAGGCTGTGGGTGGCGAGTTGAGCATCGTAAGGCGACACGCCACGCGCATTCAGATTGTTCCCACCGACAACTCACTCTTAAAGTTCCGTCCACGTTGGAGCTGGCTTGTAGCAATACTCACAACCGTAGCGATGGTGGCTCTCTCGCTGCTCTTCTCGGCACTTTTTGCCGACTTTTCGACTATGAAGGAGACCACTCTCGACCTCATCATCGCTCAGGGCATAGACAATGTACCTGCCGAGCAGATTGCGCAAGTGGAGGCTATGCCCGAGTGGGTTATGGTGCTCTCTACGGTACTCTCGGGCATCTTTGCGGGTGTAACGATAAATGCCCTGTTTGCCTTTGGCGAGGAGTATGGTTGGAGGTGTTATATGGTAAAGGCTCTCGGTGGGCGCAAGTTCCTCTCGGCAGCACTCCTCATCGGCTTCGTGTGGGGCATTTGGCACGCACCTATGATTCTTATGGGGCACAACTACCCCGATGCGAGAGTGGCTGGCGTAGGGATGATGGTGCTCTTCTGCATCTTGGGCGGTATCATTGAGCTCTACTTTGTTTTGAAGAGCGGCTCAATGTGGGCTGCGGTCTTCATCCACGGCACCATCAATGCTCTGGCGGGTATGGCTATGCTGATGTACCCGGGTAGTAGTGCACTCCTTACGGGTATGACGGGCGTGGCAGGAATGATGGCTATGGTGGTCGTTATCGCCCTCTTGTACCTCTACGACCGCTCGCACGACCGCATATTCCACTCCACGCTGTAAAACACAATAAGTCAAGATATTGACGTTAGACGTTAGACAGAAAATATACGATTATGAAACGCCTTACCACACTACTTGCCCTACTGCTTATGACCATTGCGGCAGTGGCACAAACCCAAACCCTCCAACTTAAAGGTCGTACGGTGGACTCGGAAGGCACACCCGTTGCCTACACATCGGTTGTCCTCACGCCCCAAGGCGAGGAGTACAGCCCCGAAAAACCCAACCATCACATAACATTCTCCGACAAGCAGGGCAATTTCTCCATAGAAGCCGCAGAGGGTAACTACACCCTCTCGCTATCGTGCGTGGGCTACGAGAGCAGTACCATAGAGGTTGCGCTCACTGCCGCCACCGACCTCGGAGCCATCACCCTCGCGCAAAGTGCCGAAGCAATTGATGCAGTGACCATTACAGGCAATCTGATAACTCGCGAGGCAGACCGTTTTGTGATGAACAACCTCTCGGAGAGCACCATAGCCAAGGGGCGCGACAGTTACGAAATGCTGCGCCTTGCGCCAAGTGTTTATGCCGACAACAGCGGTGGCATAAGCATAAACGGCAAGTCGGGCGCAAAAATCCTCATCAACGAGCGCGAGGTGCGTATGACGGGCGAGCAACTGATGAACTACCTAAAAGCCATCCCTGCCGAGAACCTCCAAAAAATCGAAATCATACCCGAGAGTGGTGCCGACTATGACGCCAACAGCGCAAGCGGCATCATAAAAATCACGCTTCGCCGTCAGAGGGACGAGGGTATAAGTGGTTCGGTGGCTATGGGAGGTCATTTCTCTACTCTAACGCCCAACTACACCATAGGTCCCAACGGTAATCTCAATTACAAGAACGGTAAATGGAACCTCTATGGTAACCTTTCGATGTCTAACTACACCTACAACTCTGGCGACTACTCAATGAGCGAGAGCACCCAATACGACAATGGCGCCTCGATGACCTCCACTACCGCTATGGAGAATGGTGGTTCTTCGGGTGGCGGTATGGTGGGCGCAATCTACGACATTGACGAGAGGAGTAGTGTTGGCGTGGAGTACAACCTATGGCTCTCGCCCACAGAGCCCACAGTCAATCTCAGCACTCTGGACTACACGCTTGGCGACTACCACGAGTCGCACCAGAGCCGCTACGAGCAGTCGAACAACTCGGTAAACCAATCGCTCATAGCCAACTACATACGCACTCTCGATGAGCGAGGCTCCACCTTCAAACTCATCGCCGACTGGGCAAACAATCGCACCACGGGCGAAAACAACAACTTAGACACCTCGGTGGTAAGCATAGGTGGCGTGGCAGGTACGCCCACCGACTCGCTCTATCGCAATCGCTCGCAGGCCAACTACTCCTACTACACGCTAACTGCGGCGGTGGAGAAGAAACTTTCGGACCTTACGACCATCTCCTATGGTGCAAAATACACCCTTACGGACAATTACAGCACCACCGACTACGCCTACAAGCGTGGCGAGGAGTGGCAGGATTTGACCTCCTACAACCAGCTGACCGACTTCAACGAGCACATTGGGGCGCTCTATGGTATCTACTCCACACGTTTCCTTTCGGGGGCTTCGCTCTCGGCAGGTCTGCGTGCAGAGTTGACGGCTATACCTCAGCTCTCGGAGCGTTATGTGAGCCTCTTCCCGCACCTGAACGCCTCGCTACCCCTCAACCCTACGCAGACGGTAATACTCTCGGCAGCCTACAAGAGGGCTATTTCGCGCCCCTCGTTCTGGACTATGAATCCCGTGAGGACACAGCTCTCGGAGTTCTCCTATCAGGTGGGTAATCCCGATCTCAAACCCGTCTATGTCAATAACCTTTCGCTGACGGGTATCTTCTTCTATCGCTATTCGCTGACCTTAGGCGCATCGTTGCAGGACAACACCATACAGCAACTCTCGATGGTCGATGATGCCGACCCCACAGGGCGCACGCTGAAATATCTGCACGTCAACCTCAACAACGTCTACCAATACTACGCTCAGCTCTCCATACCCGCACAAGTTACCCCTTGGTGGACGATAAACGCCAACCTCTTGGGTGTGATGATAGACCAAAGAATCATTAGGGAGCAGAAGAACGACCGAACATTCACAGCGCAGGGATATATGGCAAACACCTTCACGTTGCCCAAAGGGTGGAGCGTGGATCTTACGGGGCAGTTTATGACCGATGCACACATCGGCAACCTTACGCAGAAGGGGTCGGGCAACATATCCCTTGCAGTGAAAAAGCAACTCCTCGGCGACAAACTGACGTTAAACATAGGCTTGAACCACCTACTCCCCACCTCCGACCAAGAGGTATATTCCTCGGGCGAGGGCTTCACAAGGAGCCTCTACTCTCCCAACCTATGGCTCCGCAGCGTGAACATCGGCATACGCTACAACTTCCAGAGCGGCAAGATGTTCCGTGCCCGCAGTGTGGAGAGTGGTGCGCAAGACGAAAAGAGCCGAATGGGGAAAGGGCAATAACGACCATTCTGAGCGCAGATGAGCTTTTTGAAGGCAAGCATAATAACCAAATACACTTTTTGTTCGGCCACCGAAAAAAGAAAGAGTAACGCCCGAAGCGTTACTCTTCTTTTTTTGGAAACCAGCCCTTGCGGACTCTCTCTCGTTGCTCGAAGAGCTCTTTGATTGACCAGAAGGACGAAAAGGCAAGCACACCCAGCAGCGTAGAAAGGATGGTATTGTGCACGACAAGCGAGAGGGCCAGCGCCACCAAGCCGAGCAGCAGAAATACCCACCACACCTTCACGCCAAAGTGGTATTCGGTTTTGATGACTATCGGGTGGAAAATGCCGATAACCAAAAATGTACAAGCGCCTATTATCAATCCTTCATAGTTCATACTATTATCAATTTCCTTGTTGCAGACAAAGGTAGTCAAAATAATTATTTATTCAACAGCCAAATGGTATAGACAACATAGATGGCGAAGAATACGAAGCCCTCGATGCGGTCGATTTTGTTACGCTTGAACGTAAATGCCGCAATGAGCGTAGCCACCACAGCCGACAACATCACAACCATATCGAGCGAAGTGATACCACCCAAACGCAGAGGTGTGATGGTAGCACTTGTGCCCAAAATCAAGAGGATATTGGCAATGTTCGAGCCAAGAATGTTGCCCAGCGCAATTTCGGTTTTGCCTTTGAGTGCAGATATGAAGGTGGTGAAGAACTCAGGCAGCGAGGTGCCAGCAGCAACCAACACAATACCAATCACAGCCTCGCTAAGACCTACCCTATGAGCAAGGTCTATGGAGCCATCGAGGAAGAGGTCGGAGCCCCACACAAGACCACCTAAGCCGAGTGCCACTTTCATTATTGCAACGCCAATGCGAGGCTCTTTGTCATCCGTTTCGGCATTTGCGGAAGTGTCACAAGCAGGTGCAGGAGTGCTGTCGTTGCGTCCAGAGCGAATCATATACCACAAGAATAGACCATAGCCCACGAGCAACATCACACCATCGAGACGCGAGAGGATGTTGCCTTCGCCACCCCAGAGCGAGCCATCGAGTGCCAAAGCGCACAAGAAGAGGCTCGTAGCCAAGCAGATGGGGATGTCGCGGCGCACATTCTCGCGCGTGAGCAGCAAAGGAGTTGCCAGAGCCGTAGCACCCAATATGGCGTAGATATTGAAGATATTAGAGCCCACAACATTGCCTATCGACACATCGCTCTGACCATTTATGGCACTCATAACGCTAACAACCAATTCGGGCGTGGAGGTGCCAACCGCTACGATTGTCGCACCAATAAGGTACTCCGATACTTTGAGCCTTTTGGCAATTGCCGAGGCGCCATCCGTAAGGAAGTTGGCACCTATGCTGAGCAGTACAGCTCCGAGGATAATTTGCAGAATAAACATCTGTTTATTGATTAGTTATTTTTTTACTTTTTGTGTACAACGGGCTCCATAAGGGGCACATATTCATAAGGAACATAGTGCAACGCCTGGCCGATACGCAAACTTCCCGAAGGGGTGGTATAGGTCACCGTAACGAGAGGTGCACTGCTGTTTTGTGCTTTGAGCGAGCCGAGAGCCTCAAAATCGCCCGACACGAGAGCCTTGTCTACTTCGCTACGCATATCCTGCTCGTGTCCCTCGAAATGGCGCGAGAGTTTCTCACCCGTAGGCAGGTAGTAGAGTGTGCGCGAGGGGCGTATGAGTTTTATCACTCCATAGGCAAGAATAACAATACCCACCGTAAGGAGTGCTGCACTCAGGGTATCTGCCTCAGTAAGGCTACTCGCCCACACTAAAACAATGAGTCCAACAAGAGTCGCTACTGCGGGCACCAGACGGCTTGCAGGGCGCAAGACAACCTCAGGGAAGTATCCGCAGAGGTCCTCTTTATTCAATATATTTTTCATCGAATTTGTTTCTTAAACGTAAATAGTTATGCCTTTCGTATACATAATAAGACGATTGGGGGAGCTTATCATTCCGTCAATCGTCACAGTCACAAAAAGCGTCAATAAAAAAAAGGGGTGTTGAATTTAGGGGCAAATCCAGCCCGCTAAATTATTATATGGCGCAGAGCATAGATGTAGTAATCCGCAGCACGAGAGGCAAAGCGGGTGAAATTGCTCATACCTGTCGTTTGTACCCTCTGACCGTTGTGATTGTCAGCCAAAAGCTGATTGCTGGTAGGAGTGGCACAACTCGTGTGGGTGCGTCCGCGCCAAACGGATGTGCGAGCCGAAGGAGGAGCTATACGCGAAGAGAACTCAGCGGGCACAGCAGTGCGCGTGTTGCGCTCCGAGAAGTAGTCCCGCTCGTGGTTGGCGTCCAAGAGCATCGACTCTACCGACACATCCTGCTCGGTGGCTTGCGCCTCGCGAGGCACTGCCACCTGCGCCACGATAAATATCGCAACGAGGCTCAGTAGTATTCGTACTCCTTTTTTCATCTCTCTTCGTGTTTGTCACTCGCAGAATTATCGGCTCACAGCGCCCTTTTGGGGCACCATAACCGAGAACAAAGATACAAATTTTGTGAGGTTTTACAAAAAATGTACTAATTTTGAAGGTCAAAACAGTTATTTACCTACAAAAAGTAAGTTAGTTATGGTAGAGAAATTCAGTGCAGACTATATTATCCCTTGCTACGATACCGACCTCCGCAAAAGGCTCAAACCTGCGGCATTCCTCAATCTGGCTCAGGAGGCCGCCAACCACCACGCCGAATATCTCGGTGTGGGCTACGACACGCTTATTGCGGCTCAGCAAGCGTGGGTAATGTCGCGTATGAAGGTGGAGTTCCTTAGGATGCCCCTATGGAGGGATGCAGTAAACCTCAAATCGTGGCACAAGGGAGCTGCGGGCTTTATGTTCCTGCGTGACTTCATACTCTCCGACAGCGAGGGCAACCCTCTAATCAAGGCTACCAGCTCGTGGTTGGTGGTGGATATGACCACCCGAAGGCTTGCACGCCGAGGCTCCTTTGCGGAGTTTGCGGGCGATGAGTCGAAGTGCATCAAAGAGAATGTCATCGAAGAGCCTGCTGCAAAGGTTGTGGTGCCAGAGGACGCCACACTGCTCCGCACCACTTCGCACACCGCCTCCTACTCCGACTTGGATATGAATCGCCACGTCAACAATGTGATGTACACCGTTTGGGCTATGGACGCTGTGGGCTTGGAGGTTACCGAGGAGCGCCCTCTCCGAGAGCTCGAAATCAACTTCAACCAAGAGATACGCCCCAACGATGTCGCAGAGCTTGCAGTCTATGGCGCAGCAGACAACACCTACTATATCGAGGGTAAGGTCGAGGGCAAAAACTCCTTCATCGTAAGGCTTCGCTTCTAAGAGGCTACCACAACAAACAAATTGGGCGCAGGGAAAAGAGTCTTTCTTCCTGCGCCCAATTTGTTGTATTGCAATACGAGCCTATAAACTATCGTGCTCTGGGGCCTCGGCGGAGCCATCGTTTGCACACACCCAAATCTCAAATACCAGAGGCGTAAAGGGGAGTATTTCGGTGGTGATAATCACCTTTTCTTCCTCTTCTTCGTCCTCCATCGAGGATGATGAAGATGAGCTACTGCTACTACTGCTGCCATATCCGTAGCCATAGTAGTATGGGTTATAGTAGTTGCTGTAATAGTCGTTGTAGTAGCCTCCGTAGGCACCGCTACCATACATATTATTCATATAGGTGTAATAGTTGAGGTAGTTGTAGTAGTCCATAAGGTCGCTCGAAGAGTCGCTCGAAGACTCCGTAGTAGCCCTTGCTGCGCTACCAGATATACCATAACCATAAGCGGATGTAAATACCGCCCTCATACGATCGCCATAGCACGCCTTGCAGCACGCCTCTTTGAAGCCATCAATCATAGAGGTTTTCTTCATATCCCACTCCATAGGTCCCTCGTTCACAACCTCGCCCCACACGCGCATCTGCACCGAGTCGATGTTGCTATCGAAGACAAAACCATCGAGGAAATAGCCCTTGTAGTAGCAGGTCAGCACCGAGTCGGTCTTTTCGGCAGTGACCACCGAGTCGCGTTTGAGTGGGAATGGTGTCATCAGCTGCACATAGAGTCCCGTGGCGAGTGCATCAGACTCCTGCAATCCCCAACGGTCGGCGGCGTAGCGATTAACCTGCTTATTTTCGAGCGTGATAGGGTCCTCGGATACCTCTTTGATAGTCAGCGAGTCGATGATAACGGGTTTGTTGCCTTCCACACCCCACTGACCATTGTAGCCTACGTTGGTTGCCGAATAGCCGCTCGCCCCCTTATACATACTCGAAGGCATAACAACCTTTGTCATCTCGCCCACCCTCATCTGCGTCAGTGCCTCATATACACCTTTGGGCAATGATGAGTTGTCGGAGTAGAGATATACAAAGTCGTCCACATAGTGTGTGCGGCGGCTGAAAGTACCTTGCATCTTAGCCACGCCGGCATCGTGCGTGTAGAAGATGTCGCCACTAAGGGTTTTACCCGTATAGTCAATCCTCACCCAGTCGCCATTTTCTGCAAGCGAGTCGGTAGGCGAGGTGTGTATCCAATTGATGTAGACACCACTGTTGGTGCGCATCCAATTGGGATCACTCTCCCACTCCGGATAGTTTTTATCCATCCACGCCCTCAGCGACTCATTTTCGAGCACGTTGTAGTCCATAGAGCTCTCTTTGGCGCACGAAGTTGCCGCCACGAGCACCCCGAAGAGCGCCACAGCAACTATATGTGTTATTTTGCGAAAGTTCATACCTATTTATATATCTTCTTTTGTAATCTCTTTTTTACTCCTGAACATCTTCGACCGTCAGCACAATCATCACCGCTGTATTGGCGGGCACAGCACCCATACCGCTCGCACCATAGGCAAGCGAAGAGGTCAGAAAGACAGCCAAAGAGTCGCCCCTCAGACTACCTACTAACGCATCTTCGAGCGAAGATAGTATCTCTCCATCGCCCAATATCACCTCTCGTGGCTCAAAATCCCAGTATTGGGTGTTGAGGTCGGCAGAGATCTCTTCGGCAAGATAGCGTTTGTTGGTGTAGTAAGGTGTGGTGGCGGGTGCTGATGCGAAGGTATATGCCTCGAAGTTGAAGACCACCTTGCTACCTACCTGCGCCCACCTGCCACGCTCATCGCCATCTTCCAAGTACTTGTTGCCCGCTAAGTGGACATAAGCACTGTCGGCAGTTATGGTATATTCTAACTCGTTTTTGTTGAGGTAGTTTTCTATCTGTGTGCGCTGCTTGGGCGAGAACTCATCAATGGCTATGCAGGAGGTAACTGCTGCCACCACCGCCCAAAGAATTATACTTTTTCTCAGCTTCATCGTATCACAAATGCATAGTCTATGCCCAAATTAACCGACAAATATACCTATTAAAGTTGAAAATTGACAAAAAAAAGCACTTTTTTTGCCTAAAACGGCTCAGCAGCCAGCGGTCAGCTTTTTTTGCAGGGGTCGCAAGGGTAACAGGGGTTACAGGGGTAACAAGGGTAACAAGGGTAACAAGGAATTTTCCCTGCAATCCTTATAATCCTTGTAATTCTTGGTGCTCTTAGAGTTGTTTTTCCTCTCTTACTGCAAGTCGGGCGCGGGTCATCTGCTCGCGCACTCCGCCATTTTTGAGGAAGTGTTGTTTGCGGCTCTCGAACAAAAGCCTCAAAAGTCTATCGGTTTGGTGTATGAGGATTATGGCGATGTTTGCAATCGTTTCGCAAGAGCGCACCTCTATCGCGCTGCGGTAAAATGCGGAGTCGTTATGCTCTTTGCATATTTGTCGAGTCTTTTTGTGTCGTTCTTCTTCCACACTCCACTGCTCCAAACCCCTAACTCTCAAAAAATCCTCGTAATCTATTAGCAGTTCTTGAAGGCTCGCTCGCGCCACATTGTAGAGTTTGAGTTCTGTTTCGACACTTGTAGCAGCGGCTGCATTTCCTTCGGCAATGTTCTGCTTGCCCGAACGTGCTGCCTGCACCATTTGGTCTATGGTGCGGTCGCTCTTTTCCAAAAAACGATGGGCGAAATGATATGTCACATCATAGACACACTCTGCCTTTTGGTATGCAATCAGAGTCTTGTAGTCGCCTGTCGTAGAGAGGAATTTTTCTTGTGCCATAGGTCGTAGGGGTTTTGTACAAAAGTAGCCCTCACTACAATAAAATGCAAATTTTTAACTGATTTTTTGCTACCCTTGCCCCCTGCCACCCCTATGATCTCTGTAACCCCTGTAACCCCTGTAATCCCTGCAACCCCCTGTAACCCCTGTTTTTCTTGCAGGAATGACAGGAGAAATAGGAATAACAGGGAAAAATTAAACCGCCTCGGTCGTGATGACCGAGGCGGTTTGCTTATTCTAACTCCTTAAAGGAGTGGGGGATTAGTTGATACCAATGGAAGTACCTGTAACGGTATTACCATTTGCACTGATTGTTACCTTAGCATCATTTGACTTCCAATTGCCACCATTGTTAACTAGGTAGTTAATGGTCTTGCCTACCAACTCAGATGGAATCTGAATACTCCAAGTATAGTTTCCTTCATTTTTCATTTCAGTACCAGGCCAAGTGGTATCAAGCGATGTTCCAGTATTCCAAACGTGTATTTTCATGGTGTTACCCCACCATTGTTTAGCGTTATCGGTGTTGAGTTGAACTTTCAGCAAGATAATGGTCTCCTCCAAGTTGATGGTTGCACCATCTTTGGTAATAGATACATTGCCCGACAACTCTTTGGTGCCATTCGAGAGAGTGTACGAAAGCGACTCGCCAATGTAATTCATACTAATAGCGTAGGTATTGTTAGATACGGTTGCATTGTTTACGATAGTAGTGCTACCACTCTTCAAAGTGATGTAAACGGGATTCCAGCCAGCCTTATTGTCTATCGTGATGTTAACGGTACCAGTGTACTCCTCTGCGCATACATATTTAACTTTGTTCGAGCCATTGAAATAGATATCGAACTTACCATTCTTGGCAGCCTTCATGTTTTGGCTGTTGGAAGTTTGAACAGCGGTCTCAGTGTCAACCTTCAATACACCAGCAGAAGCAAAACCATAAGAGGTGGTCCATGTGTTGCCTTTAACAATCTTAAACTCGTCTGATTTGTAGAGTTCAATACCTTTTGCCACAGCCCATCCATCGGTGGTGTTATACATCACTACGGCTTTGCCAGCCTCAGGTGCCCAACCTTGGAACGAACCAACAACATTATATCCCGATGCTGTCAAGCCCAGATCGCCGAGATTGTAGATATTCTTAGCTGCGAAATCCAGAGTTACCTTTTTGCACTCAATGTCGTTCACCGAGTAGGACAAAGTAGCGTTCTTGGGGTTGATAGCAACGTACTGAACAGCACCTGTACCGGTGATCTCTACGCTTGCAGCCGACAAAAGATCGTTGTCGCCAGCAATGGTAACTACTGCATCCTCAGCAGCAGTAAATTTCAAGAAAGCGTTCTGTACAGCAAACGCGAATTTGGGATTGAGTGCTGTGAAAGAACAGCCCTCTGCTTTGAGCTGTGCACCAGCGGTACCTTTGGTCGAATCGATACCAGCCTTGTTATACCAAGCGGTCAAACCATCCTTGTCGCCAAGAGCAGCAGTTACGCCCTCTACGGTACAAGTGAAGTTTGCACTACCATCGTATACGAACTCATACTCCTCGTAGCCCTCGAATACTACAACGTCATCCTTTACCCAAACGGTAGTGTTGCCACTGAGGTCGGTCTTAGTGTTGTCGATTACTGCGGAGAAAGAGAGGCTATCGCCACCTACACCGGGAGCGATGTTGTCCAAATCCTGATTGTCACAAGCTACTGCGCCCAAAGCAACAATAGCGGAAGCCAAAATGTAAAAAATCTTTTTCATTGTTCTTGTCTTTTTTGCTTTTGTTAAACTTTGAGTTGATTACCAAATTGCAGCACCACCATTGTACTCATCATAGGTAGCCTCGTCAAGGTTGAAGATGTCAACCTCGTGAGTAAAGTTGCTGATTGCAATACCCTGCTCTACCAAAATATCGGTAGTCTCAATAGCAGGGGAAGTGTAATTCTTCTTCATTTTTGCTAATAATTTTTGTTGTTTTTGTGTGTTAATAAAATTGTTGTTGTGTTGTAATTTCTTGTCGCTGTGGCGCATAGTTTTACCTTGTGCGCGTGTACAAAATCACACAAAGATAGTAAATTTATCCGAAACACACAAAATTTCCGCTGAAAATCAAAAAAAAAGTGACGAATGGTAGATGTTGGGAGTTGAGAGTTGAGAGTTGAGAGTTTAGAATTGAGATGT
>JAFTUI010000016.1 GCA_017466345.1 Tidjanibacter sp. | reverse complement strand
GGCTTGAGAAGTACATCGAGGATTGCAAGCAGTCACTTGAAAGACGCTTCCCCATAGCAGAACGCGAGGAGTACATCGCAACCAAACTTCGACTCGGACAAGACCTCTACGAGAGGATGTCAAACATCGCCTACCTGGAAGCCTAAAACTCGACACCGAGCCAACCCCGCAAGGGGCTGGCTCTGGCTCTCTAACACATTGAAAATAAAGTCGTTATTTGTTGAAAATAAACCCGAATTAACTTGCGTGTTCCAAAGTGTGATGTTATGTTTGCACTACGATAAACAACTAAAACAGAGTGAATTATGGAAAAGAGAATTAAGCAAATCCACAAGCAACTTGACCGCCTTGAGCGCGAGTTTTTATGCAACAGCAATCGTATGAAATCGCTCTCCGATGAGGGTATGCGCGGCTGCTCGGAGTATTGGCGCATCCACCGCGAAAGCGTGGCTATCAACGACCAGATACGCGACCTGCTCCAGGAGCTTTGGAAACTTCAAGATGAGGAATAATAACATAAAGCAGACCACGACTATGACACGCAAACAAGCAGCAGAGATAGCAAGACGCTACTACACATTCAACACTGGCGAGATGCCCAACGAGGTACACATCAGCATCTACAATATGGAAGATGGCATAGCCAAGTGTACGATCCCCGCAACACATCGAGGCGATGAAGTTATCTACGAGGTTGAGCTCAACACCATAGCCAACACAATCGTAATGAAGCGCATTGAGAACGAAAGTCCCCTGGCAGACTTCTTGCGCACAGAAACACGCCTATCAACCCTCAATAAGGGTGACAAGTTCCGCTTGGAAGGCGACTGCGTGGTGTACGCCTATTACGGAGCTTGTGAACGCTACGGAAGTCTTATGTACGGCTTCAGCCGAGTAGACAACAACGAGCTCTTCTGGCTCAGCAACGATGTAAATGTTTACCCACTATAAACACCAACGACTATGCTTAACAAGATAGAGAGATTTTTGGATAAGTTTCCAACCAACGCTACCAGCTGGCGTGAGGCAACAGATGAGGTACGAGACCTGGCACGAGCATCACGCGAGATGCTCGATGAGTACGATGACATCAAAGTCGAGGCTGTGGACTTTACCGCCATCCGCACCCCAGCCGAGTGGAACACCCTGGGACGCGAGGCTATCATGCGCAACTACGATATGATGAGTCCACGCACCCAGCTGCTCTTCTTCGAGCGATTTGAAGATTGGTTTAACGCTTAAAACACAACGATATGCACCAGACAAAACAGCAGCGCGAAAGTCCCTACAAGGTAGGACAGCGCATCAGAATCATCCACCTCGAAGGTGAGGACAACCGCTACGATGGCAAGGAGGGTGTGATTGAGGATATAGATGCCATCGGTCAGCTTCATGGCACTTGGGGCGGGCTAGCGGTAATCCCCGAAGCAGATGACTTCATATTGCTTGGGTAGAAGAAAAGTTGTTTCAAAATGATTTTTGCACAACTATTTCAAAAAAACACTATCTTTGTGTGTTGAATCGGTTGAAAATCTATGGTGATTATCAATAAATACACTCCTGGCGACCACTCGCTTAATCCTGCCCTTTTGTGGGAGTACGACCTCCGTACTTTCGATTGGCAGGCATCGCGCACGCTTGTAGCGCAGCGTGTTGTTGAGTTGGGCACACCAGAGGATTTCTATGCCGCATTTGATATGTATGGAGGTGTAGAGGGTTTCCGCGAGATACTCAAAGATATCCCGTACCTCAGCCCCATAGATTTAAATTTCGTATCTTTCACTTTCAATCTTAAAAAGGAGGAGTTGAGATGTTACAAACGCAAACAGTCGAGCCCGCAACACTGGAACTTCTAAAAAAGTTGCAGAAAGAGCCTTTGTTAGCCTCTTTTAATTTAGTAGGTGGCACGGCTTTGGCGTTACGCATTGGTCATCGCAAGAGCGTTGACCTTGACCTCTTCTCGCACGAGGATTTTGACCTCGAAGAGTTGAAGTCTATGCTCGTTGAAAAGTATGGTATGAAGATCGCCTTTGCCAGAGGAAAAACCCTCAAAGGTTTTATTGGTGGTGTGATGGTGGATTGCATACGCTACAACTATCCACACTTGCAAACTCCCGATGAGATTGAAGGCGTGCGTTTGGAGAGCGTGCCTGATATTATTGCTATGAAACTTGCAGCAATCTCTCAGAATGGTACTCGCATTAAGGACTTTATAGATGTTGCTACACTCTCTACTCTTTACTCGCTTGATGAGATGTTGCAATTCTATGCTAATAAGTTTCCCGAAGATAATATAGTGGTGCCAGCCAAAGCCCTAACCTACTTTGATGAAATCAATTTTGACGAGTCCGTGGTTATGACCTTGTCAGAGTTTAGCTGGGAAAAGGTCGCAAAACGACTGCAAGATATGGCAAAGAATCCACAAAAGGTATTTAAAACAAAACTTTAAGACATCTTTTATACCCAAATATAGACCGCAGCGATGCGGTCTTTTTTTGTCTTGGTAATAGTGTAACATAGTTTAAGACTGATGCCCAACACCCATTCTAACTTTACCGCAAAGAAGCGTTAAATGGCAGAATTCGGACTAAAATATTGGGCGGAGATGCGCAGCAAGCACCACAACATCTTGTGGCGCGTGGAGATTGCCGAGCGCGGCTATGCAGGCTCCTCGGAGGAGATGACCTTCGCAGGCGAAGATCCCATCCTTATTACTTGGGAAGCTCGTGGTGATGAGTTCTATGCTCCAGTTAAGGCTTCCGAGGCTACCATCAACATCCTCTGCAAAGAGAACTTTCACTACCTTTCACTTTTCACTTCCGACCCGCGACAGTTTCGTGTGAGCATCTTCCGTTCGGGGGCACTTTATTGGCGTGGTTTTGTCACTGCTGACCTCTATTCGGAGAGTTTTACAGCACCGCCTTACACCGTTACCATCAAGGCGGTCGATGGCTTTAACCTCTTGGATAGTTACACATTCAAGGACCTGCTGTCGATTGGCACATCGGGCAGGCTCTCGTTGTGGGATTTGACCACTCGTTGCCTAGACCTTCTGGAACTTGATATGGAGGTGTCGGATTGGCTCGACCTCTATGGCGAGGGTATGAACGAGGGCTTGTCGCCCCTGCGCCAGACCTACATTGACCTGGCACAAATGTACGCTGTCTATGAGGAGCCTACTTACCGAGACATCCTCGAACTCTGCCTTCTTCCTTTTGCTGGACAGATATTTCAGTCGAGTGGTGCACTCCATATTCGCAGAGCCATTTCGCTTTATCAGCATAGCCGCCCCGTTACCTTTTTCGATATTGGCTCGGAGTTCCCCGTTGGAGAGATTATGACCGATGATGAGGATACAAACCTTATTGCCGAGCAGGGCGTTAATGTTGTAACATCCTCTGGTCGAGATGTGGTCGATGATATGTGGGCTGGTGGTGTGTATGTGATGGGGGATGCCACACTCGACATAGTTCCTGCCCTGCGCTCCATTACGGTTGATGTGAAAAACAAAAGTGTCGAAAATATCGCCCCACACTTGGGCTTCTTTTCGCCCGAAGCGTGGGATGATCCCCACTCGTTTATTGACTTCTCCGAAGCTGGCGACTCGCTTTGCTTTTGCGGCAATGATGCCCACAATGGAACGACCATCTACACCCAGGGAGTAGAAGTTGCGCAGTGCAACTTCCCGATAGAGTGGGATTTTATGTTGCAGACTTTCTACCGCGAATGGTCCTCGGCAGCCTTCCGCCCATCTACTGAGAACTATTCGGTAAGTGTACACTATGGCATCCGCCTGGTGGCTGCTGGCAATACTTACTACCTTACCGATTCGGGAGCTTGGTCGCAGACAGAAACGAGCCTTGTGTCGGAGGTTAAGACAGGTGTCCCCGAGAGTATCAAGGTGGAGATAAATGGTTTCCCAGCTGATGGAGTATTGCAGTTCTTCATCCGCCAGACTCTCAAAGGTAAGATTGTCTACTATGACGATAGTGGGCGTAGGTCATCGGGCTACCAGGAGAACGCTACATTTTCGCAGATGACGATGTCCATAGACGCAGGCGACACCTACGACAAGGGACTCAAATATGAGTCGCTGGTCAACCCCGCCAACAATGTCGAGATGTCAATCGAACTTCCCGTAAGCGACATTCCTGCCATACCCAACGACCACCTCTTGTACACACTCTACTTTCTAGATGCCCAGGGTAACCCAACGCGACTCTGGCACACCAAGGGAGCAAATAACTACGACACCCTAGTGGGGCATATCGTACAGAGTGCTCTGCGCTATAAGCAGCTGCCAAGCAAGCGACTAACGGGCGACATCTTTACCTCTGCCCACCTCGATATGAACACTGTTGTCAAGGACGAGAAGTATCTCCACGTTGCCTATTCGGTAAACTCAATTGAGTTGAAGGCTCTCGATGATACCTACAACTGTGAGCTTACCGAAATGCCTCGTTTCATCACCACGGAGCAGCCTGCCGATGGGGATGATTGTGTGCGGGTGCTGTCGTTCGACTTTGAGATACAGCGCGTCATACGCTGCTTGGACTACCTCTTGATACACACCACAGATGGGCATATCCTCCTCTTCGATAGCATATCCAGATCACTCCGAGAGATTTATTACTCGGATAATGCTTTCGAGATCTTTGCTGCCGAAAACGGCTTTGTGCGAGTTGAGGGTAATACCTTCTACTACTGCGACCATAGAGGTACCATCATGCAGATATATCATAAGGAGAATATGGACAACTACTATGGTTGGGCAACCTACTACGATGGCTATTTTGTGTTGCTCTTGGAGGGTGCTACAATAGACCGCACGGATGGCAGTGCAATAGGATCTTATGCATACCTCTCTCGCCCTGAAGCACCCATTCAGCGTGAGGACTCATCATATCGCAGGGGTGTAGGCTACTCCTCTTTACATGGCATTCCCCAAGGGCGTGCGATGTACCTCTCGGGGAATTGTGTCGTGGTAAATACCTCCGAGGAGACGGGATTCAGCGACTCGCGCTTCCACTCATTTGCGATGGTTACCTTCTTTGAGCACAACATCATCTCCATCTCCGATAACTATATAATCGCCAATGGCGAAGGCTCGTCGTTGCTCTATAAGCGCACCTCGATGACAGAGAGTGAGTTGATAGGGGAGATTGGTCCGCTTGCATACTGCTGCGACCACAGCCTCTCGGAGGTTGCTATATGCAACACCTCGCCATATCTCTTTGACATCCGAGCGCAGGAACTTAAAAGTATCTCCAACAATGAGGGTGCTGGGGAGATCATTCTGGGTGTGTTCTTTATCTATGGCGACCTATACATCGTCCGCGAAACAGCAATCTACAAATATATACCACCGAACTGATGCCTATGGAAACACTATCAATCATCTTAAACTTTGTGCTTGCCAGCGGTCTGCTCGGCACGCTCATATTCTTCAAGTCCAAGAAACGCAAGGAAGCAGCCGAGGCTGATGGCGTTGAGTTGGAAAACACCGACAAGGTCATCGCCATTCAGTCGGAGCAGATAACACGCCTGGATGGGCGCGTGGAGAAGCTCGAAGAGAAGGTCGATAAGCTCGAAATAATCATTGAGGAGAAGGATGTGCAGCTCGAATGCGACCGCATCATCATACGCCAGGCATACAAGTGTCCAACACCACCAGAGCAATGTCCCGTACTGCTCAAACGAGCCGAGATGGACAACCTCCGCAAACGAAAACACCAACCTAAACCCTAAAACCTATGTGTAACAACAAAGAGAAACGACTTCCACGCGGATTGCGCAACAATAACCCAGGCAACATCCGCATAAGCAAGACCAAGTACCTGGGCGAGGTGCAGCCCTCGCAGGACTCGGCATTCAAACAATTTCAATCTATCGACTATGGCTACCGAGCGATGTTCGTGCTTCTGGAGCACTACTACAAGGCGCGTGGCTTGAAAACCATCCGCCAGATTATCAACCGCTACGCACCACCCATCGAGAACAACACTGAGGGCTACATCCAGCAGGTGGCATCTATCTGCTTCCGTTCGGCAGACGAGGAGATCGATATCACAAACAAGGATGAGATGGTGCTTATCGTCTCGGCAATGTCGCGTGTGGAGAATGGTCGCATCGCCAACGTCGATGATGTACTGCGTGGCTGGAACCTCTACCAGCGATGTCGTCCTTAAACCCAACCTAACCCAAACTTTCTATGTCAAGACGCATAGCCGACCTACTCATTAAAATTGGTGCTGACAGCTACGAGTTTCAGCAGCGCACACAGCAGGTGGAGAAGTCGTTGGAGGGGCTTCAAAAGAAGATGTCCTCCGTAGGTAAGACGCTCTCCACCAAACTCACGCTGCCACTCGTGGCTCTTGGCACTGCATCGGTTGTGGCGGCAGATACGCAGGTGCAAGCCGAAACGCGTCTCCTCACTGCACTAAATGGTAGAGAAAATGTACAAAGCAGATTGATGGCGCAGGCTGCTGAGTTGCAGTCACGCTCCACCTTTGGCGATGAGGCTGTTATCGCGCAGCAAGCCTACCTCGCATCGTTGGGTATGACCGAGAGGCAGATAAATGATGTCATCGAAGCCTCTGCACAGCTCTCCACAGCAACGGGTATGACACTCGAATCAGCTGTAAAGAATCTTGCCAAGACCTACGGAGGACTAACGGGCGAGTTGGGCGAGAGTATTCCTGCGCTGAAAAACCTTACAACCGAGCAACTCAAAAGTGGCGAGGCGGTAAAGTACATTCTCTCAAACTACAAAGGTTATGCCGAGGCTGCGGCACAATCGGGAGCTGGAAGCCTAAAACAACTCAAAAACCAGTTGGGCGACCTTGCCGAGCAGTTGGGTATGATACTTATGCCTGCACTTAAAAAGGTTGTGGGTTGGGTGCAGAATGCCGCCACTTGGTTTCAGAATCTGAGTCCCCAAGCGAAGAAGACAGTTGTTATATTCGGCTCTTTGCTGGCCGTAATCGGCCCAGTTCTAACCGTTGGGGGAAAGCTCCTAGCTATGCTTCCACTTATGAAGTCAGCCTTCGCTGCGATGACAGGACCTATTGGTCTTGTCATAACGGCTCTGGCTACACTCGCAGCTGCATTTGTCAGCGCAAGGCAGCGTCAAGCAGAGTTCCAGCGACAGCAGTATGCACAGCAGCGTGAGTGGGTGGATGAGCGCAAGCAAGAGGTCTACAACCGTACCTATGATGAATTCTCTCGTCCCATATATAGTGATGTCGAAATCCGAAGGCGTATAACTATTGCAACCGAGACTTTGGAGGCTGATAAAGCAGCCTTCAAGGGGGTGCAGAATGGACAACCTCTCAATCAGGTGCAACTAGATGCGCTTGAAGTCCAGCAGCAAGAGATAGAGGCGCTGAACGATATTCTTGTTGAACGTCAGCGTGCTGCCGAGGATGCCGCAGCCATGCAAGAAGCCTATAATCAGACTCTCGGAAAGACAGCCGCTGGCGCACAGCAGGCCGATGGTATGATTGGGCAGTTGCAGGCACAGATACGCACCCTGGAAGAGTCACTAGGCAACGCCAAGACAGTCGAGGAGATAGCCGCAACAAACGCAGAGATAGAGCGACTGCGAGGGGAGCTTACCCGACTTCAAAACATAAAACCCGAGGACCTTCAGCCACCAGAGAAGTTGCAGCCCATACTCAGTGAGGACTTCAAATTTGAGATGCCTGCACCCCAAATCAGCACCGACAGCATTAAGTTGGCAGTGTCTGATTATGAGAAGAGAATGCAGGAGATTTACACGACTGTGCGCGAGGGACTCTATGGTTGGTCGGACAACACTAGCACTCACCTGGCTAGCAATCTCAAAGAGACTGTTGACATTGTAGATAACTACACCAATACGCTCACTAAAAAGGGCTGGAAGTTCTCCGAAGCATTGGAGCAGGTGTCGCAGACGGTCGCTATAACGATGCAACGCTTCGACCAGCAAGTGTCGCAGTTCCTAGCTGACTCAATCGTTGCGGCTGCCGATGCGCTGGGGCAGGTTATTGCTGGCGACCTCGGCTTTGGAGGATTGATGCAAGCGATTCTTACGCAGTTTGCATCGTTCTTGAAGAACATTGGCGCACAACTCATAGAGTTTGGTGTGATGATTTTGGCCTTCAAGTCTTCTCTGAAATCAATCCTTGCAAACCCCTGGGGTGCAATAGCAGTAGGTGCAACAATGGTGGCAGCTGCGGCAGTGATGACTGCTTTTATCAATAAGAATGCCCAGGAGAGCGTTCCCGCCCTGGCTACGGGTGGCCTGGCTTATGGTAAGACTCTCGCCCTCGTGGGCGACAACCCCAACGCCATAGCCGACCCAGAAGTTATCGCCCCGCTATCGAAGTTGCAGGCGATGTTGCCGAATGGAGGAGGTCAGAATATAAAACTAACCCTTGGCGGACAACTTGTCGCCAAGGGTCGTGACCTGGTTTATGTTCTCGGCAAGGAAAACTTCAAAACATCAATCTTGGGAGGATAGAATTATGTCAGAGATACGCATTAAAGAGTTAGCATCAGCCGCAGGACAGCTCGACAAGTTCGATGAGTTCGAGTTTATTGTCGATGTCCCCGCAGCAGAAGCCTCTATGAAGATAAAGGGCAAGGAGCTCCAGGAGCGTGTTGCGCCCTCGGCACACACCCATCAGATAGGCGAGGTGCAGGGATTGCAATCCTCACTCGACAAGAAGCTCAATAAAACGGGCGGTGTCGTGTCGGGCGACTTCTCTGTCGAGGGCAACGCCTATTTGCGCAACCTTCGCTTGGAGGAGTTCCTTGAAGTGCCAGAATTCCGCTACAATCGTGTCGAGACGAGTGTTGGCGATGAGTGGTCCGCACCTGGCGCGGGCATTATCGAGCTGGTCGATAGAGAGACCTGCCGCCTGGTTATCAAGTTGGAGGTGGGAGAGATAAGTTCCCTCCGTTCCAACGACCTCTGCATGGGCATCTTCAAAAACGCGGAGGTTGGCAACTACACCGAGCCAACAATCGACTCGGACGACTCCTTCGGCACTCGCACCTTCGCAGGCTTTACCACTTGCTACTTCCGCTTGGTGGAGTGTCTCAACACCTCGACCTACGGAGAGTGGCAATACGAGCTGCGCGAGGGTTTTCCATACCACCCAGCCGAGGCGATGAACATCGTGGCATTCGGAAACACCACCGACACCACGCGTCAGACATCTCGCTATGCAACCAGGACATACGAACGCTACCTTGTAGGTATGAACTCCTGGCGCATAGATGTGAAAAACATTGCTGCACAGTTTGGCGACCTCTCAAACCTCTCTGCTCATGGACTCAATATGCGAGGGTACTCTGCCTATCTGAAAAACATCTATCTGCAAGGCTACATCTCCGATGCGCTGGGCGACTCGTGGTTTGACTCGGTGTCGGGCAATGCGCAGCTCTATGACCGCTCAACGGGATGTGGCATATCGTTCAAAGATGGTGTGCTCCGCTTCGGGCGTATAGACCCCACTAATCCCGAAGAGGGAACAGACCTCGATACAATGTTAGAGGACATCGCCTCCACCAAGCTGTCGCTCCAACAGATGAACTCCGACTCTGTAATCTCGCCCATCGAAAAGACCTACCTGCGAGAACGACTATCGGATATTAGAGCCGAGTATGAAGAGCTACTATCGGATGCGGAACGCTACATCGTTGCCGAGTATCTGCGAGTGGCAAATGGCGTTGTGCGAACTGCGGGAGGGAAGCCTCGCAAGGTGTCCAAGAAGAACGATGCTTGGGATGCCTATGTAAACGCATATATTTTGGCTGTGTCGGCTTTGGAAAAGTACACCGCAGCCACGCCCGAATACATAGAGATAGAGGACGACTTCGCCCATATTGGGGCATACTACGAGGCTCGTGCCACGATAGCCAAAGCACTGAGCCAAGTAGCAGCGACATCCACCGACCTAGACTACCTGCGCGACAACTTCCAAAACTCCACAACCGATGTAGATGGGCAGTCGGGGGTGGTGCTATCTGGCTTCGTGGGTGTCAAGGACGAGGGCAACGAGAAGGTGGTAGCAGGTATGGCGGGCTGTGACTTGTCAGGAACCACCGACCCGAAACATGGCAAGCTGATGTTCTTTGCGGGTGCTGATGGCATAGAGAACGCAGGCTCGGCAACAACACGCATCTACGAGGATGGACATGTCGAGATGGGTACGGGCGTGTTTGGTGGTTATGTAAAAGTGCCGTTTAAGAGTCTAATGGATGAGGGAACAGACTGGGATACAGTGAATGAAGAGTATACAGTCAACAAGAATCTCAACTTGATATCCTCGGGAAAAACCAAAGGTGTGGGTACATATACCATTTGGCTCAACCTACCCACCACACCCGAATACGCAGGCAGTGTACTGACGATTTTCGACAACCCTATGCGATCTCGTTCCGCACCCTCTCTGGTGGTAGCAGTTAAGAATGAGAAGTCTGGCATACTAACACCCATCTCAAAGGATTCCTCTGGTACGGGCTACTCTCCCGTAAACCAACTGATCATGCACGCGGGGATGTTGCAGTTGATTGCAGTGCCCATAACCTCGTCGCTTTGCTATTGGATGGAGACCTACAACACTATGCTCTATTACCAAAAAAATAACACATAACTATGGCAGAAACAACAGGTGTAACTATTTCGCAGTTACCAGCAACAACAATGCTTAACCCGACCGACAGATTTGAGGTTGATCGTGAGGGTGGAGCTTACTCGATCACCTACGACATGCTCGTATCAGAACTTAAAGAAACACTCGGCCTCCTGGAACTCGTGGATGCCCTAACGGAGATTATTGGCTAATGGGAGTATTTACAGATATCATCAATCGCATTGCGACAGTGCGAGACTTTATGGTCGATGCAATTCTCGACCAAGAGGGCAAAGCAGACTACTCGATGTCGTTTGCGGAACTTTCGACAGCAGTATATGGTCTCGCTGTTGGTATGAATCATGTCAGAAATGGCTATCAACTCTTTTCGGAGAATGACACAATGGTAAACTTTCCGAGCCACCTCAATGTGGCGTATTTCGACTCAATGTACCAGATGTGCTACAAATGCACAGCTCTACGCTATGTCCCGCAGCTCAACACAGCCAATGTTACGAATATGATGTGGGCTTTCTATGGTTGCTCTGCATTGGAAAGAATCGATGGCTTAATTACTGATAATATAACCTCAGCCAATGAGTTATTTCATGGCTGCTCATCGCTTCATACCATTGGTTCTCCGTTGGACTTTTCAAATGTCACGAGTAAAATAGAAAACACCTTTACCACATGTAAGTCGCTGGTAAATGTAAGTTTCAAAGGGAGTATCAATGTGAATATCACCATGAGTGGTTGCTCGAAACTATCTGTGGATAGCCTCGTTTCGCTATTTAATGCGCTGGCAGATAATGTTTCCGACAAGATCTGCAAGATTGGCTCTACAAATCTTGGCAAACTCACAGACGATCAAAAGGCAATAGCCACGAATAAAGGATGGACGTTGCAGTAATGGTTTGAGCAATTTTCGCTATCTTTGTCCTCGTATGGAGAAGATGAAACCTTATGCAATCGATGACTCTTCGACGTTCGAGAGTCTGGTGATGGGCGAGGTGAAGGCTGGATTCCCTTCGCCCGCAGAAGATATGCGCGAGAAGCTCGACCTTGTGAAACTGCTTGTTCGCCACAAGGCATCGACCTTCTTTTTCCGCATTGATGGAGTGTCAATGGTAGATGCTGCTATGGACGATGGCGACATTATTATTGTGGACCGAGCAGTAGAGCCTTACAACAACTGCAAGGCTGTGTGCTACATCGATGGCGAGTACACCGTTAAGCGTGTAGAGATGCTCGATGGTCGCGTGCGCCTTATGCCCGCCAATGAGCAGAACACGAAATACAAGCCTATCGAGGTGCAACCCGAAAACCAGTTTATAATCTGGGGCGTTGTGACCTACACTATTAAAAAGATGTAGCGATGTTCGCCCTGGCCGATTGCAATAACTTCTATGCTTCGTGTGAGCGAGTCTTCAGACCCGACCTACAAGGTAAGCCAGTCATCGTACTCTCGAATAACGATGGCTGCGCTGTTGCACGCTCCAACGAGGCGAAGGCTCTCGGCATCAAGATGGGCGACCCGCTATTCAAAATCCGCGACATTGTAGAGAAACACAATGTCGCTGTCTTCTCTGGCAATATGGCTCTCTACGGAGATATGTCTCAGCGAGTGCGTTGGGTGCTGGAGGAGTATGCACCATCGGTGGAGGTTTACTCCATAGACGAGGCGTTCCTCGATTTGCGAGGTATGGATAACATCGACTTCGATGCCTATGCCAAGAAGATATCGAGCGAGTGCTGGCGACTAACATCTATTCCAGTATCAGTCGGCATTGCCCCGACAAAGACTCTCGCCAAGATTGCATCAAAGCTCTGCAAGCAGTACCCAAAGTTGCGCGGAGGGTGTTATATGCACCGCCCGCAGGATATCGAAAAGGTGCTGCGCAAATTCCCAATCGAGGATGTCTGGGGCATTGGTCGCAAGACCGCCCGCAAGCTCCACGATAGAAATATCTCCACCGCCTGGGAGTTTACACAGATGGACGAGGGGTTGGTGCGAGGTCTGTTCGGCATCGTAGGCTTGCGCACCTGGCAGGAGCTGCGCGGCATACCAGCCATCGAGTTTGAGGATACCATTGAGGCTAAGCAGTCAATATGTGTATCGCGCAGCTTTGCCAGGGAAATAACCGAGGTCGGAGAGCTTGCCGAGCAGGTAGCTAACTTCGCAGCCTCGGCAGCCGAGAAGCTCCGCGCACAACACTCCGCTTGTGTCGAGATGATGGTATTTGCCTACACAAATCGTTTCAAGGAGAACGAGCCACAGACCTATGGCTCGGTGCTGGTGTCGTTCCCCGAAGCCACAAACGATCATCGAGCGATTATCGCAGCAGCCGTCAATGCTACACGCGAGGTCTATAAGAGAGGCTTCGGCTACAAGAAGGCAGGTGTTGTCATCAGCAAGCTGATTCCAGAGTCGGGCGTTGTTCGCTCGTTGTTTAGCGACAC
This sequence comes from Tidjanibacter sp., assembly GCA_017466345.1. Lineage (GTDB taxonomy): Bacteria > Bacteroidota > Bacteroidia > Bacteroidales > Rikenellaceae > Tidjanibacter. Next base: position 12,538 of record JAFTUI010000016.1, on the reverse strand, counting down.
AGCCACCATAGAGCGCGAGAGTAAGTTATCCTCGGCCATGGATGCCATAAACCATACATTTGGGCGTGGTGCGGTAAAAATGGGCATCCAGGGCAGCGGGCGAATAAAGTCATCTAGCGAAAGCCAATCACCACACTACACAACTCTCTGGTCGGACATTCCCAAGGTAACAGTAAAATAGCCGCTCTAATAAAGGGCGGCTATTCAATGTTTATTTTGTGTCTATTCTTTTTCAAAATCTCCTGATTCTAATCTCTTGCGAATATCATCAAGCACTTCTCCTTTATAGGTAAAATACTTTGCACCTTGATATGCCCCCGATGAATTACGCTTCTCAATTGGCATAAATGTTCCAACAAAAGGAGAGAGTTTGTATAAACGACCTTCGAATTCAACCTTATCATCATCAGCAACCTTAACCTCGATGTTTGTAGGTGTGAAAACAACAGTCTCACCGATAGCTATATTTATGAGACTAAATTTGAAGTTTTCTCTTGTTTTGTGGCGAGTAATAGTAGTGTTACCTTTATTGTTATGCTGTTCCTTTCGTACTTTCTTTGGACAGTCTGACGCATTATCAGAAACATAAAACTCAGCGTCATCAAGTACCATTGCGCAGTCACGTAGCAACTCCAGTGCCTTGGCTGGTTCAACATTGAAAAACTCTCGATTCTGACGAATACGCAAGTCGGTCAAGCGATCTATCATGCGGTGAAGCTGCCTTTCAACTTCATTGTATTTTACGGTCTTAAGTGTCGCATAAATCTCAAAAGGAAGTGGTACTGCGGTGTTGTCCAACTCTTTGGAGCGAACATCAACGGGGCGAGAACTCTTGCCAATTTTCACCCAATCTTCCTTAAAACTAGGGTTAGTTAGGATATATACATATCCAGATTCACTCTTACTCATAACTTTGATTTTGTGTGCTTTCTGATACAAAGGTATGAATTTTTCCAAATATTGTAATTAAAACACTATATGTTTTACTTATTAGCATTTGTTATAATGCATAAAATAGCCGCCCCAGAGTCTGGGACGGCTGCAAACAGAGTGAATATAAAGGTAGGCTATTAAATGGCCTGCCTTTTCCTTTTGGTAGGGATTGAGTAGTCACCACCAATTTTGCTGGCGAGCATTGCCATGTCATTGGCAACCTTCTCGTGTAGCACTTTTGCATATATTTGTGTTGTGCGTATATTCCTATGTCCAAGCATCTTGCCCACCGACTCGATAGGTACACCATTCGTAAGTGTGATAGTGGTGGCAAATGTGTGACGGGCCATGTGGAAGGTTATGTTTTTTTGGATGCCACACACATCACCTAGCTCTTTGAGGTACACATTCGTGCAACTGTTACTAACGACAGGCAGGAGTTTGCCACGCAGTTTTTTGCGTTTGCTTTTGTATTTTTCAATGATGATTTGAGGAATTTCCAGAAGTGGCACGTCAACGGGAGTGTCGGTTTTCTGGCGGTGTGTGCGTAACCACTTATTGCCATCGTCATCAATGCGGATATTCTCTTCGGTAAGCTCCAATACATCGCAATGTGCTAGCCCCGTAAAGCAGCAGAAAACGAATACATCACGCACTTGGTCCATGCGTACAGAAGTGAACTCCTTTTGTATTATGCGCGATAGTTCCTCTCGTGTAAGTATCTCACGCTCCACATCCTCGAACTTTATTTTGAACGAAGCAAATGGATTCTTGGTAGCCCAACCATTGTCGATGGCTGTCCTATAAACGGTGCGGAACTTCTGCATCTGTTTCATTGCGTGGTTGTTTGCTATCTCATAGTGGGTGCGATTATAAGTGTCGAAGCCATTTACAAACATGGGGGTGACATCGCTCAATAGGATGTCGTCCATCTTGGTTACTGTCTTTATATACTCCTGCACGCGGTCTCGTACTACAACATAGCGTTCGTAGGTCTTTTGGCTAGTGCTGAGTCCGACCTGCTTCTGATACTCTTCCAGCCAGCGATTGAAGAGCTGTATGAGATAGCGGCAGTCGTTGCTGTAAGACTTGCCTTGCAGTGCAAGTTTGAGTTTCTCTAAGTCCACATCTATGCCCTGGCGAATCAGCTCGGTGTGAGTTTGAAAGATTTTAACTCTCATCTCCTCCAGGAGTTTGTTGATGGCTTTGAGCTCTTTGGTAGTACCTATGGTCTCACCAAAAGCCCATTGGTCAGGCTCGATGTAGAGTTTAGTGGCGATTGCGGCACTTTTGCCACCAAGAATAATGCGTGCAAAGATTGGAATTCTGCCTGCGGCATTGCCTCTGTTCTTTTGTACGTACATGCGTACAGCGATTGTCTGGTTGTTCATATTCACTCGTTTTTTACTGTTTGTGTTGCAAATTTGGGTGCAATGGGCGAGAGTGCATAAAAATAAGTTGGACAGTTTTTAGACAAACCTTGAAATCCGTTAGACAAACCCAGAAAATTGTTTGACACTTTTGGACTCCAATGCAGTCTTCAAAAATCCTTAACACTCTCTCAATGAGCCATTTGCGATGCAAACATAACATCACTATTTTTAAGTGTCAAGTTAATTCGCAACTATTTGTAAACGAAGAATATATGTCTGGGAATAGAGCCAAATGAAGAAGAAAAGTGAAGAAAAAAGAGAGAAAATCGAGTTTCTTCTCTATTTCTTCATCTCTTTTGTCTAATGGCTAGACAAAAACGATATGAAGTTGGACAAAAAATGGACAAAAGTTAGACAAAGTAAGACACGCTATTTCAGCGAGTTACAGCATAAATTGGGGCTAACTTTCTGATATAAAACAAAACGAGGGAAAACTTGCGTTTTCCCTCGTCAGTGCTCCCTCTGGGGCTCGAACCCAGGACCCCAACATTAAGAGTGTCGTGCTCTACCAACTGAGCTAAAGAAGCGTTAAGCGGGGACAAAAGTAATAACTTTATTCTTCAAAGCAAAAAAATCGGGCAAAAAATTTCAAAAAAAATTCCCAAAAGCTCATTCCCCCACTCTATCATAGCACCTCAACACCTCCAACAGAGTGCTCACAAGCCCCTATCCGCGCACCTTGTGGGGCATATTATCGGGCAACACGATAGAATACTCCACAAGTCCTGCCACCTCGCCCGCCTCGTACCAAGGAGTTTGGTAGATTAGTTTGCGCACGCCACGTTTTTCGATGGTGTAGGCATTGGTGGTACCCGCCGCGAGCATCTCCTGAATCTTTGCCCACGAGGCGGCTTGGTGGCACTCTTGGAGGTTTGCGCCACGCGCCTCGCCCAGAGCCTCCACAGCCTTTACATTCTGATAGACAACATTGCCTTCCCTATCGCAGACAGTCATCGACACCGCCACATTTTCAAAAAAGTCCTTCATAAATTTTAGTGTTTTGTCCACAAATATACCTATTTTTATAACAAAACCAGAAAAAATCCCTACATTTGTGGGATGAAAGTGATATTTCGCATACTCGGATTGTGGCTCTGCCTTGCTCTTGCTGCCCCTATGGTAGCGAGTGCGCAGGATATATTGTGGGATGCAGATTTCGACTTTCGTTTCGACAACCGCGAATATGGCGACCCGAGTAAGATGATTGCTCCCTCGGGGACTCTTTTTGGTGCCAATATGCGTCCCGAGATTGGTTTGGGCTGGGGCTACGGTCACAAGTTGATGCTCGGCACCACCATACCTGCCGATATGGGTAGTGAGAATTTTATGGGCACTCCCGAACTGCTCGCCTATTATGCCTACGATGGCGACAAATTCTCTGCTTCGTTGGGACTCTTCCCCCGCAAGAGGCTTCGTGGTCGTTACTCCTACGCCTTTTTCAGCGATTCCTACCGCTTCTATAAGCCCACTATTGAGGGTATGCTCATACAGTACTCCAAGCCCGATTGGTTTGTGGAGTTGGGTTGCGATTGGAATGGTCTGCGCTCCAAAACCCGCTGCGAGATGTTCACCATAATCTTTGCGGGCGAGGCTCGCAAGGGGCTTTCGTATGCGGGCTACACCGCAACGCTCCACCATCACGCTTCGAGCGACTCGGCACGCGGGGTGGTCGATAATGGCTTGGCGGATTTCTATATCGGTTTGGACCTCTCTTCGCTCTGGTATGACATTGAGTTCTCGTGTCAGGCTGCCTGGGTGCAGGCTTACCAAAACGACCGCCACCATATAGGCACGCCCATTATGCCGGGTGGCTACGAGTTGGAGGTTAGTATGAGGCGCAACGACATAGGTCTGCGCGACACCTTCTACAAGGGCGAAGACCTGATGCCCTACTGGAACCTACCCTACGAGGATGGTGCGGGCGGTATCTATGGCGACAATCTCTACTTTGGCGATCCATTCTATCGTGTGGGCGAGAAGGGTTTTTATAACAGGTTGGAGTTATATTGGGAGCCCAAGTTGAGCGAGGGTTTGAATCTGCGCATCTCCTCCGTACACCATTGGGACGGCATACATTGGGGATGGCAGCAGGTGGTGTCGCTGAGGGTTAGCATTGGCAGCGAGATGTTCGCCCCCATCCGATAGAGAAAACTCAAAATTGCAAAAAGATTAATACAAACAAAATTAGTAATATGAGAAGATTTTTATTCCTATTTTCGGTAGTGACGATGTTTTTCACAAGCTGCACACTACCCTACGACCACAGCGACATTTTGGATCGTTTGGACAAACTCGAAGAGGAGGTCAAGAACACCCAAACTCTCCTCGTGGCACTCTCTAACAACCTCACAATCACTTCTGTTGTAGAGACCGAGCAGGGTTACATCATCACTTTCTCGGACGACTCTGAGATTACCATCAGGCACGGCGAGGATGGCAAAGATGGTGCAGATGGCGAGGACGGCAAAGACGGAGCTGATGGCGAAGATGGCAAAGATGGCGCCGATGGCGAAGACGGTAAAGATGGTGCAGATGGCACTTCGGTAATTGTGAGCGTCACTTGGGATGATAAGAACGCCTACTTTACTCTCTCGGACGGTACCGTAGTAACCATTCCTCTCGAAGCAGGTGCTGTGGAGGATGGCGGCAACCAAGGTGGCAACACCCCAGGTGGCGGCAATAATCAGCCCACAGGCGATGTGGTTATCAACGAGGTTAATAGCGATGCTAAGTATATTGAGCTCTACAACCCCACCTCCTCCGATGTGGACCTCAGCGGCTGGACAATCTTCAAGAACAACGAGGGTGCCATTAGTGACCAGACTGGCGAGGGTTTGTATGTGATTGCCGAGGGTACTGTGTTGCCCGCGGGCGGCTATGCCGTACTCAACTGCAAGGGCGCAAGTAATACACACAGTGCCATTAACCTCGGCGTGAGTAACTCGGGCGTTTCGGGCAAGAAATCGCTCCTTCTGGAACTTGTGGACTCCGAGGGCACAACTGTCGACTACTTTGTGAATACCGCCATTGCTACCCCTGCGGTGGGAGATACTTGGGACGGTGCTGTGGAGCACACCTTCGATGTAGCTTGCCGCGTGCCCGATGGTGGTGCGTGGTATGTCGTAACGACAGCCACTGTTGGTGCTACCAATGCCAACGACACTGTTGCCCAATTTGTGAATACTGTGGTAGATTTCTCCGCTGCGGGTGGCGATGACAACACAGGAGGCGATGATAATACGGGCGACACCCCAATTCCACCCACTTCGCCCCTTGCCGAGGCTGTGAAGTATGTGTGGAACGAGGATACCTTCCCCGAAATCACACTCAAAGTGAGCGTTGATGAGTGGAACCGTATGCTCACGACCTACGACCAGAACAATGGCACCAAAGCATACTTCAAGGGCGATGTAACCTTCTACAACGGCACCGACACCTATAACTTCTCGGAGGCTGGTTGGAGGCTTAGGGGTAACACCTCGCGCCGCCGCCCAGAGGGTAATGGTGGCGAGATGCACAACGCCTCCAATCCCGATTGGCACCACTTCCACACACAGCTCAACTTCCGCAAATTCCACAAGGACACAGAGCACACCATTAATGGCGTGAGGAAGATGTACCTGAAATGGCACAAAGACGACCCAATGTACGTCAGGGAGATGTACTGCTACGATCTGTTCCGCCGCTATGGTGTTTGGACTGCTATCAACGACATCTACTGCCGCCTGTGGATTCAGGTGGGCAACGAGAGCCCCGCTTACTTTGGTGTCTACGAGATGCAGGAGACTGTCGATGATGAGTACCTCGAAGTGCGCTCCGACAAGTTTGGCGGTCACAAGGGTAACCTCTGGAAGTGTAGTAACTCCGCCGATGGTCCTGCAACCATCAAATACGACACCGATGCCAACAAGAGCCACCTCTTCGGTTTGGATGTAGATACCGACCAAGAGTGGACCTACGAACTCAAAACCGACAACTACTCCTTCGACTCGGCAAAGGCTCAGCTTATCGACTTTATGTATAAACTCAAAACCAAGTCGGGCGCAGATTTGAAGGCGTGGCTCGAAGAGACTATCGACATTCCTCTGCTGCTGAAAACCTATGCTGTGAATGTTACGGTTGGTATGTGGGACGACTATTGGAACAACGGCAACAACTACTATATGTACTTCAACACAGGCGGTACGAGTGGCTACAAGTTCTACTTCATTCCCTACGACTACGACAACACACTGGGTACATCGGTAAATGCGGGAGAAAAGATGCGCATTAATGACTCGGGTCGTGACACTCCTCTCAAATGGGGTAGCAACGCAAACCACCCCCTCATCAACACAATTCTCGAATGTGACCCTTCATACAAAGAACTCTACATTAGTTACCTCAAAGAGTTGGTTGATGCCTCGGCTGGCTACTTCCACTACGATGCAAGTGTGGCTCGTATCCGCAATTGGCACAACAAAATCAAAGACTATGTGTCGAACGATACGGGCGAGGATATGAGCATCTACGACCAACCCGCCTCGTGGAGCAACCACGGCGAGTATAGGCTCTTGGAAGATAACAACAACTTCTTCAAAGTGAAGGCTGATAGTTACCGAACACACCTCAATTATTAGGAACAAAAAAACGTGGAAAATAAATTCCACGTTTTTTTAACCACAATACAATAATTTCAGCAATAATTGTATATTTGCAAGTATAAATACACAAACAACTCAAATTATTATACTAATTACGCTATGAAAAAACTTTTCAAACTGATGTGTCTCTTTGCGGCGCTCTTCGTGGTGGCTTGCGACACCCCCGAGCCCACCCCAACTCCCAAACCAGAACCAGAACCCACCCCTACCGAGGGTGCCGTAACAATGACCGATATCGAGATTACAGATGTGCTCGATATTGCCGCCTATTTCAACGTAACGGTTACCAATATGGACGATTTTGGTTTTATGGTAATCAAAGCAGAGGAGTACAAAGCAGAGGATGTTACCGTAGACTATGTAATTGAGAATAGTGGCGACTTTATGTACGAGGACTACGCAAGGGGTAACTACTCGTGGGAGGAGCCTATGCCCATCCCCTTCGAGGAGGACCTCGAAGACGAAACCGACTATGTTGTTGTGGCAGCAGCCAAAAACAGCACTTCTCAGGTGCTCAAATCGGCTACCTTCACAACTCTCAAACAGGAGATCATCGTTGAGAAAATGCGCTTCAACCCCACAAGCCTTTCGGTTATCAGCGCTGCTCCCGACTACTACCTTACAATGTCCACCGCTCTCTATGAGATGAAGATTCACCTGGTAGGTGGCGACACCTTTGGCGGTCGTTACGACAACTGCGATGAAGATACCGTGCAGGGCTTCGTGGCCGAGGGCTCCTCGTTCAAGGCTCTCGATTTGGACAACAACTGGATTGAATATGGCGAACTCGATCCCACCATCGGCAACATCGACTTCTACGAGAATGTTGTGACAGGCAAATGGGAGACCTACGGCTCGTTCTGCTTTGCTGTTCCTGGCGAGGAGAATTCGTGGCTGACCTTGGAGATTGAGATTCCCGAAGGCAAAGACATTAGTGGCATCACTCGCACCGAGCCCTACGAGTTCATCTACCCCATTACGGACAGAAATGGCGAGATTATCCCTCTCTCGGCAGAGGCAGAGAAGAGTGCCGACAACGCCAACGTATGGAACCTCACGGTTGCCAACGACAAAGACAACACCTTCACTTTCGCTATCGACTTGGGCGAAGATAAGGCATACATCCCCTCTGGCACCTACACCATTGGCAACAACCTTACCATCGACAAGATGATTGTGAACAATGTATCTACCGCCGCTGCCGAGAGTAGCACCTACGAGAGCAAGGTTATCATCAACTACGATGAGGCTACCGAGGAGACCTTCATCAGCGTAGATGTTATGGTTAAGGCTGGTACTGCTGTGGCAAAAATCAACAACGCAGGTCCCTTCAAACTCTACGAGGAGGTTACAGAGGAGGCTGAGGTATATACCGAGGGCGAGATGGTTAACAGTATGGCTGTTTGGGCTACCTGGGACGAGATTGGCAAGTGCTGGTGGCTCGAATGCTTCGGCTTGAAGTTCAATATGAACCTCTACTTTATGACCGGCACCGATGCAGCCGAGCACCTTCCCGCAGGTCGCTACTACTTGCGTAGCACCGACCCCGGCGATGGCTCGCTCTGGATTGATGCCACCAAGTCGTATGCTCAGGTTATCCGCACCTCCGACCAACTCCCATTTGTTTGCGACACCGAGGACGCCTACATTGACGTAACGGCAGAATGGGATGCAGAGGCTGAGTATTGGAGGCACACTATGGTAGGTACTCTCAAAACCACCAACGGTGCATACATCATCAACCTCAACTTCGTTAAGGAGAACGCAAGTATCTACTAATCGTTAGGTCACTTTATTTCTCAGATAGAGGGGAAGAACTTTTTTGGGGGTTCTTCCCCTTGTTTTTGGGGTTAAGCAAGAAAAACACTATCTTAGTGGTTGATATGAGCAAACGTATTGTCATAGCCACCGACTCTTTCAAGGGGTCGCTCACTGCCCGCGAGGCTTGCGAGGCTCTCCGCGAGGGTATTCTCGCCTCCGAAAAGGAGTGCGATGTGATGGTTGTGCCGCTTGCCGATGGTGGCGAGGGCACTGCCGAGATAATCTCGCAGGCGTGCGGGGGTAGGTGCATAGAGGTGGAGGTTTCCGACCCTCTTGGTCGCCCCATAGCCGCCCGCTACCACATCATAGAGGGCACTACGGCAGTGATGGATGTCGCCTCTGCTGCGGGGCTGACACTCCTCCTGCCCGATGAGCGCAACCCACTGATTACCTCTTCGAGGGGCGTGGGCGAGATGATGATTGATGCGCTCGATAGGGGTTGTCGTCACCTCATTGTGGGCGTAGGCGGCAGTGCCACCAACGACTGCGCAGTGGGAATGCTTGCAGCACTCGGCTACCGCTTTGTGGACAACTCGGAGAGGAAGGTGGAGCCTTGTGGTGGCAACCTACGCAACATAGAGAGGATAGACGACCACTTGGCAGATAGCCGACTCTCGGAGTGTAGGATAACCCTTGCGGTGGATGTCCGTGCGCAATTTTGCGGAGCAGAGGGGGCTGCCACACTCTTTGCGCCCCAGAAAGGGGCTACACCCACAATGGTTGCAAGGCTCGATGAGGGTATGGCTCACTTTGCCGAGGTTGTGGAGCGACACTGCGGCGTGGATGTCACCCACTTGGAGGGCGCAGGTGCGGCAGGAGGTATTGCGGGCACCCTTGTGGCACTCCTCGGCGCAACCGTCCGTTCGGGAGCCGAGGTGGTTATGGAGTGCGTGGGGTTTGACGGGGTGCTTGCTGGGTGCGACCTTGTCGTCACGGGCGAGGGACGCATAGACCGCCAGACGCTCCTGGGCAAGGTGCCCTTCGAGGTGCTTAGAAGAGCCAAACAATATGGCATCCCCACCGTTGCAGTGGGTGGTAGCGTGGAGATGTGCGAGGAGTTGGCGGAGAGCGGCTTCGCCCACATCATCGCCTCAACACCTTGCGATATGCCCCTTGACGTGGCAATAACCCCCGCGATAGCCAGAGAGAACCTCCGCTCAGCGGGAATGAAGATTGTATAAAAAGCAAGGGCTTATAGGTTGTGACCTATAAGCCCTTAAACATTCTCAATAATGCCGACTAAAAATTGCCTTTCAGGAGCGCTTGGCATCTACTGCGCCTTTTCTACCGCCCACCTCTCGCTATTTACGAGAGGTTTTTTGTATCTATCCGAGCAATTTCACGCAGGAGTGTTGTCCGTTTTGCGAAAACTTTTATATCTTTGCGGTGTCTAACGATTTATTCGTTGGATGAACATATTTGAAAGTGTTTTTCGCTTTTGTCCTCGATAGAAAATGTGGAAGTTTTCAAGGAAGAAAGGGCAGACGAATGGCACCCATTTCTTGTGTAGTTATGTGGCTATGCCCGTTTCCTGTGTGCACACACCCCATACTATTCAAGTGTGGGGCATTGCATCGTTTGTTTTCTTCGGGTTCTTCCACAACCATCTATCGAACATACGAAAATCAACTCCACACTTTCTTTTTTTTATAATAACCCGCCATAGAGGAGTTGTGTGGTTTTTAGTAGAGAATAATGATTAACTCTAAACATAAAATGATTATGAAAACGAAGAAGGGATACCTCAGCCCCGAAATAGAGGTGTATTACGTTGCCATAGAGCAGGGAATTGCGACTTCTCCAAATATGGAGAAGATTGAGACCGTACACGGGGAACAAGATTGGTAGAACTAACAGCAGAGAGAGGTATGAAAAAGTTTACAAGTATTATGCTTTTGGGGGCACTGCTTTGCGGTTGTGGTCAGGACAATGATGATGTTGTAAATCCCAACAACAAAGTCAAAGGTCGTGTCATCTACGCCTTGTTCCAGAATGATGGAACAAAAACCTATCTTGATGAGAGTTTATCGCCACATTGGCACGCGGGTGATGAGATTTCGTTCTTCGATGCAGACACCTACAACAGCAAATATATCTTCGCCGGCGAGACGGGCGATGAGAGTGGCGAGTTCAACGCCGTAACAACGGGCAGTGGCACCGCCGTTGCAACAACCTATGGCGTCTATCCTTACAGTGTTATTTCCCTCAGTACTGCTGGCGTGTTGACCGTAGGTTTGCCCATCATACAAGCCTATGGTGTGAATTCATTTGGCAGGGGTGCAAATACAATGGTGGCAGTTGGTAAAGATGCTACCGATGATAAGTTGTTCTTCAAGAATGCTTGCGGCTACCTTGTAATAAAGCTCTACAATCCCGAGGGTGTGAGTGTTAAGAGTATTTTGTTGGAGGGTAACGCGGGCGAGAAGATAGCAGGAGAGGCAACAATCACCGCAACCTACAATGATGCGCCTTCGGTAGCAATGGAAGATGACGCAACAACCTATATAACAATGGATTGTGGCGCAGGTGTAGAAATTGGCACCACTGCCGATGATGCAACCGAGTTTTGGTTTGTTTTGCCCGAGATGACCTTTAATGGCGGTATTACCATTACCGCAACCGACATCGAAGGCAACTTCTTTAAGAGGACCACAACAAAAGCGGTGTCTGTTGTTCGCAATGAGGTGCAGCCTATGAAGGCTCTTAGTGCAGAGTTTGTGATACCCAAACCCGCAAATACCGAACTTTGGTATACCAATGGTAGCACAACCACCAACACATATATTGATACCACCGATTTTGATGCAAAAGTGAAATCACATGTGTACGATAGTGATAGGGAGTGTTGGGTAATCACTTTTGACGGAGATGTTACCTCGATAGCTCCGTATGCATTCCGATATGGTTCCGACCTTACAAGTATCACGCTTCCCGATTGTGTTACCTCAATTGGAAAGTATGCATTTCAGCAGTGCTCCAACCTCGCAAGCATAACTCTTCCCAACAGTGTTACCTCAATCGGGATGTATGCGTTTGCGAGTTGCTCGAAACTTGCGAGCATCATAATTCCCGAGAGCGTTACCTCCATTGGACAAAACGCATTCAATCTGTGCACGAAACTGACAGAAGTATACTGCAAAGGCACAACTCCTCCAACAGGTGGCAATATGATGTTTAACAACAATCACAGCAAACGCACGATTTTTGTACCCACCGAGAGCGTAGATGATTATAAGACCGCAACATATTGGAAAAATTATGCCAAGAGTATCGTGGAGTTTGATTATTAGTGAGTAATTAGTAGATAGTACTTAATAGTTGAGGCTGTGTCAAAATGTAGATTTTGACACAGCCTCTTTTAGAAATGCCCTTCAAGGGCTCAAAATAAACCCCAAGCAAGCCTCCCCTACGAAAAGGGGAGGTTTGGAGGGGTGGTCGAATTTACGCTCGGCGTCCTCGCCGAGCAGGGATTTAGGGGGAATGTAAACACTGTGCAACGCACCCACAGGCGTACTCCAAAAATGTAGCAACGCTCAGGAACGCTACGAGGTCGTTTAGAAATCGTCCTTCAAAGGCTCAAAATAAGCCCCAAGCAAGCCTCCCCTACGAAAAGGGGAGGTTTGGAGGGGTGGTCGAATTTACGCTCGGCGTCCTCGCCGAGCAGGGATTTAGGGGGAATGTAAACGCTGTGCAACGCACCCACAGGCG
>JAFTUI010000015.1 GCA_017466345.1 Tidjanibacter sp. | reverse complement strand
CTGCCCTCGCTTACTCGCATTTGCCTCAATTGACCAGCCTTCGGCTGCTCTAAAATGCTCCCGCTCGGCATAGTCTGCAAGCAGCCTCTGCCCTCGCTTACTCGCATTTGCCTCAATTCTCAATTCTCAATTCTCAATTCTCTTCTCCTCTTCATCATCTTTCCCAGCGGGCACTCTTCGCACTTACCCTCATCGCACAGGTGCGAGAGTCCTATGAGTGCTTGGCTATCGTATGCCGACTTTGCAGGGACACCTACGCCCGTCCAGCGGCTCACAAGTCTATTCTTCTCGGCAGGTATCTTTTCGAGCATATCGAGAGCCCTATTTTTCAGTTCCTCGCGCCCCATAATAGTCGCATAAGCAAACTGCATCGGCACAACCAAGTTGATAGCGAGCATATTTATCTTATCGCGCCCCAGGATACTGTTCTTTTCCACGCTCTTGCCATCAATCCTGAACCTCTTTTGCCAATAGTCGCTCGTAGTGATGGCGAACATACGCTCCACATCTGCTACACTCCCAAGTGTCATAAGTGCATCCATTGAGTACTCCTCCTTAGTCACCAGAGCAGCCATTTGCACAATCCTCAAAATGGGATTGCTGGCAGGGAAGCTACCCATCCTATTCCACGCACCTACGCTCATACTCCTGAGGTCGTATTTGTGCGAGAGGTAGTCGTACTCCCTTTGCAGACCCACGATGTAGTCATCGTAGTACTCGCCCGCTATCAACCCAGAGGCGCCCAGCAACATAGCCTCCACCCTCCTCAGCGAACTGCGCTCTTTGAGGCAGGCGAGATATGGTACGCTTCGTGCCAGCTCCTCGAAGGGGCGAGAGTTGCGCGGTGCTCCCATAGCGTAGGCGGTCATAATGTGTAACGTCTGGTTCCAGTTCCTATTGCACTCTTCCCAAATCTCCACCACCCTTCGGCTCTTGCCCATCAGCCTCCCCACCAAGAGTTCCTCGATGAGTTTTGTCCTCCTGAGAGGCTCCATCGCCGCAAGGGTTTCCCAACACACCATCTGTTCCAACGCCATATCCGCACTGCAACACTACAACATACCGAGCTCCATCAGAGCCTCCTCGCTCATCATATTCTTGTCCCAGGGTGGATCGAAGACTATCTCCACCACCACCTCATCTACACCCCTGACCTTAGCCACCTGCGTATGCACCTCCTCAACCAGAAAGTCCGCCATAGGGCAGTTGGGGGCTGTGAGTGTCATACGAATGTGCACCTTCTTGTCGGGTGTATAGTCCACATCGTAGACCAAGCCGAGGTCGTAGATGTTGACCGGTATTTCGGGGTCGTATATATTTTTCAGAGTGTCGATAATATCGCTCTCTACGCTCTGTATCTCTTCGGGTGTCATCTTCTTCTACTCTTCTTTTTTTACTGAAAAAGCCAACGCATACCTCTTCATCTGGCTCAGCATCTCGCCCAATCCGTTAGCCCTCGTAGGCGAGAGGTAGGAGCGGATACCTATGCGGTCTATGAAGTAGAGGTCGGTGGAGAGTATCTCCTCGGGTGTGCGACCACCCAGAGCTCTTGTGAGCAAGCCCGCAATGCCCTTCACGATAAGAGCATCGGCATCGGTCGCAAAATAGACCTTGCCATCCCTTAGTTCGGCGTCTATCCACACTCTCGACTGACAACCGTCAATCAGGTACTCCTCGGTCTTGTGCCTTGGGTCTATCTCCCTGCACTCCTCGGCCATATCTATCAAATACTGCAACTTGTCATCGGGATCATCAAACATCCCAAAGTCCGCAATAATCTCCTCCTGTATCTCGTCTATCATATCTTTTGTTTTGTCTTTTCTCCGCTTTTTGTAAAAAGCGGAACCAAAAACTTTTAGTGTAATCCTTGCTCTACCCCAATGGGAGTTATGAGAGATATGAGATTGTCTCAATTGACCAGCCTTCGGCTGCTCTAAAATGCTCCCGCTCGGCATAGTCTGCAAGCAGCCTCTGCCCTCGCTTTCTCGCATTTGCCTCAATTGACCAGCCTTCGGCTGCTCTAAAATGCTCCCGCTCGGCATAGTCTGCGAGCAGCCTCTGCCCTCGCTTACTCGCATTTGCCTCAATTCTCAATTCTCAATTCTCAATTCGTAAAGGCTTTGCCTCGGCTCCGAGTGGTACCTCCACGCCGATCATCTCGGCGAGCGTCACCACCAACGAGCGGACATCGACCTTCTCCTCAATTCTACTCCTCTCCACACCCATTCCGCTGAGTGCCAACACAGCCCTGCGATAGGGAGCATAGATGAGCGAAGAGGTCACTTTGGGCATCACACCCTCGCCCTCCACCTCACACCAGTCGGGCATCAGCACCAAGGAGACGTCCGCCGAGCGTTTGGGGTAGAAGCCCTCTTGCACAAGAGCCACCGCACCCTCCTTAGCACCTCCTCCCATCATCTCCGAGGCAGTGATGGCGTGCGACACGCCCCTCAGACCGAGTGCAAAGGTGCCTACCTGACGTTGCAAGGTTGCAATGTCGAGCCCCTTCGAGAAGGCGAGTGTATGGTTGAGCCACAGACCTCCGTTCTGATACCCAAGCACCCAATCGCCCTTACCATAGTTGGCAGAGAGGAAGCTATTTATCAAGAAGCGAGCCTGTGTGGTGTTGAACACCTTTTCGTCATCGGCAACCTCCCTCACGCCGCCATCGGTTGAGAGCACAAAGAGCACCTTACCGTCTGCCTGCGCCGATGCGAAGGTCATAAGGTCGGCAATGCTCTCATCGAGTCTATAATACATATCCTCCACCTCGCGCGAGGAGAGTCCATATCGGGCAATCATTCTGCGTGGCGAGTCGAAACACACGCTGAGCACATCGACAGCCTCATCGTGTCCCAGACGGTTGTAGATGATAGCCTCCTTGGCGAACTGCGCCACCATATCGTTCGAGAGTGGCGAGTAGAGCATCTCCACAACATCGGCGGGCTTAGGGCGGCTCCTTTTCTCTTCGCGAGGGGGTTTATAACCATAGGGTTTGGCGATATGCACCTCGCTGTTTTTGTACCCCTCTTCGGGGCGCGAGAGTACCCACTTGTCGCCTATCTTCGTGCGCCAATAGCCTGAGGCGTTGTATTTTGCCACCCACTTGGGGAGTGTGGTCTTATACTTTGTGGAGGTTGTCCACCTACCCACCAGCGAGTCTATCCACCACACCTCCGAGGGAGTAAGACCTCCGAGAATGATTGCCGAAGAGGCATCGGCAGCCACCGCCACCGACTTTGCGCCCTCAACCTCGCGTACCACCACATCGCCCAGCGTTTCGAGCGAGAGATTGGTGTTAGCTACTCGGCTGTCGGGGTGGTCTGCATCGAAAGAGCAGTACCTATCATCGCCCACCACCAACTCACGCAAACCGTTATTGTTGTTCCACCAGCACTCTCCCACCACACCGCTCATTGCGGGCGAAGCACCCGTAGTGAGTGTCGCAAGTGCCGAGGGCGTTGTGGTTGCCGAGGGGTAGTAGGCATAGGGGTAGCTTCTGCCCGAGAGCAGACGCTCGAAGCCACCAGCCTTCATACCCTCCGCATAGTGCTCCAAATCGACCATTCGTGCCTGCGATACCACGATATTGACCACCAAGCGGGGGCTTTCGGCACCCATCGCCTGAGCATCAATAGCGAGTAGCATCAGCAGCAGAAAGAGTCGGTTCTTCATCATCGTTGGAAAATATCGGGTAAAGATAGTAAATATCTATGATATTTAACCCCTATTGGCAAAGAATTTCACAAGCGAGGCTGCAATATCGTTATTTGGGAACTTATGTGCGAGTGTTCGTGCCTTTTGGAACATTGTGTAGCAGAAGTTTGCATACTCCTCACTCTTGGGATGTAGGGGACGGTGGTTGCGAGCGTCCGCAAGGCGAGCAAAGAGTTCGCCATCTGCCTCCACCTCGCGTGTCATACAGTACTCCACGAAGCGTTCCCACACATAGTCCACACCTGCCTTTGAGGGGTGGAGCATATCATCGCCATAGTAGCGGTAGTCGCGTAAGTCGTCAAGGAAAATCTCGTAGGCGGGGAAGTAATCTGCGTTGTCGTGAGCAGCCACCACCCTCTCTATGGCGAGCCTCAGGATGGCTTTCGACACCACATTACCCTCCAAGCCACTACCCAAATACCTCACAGGACTGAGGGTAAAGATAACCCTCTTGCCCTCTGCCATTCGCACAACGCTTTCGAGCGCCTCAACGGCCTCTTCCACTGTCATAAGTCGGTGCGAGAACTCTGCGGCGGGCATTTTGTGGCAGTTTGCCACCACATTTCCACCTCGTTCATAGACTCTGGCTGTACCGAGTGTCACCACGAGCCAATCAGCCTTCCCGAAAGCCTCGTAGCCTTTGGCGATGGAGTTATTGACGCTCTCCACAACCTCCTGAGGATCGGGACTATCGAACGAGCCGTGGCTATCGAGCGAAAACCACATATCACCCCTACACAGCAACTCATCTCGCTCTATCTTGCGATGCTCCACCACCCTACGGAGAGAGTTCTCGATGGAGAGTGGGTTGTAGAGTGCTCCGAGTGGGTTGCTAAGGGTTTGGATGCCTATGCGCTCCAAGTGTTGTGCGATATGCTCGGCAAAGCAGGAGCCAATCATAAAGACCTTTTGGTGTTGGTCTATCTTGTTGGGATTGGGACGGATGGTAATCTCTGTGCGTAATTTCATACTCTTAGGCTTTTGTAGGCAAAGATAAAATAATTATCTTTGTTCTCACAATAACATCGCGACAAAATGATACTTACAGCACACCCCAAAATCAACATTGGACTCGACATCCTCACTCGCCGCGAGGATGGCTACCACGACATAGACACCCTTATGGTGCCCGTTCGGGCGGTTTCGGACACTCTCGTAATTGAGCCCACAGAGGGCAGTGGATGCACCCTTAGCATTGACGGTCTGGCGGTAGATTGCGCTGCCGACAGGAACCTTGTCGTAAAGGCGTGGATGCTTATGAGGGAGAAATATGGGGTTGGCGGTGTGAAGATGACTCTCTCTAAGCACATCCCCTTTGGCGCAGGCTTGGGCGGAGGCAGTGCCGATGCCGCAGCAGCCATCAAGGGCATAAACGAGATTTTCTCGCTGGGGCTCTCGGCAGAGCAGATGGTCGATATTGCTACCCAGCTTGGTAGCGACATTCCATTCTTCATCCACTCCGAGCCGATGTTTTGTCGCGGCAGGGGCGAGAAGATGACACCCGCCAATGTAGACCTCACGGGGCTGTGGTGCGTCATCTCGAAACCCTCGTTTGGTATCTCTACTGCCGAGGCGTATGCAGGAGTGGTGCCACACATCCCCACCACACCCCTCGAAGAACGCCTAAGACTCCCCCGTAGCGAGTGGCAGAGGGAGATTGTCAATGATTTCGAGAGTTCTCTGTTTGAGAGATATACTGCCCTGCCGAACATCAAACGCGAGATGATACGCCGAGGGGCGATATATGCTTCGCTCTCTGGCTCTGGCTCGGCAATGTTCGGACTCTTCGAGAGCCGCCCCGACTACTCTCCAATCTTCAAAGGCGAGGAGGTTTTCAGCTGTAAATTAATGTAAGTTTCGCGAAATTGGCGCAACCGCAAATGCATCATTAACAACAAGTTAGAGTTGCGCCATTTTCACAAAACTCACGTTAAATTATAGAAACAAAAAAAACGAGCGCACCTATGCGCTCGTTTTTCATTGTCTATTGTTAGATATTAGTCCTGCTCAACCCTACTCCGCCTTTGGCGTCAGTGTGACCTTTATTGCCTTGTGGTCGGAGTACTCCAAGTCGAAGGAGTCATATCGTTTGGTGTCGAAATACTTCTCGGCGGGCAGTATGTAGTCGATGCGGAAGAGGTTGTAGAGCCCCTTGAAGGTATATTCCGTACCCTTGCCACACTCCACATACGCATCTGCAAGTCCCTCGGAGATAATCTGGTCGTAGGTGTATGAGGCGGGTGTATCGTTGAAGTCGCCACACACCACCACCGGATAGGGCGACTCTCTGACACCCTCCGCAGCAATCGCTGCCTGCTCAGCCCTCAGGCGGTAGTTATCCACCATCTTCTGCACCACCTTCGAGAGTTTCGCACGAGCCATCGTGTCGTCCATTATTTGTGGCGAGAGGGTATCGCTCCTATCGGTGCTCGTTATGCCCGTAGATTGTAGGTGTAGGTTGAATACCCTTATGGTGTCGCGGTCGATCTTCACGTCTGCCCACACGCCACACACCTTATTACCTCTCTCGCAGGCGATAGCGTGGCGCACTATCGGGTAGGAGCTGAAAATAGCATATCCTGAGCCCGTCTGCGACTCTTGTTTATTCACTTGTGAGTTGGCAAAGAATCCATAGCCCATCTTGCGGAGCCCCAGACGGAACTCATCGAAACTCTTGCTCGAAGAGAAGTACGTCTCCTGCAAGCAGGCTATCTGCACCCCTTGTTCGCCGAGCCACTCGCCCACTCGGTGGTAACTACTAACCCCTTCGGGCAGGTTCTCATCGCTGAAATTCATCACGTTATAGGTGGCGATGACGAGGTCTTCGCGACTGCGTTCAATAGTCGGACTACTCTCCCTCAGGTCGGAGCGATAGAAGAGTCCTATGTTACCAAAGCCCACAAGTAGCATCGCCGCCGAGATGAAAAACCACCTCTTCCAGCGCACAACCCACCATAGGGCACAAGCGATATTCACAAGGTAGATGACCTGATAGAAGAGTCCCGCGAAGACAAAAAGTACGGTAGTTTGAGGATTGACCACCCTCGCCAACACTCCCCCCAGCAGAGCCACAGCCGCAGCAATAGTTACCACCAACATCACCACATCCACAATCCACAGCAGCGCCCTGCGCACACCTCCTTCGGGGCGTGAGCGTTGGGTTTTGCGGTTTTCATCGTGGTAGTAGTCGGAGTGTCGAGCCATTGTTGTTGGTAATTATGGGTTGGGGGTTAGTACCAAATTTGATTTTTCTTTTTCCAATAGCGGAGCAAGAGGAAGCCAAAGAGCATACCTCCCAAGTGTGCAAAGTGTGCCACATTGGAGCCGCTCGAAGCCACGCCACCCATCAACTCCAAGACGCCATATATTACTACAAACCATTTGGCTTTCAGCGCAATGGGTGGGAACATCAGCATCACAACATTGTTGGGGTGGAGCATACCGTATGCCAGCAGCAGACCAAACACCGCGCCCGAAGCACCCACGGTCGTAAAGCGTGGAAGGTGGGTGTAGCCCTGTGCCACAAGGCTCGCTATCTCGGCATAATTGACACCCAGCTGAATGACTGCCGCACCCACACCGCAAACGAGGTAGTAGATCAAAAAGCGTTTGCTACCCAAGTCGTACTCCACAATACGTCCGAACATCCACAGTGCGAACATATTGAAGAAGAGGTGGGAGAAGTTGGCGTGCATAAACATATACGACACCGTCTGATAGAGTGTCTTCAACCCAACGGGAAAACTCAGCGCAAAGGTTTGGTAAAACCAATCTTCGAGTCCTGCGGGGAGCAGATTTTGTGTCAAGAAAACCAGCACATTGATAATAAGAAGGTTCTTGACAACGGGTGGGATGTGTATCTGTGGACGATAGTATGCGTTATTATCCATTATTTCCGTTTTTCTACAACAACATTTTTTTCACTTCGGCACCATCGAGCACCCTTACGACCACCCTACCATCGGGTGTGATGGTCGATTTTGTCTCCGAGAGCGCCACCAAGAGTGCCTCAACCTCCTCCTGGGAGAGTTCTTTCACGCCGCTTGTGCGCGAGAGGATGAGTGCCAAACGCTCCCTGCGGCGGGTGCGGCTCAGCTCCACACCATCGCGTAGCGAGTCGAGCATATCGTAGACCACATCCTCCAACTCGGCCATAGGCAGGTCGGCAGGCAGTGCCGAAAACTCAACGCTATTGGAGTCGGCAATAGTATATTCAAAGCCGAAATCGGCAAAATAGTTCTCATTTTCGCGGAGCATCTCCACATCGTCACACGAGAGTACCATCCTTTCGGGGAAGAGCAGGCTCTGGCTTACGGAGTTGCCACCATCGAGCAGCATCATATAGCGGTTGTAGAGCACCGTCTGGCGTGCCCTTGCCAAATCCACAATGGCGAGTCTGCCTCCGAGAGTAGTTGCCACATAGCCTCCTCCTATCAGCAGTGCGCCCCTATACTCGCCACTCTCGGCAGGGAGTTCCAACCTTCCCTGTGTGGGCTCCTCGAAACCCTCTATAAAGTCGGCTATACTACTCTCAAACTCCCTCTCGCTATGGCTACTCTCCGAGGCGGGATAGGCTTCGGCATAGCTACTTGCAAACGAACGACTACTGCCACCGCCACCTTGCTGCGATTTGCCCTGCGACTCCACCCTATCCTCATCGAATGGGTTGTAGAAGGGGTTGAAGGCGGTGCGGGGTTCGCTGAATGTTCCGCCACGCTCCCTATCGAGCACAGGTATCTGCACCTCGCCCTCGTCCTCAAAGTCCATCATAGGCACTGCGCCTGTTTTGGCAAGCGACTCGCGGACAGCGGCACTTACAATCTGCCAAATCTCCGAGTCCTCGCTGAACTTGACCTCGGTCTTTTGGGGGTGGACATTGACATCCACCTTGTGGGTATCGACCGTAAGGTAGAGGAAATAGGAGGGTGTGACGCCTGCGGGGATGAGTTTCTCGTATGCCGACATCACTGCCTTGTGCAGATAGGGGCTCTTGAAGAACCTGCCATTCACAAAGAAGAACTGCTCCTCCTTGCGCTTTTTGGCAGCCTCAGGACGTCCCACAAATCCCTCTACACTAACGATTGAGGTCTGGGTGGATACCTCCAAGAGTTGCGAGGCAATGCCCCTACCCATAACGGCACCAATCCTGCCTTTGAGCGTGCTGACGGGGAGGTTGTAGAGTGGTGCATCGTCCTTATAGAGCGCAAAGGCGACCTCGGGGTGGCAGAGTGCCACGCGCTTAAACTCGGTCTTTATCTTGCCTGCCTCCCTCTCGCTACTCTCCAAGAATTTGCGCCTTGCGGGGACGTTGTAGAAGATATTGCTAACCTTGAAGTTGCTACCTTTGGGTGCCACCACCAACTCCTGAGAGCGGAATTCTCCACCCTCAATGACTATCTGTGTTGCCAGCTCGTCCTCCTCGGTGCGGGTGGTAAGTTCCACCTCAGCCACTGCCGCAATAGAAGGCAGAGCCTCGCCCCTGAAACCGAAGGTCGCAAGGGTGTATATATCATCGAGCGAGGTGATTTTGCTCGTGGCGTGTTTGTCGAAGGCGAGCCTTGCATCTGCGGGAGTCATACCCGAACCGTTGTCTATAACCTGCACAAGTTCCCTGCCATCGGCACGGAAATTCACGGTTACCTCCGTAGCACCGGCATCAATGGCGTTCTCGGTCATCTCCTTCACAACCGAAGATGGCGAGCCGACCACCTCACCGGCGGCTATCTGATTGGCAACACTATCGGGTAAAACACGAATCTTCATAGAGTTGAGAATTGAGAGTTGAGAAGTGAGAATTGAGAATTGAGAATTAAAAACTTGTGCCGAAGGCACTCCACAATTTTCAATTTTCAATTAATTAAAAGTTTATGCTTCGCAGCAGAAGGTAGAAGCCTGCAATGAGCAGTACCACAAACAAAATCCTTGTCATATTGCTCTTCTTGCGGGCTGCCATATCGCGCTCGGTGCGCAACATACGCTGCTCGGCACGAGCACGGAGCAAGTCGCCGGGTTTGCGCTCCTTATCGGCTCCATCATCCTCCAAGGGGGCGTGACCGAGTTCTATACGCCTCTGGTTACGAGCCTCCTTCTCGGCATCGTAGTAGCGAGGATTATAACTAAATTGGCGGGGCTTGCGCCTAATGGATTGACCTATTCCAAACATCTCTCAGTGGGTGTTATGTTGTACATTTGTGGGTGACTCGCAAAAAGCCACCCACAAAAATACGTTATTTTATCCGAAAAAATTGCGCATTCTATCAAAAATGTTCTCCTCGCCACGCGGTGTGTCGGTTTTTTTGAAGTTGGGCTGTGCGGAGAGTTTTTCGAGCAGTTTTTTCTCCTCGGAGGTCAGTTTCGTTGGGATGATAATATCCACAACAGCCAAAATATCGCCCCTACCGTAGCCGTTCAGTTCGGGCAAGCCCTTGCCTTTGAGCCTCAACACCTTACCCGCCTGCGTGCCGGGAGCGATTTTAATGCGTGCTTTGGAGTCGATGGTGGGCACCTCTGCCTCGCCACCGAGGATGGCTGTTGTTACGGGAATTTTTAGGTTGTGGAGCAGGTCGTCACCATCCCTAACGAGTTCGGGATTCTTCTCTTCCTCAATAACAACCAGCAGGTCGCCATTGATGCCACCCCTGCGGGCTGCATTACCCTTGCCACTTACAGAGAGTTGCATACCCTCGGCAACACCTGCGGGGATGCGTATCTCCACAACCTCTTCGCCACGCACCACGCCCTCGCCACGACACTTCGAGCAGGGCGAAGTGATAACCTTACCCTCGCCACCGCAAGTGGGGCATACCCTCTGGGTTTGTGCCCTACCGAAGAAACTGTTTACCGTCTCGATGGTGTAGCCTGCGCCATTACAGTTGGGGCAGGTGGAGTGGCTGTGCGAGTCCTTAGCACCCGAGCCACCACACTGGTCACAAGCGACCTGTTTGGCAATTTTAATCTTCTTGGTGCAACCCTCGGCAATCTCTTTGAGCGAGAGTTTAACCTTCACTCTCAGGTCGCTACCGCGGTTGACACTCCTACCACGCGAGGAGCCACCTCCGAAGCCACCAAAGCCTCCGCCGAAGTGACCTCCGAAGATGTCGCCAAAGTTGCGGAAGATGTCCTCCATAGAGAAGCCTCCCGAGAAGCCGCCGCCACCGTAACCTCCGGCACCACCCTCCATACCTGCGTGACCAAATTGGTCGTAGCGAGCCCTCTTTTGCTCATCGCTGAGCACATCATAAGCCTCGGCAGCCTCCTTAAACTTCTCCTCAGCCTCCTTGTCGCCCGGGTTTTTGTCGGGGTGGTATTTGATGGCAGCCTTGCGGTATGCCTTCTTTATCTCATCGGCACTTGCGCTCTTCTCCACGCCCAGCACCTCGTAATAATCACGTTTTGCCATACTATTGTTTGTCTAACGTCTAATGTCCAACGTCTAACGACTTATCAAATTGAGAATTGAGAATTGAGAATTGAGAATTTTCCGGCGAGCACATCTCGCACCGTATCTGCGGTGCGAGATGTGCTCGCCCACGAAATGTGCTCGCCCTACTCGCCCACTACCACTTTGGCGTAGCGAATAACCTTCTCTTTGAGTTTGTAACCCTTCTGCACCACGTCAATCACTTTGCCCTTCTGCTCCTCGCCTGCGGGGAACTTGGCAACAGCCTCGTGGAGGTCGGTATCGAGCACCTCGCCCTTAGCCTCAATCTCGTTCACACCTTTTGCTTTAAGAGCATCGCGCATCTTCTGCCAGATGAGTTCCACGCCCTCGCGCACCGATGCCACATCCGTTGCACTCTGCATTGCCGAGAGTGCACGATCGAAGTCGTCCATCACCGAGAGCATCGACTTGATGACGTCCTCGCCACCGCTCTCTATGAGGTCCATCTTCTCCCTGAGGGTACGTTTGCGGTAATTGTCGAACTCGGCACTCAGGCGCAAGTACTTATCCTTCCACTCCTCAGCCTCCTTGTTGGCTTGCGCCATTTTGTCAGCCTCTGCCACGTCACCCTCTGCCACTTTGTCAGCATCGGGAGTTTCGACAGTGGTGGTCTCTTCCTGTTTTACCTCTTTGTTTTCACTTTCAACCTGCTGATTATCAGCAGTTGTTTTGGTTTTATCACACTTGGTCATATCTATTGTTGTTTGTTTCCTACTATATGTTGTTCAAATTGTATGCCGAGCATTTTAGGGTGGTTTTAGCCACCCATTCCCGCCATTGAGGTGCAAAGGTCCGAAATAAAAAACCGCACCAAACTTTTGTTTGATGCGGTCTTCGTAGTGTGCCCAGGACAAGAGTCGAACTTGCACGACCTAAACGGTCACTACCCCCTCAAAGTAGCGTGTCTACCAATTCCACCACCTGGGCATAAAACAAGGAAATCAGGGTTGGCAAGGTGCCTTAGCCCCTCATTCCTTCACTAACCTAAAACTACTAACCTAAATGAACCTTAAAAACTTCGCCGCAAAGGTAAGTAAGAGTTTCGATTTCGCCAAATCTGCAACGCAAATTTTACGATTAATTAACAATACATCTCTCAATGAACCTCACGTTTTGCGGAAAAGCCCACAAAAGTACATATAATTTTTGTTTCTCCAAATTTTTTTTCGACAAAAAGTAAAAAAAGGTCGAACGTAGAACGCCTAACCGACCGAAAGTTTATAGGGAGTTTAGGAACTCTCTCTAATTACTCTCAACTCACATAAAAAGCGGGGGTGCCAATTGCTGGCGCCCCCACTTGTGAGTGTATGCTTATAGATTACTCTACTCCGCAGCGTTGTTACTCTCGAACGATTTCCAATCGCCCACAAGGTCGTAGCCCTCTACCATAGCTTCGAGTTTGAAGCCATAGTAGGGTTTAACTATGCCCTCGTCAGAAGCATCTGCACCATCCTTAAAGCGTTTGATAGCGATACGGCTACCCTCCAAGAGAGAAGCATTGCTAAGCGAAGGGTCATCCTGTGCCATAACATAATCAAAGAAGCTGCCGCTAATAACATCGTACCATACATAGTCGCTACCAACCTCAGGCAGTGCGCCCTCAATGACAACATTCATTCCAATTGTTGCTACGGGACCAAAGAAATTGAGTGTATGGGTGTTGCCATCGCTGGTGATGGAAACATAGTACTGTTCCATCTCCAAGGTGCTATCTTCTTCTTCCACCTGAGCCACAAAGCCGAGTGCGCCCTTGTAGGTACCCTTCAACACGGTTTCACTCTGATCATACAACGAGCGTATTTTGAGCGAGAAGGTCAGTTCGTAGTAGTCTGTGCCCTCATCCATCCTGGTTACAACCTCCACATAGCTATCCTTACCTGCCAAAATGGAGTAGGGAGTGATATTCTCCTGATAGAACGAATTGGTACCAATCCAGTTGTTGGGACAACCCATAGCATTGGCACTCTCCTGCGATTCGCATACATAGTAAGTCCCGGCGGTAAGATATTTCTTATTGGGATCGCTATGGAAGTTAACATCGACCATAGTAGCGCTCTCTGCGGCAGGGAGGAACTGTATCTCGTGCCAGCCAGCCTCA
The DNA here is from genome assembly GCA_017466345.1 of Tidjanibacter sp. Taxonomy (GTDB): domain Bacteria; phylum Bacteroidota; class Bacteroidia; order Bacteroidales; family Rikenellaceae; genus Tidjanibacter. The sequence goes on along the minus strand of JAFTUI010000015.1, from coordinate 23,849 downwards.
ACGCCTTCCATACCCTTCACAGAAGTCAGGTTGTTTGCTACGGTGAAGAGTGTTCCGGTGTCACCGCCACCCAATCCCGATAGAGCAACAGCACCATCGTAACTGAGGGTTACGCTATCACCACTTACAATCACAAACTCGCCATCAAGACGGATCTTTGCGCCATCATCGTACATCTCAATATCGAGAGTACCCTCCGAAATAACCACAGGCAGACCATCAACCTCCAAAGAGATGTTTGCGAATTCGATAACACCAGCTGCCATAAAATTATCTACTTTGTACTCGCCAGTGGGAATTACACCGTTGCTACCCTTCTCAGTGAGGACATTGAAGGAGAAATTGAGGCTACCATCCTCATTTGCAAGAGTGAATTTATAGCTGTCTACGGTGGTAAGTGTTGTGTGGATTACATCACAAGAGGTGGGAGTGGGCAGAGCGGTGGTAGCGTACTGGTGAGCAAGAGTGGTCATCTCCACACACTCCGAGAGTACTTGCTTTTCGCCCTGGAAACCCGCTGCGTAGACCAAGTATGTGGTATTGGGCCTACGTCCCTCGAAGACAGTTGTCCACGCGGTGTTGGGCTCCATCACCATATTGGGCGCGCTGAGCACAAACTCCATAAGATCAAAACCCTCTTCTGCCTCAAGAGCAGGCATCAGCTCTTTTTCAATAGCAACATAGAAAGCTCTTTTTACGTTTGTAGTGGTAATTGTGAACGAGATCCAGTCCTCGCCCACCTCGCCGGCGGTAACGCTTACCGTAGGATCACCTTGTTCGGGGGTTGGTTCGGGAGTGGGGGTTGGGGTTGGTTCGGGATCGTCACACGATACCATCACAGCACTCATCAATGCCACGAGTGCAAAAGAGAAAATTTTAGTGAGTTTTTTCATAGTTATTTGTTTTATTTGGTTGTTCTGTGTGCAAAAATAACAAATGATTTCGAAATAGCAATAGCAATAGCAATAGAAATTGAGAGTTGAGAATTGAGAATTGAGAATTGAGAGTTTTACCTTAATGCCCTTAATCTCCTTAATCTCCTTAATCTCCTTAAACTCCTTAAACTCCTTAAACTCCTTAAACTCCCTCAATTCCCCTCAATCCCATTCTGAGAGCATCCAACAGCAAAGCGCACCCATTGCAAGGTGCGCTTTGTTGTTAAATATCGTCCGAGCGGAATTCGTACCCGAGTCGCTTACCCGTTTGGAGTTTGGTATTCTCCTGGCGCGAGAGGAACTGCTCGGCGGTAACGTGCTTAACGGTGTCGTAGGCGGGAACCAGAAGGTCGAAACTGAGCGAGTAGAGGATTGCCCTTTCGAGGATTTCGAGGATGGCCTCGCGCGAAATGTTCTCGCCACCGAACTCCTCAACTCTCCAACGCTCCTGACGCTTACCCTCCACGAAGAACTTACCCTCGCGGTTTACGAAGATGCGACCAATCAGGTAGCCCTCATCCTCCTCGCGTTTGAACTTCATAGAGTCGGCGAGGAAGTTGTAGATGTTTATCACGCCACAGTAAGCATTGTTTCTATCTGCCTGAACATAAGGATTTTGCCAAATGCGGTGACCACGCTCAAAGTTGAAGACATTGGTGTGCATCACAAAGACCAAGAGGTCGCCTGCAAGCTGAATTTGCGCCTCATACTTACCCCTGTCGCTATACTCAATACGAATACGTTTGTCGATGCGCTCATCGAGTTCCTCGTCAATCTCGGTTGAGAATTCGTGCAGAGCCTCTTTGAGTTCGCCAAAAAGGGCGTTGGTATTGTCGAAAATCTGCTGTTTAAGACCCGACTTGCTAACCAAAAGTTCTTTGATGTGTGTGCGTAAATCAGATTGTGATTCCATAGTTATATAAAAAGGTAATGATTGATTACTCTATGAAAATGCGCTCATCGGCAAAGATGGTGCGCTCCTTGTCGAAGCCATTGATGCGGCGCAACCTACGCTCGGAAACGCCCACAGCCTTAGCCACTCGTGCAAGATTGTCGCCCTCGGCAGCCACCACATAACGCCTGCCGCCCTCCGAGAAGACACCATAGCCACCCACGCTGTGGAGTGCCACACGCAGATTATCCACATCCACCCTCTGCGGCTTTTGTGGCTCAGGCTCTGCGGCAACCTCCTCTACCACCTCAGCGGTCGCCTCCTTGGTGTCGGGAGCGGTGGACTCCTCCTGCTTGTCACTCTGCCAATCGGAGAGTAGTGCATTGTCGTATTTGTAGAGCTGATTGTCCTCAATAATTTTTATGAGCAACTCGGCATAGAGGGGGTTGGTGGCATAGCCAGCCTTTTTCAGTCCGTGCGCCCAAGCCTTGTAGTCCTTGGGGTCGAGGTCGAACAGAGGGCGATACCACTTGCGCTCCAAGAGAATGAGCGAGTGGTCGATGTAACTCTCCTCAACCGAGCTGTACGCCCTGAAACACTCCTGCGCAGCGTCATCATCGTGACGTATGCTCTCTCCATCCCACGAGGAGCCACACTTAATGCCGAAGTGGTTGTTTGCCTCCCTTGCCAGACGACTATTACCGTTACCCGACTCCAAGAGTCCTTGTGCGAGAGTGATGCTTGCGGGTATGCCATAGAGCATCTGCTGCTCCACGGCGAGTGGCGCATACTGCTCTATGTACTCTGCACGGGTAATGGTCTGCTGCTGAGCATTGGCACCCAGAGCGACTATCGCAAAACCCACAGCGAGCATTATGTGCAAAAACCTCTTCATATACTTTTGTTCACAACTCTCTTTCAAACTACAAATATAGATAATTTTTGAATACTCTCTCAAAATGATGTGTGGGAATTTGATTTTTCTTACCTTTGTAGTCGAAAAGTCATACATATAATAATATAGTAGCCTCCAAACAATGGTCAAGACCACCATAGAGCATATACTCATAATCCGCCTCGGCACGCTGTCGAGCGTTGCGATGTGCGTTCACGCCCTGAGGGGTTTGGTGCGTGACTTTCCCACCCTGCGTATTACGGTGCTGACGCAGAGCGAGTGGCAACCGCTCTTCCGCGAGGTGGAGGGCTTGGAGTTTCTCTTCGCCGATGAGCCTTGCTACAAAGGCTTGGCAGGCAAATTGCGCTTGTGGCGTACCATACAGCAACTCGGCGTGGATGCCATCGCCGACCTAAGCGCGACATCTCTCTCGCGCCTGCTTTCCCTCTCTTTCACACCGTGGAGACGCAAGGTCGCACGCTTGGAGAGCCACCGCTTGGAGGGCAAGGCTCTCACACGCAAATATCGCAAGGTGATGGTGCAGCTTTCGCCTATGGCAAGTCGTTCGCGCGATTTGTTCAGCTCGCTCGGCCTACCCTTCTGTATGCCCGCACCCGTCAGGCGCAAACGCCCCACACATATCCCCTCGCTCGTGGAGATTTTGGCGGGCGAGAAAAAGGGCAATTGGGTAGGCATAGCCCCTCTATCGCACCACAATGGTACCTGCTACCCTCTGCCACACTCGGCACGACTCGTAGAGCTGCTCAGTAGTCGCTACTCGAAGGTCTTTATCTTTGGCGATGGGGAATACCAGCGACAATTTGCCGAGGGGATGCAGGAGCTCCACCCCAACGTAATATCCGTTGCAGGTCGCCTGTCGCTCGCCGAACTGCTCGATGTACTCTCCATCTTGGATGCTGTGGTGAGCATAGATGGCGACATTCTCAGACTCTGCTCACTTGTGGGCACCCCCGTTGTATCGCTTTGGGGAGCCACCCACCCCTTTTTGGAGTCGAGTGGCTATGGGCAAAATCCCGACAATGCCATCCAAAAGACGATGCCTTGCCGCCCTTGCTCCACCAATGGTCGCCACCGCTGCCTCTTTGGCAGCTACGAGTGTATGCACTCCATCACCCCCGAAGAGGTCTTTCGCAGGGTAAAATCCATCACTGGCAGGGGCTAATACACTATGGGCAAAGAAGAGGGCATTTGGCTTGAAATAGACCATTTTAGCCTATTGATGCAAAAATTATTAAAAATTTTTACTATTACATAAAACACCCACAACTAACTGAATTACAATACAATAAACCCACAAAACACCCATTGCAGTGTAAAGTTAATGTTAATTTATTATTAAAATTTTTTAATAAATTTGGAAATTAGCGCAAAAAGGGCTTATCTTTGCAGTGAAGTTTTAAGGTTCATTTAGGTTAGTAGTTTTAGGTTAGTAGAAGCAGGGTTAGAAGTGATTCTATCCCCTGTTGATTAAAAGGTTGTGCTTTTCGATTAAAAGTGCAACCTTTTTGTTTTTTAAGGGGTATAGAATCACTTCCGAAGTCCCCCTTTGACAAAGGGGGATTTAGGGGGAATGTAAATACCGAATCCGCAGGATTCTATCCCCTGTTGATTAAAAGGTTACACTTTCTTCTTAAAGTGTAGCCTTTTTGTTTTTTTTAGTAGGAGGATAGAATCACTTCCGAAGTCCCCCTTTGACAAAGGGGGCTTATTACTCCCATTACTCCCATTACTCCCATTACTCCCATTACTCCCACCACTCCTATCAGCCCATCCTCCCCCTCACATAATCACTTCATTCCACATTTTGCATCAAAAGGTGCAATAATTTATTAAAAAAATCGTTTGTGTTTGCGAGTTTCGCAGTACATTTGTAGGTTATATCCCCAAGAATAAAACAAACACATCAGATTATGGTTAGGAAAATCAAACAAAGTATCATCGCTCTGCTTGCTCTCGTGGGGGTGCAGGGCAGCATTTATGCCCAAAGTTTCGAGCTTACCCTCAGCAAGTCGCTCGAAATTGCCCTCTCGGACAACCCCACCATCAGGGTTGCCGATATGGAGATAGAGCGTCAGGATTGGGTGCGAAAGCAGACTGTGGGCAACCTACTGCCCAACATCTCGGTTTCGAGTCAGTATTCATATAGCATCGTAAAGCAGGAGATGGCAAAGGGTTTGTCGTTTGGTGCCGATAACTCCATCAGCAACTCGGCTACCCTCACTCTGCCCCTCTATGCTCCAACGGTCTACGAAACGCTCAAAATGAACCGCACTCAGATGGAGCAGGCTGTGGAGAGCGCTCGTTCCTCGAAGATAAACCTCGTAAATGAAGTAAAGAAGAGTTACTACAACATCCTCTTGGCAGAGCAGTCGCTCGTGGTGCTGCGCGAGAGCGAGAAGTCCATCAGCGAAACGGTTAGCAATACCGAGACGATGTACAAGCAGGGCTTGGCTTCGGAGTACGACCTGCTCTCGGCACAAGTTCAGCTCTCCAACCTACGCCCCACGATTGTCCAGACCGAGAACTCCATCAAGAGTGCAAAGTTGCTCTTCAAGATGTATCTTGGCTTGCCAGAGGGCGCAGACTTTACGCTTGCAGGCTCACTCGATGACTTCGCTGAGGAGGTGGCAATGGCTACCATTCCCACCAACGAGGTCGATTTTAGCAACAATGCCGACTTGCGTGCTTTGGAGCTCCAATCGAAACTGCTCGAACACCAACTGAGATTGGTCAATGCTTCGCGCCTGCCCACTGTGGCTGCTTTCACAAACTTCATCTATTCGGGTAACGACAACACGATGGATTTCAGCAGTATGATGGGTGGTGGTGCCGCAGGCGGTATGGGAGGCGGTGCTGGTGCCGGAGGCTCCGCACCCTCCACCAAGAAAGAGTGGTGGTGGCAGAACCCCCTCTCGGCAGGTATCTCCATCAGCATACCTCTCTTTTCGGGTGGCAAGAACATCAACAAGGCACACGAAATTCGCAACACTCTCTCGCAACTCTCCTTGCAGAAGGACTACTTGCGTCAGAGCATTGGCGTACAGATTGAGAGTGCCTTCAACAACATCCTCACAGCACGCGAGAAGATGACCAGCAACGAGATTACTGTGCGTCAGGCTCAGAAGGCATACGAGATTGCCGGTGTGAGGTACAATGCGGGGTCGGGCACGATTCTCGAACTCAACTCCTCGGAGCTATCGCTCACGCAGGCAAAGCTCAACTACTCGCAGGCCATCTACGACTACCTGGCAGCCCGTGCCGACTACGAGAAAATCATTGGCGAGGGCTTTGAGGTAGGCGCCACTGCCGAGGAGCAAACTCCCAATACCCAAAACGCAGAAGAGAATAAATAACAAAATATAGAGTATGAAACGCAACACAATTTTCACATTTGTAGCAACCCTTGCAGCCCTTGCGCTCACTTCGTGTGGCGAGCAGGGCGCATCGAAGAAGGGTGCCGCCGTAGAGAGCCAGCCTGCCGAGGTGCTAACCAAGACCTCGCCCGTAGAGCAGTTGGAGGTGGCAGAGACCATCGATTTTACCACCACTCTCCTACCCTACAAAAAGACCTTCGTAACACCCCAGATGGCTCTGAGGATTGACGAGATTAGGGTTGATGTGGGCGACCACGTCAAGAAAGACCAACTTGTGGCAACACTCGACCGCAACCAATACAACCAATCTGCTGTGCAGCTGAGGAATGCCGAGCAGAACCTCGCTCGTATGAAGAGTGTCTATGAGGCGGGTGGCATCAGCAAGTCACAGATTGACGAGCTCGAAACCTCCGTTACGGTTCTGCGCGAGACGGTGGCTAACTTGGAGCGCAACATTGAGCTCCGCTCGCCCATCGATGGCGTGGTTACGGGACGCTACAACGAGCCTGGCGACTTGTTTGCTATGGCTGGCAATGCCGATGGTGGCATTGGCGTGTTGCAGGTGATGCAAATCAATAAGCTCAAAGCCATTGTAGCCATTTCGGAGAAGTACTACCCACAAGTATATAAGGGTATGAAGGTTAAGGTCACTGCCGAGGTCTATCCCGACAAGGTGTTCGATGGCGAGGTCAATATCGTCTATCCCGCCATCAACTCCGCCACTCACACCTTCAATGTGGAGGTAATAGTTCCCAATGGCAAGGAGATTTTGCGCCCCGGAATGTTCGCCCGCACAGAGTTCAATATGGGCAACCGCCAGAGCCTTACGGTGCCCGATGTGGCTGTGCAGAAGCAGATGGGTGTCAATGACCGCTATGTCTATGTTGTAAAGAATGGCGTTGCCGAGCGCAGGGTTGTAGAACTCGGACGTCAGGTAGGCACTCGCGTAGAGGTGCTCTCTGGCGTAAAGGCTGGCGAAGAGGTAGCTGTTACCGCTCTGTCGAAAATCAAAGACGGTACCCCCGTTAAAGTTGTAGAATAAGCAGACATAGAAAGACAATGAAGATATACGAAACCTCAGTACGAAAACCAATCTCTACGGCACTAATTTTTGTTGCTGTTATAGTTTTTGGTCTTTTCTCACTGAACAATTTGGCTATTGACCAGCTGCCAGAGATGGACCTACCGTCCATTTCGGTCATCACGACCTACCAGGGAGCCAATGCCGAGGATATTGAGAACAATATCACTCGCCGCATTGAGGATGGTCTGAACACCGTCAGCAACCTCAAAGAGATAACCTCCAAATCGAGTGACGGTGTGTCGCTCGTGTCGCTCGAATTTGAGTGGGGCACCAACCTCGATGAAGCATCAAACGATATACGCGATGCTCTGGGTAGGCTCTCGGACTATCTGCCCGAGGATGCCGAAGATCCCATCATCTTCCGCTTCAACTCCTCGATGATGCCTATTATGTCGTTCTCGATTACGGCAGATGAGAGTTATCCCGCCCTGAACAAAATCCTCGAAGAGCAGTTCGTAAACCGCCTGAGCCGCATTGATGGTGTAGGCTCGGTGAGCGTTATGGGTGCACCCGTCAGAGAGATACAAGTGAACGTAGACCCCGTGAAGTTGGAGGCTTACGGATTGTCGGTGGAGCAGATTGGCGCCATTATCGCGCAGGAGAATATAAATACCTCGGGTGGTACGCTCGATGTAGGCAACCACACCTACAACCTCAAAGCCGACAGCGAATTTACCTCTTCGGACGACCTGAAAACCATCCTCATCTCCAACCTCGGAGGTCAGGAGGTCTACCTGAGGGATATTGCCGAGATTCGCGACACGCTCGAAAAACAGACTCTCGATGAGCGTATGAATGGCGAGTTGGGCGTGAGGGTTATGATACAGAAGCAGTCGGGTGCCAATACCGTTAAGATTGTCGAGAAGGTCAAAAAGATGCTCCCCGAGATTGAGCGCAACCTCCCCTCGGATGTGGAAATCTACCTGCTGAACGACTCCTCGAAGAACATCAAGGACTCCATCTCGACACTTACCGATACGGTGATGTTCGCCTTCTTGTTTGTGATTTTGGTGGTGCTCTTCTTCCTTGGCAGGTGGAGGGCTACGCTGATTATCTGCCTTACGATACCCATTTCGCTCGTTGTGTCGTTCATCTACCTGCAACTGACAGGCGGAACCCTGAACATCATCTCGCTCTCCTCGCTATCGATTGCTATCGGTATGGTGGTGGATGATGCTATTGTGGTGTTGGAGAACATTACCACCCACATCGAGCGAGGCAGTAAGCCCCGCGAGGCAGCCATCTATGGTACCAACGAGGTGTGGCTGTCGGTTATCGCCACCACACTTGTGGTTGTTGCCGTATTCCTGCCCCTAACGATGGTGGAGGGTATGGCTGGCGTTATGTTCAAACAGCTCGGCTGGATTGTGTCGCTCGTTGTTTGTACCTCTACGGCTGCGGCTATCTCGCTTACTCCTATGATGTCGGCACTCCTGCTCCGCTTGGAGAACAACAAGCACACCTACAAGGGACTCAGCATAGTATATAAACCCATCGACAAATTCCTCGCTTGGCTCGATAGGGCATATGCGGCTATTTTGCGTTGGGCTTTGGCTCACAAGAAGATTGTCTTCTTTGCTCCTATGCTCCTCTTGGCGTTTGGTATTTGGCTCTTCGCCACCAAAATCCCCACTGAATTTATGCCCAGCAGCGATAGCGACCATATGAGCGCTACCATTACACTCGAACAGAACCTCAGTGTGGAATACACAACCCACATCGCTCGCCAGATAGACTCCATCGTCTATGCCAAGTATCCCGAAGTAATGTTGCTTTCGACCTCGGCGGGCTCTTCGAGCACCTCGAACGTCTTTGCGGCAATGAGCACCACGGGTAGCAACATCATCAACTACACATTCCGCCTTACCGACCCGCAGGATAGGGAGCGCACCGTCTTCGAGATTGCCGATGCCTTCCGTGACGACCTTGCGACCATCCCAGAGATTAAACGCTCTGTGGTAAGCAGTGGTGGCGGTATGATGGGCGGTGGCAGTAGCGTTCAGGTGCAGATTTTCGGTCACGACATCGAGCGTACCAACGCCATTGCCGAAGAACTTATGGCAGAGTTCTCGAAACTTGACGGTGCAAGAGACGTGAGGCTTTCGAGGGACGATATGCGCCCCGAATACAACGTGGAATTCGATAGAAACAAACTCGCCTATTATGGTCTTAACACCTCTACGGTATCGACTGCCATCCGCAACCGCATAAACGGTATGACAGCCTCCATCTATCGCGAGGATGGCGAGGAGTACTACATCAAGGTGCGCTACGCAGAGGAACACCGCACCTCGCTCGAAGACGTGGAGAACATCTTGGTCTATAACTCGCGCGGTCAGGGTGTAAGGGTGCGCGACATTGGCAAAGTGACGGAGGTTTATGCTCCACCCACCATCGAACGCCAAAATCGCCAGAGGCTCGTGACGGTTACGGTAGCTTTGGGTAACGATGTGGTGCTGGGCGATATGGTAGCAAAGGTCAATGGCGTGCTGGACAACTACCCTCTGCCCGAAGATGTCTACACCTACATTGGTGGCGATTGGGAGGACCAACAAGAGTCCTTTGCCGACATCGGCACACTGCTGATACTCATCGTGTTGCTCGTCTATATCGTTATGGCCACACAGTTTGAGTCGTTTGTGATGCCCTTCATCATTATGTTTACCATCCTCTACGCTCTGCCCGGTTCTGCCATTGCGCTTTGGATTACCGACACCCCTCTGAGCCTTATGGCACTCATCGCCATTGTGATGTTGGTGGGTATTGTGGTGAAGAACGGTATTGTGATGGTGGACTTTACAAACCTGCTCCGCGAACGTGGTGTGGGAATGTATGAGGCTGTATATACGGCAGGTAAGAGCCGTCTGCGCCCCGTACTGATGACCTCACTGACCACTATCCTCGGTATGTTGCCTATGGCTCTCGGCTTGGGCAACGGTGCCGAGTTGTGGCAGCCTATGGGTATCGCCATTGTGGGCGGTCTGACCTTCTCTACGATACTGACACTCGTGGCAGTGCCCATCCTCTACTATGTGTTTATGGGCAGGAGCGAGAAGTTCAACGCCCGCCGCAAGGCTCGCCGCGAGAGGAAAGCACAACTAAAATTGCAGGCAGTAGCCGAGCGCAAACAACAATAGTAATTACAAGCATTATTAAAGACTTAGGTCGGTTAGACATTAGACCTTAGACATAGAATTATGAAAGCACTTTTTATATCATACAATCAGGCGACTACCGAGCGCGTGGAGGCGATGCTCGATGAGGTGGGCATCCGTGGCTATACCCTCTTTCCGCTAACCCACGGTAGGGGCTCCTATACGGGCGAGCCCCATAGGGCAAACCACACTTGGCCCGCTATGAACTCCACCATCATCGCAATGGTCGAGGACGACAAGGTGGAGCCCGCAATGGCTGCCCTCCGCGAGATTGACAAAGACACACAACTGCAAGGCTTGCGTGCCTTCGTGTGGAATATCGAACAAGAGATGTAGTAAGCGTTGGACGTTAGACGTTAGACGTTAGACAATAATTCTGCATTTTGCATTTTGCATTTTGCATTTTATTCGTATCTTTGCACCCGCAAGTGACTATGGGGGTCGGTGAGATTGCATGAGCCGAACTGAGTGTCACCCAAGAAACATTATTAACTTTAACAAATTATTATTATGCAAACCATTCAGATTAAAGGCGTTAAACGCGAAGTATTTGGCAAGAAAGGCGCGAAAGACATCCGCCGCGAGAACCTTATCCCCTGCGTACTCTACGGTAACGGTGGCGAGACTATCCACTTCTCCGTTGAGGCTTCGGAGGCTAAGAAACTCCTCTACACTCCCAAATCGTACATCGTAGAGCTCAACATTGACGGCAACATCGAGAAAGGCGTTATGCGCGAGACTCAGTTCCACCCTGTTAAGGACTACTGCCAGCACATCGACTTCTTCCGCGTAGTTGCAGGCAAACCCGTATCGATTGAGATCCCCGTTGCTATCGTTGGTAACTCGGAGGGTGTTAAGGCCGGTGGTAAACTCCAAGTTCTTCGCCGCAAACTCACTGTTTCGGGCTTGGAGGAGAACCTCTTGGACGAGCTCGTAATCGACATCACTCCCCTTGGCGTTGGTAAGACCATCAACGTAGGCGACCTCCACTACGAGGGTCTGACTATGTTGCAGCCCGCAAGTATGTCGGTAGTGGCTGTTCTTGCTACTCGTCAGTCCGGCAAATAAAAAACGCATATAACGGGTGCTTTTTGCACCGCACTTCGAAGAGCGACATCCCTCATTTACGAGAGTAAACTGCGGTGTCGCTCCTTCTTTTGCAAGGGTTACAAGGATAACAAGGATAACAGGGATAACAAGGGGAGGGGTGGAAACCCCTGTAACCCCTATAACCCCCATAACCCTTGTAAACCCTGTTCTCCCCGACCAAAAAAAACGATTTTCGCGGAGGAAATTTTGTGCCAAACAAGAAGGCGAGTCCGCAGTTTGCTTAGCGCAAATGAGGAACTCGCCTATCGCAGTGCGGTGCAAAATTTACCCGCTAAAATCGTTTTTTACTCTTCGGGGAAGGAAACGAGTATACGCCCACAATACTCGCAAATGATAATCTTCTTGCCCTGACGGATCTCGCTCTGACGCTGGGGAGGAATACGGTTGAAACAACCACCGCAAGCGTCACGCTTAACCGACACCACTGCCAAGCCATTGCGGACATTGGAGCGGATGCGGCTGTAAGCGGTAAGGAGCCTCTCATCGATAACCTCGCGAGCCTTAGCCTCCTCAACGCGGAGAGCCTCAATATCTTTGGCGGTCTCGGCATCGATACTATCGAGTTCCTCGCGTTTAGCCGCAAGGTCAACAGCGCGCTCAGCCTTCACAGCCTCAGCCTCTTCCAAGAGCTGTTTTTTCACTTTCAGTGCTGCGGTGTACTCTTTGATGTGTTTCTCGCAGAGCTGGTTCTGCAACTCCTGATACTCGATTTCTTTACCGATAGCATCGAACTCGCGGTTGTTGCGCACGTTGTTTTGCTGCTCGGTATACTTGGCGATCATTGCTTTGTTCTGCTCGATCTCCTCTTTTGCCTCGCGCACGAGTGTAGTGAGTTCGTTTATATTGTTTTGGATATTGTCGATGCGGGTTTGCAAGCCTGCAACCTCATCTTCGAGGTCGGCAACCTCAATGGGGAGTTCGCCTTTTACCTTGTTGATTTCGTCAATTTTGGAGTCGATTTTCTGCAATTCATAGAGTGCTTTGATGCGCTCCTGCATTGTGTAGTCGTTGCTCTCTGCTGCTTTTTTGTTAGTTGTTGCCATAGATTAACCTATTTATATTCTCGTTATTATTGACCTAAACCATAAAAGTGCATTGGGTTTTCCGCGCACGCACTCTTGCGAGGTGCAAAAGTAGATATTTTTTTTGATAATATGTCAAACAAAATATCAATTGCAAAAATTTCCGTCTCAAAATGTCCCGCATCGACCAAAATCATACGGTCGGCATCGACAAAATCGTGATACTTAAAGTCTGCCGAGAGATAGAGGTCGGCACCTGCTGCCTCGGCTGTGGCTATTAGCGAGCCACCCGAACCGGTGCATATTGCCACCTTTGCGACCTTTTCGGTTCTCAGGGTGCTATGCCTGAGTACCTTTGCGCCCAGACGCTCCTTTATGAGGGCGAGTGCAGCACAAGGCTCCATAGGCTCCGCAAAGTGAGCCACAACACCGATGCCCACTCCCTCCTCCTTCGAGGGCTCCAACACTCGCTCCACCTCCAAACCGAGCAGTGACGCCAAGTGGTGGCTTAGACCATAGGTGGGTGCGCTGTCGAGATTTGTGTGGGCAGCGTAGAGGGCTACGCCATTGCGCATTGCAAGGGCTATGGCGCGTTGCTGGCGGTTGGCACCTACCAGGCGCTTTATGGGCAAGAAGATTATCGGGTGGTGTGTAACAACCATCGTTGCGCCCACCTCAACTGCCTCGCGGATGACCTCCTCGGTGGCATCGAGAGCCACAAGCACACCCTCAACCTCAGCTTCGGGGTCGCCAACAACCAATCCAGCGTTGTCGTACGACTCCTGCCACGAGAGAGGAATGTTCTGCTCCAAAATTTGTGCTATATCTTTTACCTTCATAGCCTGCACAGTGTATTAGAAGAGAGTTTGCTCAATGACCTGCTTTTTAGCCTCTTTGGAGTTTTTCTTGGCTACTGCAAGGCGGATGTCCTCTGGCGAGAAGAGGTCGCCACCGATGAGCGTACCCATCTTGGGGGTACGGGGCTTGCGTGGCTCCTCTGGCTGAGGCTCCGAAGAGGGCATCTGCATCTGAAAGTCGGCAAGTTGTTCCCTTGCGGGCTCAGGTGCAACATAAGGCTCGGCAGGTGCGGCTGACTCGGTTGCGACAACCTCTTGGGGCTTAGGCTCTGCCACGACTGCGGGCTCTACCACAACCACCTCTGCTGCCACCTCCTCGTCATCCACATCAATAACCGCCACATCTTCGCCCAGCTCTGCCTTCAATGCGGCAAGCATATTGCGTACCGAACGAAGACGCTCGACAATCTCCGCCTCGTGACTCACGCCTTCACGGTTTTGGCGCAGGCGTTTTTTGGCTCCATCGAGGGTCATACCTTGCTCCTTCACGAGGTGGTAGATAAGCCTCAGGTTATCCACATCGGCAGGGGTGTAGATGCGGTGTCCGCGCGAGTTTTTGGCGATTTTCAAAATAGGGAATTCCGACTCCCAGAACCTCAGCAGCGAGGCATTAACTCCAAAGAGTTCACACACCTCGCCCATAGAGTAGTAAATTTTACCTTTGGGATGAACAATCTCTTCCATAAAAAATGCGTATATTTGGCGCAAGTTACAAATTTTTTACAATAAGGACAACAACAAAAGTTGAAAACCAACCGTCAGAATATAAAAATAGTAGGTCGCGTGACCTACGGAAATGGTTTAGGTAAGGGGTTTGGCTTCCCTACTGCCAACATTGTGCCCCAACACGCGCTGCCCTCGGTAGAGGATGGCGTGTGGGCTGGCGTTGTGGAGATTGGCGGCAAGGAGTACCAGAGTGTCATCAACATCGGTTATAGCCCTTCGGTGGTGGCGCAGGGTGCAAGGCGTATAGAGGCTCACATCATCGGCTTCGAGGGCGACCTCTACGGTAGGGATATTACCCTCCGCCTACTCTACCACCTACGCCCCGAGCGCAAGTTCCCCTCGCGCGAGGAGCTCATTGAGCAGATTGCGCTTGATAGGGAGCACGCCATCGAGCTCCTTTCGGCAGAAGAGTAACAACTATAAAAACATAACAACTATGGCAAACGAACAAAACAACCAACACAAACTCGAATTTGAACTCTCGCCCGAAGTGGCTCAGGGTCAGTACTCCAACCTTGCAATCATTGCCCACTCTGCATCGGAGTTCATCTTGGACTTTGCGGCAATGCTCCCCGGCTTGCAGAAGGCAAAAGTGAAGAGCCGCATTATACTCACTCCCGAACACGCCAAGAAGCTGTTGCTCTCCTTGCAGGAGAATGTGGCTCGCTACGAGCGCAACTTCGGACAGATTAACCTCTCGAAGAACTCTCATAACAATCCTATGGGTGGTGGCGGCTTCGCATAGTCCTATGTAGACTATCATCTTTCGCCACCCACAGGGTGTGGCACCAACAAAAAGAGAAGCGAAACTCGGAATTCCGAATTTCGCTTCTCTTTACTTATGCTTTTTGTCAGCGCCCTCTGTTATTGTGCAGCCTTTTTCATATCGCACAGACGGAAGTACTCCGAGCGAATCCATACCAACTGCATTGTGCTTGCATCGTAAGCCTGCATCACAAAACGGTATGCGCCATTGTAGTCATCGTAGTCGTTGGAAGCCAAATCCAACTCCGAGCCACCTGCCTGGCGATAACGGATGTAACCATCGCCATTGGTATTGATGTCGTGATAGAAGCCCTCGTAGCCACCGGGCAGGTTTTGGAGTCGGGGCAACGACACGACAGTCTCGGCATTGGCAGCTACTGCCTCCTCCAAGTTGGCGGTGGTGAGAGAGCCATCGCTATTCACGCAGCTCGACACATCGCAACGATAGATGCGCAACGAAGAGGTAGTATTTACCCAATAGTATGGTGCGGGAGCAGTACCGTTGAAGATGTATGCGCTGGGCACATTCAACTTAAACTGACCATTGCTCAACACGAAAGGTGTTTTGGAGTAGTCGCTCTCATCGTAATCATCATAGATAATATCCGAGATGAAGGGTGCCATATCGATGTGCACAACGTGACCATAGTAGGTTGTAGGCTCATCCGTACCATTATCATAGACTGCATAAGCCTGATATACGGGGTCGTGCGAGCCATTGAATGCATCTTTGAGGAAGTCGATGTCCGACAACTCCTGCCTGAAACTGAGACGATAGGTACCACCCTCTTTCTCTGTAAGATCACCGTAGTTGGTGGAGTAAGAGGTGCCCTCTATCTCGTTCAGCTCGTGAGCCCACGATACGGTCTCCTCCACAGCCTCGCTATAAGGAACATCCAGACCATTGTGGCTAACAGCGCCATCGGCACCACAGTAGTCGCAATATCCGTAGCGGATGTAATATGTCATATTCTCCTTCTCGAAGCCATCCAAGTGGATGGGAAGGTCAGCCTCCATAGTGAGGATAATGCTGGTGGGATAGTTATATGTGATGGTGCTGTTGTTTGCGCCGGTGGTAGTTGCCGTTGCGCTTGCACCCAAGATATAGTCGTTGGTGTGAATGATGGGATCGTTGCTTACGATGTTGCTACTCTCGGCAACCACATTTTTGAAGTTGTAGAGTTTGTTAGAAACGAACTCAAAACCGCCCTCTTTCTCGTATGCATAGACCACCTTGTAGGATGCAGTGTTGAAGATAGCCACCAACACCTCGTCAGCACCCAATGTAAAGGAGGGTACAACTGCCCAAACATAGGTACTATTGTCTTCGGTAATTTTGATGTCGAAGGGGACAGCGTCTACACGAGTACTTGCGCCGAGGAAGTCCACCTCAATATAGTTGCGGCTCTCGCCGGTGATGGGGGTGTATTCGCCCGTTACGTGGTTGAACGAGAGGTGACCCGACAGGGGTACAATACCATCGCTCTCGCTAACTGCTCTTATGCCTTTTGTTTCGAAGTCGCTGCTCTTCATCACGAAAATATCCACCTCTTCGAGGTTCTCAATCGCGAGGTCGGTAGGCACACCTTCGCCCGCCTTGATGAGGAAACGGAGTGCTGCGGTGCGGTCTTTCAGAGTAACAGTGGGCGCAGCCTCGCCAACTCTCCACATCACATTGTCGCTCGAAGAGAAGAATGCATAGCTGTCGTAGTTGCTGTGGTGAGCGTCAATCTGAGTCTGGCGGCTGGCGTGCTTAACGAGCCACGAACCCTCGTGATAAGACTCGCTATCAACTGCGGTGCTATTGTAGGGGAAGTATGCAAACATATGCCACTCCGAGGTGCGATTGTCGGGATTTGCGGAGATAGTACCGCTAAACTGCGAATTCTCCACAAAGTTCATCCTCACGTTGGTAGCAACGTGAGCCTCGGTCGCTTCATCGTGGATGAAAAGACCCAAAGCATCGCCTGCCTCCCACGAGAGGGTTTTCAGGTCGCTCTGGCTGAACTCAGCACGCGACTTGCTATCCACAGTGGTTGCGATGGTCAATTTATAGCCACTCTTTGTGGTACCATTACCAAAATCGAGCGTATTCTCTATACCCTCGGTACAAGCCACCATACCCAACGCGAGCATAGCAGCGGCTGTATATCTGTAAAGCTTTTTCATAAGTTTTTCTCTCTTTGCGTCCATTCTTTGTTACTACATATCCACCTCTTCGTACTCTGTAAATCCGAAATCCGAGGTGGCAGTTACCTCTGAAATTGCGATACCCGCTTCTACTACAATCTCGCTTACCAAGATTTCTGGGGCTACATATTCATTCATATCTCTCATTAATTTATATTAGTGCAATGTCACTATTGTAGTTACGTTTTTGAAAAACCGCGCAAAGATATTGACAATAAACTGAAAAACAAACAAAAAAATGACTTTTTGCACTCCTAAGCCCCTTCTCACCACAAAACGAAACCCGCAACTTACGGTAAGTATGCGGGTTTCTCAATATATGATTATAGGTACTACTTAATCTCTCCACGAGGGGTATTGTCGGGTGTGTAGGCTCCCTCGGCGAGTCGGTCGAAGAGGTAGGAGGTCACAAGCGGAGTGCGCCCCACCTCAGGGCGGCGGGTGTAGTTGTAGGTCTTATTCTCATAGACATAGTTCGACATCGCCACCGTATAGACTCTCTTTCTCTCCTCGGGGCGGAAGCGCACACGCACTGCATCGCCTTTCGAGTCGGTATGGATAGTGTAGGTCAATCCCGAAGGTATCAAATCCACTCGGTGCGACTCTTTGTAGTTGGTCGTATCGTTGAACTTGTTGATAATCATCTCCTCTATCTCTTCGAGAGTCATCTCGGTAATCACAAGGTTGCTGCTAAAAGGCTCCAACTCGTAGATATCGGCGCGGCGCACATTGCCCTCCGCAAGTGAGGCAATGCGTGTGCCACCAATGTGGTAGAAAGCCAGGTCGGTACCTGCCACCTTGCGCCCCTCGTCTGCCATCATCTGAGCCAAACCCATCTTGGTAGCCTCGGCAGTAAGGGTGCCCACGCTCTGGTTGAGATAGGGATCCTTCTTATACTCCTCTATCTCCTCCGCCACGCTCTCTTTGCCCTCCTCGGGGAGGGTTATGTAGCGAGAGTTGAGTGCCACAATCTCGCCATCGAGCAGTTTGATGGTTGTAAGTCCCACAGCACGCAGTTTGTTGTTGCCCTGCACCACCATAACATCGCCCACCTTACCTGAGTAGGTTTCGTGCGTATGACCGCTCACAATGAGGTCGGCATAGGGGAACGAAGTGGCGAGGTTGGTGGTGTCGCGGTCCAGACCGCAGTGCGAGAGCAGAACCATAACATCACACTTCTCCCTTAGTTCCCTGCCATAACGCTCGGCGGTCCATTCGGGCGAGAAGAACTCCGTACCCTCAAAAATCCTATCCTTACCATCGGGATGTCCGTTGGCATAGTTGGTGATAATACCCAGGAAGCCCACCTTCACGCCCCCTGCACGCTTGATGACGTAGGGCTTGGGCTGGCAGAGAGGGCTCTCTTTGGTGTCGATATTAGCCAAAACGAGGTCGAAGGTGGCATCCTCCACACGCTTTTGGAGCGTGTCGAGTCCCATATCGAATTCGTGGTTGCCGAAGGTTGCCACGTCATATCCGAGGCGATTCATCTGCTCGATAATGGGGCGTCCCACATTGGAAGCCATATCCACATAGGGGTTACCTGTCCACCTGTCGCCCGCATCCACCACAAAGACTCTTGCGGTATCCTGAGCGTGTGCCTCGTCAATGAGTGTTGCCAGGCGTGGCAGCATATCGAGTTTGGAGTGTATGTCGCTTGTGGAGATAATGATGAGGTTCTCCTCGCGGGGTGTGCACGATAGTGCCGAGAGCATCATACCGAGCATCAGAAGGGCTAATTTTGTCTGTTTCATAATTAAATTCTTCGCTTTTGCGTTTTTGTACTACAAAAGTACAAAGTTTTTTTGTAACTTTACAGAGGAGAACATCAACTTCCAATGAGAAATATGAATTCGAATAAGGTCAAAATTGTATGCGAGAACCTCGGCTCCACAATGGAGGTGGAGTGGGGTACAACTCTGGGCGAGATTGCCCAGGGACTTCGCAGCCCAAGCGGACAGCCATTCCTTGCCGCCTATGTCAACAACTCCATCCGCGAACTTGACGCCCGCATTGGCGAGCCTGCAAGTGTACGCTTCATAGACATCACCCACTTCGAGGGACAGAGAGTCTATCAGCGCACCCTCTTTTTGGCTCTCCACAAGGCTGTGAGGGACCTCTACCCCGGTTGTCGCTTCCGCATCACGCACTCCGTATCGCGCGGTTTCTATTGCGAGATTGAGGGTATGCCCTCCTCGCCTGCGATGGTGGCAGCCATAAAGGCAAGGCTCGATGAGATTATCGCTGCCGATATGCCCATCGTGCGACACAAGATGCTCAAAGACGAGGTTTTGGAAATATACCGTAAGCTCGGCTTTGAGGATAAGGTGGATATTATCTCCTCGCGCCCCCATCTCTACGTCACCTTCTACACGCTGGACGACCTGGCGGGCTACTTCTATGGTGCTCTGGCACCCTCCACACGCTACATACACCTCTACGACCTGAGGGTATACTACGATGGCATCTACATTGCCGTACCCTCGCGCCGTGAGCCCGACAGCTTCGAGCCTATGATACCGCAGGACAAGATGTTCGACATCTTCCGCGAGTACAAGGAGTGGGGCGACATTATGGGCGTTGCCAACATCGGACAGCTCAACCGCAAAATTGCCGAGGGCGATGGTGGCGACCTTGTGAAGATTGCCGAGGCACTCCACGAGAAGAAACTCGCAGGTATTGCCGACCGCATTGCCGAAGCACACCGTACAGAGGGTGCGGGCGTGGTGCTCGTCAGCGGTCCCTCTTCGAGTGGCAAGACCACCTTCTCGAAACGTTTGGGCATCCAACTCCGCATCCTCGGTCTGCAACCTACGATGATTTCGCTTGATGACTATTTTTTGGATAGGGAGGACACCCCTCGTGACGAGAACGGAGATTATGACTTCGAGACCATCGATGCACTCGACATTGCAACCTTCAACGACCACCTCAATCGCCTCTTTGCGGGCGAGAAGGTTGATATACCACGCTACGACTTCATAACGGGTCGCCGACAGTGGCACGACAAGCCCCTGCAACTCAATGAGCGTTCCGTTCTCATCGTGGAGGGTATCCACGCCCTAAATCCCAAACTGACCGCACAGATTGCCGAGAACAAGAAGTTCAAGGTCTACATCTCGTGCCTCACATCCATCTCTATGGACGACCTCTCGCGCATCCACACCACCGACAACAGACTCATACGCCGTATGGTGCGCGACAACGCCTATCGTGGCACTTCGGCAGAGGCAACGCTCAAACGCTGGCAGAGTGTGCGCCGTGGCGAGGAGAAATACATCTTCCCCTATCAGGAGAATGCCGATGTGATGTTCAACTCCTCGCTTCTCTACGAACTTCCTGTGCTCAAACGCCACGTTGTACCCCTCTTGATGAGCGTACCCGACACCGAGGAGGTCTATGGCGAGGCTGTAAGACTACTTCGCTTTATTGACAACTTTTCGCTCCTTGATGAGGGCGAGATACCCCCCACCTCCATACTGAGGGAGTTTGTGGGCGGCTCTTCGTTTGACTATTAATACCACAACCGACACGCAATATGACACTCAAACACACCCTTATAGTGGCAACCGCCACCCTCTCGCTCGCCCTTACTTCGTGCTGTGGCGAGAGATATGTTAGCTATACCGACACCTTCGATGCGGGCGATGTGGAACTATTCTACGCTGCCGAGGGCAGAGGTAAGCCCGTCATACTACTCCACGGCAATGGCGGCAGCCACAACGATATGGAGACCTCCACTCGCCAATTGGCACAAGCGGGATACCTTGTCTACGCCCTCGACTCACGCGGTCAGGGCAGTAATACCCCACTTGCCGAGTATCACTACCACGATATGGCTACCGACCTGCACGAGTTTATCACCGCCAAGGGATTGGAACAACCTGCGGTGTTCGGTTTCAGCGATGGTGGCATCGTGGCACTGATGACGGAGGTTATGTACCCCGGCACTCTGGGGGCTATTGCTACGGGAGGTGCCAACATATTTGTAAGGGGTGCATTAGTGCCCGAATTTGAGGCGGGATTTTTTGCACAAGAGAACCCCAACCCACTGAATGTTATGATGATGAACGAGCCCACAATGACAGTGGAGGATATGCAAGGTATCGGGTGCCCTGCACTGATTATGGCGGGCGATGGTGACCTCATACGCCCCGAACACACCCACCTGATTGGCGAGAATATCCCACAGGGCAAAACGCTCATCGTCCCCAATGCCGACCACGGCTCCTACATCTACCACTCCACCCGCGTGGGCGACCTGCTATTGGACTTTTTCGAGGAGATTGGGTACTAAAATAATAAACAACAAGGAGATATGTAAATCCATATCTCCTTGTTGTTTGTCTGCCATAGCCTTCTACTTGCCTGCTGGCGAGTTGTCAATGGCGACTATGTTACAGCGCATTTTGAGGTCTGCAATTTTCGATTTCATCGCATTAATTATCGCTTCGACATTCACTTGCGCCATAGTTTCTGCACCGATGGAGCCTCTCTGATAGCGCAGTTCAAGAATGAGCACATCCCTATGTATCGAATTCAAGAGGTACTCCAAATCCTCACGCTCCGTGATAATCCGAGAGGGATCCTCTTCTATCGACTTACTCATCTTGTCAAGAATTTCGGACTCGTTCACCACAAGCCAAAGATCTTTGTCCACTGCCATACTACTTTTCAATTATTTGATTCCACTCTTTTATCAAATTGTTCACATCTCCCCAACCGTGATTTTGGTTCACGCCACTCGTTTCGGGTAGCCTAAGAACCCTAATTTGTCCACCGAAACCACTATCATTGACCTGCTTTTGCAGTTGTTTGCCAAATTTCTTATACTTGCCGAAACCGTTAACCGCAATGGTCGTGATTGTGGGATATTGGCGCAAAAAAGATGCAATATCGTTGGGCTGTGGGTTGCGTATGTTCTTATCCTCACTACCTTTCCTCTCTGCTGACTTGTAGTAGTCCCACAGCGCAATATGATTCTTGGCAAGCATTGCCTTTTTCTGACCATATGCTTCGGGCACTCGTTCCTCGCCCATTACAGCCGACAACACCTTCCAAAGTCGGTTGGAGTTGGAATAATAATACTCGTTGCGAGTTATTGACTCCACACCCGGCAACGACCCCAAAACAAGAATCTTAGGACTGTCGCATAATAGCGGTTCAAAACCAATAGTATGATTGTCGCTTGAAACCATAAATGCTGCTGTTAGAAAAGTAGTAGTAACTCTTACTCCACCGAGATATATAATCCTCCCGACAGACCACAACAAATATAGAATAATTTTCTCAATCGCCCAAATTTCATCCACCACTCGACAACTTGGGGACAACCTACCACCAACCCAGAGAGGGAAATTAGGGAGGTTAGAGAAATTAAGGAGACTAAGGTCATTAAGGTCATTAAGGTCATTAAAGCCCTTAAACTCCTTAAACTCTTGTCACCCCTGCAACCCCTGCAACCCCTGTCACCCCTGCACCATTTACCCCCTGCAACAGGGGGATAGGTAACACAACAAATGGCGGCTACTATTGGTAGCACGCCTCTTTAAGGTGCCTTCGGGCACTCCGAGTGCAGGAATTCCTTAGCAAACTCTCCACCATAACGTATAACTCAAAAAAAGACCGACCCTTTTCGGAACGGTCATCGGAGCGGAGCGACAAGCCTCCCCTATCAAGGGGAGGTTTGGAGGGGTTGTATATATTGGTGGCGGCTACCTACTCTCCCACAACTAAATGCAGTACCATCGGCGTTAGCGAGCTTAACTTCTCTGTTCGGAATGGGAAGAGGTGGGACCTCGCTGCTATTACCACCTTAATCTTATCTACTTTATTTAAGCAGTATATCGCGTTCATCAACACTAAGGAATGAGAAAAAGTTCTTCAAAAAAAGCCTTTCGGGTAATTAGTACTACTCGGCTTTGCCATCACTGACTTTACACCTGTAGCCTATCAACGTAGTAGTCTCCTACGACCCTCAAGGGAAATCTTATCTTGGGATTGGCTTCGTGCTTAGATGCTTTCAGCACTTATCCTCACCGAACGTGGTTACTCGGCAATACACCTGGCGGCATAACCGATACACCAGAGGTTCGTCCAACTCGGTCCTCTCGTACTAAAGTCAGGTTCCCTCAAATTTCCAACGCCCACAACAGATAGAGACCGAACTGTCTCACGACGTTCTGAACCCAGCTCGCGTGCCACTTTAATCGGCGAACAGCAGAACCCATGGTAACTTCTCCAGCCCCAGGATGTGACGAGCCGACATCGAGGTGCCAAACCGCCGCGTCGATATGAGCTCTTGGCGGCGATCAGCCTGTTATCCCCGGAGTACCTTTTATCCTTTGAGCGATGGCCAGTCCACACAGAACCACCGGATCACTATACCCTACTTTCGTACCTGTTCGACTTGTATGTCTCGCAGTCAAGCGCCCTTATGCTATTGCACTCTACGCACGGTTACCATTCGTGCTGAGGGCACCTTGGGAAGCCTCCGTTACGCTTTTGGAGGCGACCACCCCAGTCAAACTACCCACCAAACGGTGTCCCCTTCGCAGGGTTAGAATCCAAATACACAAAGGGCAGTATTTCAACGGCGACTCCACGAACACTGGCGTGCCCGCTTCGCAGTCTCCTGCCTATCCTACACATTATGTACCCAAATTCAGCGTTAAGCTGCAGTAAAGGTTCACGGGGTCTTTTCGTCCCGTTGCGGGTACCCGGCATCTTCACCGGGACTACAATTTCACCGAGCTCACGGTTGAGACAGTGTCCAGATCGTTACACCATTCGTGCAGGTCGGAACTTCCCCGACAAGGAATTT
>JAFTUI010000001.1 GCA_017466345.1 Tidjanibacter sp. | reverse complement strand
TGCGAGTAAGCGAGTGCAGAGGGCACTTGTGCACTATGCCGAGCGGGAGCATTTTAGAGCAGCCGAAGGCTGGTCAATTGAGGCAAATGCGAGTAAGCGAGTGCAGAGGGCACTTGTGCACTATGCCGAGCGGGAGCATTTTAGAGCAGCCGAAGGCTGGTCAATTAAGGCAAATGCGAGTAAGCGAGGGCAGAGGGCACTTGTGCACTATGCCGAGCGGGAGCATTTTAGAGCAGCCAAAGGCTGGTCAATTGAAAGTTGAGAGTTTTCCCATAACTCCCATATCTCTCATTATAGACTCTCAACGTTAGACAAAAAACGCAGAGAACGGAGGGATTTTTGTGCCAAAAGAAGGAGCGTATTTTAGGCGCACAAGAAAATCCCCTCCGCAGTTTACTCTTCGTAAATGAGGAGGGGATTTATCGCTGTGCAACGCCAAAGACGCCGCTTATATGCGTTTTTTAATGTTTGGAGCGATACTGCTTACGCTGCTGCTCCTTCATCATAGCCTCTTGCTGACGCTGAGCCTCTTCAAGGCGCAACTGCCATTTGCTCTTCTGCTTCTTGCCGCCATTGGCTTTTGCCTTGGCGAGCATCTTAGCACGCAGTTTTTCCTCGCTGATACCATAGCGGAATGCGAAGTTCTGGATGATAGTCAGCATCTGTGATACGAAGTAGTAGTAGCACAAGCCGCTGGCGTAGTTATTCATCCACATCAGCATCATAATAGGTGTGAAGTAGAGCATCATAAACTTCATACCAGCCATACCGGGTGCTGCGGTAGCCTGCTCCTGCTCCTTGTAGGTCATCTTTGTGTAGAAGAACAAGGTAAGAGCCATAATGAGTGCCATAAGGCTAACGTGGTCGCCATACCAAGGAATGTTGAAGGGCAAGTTCAAGACACTATCGTAGGTCGAGAGGTCCTTCATCCAGAGGAAACTCTCACCCCTTAGCTCAATAGCCGTGGGGAAGAAGCGGAACATCGCAATCAGCACGGGGAACTGAATCAGCATAGGCAGACAGCCACCCATAGGACTAACGCCATATTTCTTATAGAGTTCCATTGTTGCCTGCTGGCTCTTCATCATCTCGTTCTGGTCGGTCTGAGCCTTGGGATATTTAGCCTGAATGGCTGCTATCTCGGGACGAATCGCCCTCATCTTGGCAGACGACATAAATGACTTATAGGTCAAGGGGAAGATGAGCAATTTGATAAAGATTGTAAGCAAAAGAATGATAAGACCGTAACTACCGATAAAACGGCTCAGAAGATCGAATACGGGAATTACAATCCACCTATTTACCCAACTTACGAGCCTACCACCGAGTTGCACAAGCTTCTCCAAACCGAGATCGTACTCTTTCAAAAGCGAGTACTTGTTGGGACCATAGTAGAACTTAAAGTTATAGGTGCTCTTCTCGCTGTCGAAAGGTACACTGACGCTTGCCTTGAAGTCCTTGATGTAGCCACTACCAGGTTTGTAGGTATCGAAGCCCACCTCGCCATTGCTAAATCCATCGGGCGCAATCATAATCGAAGAGAAGAACTGTTGCTGGAATGCAAACCACTCAAACTCGGTCTGAATAGTCTCACTACGACTACCATTGCCACGCTTACCCACCTCAGCAAAGGGCAATTTCTCCACCTTGCGCTCCTCTGGGAAGAGGTAGGAGATGGTGGTGTACATATTCTCGTTCTTGTAGCCGCGCTCGTTTTGGTAGGAGGTGTTGTTCCAAGTCACATCAAACGATGTGGCGTTGCGCATCCACTCTGCCATACCCACAAACTTCACATCGAAATCAACCATATAGTCGCCCTGGTGCATTGTGTAGACAAATTCCAAAGCCGACTGCTCGTCAATAGGCAGACGCATCGCAAGTCGCTGGATGCTTTGACCTTCATTATCTACTGCGCTTTCCACGCCATCGGTCGTAAAGTAGAACGACTCGGTATTAACCTTCGACTCGTTGTAGCCCCTACGCATATAGAAGCCCAAGTCGAACTTCGCACTCTCAGGGTCAAACATATGGATAGGCTCGCCATCGCCCTCCTCGGCATATTTGGTATACTCTTTCAGTTCAACATCCGACACCTTACCACCGAGCGAAGAGATGGTCATCTTTATCACATCGTTCTCCAATGTGTAGAACTGCTCCACGCCACTGAGCGCACCAACCATCTGTTCGCCAAAGTTGCGCGAAAGCTCACTCTCCAAGCGTTTCTGAGACTGCTGTTGATAAGCAGCAATAACCTCTTCCTGCTTTGCCTCGTCTTGATACTTCTCTACTACCTCGTGGAGGTACTTCTCAGGGTGCTCGGCTCTATCGATAGAGTCTGCCACAAACTGCTCCCTCTGAGCAGCCAAATAGGCCTCTCGTTGCTTTTCTGCCTGCTCTCCCTGGTACCAACTATATCCAAAGAGAATCAGGCCCATAAGCACAAAGCCTATAACACTTTTTTTGTCCATTTCGTATTTTCTTTTCTTTCTATTTAAGTTTCAATTATTTGCGATTTTTGAGTGCAGCAGCCACAAAGCCCACAAACAATGGGTGTGGATATTTCACATTGCTCTTATACTCAGGATGGAACTGCACACCCACAAACCAAGGATGCTCCTTAACCTCCACAGCCTCCACAAGTCCTGTTTCGGGATTTACGCCCGTAGCAACCATACCAGCAGCCTCAAAGTCGGCGAGGAAGTGGTTGTTGAACTCGTAGCGGTGGCGGTGACGCTCATAGATTACCTCCTGACCGTATGCATCGTAGAGGTGCGAATCTCTCTTCACGCGGCAAGGATATGCACCCAAACGCATCGTGCCACCCTTATCGGTAACATTCTTCTGTCCCTCCATAAGGTCGATAACGGGATGTTCGGTAGGCACCTCCATCTCGGTTGAAGTAGCATCTTTATAGCCGAGCACATTGCGAGCAAACTCAATAACTGCGCACTGCATACCAAGGCAGATACCCATAAAGGGCACCTTATTCTCGCGTGCATACTTCACTGCTGCAATTTTACCCTCCAAGCCACGATGACCGAAACCAGGAGCAACCAAGATACCATCCCAACCTCCAAGAATTTCCGCTGCGGTGTCATCACTAACCTTTTCAGCATTGATGTATTCCACCTTGACTTTCACGTCATTAACCGCACCAGCGTGAACAAATGCTTCAACTATCGATTTGTAGGCATCGGGCAGTGCGGTATATTTACCAACCAGCGCGATATTAACCCTATCTTTGGGGTTTTTAACCTTCTCTACAAACTCCCTCCAAGTAGCCATATCGCTCTCGCCATCGTAGGGAAGGTGGAGTTTTTCGAGTACAACCTCGTCCAATTTCTGGGCCTGCATCCTCAGTGGCACCTCATAGATTGTGGGAACATCAATAGACTCCACAACCGCATTAGGCGACACATTGCAGAACAAAGCAACTTTCTTACGCAACTCTTGACCGAGCTCCACATCCGAGCGCAAAACGAGCACATCGGGCTGCAAGCCATTCTCCAAGAGCTGTTTTACAGAGTGCTGGGTAGGTTTGGTTTTCAACTCGCCCGAAGCCCTCATATAGGGTACTAACGTCAAATGGAGCACCATAGTATTTCCCCAACCCAATTCGTAGCGCAATTGGCGCACTGCCTCAATAAAAGGCAACGATTCAATATCACCAACAGTGCCACCAATCTCGGTAATCACAACATCATAACCACCTTTCTTGCCAAGCAATACGATGCGGCGTTTAATTTCGTCTGTGATATGAGGGATAACCTGCACTGTCTTACCCAAGAAGTCGCCCCTGCGCTCCTTATTAATAACGCTCTGGTAGATTTTACCCGTAGTTACGTTGTTGGCCTGTGAGGTAGGAATAGCCGTGAAACGCTCGTAGTGACCAAGGTCGAGGTCGGTCTCGGCGCCATCCTCCGTAACATAGCACTCACCGTGCTCGTAGGGGTTGAGCGTACCTGGGTCTATGTTGATATAGGGGTCCAGCTTCTGAATGGTTACAGAATAGCCCCTACCCTGCAACAGACGTGCAAGCGATGCCGAGATGATACCTTTGCCAAGTGACGATGCAACACCGCCCGTCACAAACACATACTTAGTGGTTTTGGTTTCGTTGTTAAACATATCTCTTAACTCCCTTTATTTGAATACTACTCTTGTTCGCTGTCGATAAGATTAATCTTCTCGATGGTATCAGCCATCTCCTGCTTTGCACGCTCAATTTTATTCTCCACATCGCGTATGAGTGCCTCAGCACCCTTCGAGCGCGAGAAGAAACCGATGTTGTTCTCCAAAGTAGCAATGTCTGCTTCGAGTTGTTTAACCTTATTGTAGAGCCTATCACGCTCGCTACGCAACTTACCTCCATTGCCCTTCATAGAGCTCAGTTTATTTCTGAAATTCTCAGCCCTACGCTCACGGTCACCACCCCTGAGTGTTGCAAAGAGTTTGTCAATAGCTGCACGATAGCGTTTCTGCAAAGCATCTTTCTCCTTAATAGGCACATAGCCGATCTCGCTCCAACGCCTCTGGAACTCCTTAATATCCTCAATCGAACCACCCGTAATATCGAACTGTTCAATCTCTGCCAAAAGGGCATTTTTCTTTTCGAGGTTGGCAGCGTGTTCAGCATCCACACCCGCGAAATGCGCACTCTTGCGTGCAAAGAAGTGGTCACAAGCCGCACGGAAGCGTTTCCACACAGCGTCCGAATGGCGGCGCGAAACGGGACCTATCTCTTTCCAGCGCTTCTGCAACTCAATGAGCTCGTCTGCACTCTTCTTCCACTGCTCGCTATCCTGAATAGCCTCAGCAGCCTCGCAGATCTCCACTTTCAATTGCAGATTGTGCTCCATTTCGGTCTTAACACCCTCGTAGAACGAGCGTTTAAGCTCGAAAAACTTATCGCAAGCCGCACGGAAGCGTTCATATATCTTGGCATTGTCCTTCTTGGGAGCAAAACCTATGGTTTTCCATACTTTCTGTATCTCAATGAGTCTTTCGGAAGCCTTGTTCCACTCCTTTCGGGTGGTAAGCATCTCGGTGGATAGTTCCTCTGCCTTCTCACACAGTTCTGTTTTCAGCGCGAGGTTTTTCTTCTGCTCCTCCTTGATACCCTCGAAGTACTCCTGATGGCGGCGGTTGATGCGCGAAGAGGCCTCTTTGAAACGCTCCCAAATAGCGTCTTTCTGCTCACGAGCAACGGGACCTATCTCCCTCCACTGCTCGTGCAAGTCCTGTAACTTGCGGAAAGCCACAACAACCGACTCTTCGCCTGCCAAAGCCTCGGCAACCTCGCAGAGTGCTGTCTTAGACTCCAAGTTGCGTTGCAAGTCCAAGTCGCGCAACTCCTTGTTTATCTTCACAAAATCGTAGAAATTCTCAACGTGGAGGTTGTAGGTCTCCCACACCTCCTTAACATTTGCCTGAGGCACAGCACCAGCCTCTTTCCAACGCTGCTGCAATGCCCTGAAAGTCTGGAAAGTCTGTCCCACAGTCTCGCCCGCAGCAACAAGAGCTTTCAACTCCTCAATAATTTGGAGTTTTACCCTAAGGTTCTCCTCTTTGCTCTTTTCGAGCCCAGCCATATACTCCTCGCGTTTGGCGCGATAGATAGCAAAATACTCTTTGAGCCTTACCTCTTCGGCATCCACAGCGGGAGTAAACTCCTCTGCCGAGCCGCCCTGCTCAACAAAAATCCTCTTCGCATCCTCTACTTCGGCACGATGTTTCTTGTAGAAAGACACCTTCACAGCCTCCACCTCATAGCGCAGAGTCTGCACAGGTTTCTCTTCCAAGATACCCGCAAAGTACTCCACAAGCTCCGACTTATTCATCTTGCCCACCACAGCAAGCGAAGCTGCAAGTTTGTCATTAACCTCTGCTTCTTCCTCGACCATCTCGTCATTTTCGAGCTTAAATTCGGGAGCCTCAGCAGCCAATGCCGCATCCTCTTCTTCGAAGCTAACCTCCTCCACAGCGGGGGTAATCTCTTCATTCTCAACGCCAGAGCCCTCTGCTTGCACAGCACTCTCTTCGGTAGTAACCATTTTCGCATCTTCGGCAACGCCGACTTGTTCCTCAGGAACAGAATTCATTTTTTCGGTAGTCATAAAAAGTAATTTTTACGTTTCACTTCTCCGTATGGTCTTACAACCACACAGATAACCTACAAATGTAGGGCATTTTACCCGACTTTCCAACCACCAAGCAATAAATTTTACCCCCTAAAACAAATATGGTATCTTTTTGTAGGAAGTCTCGGCAAAAAGTACTACCTTTCGGGGTTGAAACGATTAATACCACCCAAAGACTATGAGTTACCGCATTCTGCTTGTAGATGATGAACCCGACATTCTCGAATTTGTGGGCTACAACCTCACGCGCGAGGGTTTCGAGGTCAGTACTGCCTCCAACGGACTTTTGGCAATAGAGAGGGCGAAAGAGTTCCTTCCGCACCTCATTTTGCTCGATGTGATGATGCCCGAAATGGATGGTATGCAGACTTGTCGCCATCTGAAAGAGATACCCGAACTTGCCGGTTGCCTAATTGTTTTCCTCTCGGCGCGAGGCGAAGACGAGTCACAGTTGCAGGGTTTTGACCTCGGTGCTGATGACTACATCACCAAGCCCATCCACCCTCGCCTTTTGGTCAGCCGACTCAAAGCCATCCTCAAACGTGGCGAGGGCGGTAGCGAAGAGGGAGCAAATAGTGGCGAGAGCACGTCCAACGACACCATTTCCATCGACAAGGAGCGTTTTGTGGTAATCAAAAATGGCAGAGAACTTGTGCTGCCACGCAAGGAGTTCCAGCTGTTGGCCCTACTCTTTTCAAAGCCCCACAAGGTCTTCTCGCGCGAGGAGATCTACGCTTCGGTTTGGGGTAGCGAAGTGATTGTTGGCGACCGCACAATAGACGTACATATTCGTAAGTTGCGCACCAAGATTGGCGAGGACCATATCGTAACCATCAAAGGCGTGGGCTACAAATACCAATAGAATTCAAAATGCATAATTCAAAATTCAAAATTATATAAAAACACTATGGTAATTCTTGTTCTTAACTGCGGTAGCAGTTCGATTAAGTATCAGGTAATTGAGATGACCGAGAGCGACAACACGCTCTTGGCAAAGGGTCTTGTAGAGCGTATCGGTATCGAAAATGGCGTTATCACTCACAAACCCACAGGCAAGGAACCCGTAAAGATGGTGTGCGACATTCCCGACCACACTGTGGGTATCGACCTCATCATCAAGGCGATCACCCACCCCGAGAGTGGCGTTATTGCTTCGCTCGAAGAGTTGGATGCAGTAGGTCATAGGGTTGTACACGGTGGCGAGCAGTTCAAAGAGAGTACTCTCATCAACGAGGCTGTTATGGAGATGGTGGAGGGTTGCGTGGATTTGGCTCCCCTGCACATACCCGCCAACCTCAAAGGAATCTACGCCATCAATGAACTCCTCCCAGGTGTTCCTCAGGTGGCTAACTTCGACACCGCATTCCACCAGACGATGCCCGCCAAGGCGTTCCTCTATGGTATTCCTCGCCGCTACTATGACGAGTATAGGGTGCGTGCATACGGCTTCCACGGCACCAGCCACCGCTTTGTTGCCGAGCAGGCTGCTAAGATGGTCGGCTTAGACTTCGAGAAATCCAAAATCGTTACCTGCCACATCGGCAATGGTGGCTCGGTTACGGCTGTGATGAATGGCAAGAGTGTAGATACCTCTATGGGTCTTACTCCCGTAGATGGCGTTATTATGGGTACTCGTTGTGGCTCGATTGATGCTGGTGTTCTCAACTTCATCCACACCAAAGAGGGTAAGTCGATGGAGGAGATTTGGAGCCTCATCAACAAGGAGTCGGGTATCTATGGACTTTCGGGCGGTCTATCATCTGATATGCGCGATATTAGGGCTGCTGCCGAGGCTGGTAATCAGACTGTTATTGATGCCGAGGAGGCATATTTCTACCGCGTGAAGAAGTACGTTGGCTCCTATGCAGCTGCTATGGGTGGCATCGACCTTTTGGTATTCACAGGTGGTGTGGGCGAGAATGGTCCCGAGATGAGGGAGTACGTCTGCAAAGGTATGGAGTTTATGGGTATCGAGTTCGACTCGGCAGCTAACGCCGGCGTGAAGGGTCAGGACAAAGTCCTCTCCGCTCCCACTTCGAGAGTTAAGGTTGTGGTTATCGGCACCAACGAAGAGCTCGTAATTGCTACCGACACATTCAACATTGTAAGCAAACTCAAAAAATAACCTAAAAACACTTTTATTTAAGACTATGATTAAACATTTGGAAGAGATTGTTGCTGCGGCAGTGGCTCGTGGCAAAAAGAAGATGATTGTTGCATACGGTCAGGACACCCACTCGATTGGTGCAACCGATATGGCTATCAAGGCTGGCTTGGCAGAGGTTACTCTGGTTGGCGACCCCGAAGAGATCAAGAAGTCCTGCGAGGCAGAGGGCGTAGATATGGCTCAATACCACATCATCCCCGAAAGCGAGGATGTGAAGGCTGTGGAGATTGCTGTTAAGGCTGTTCACAATGGCGAGTACGATGTACTGATGAAGGGCGTTGTTCCTACCGACAAATATATGCGCGGTATACTAAACAAAGAGTGGGGTCTGCTTCCCGCAGGCACTACCCTTAGCCACGTTACCGTTTTGGAGGTTCCCGCTTACCACAAACTCCTCGTAGTGAGCGATGTAGCAGTTCTTCCCTGCCCCACCCTCGACCAGAAGAAACAGATTGCTAAGTACCTTGTAGAGATTGCAAACAACCTCGGTATTGAGCAGCCCAAAGTGGCTCTCTTGGCTCCCAGCGAGCAGCTCTTGCCTAAGGTTGTAAGTTCGGTGGAGGCTGCTGCCTTGTCGGAGATGGGTCAGAATGGCGAACTCGGCAATGCACTCTTCCAGGGTCCCCTTGCACTCGATGTTGCTATTGACCCTGAGAGCGTGAAGATCAAAAAACTCACCGGTCCTGTGGCTGGTGATGCAGATTGCTTGCTCTTCCCCAATATCGAGAGTGGCAACGTATTCTTCAAAGCTTGCTCGAAGTTTGCGGGCGCCGAGTTAGCAGCTA
Source organism: Tidjanibacter sp. (assembly GCA_017466345.1). Taxonomy (GTDB): domain Bacteria; phylum Bacteroidota; class Bacteroidia; order Bacteroidales; family Rikenellaceae; genus Tidjanibacter. Next base: position 101,327 of record JAFTUI010000001.1, on the reverse strand, counting down.
TGGTTGCAGGTCCTTCGGCACCCTGTGTACTCACTTCGCGTGGCGATTCGACCAAGACCAAACTCTACTCCATCGCCTTGGCTTGCTTGTCGGCAAAATAGTCTAAACACCTAAAACACATCTTTATAACACTATGGAGAAAACCTATAAAATTTTGACCATCAACCCTGGTTCGACTTCGACTAAGGTTGCCGTTTTCGAAAACGATAAGGAGCTTTTCTCGACCACTTTGCGCCATTCGAGCGAGGAGATTGGTCGCTATAAGACCATCCTCGACCAGCTCGACTTCCGCAGGGATGTGATTCTCGATGCTATCAAACAGTCGGGCATTGCCCTGACCGATTTGGACGCTGTGATTGGTCGTGGCGGTCTGCTGAAACCCATTCCCAGCGGCACCTACGAGGTAAACGAGAAGATGATTGAGGACATTAAGGAACGCCCCGCAGGTCAGCACGCCTCGAACTTGGGCGCACTTTTGGCTGCCGAGATTGCAAAACTCGCAGGCGTTGGTGCTTACATTGCCGATCCCGTTGTTGTGGATGAGTTGCAGGATGTGGCACGCCTCTCGGGCATTCCCGCTTTGGAGCGTCAGTCCATCTTCCACGCCCTAAACCAAAAGGCTGTGGCTCGCGTCTATGCCGATAAGATTGGCAAACCCTACGAGGAGCTGAACCTTGTTGTAGCCCATATGGGTGGTGGCATCTCGATTGGCGCACACCGCAAAGGCTTGGTTGTAGACGTGAATAACGCTTTGGACGGCGAGGGTCCCTTCTCGCCCGAGCGTGCAGGTACCGTTCCCGCCTTGGCATTTGCTAAGATGTGTATGAGCGGCAAATACACCCTTGCCGAGGTAGCTAAGATGATTAACGGCAAAGGCGGCGTAGTGGCTCACCTCAATACCAACGATATGCGCGAGGTTGAGAACCGCTATAACGCTGGCGACAAGGAGGCTATCTTGGTTGCTGATGCTATGGCTTATGGCGTTGGTAAGTTCATCGGTCAGATGATTGCCGTGCTGAAAGGCGAGGTAGACGCTGTCATTCTCACTGGCGGTATCGCTTACGACAAGAATGTTGTGGGCTATATTAAGAGTATGATTGAGCCTATGGCGAAGGTGGTTGTTATGCCCGGCGAGAACGAGTTGGAGGCACTTGCAATGAACGCCCAGAGGGTTCTTGAAGGCAAACTCACTCCTAAGGTTTACGAGTAACCGTTCCTCGTATCCCCTTACACCAAACTCCCGACCTTGCAAAAAGGTCGGGAGTTTTTTATCTCTCAACCCACGCCATTTTTGAAGAAAAGATGTATATTTGTGTGATTAAACACCTACATAGACAGTGAACGCGAGTTCAACATAAGGGTATATGATACTCCTCCCGATTTTCGAGGTGCAGAGGGGGTATTTTGTTAATACTCAATTAGTTGCAAAATTAACCAAACAGTAATAATAATACTATGAAGAAACTTTTTACCATTCTTACTACGCTTGCACTACTTTGTGTGGTTGGTTGCGAAGAGCAGGGAGATGACAACGTCAATCCCAACGACAAGCCCAACACCGAGCAGCCTGGGGAAAAGCCCGATGATGGAGATGATTCTTCGGACACTGATGTCCCTTACTGTGACCAAATTCAGTACATTTCGACCGATGGGTGTATTGTCATACCGCACGACACAAGTGCTTTCGGTGTCGATATTTTATCTAATACCTACGAAGACGACAAAGGGATAATCACTTTTAATGGAAATATTACTTCGATTGGGGATAATGCTTTCCAGGGATGCGCTTCGCTGACAGGCATTACTATTCCCGACAGTGTTACTGAGATTGGAAAGCAGGCATTCGATGAGTGCTCCTCGCTGACAAGTATTACCATTCCCGATAGCGTTACTGAGATTGGAGAGTGGGCATTCTATGGGTGCACCTCGCTGACAAGCATTACCATTCCCGATAGCGTTACTGAGATTGGAGATTATGCATTCGAGGGTTGCACCTCACTGACAAGCGTAACCATTGGTAATGGCGTCACTTCGATTAGAGAGTCTGCATTCTCTGGTTGCACTGGCGAGTTGATAATCAATAGCAAACTTGTAGAAACCAATTACACTTACAGTAATTATCCTTCTAATTATGGTTGGCTTAAAGGTGCTAAATTCTCTAAACTCACAATTGGCGACAGCGTTACTTCTATTGGAAATTATGCATTCTGGGATTGCACCTCGCTGACAAGTGTTACCATTCCCGATAGTGTTACTGAGATTGGAGATTCTGCATTCCGTTATTGCACCTCGCTGACAAGCATTACTATTGGCAATGGAGTTACTTCGATTGGAAGTTGTGCATTCTCTGGTTGCTCCTCGCTGACAAGTGTTACCATTCCCGATGGCGTTACTTCGATTGAATATGGTACATTCGGTGGTTGCACCTCGCTGAAAAGTATTTATGGCAAATATACTTCGAATGATGGTCGTTGCTTGATTATTGGTGGTACCCTCAACTCGTTTGCCCCCGCAGGGCTTACCGAATATACCATTCCCGATAGCGTTACTATGATAGGACACTATGCATTCTATTATTGCACCTCGCTGACAAGCATTACCATTCCCGACAGCGTTACTGAGATTTGGAGTTCTGCCTTCGATAGTTGCTCCTCGCTGACAACTGTTACCATTCCCGACAGCGTTACCTCTATTGAAGAGTCTGCATTCTCTGGTTGCACCTCGCTGAAAAGCATTTATGGCAAATATGCTTCGAATGATGGTCGTTGCTTGATTATAGATGGTGTATTAAACTCTTTTGCCCCCGCAGGGCTTACCGAATATACCATTCCCGATAGTGTTACTTCGATTGGATATGGTGTATTCGCTTATTGCTCCTCACTGACAAGTATTACCATTCCCGACAGCGTTACTTCGATTGGAGTGGCTGCATTCTCTGGCTGCACCTCGCTGGCAAGTGTAACCATTGGCAATGGTGTTACTTATATTGGAGGGTATGCATTCTATGGTTGCACCTCGCTGACAAGTGTATATTGTAAGGCTACGACTCCTCCGAGTGGATATGGGGATATGTTTGACGATAATGCTTCGGGACGAAAGATTTATGTACCTCGTGCAAGCGTGGATGCATACAAGGCTGCCGAGGGTTGGAGCGAGTATGCAGAATATATCGAACCCTATCAGTTTGAGTAGGCGTTAAGGCTTTAAGGGCTTTAAGGACTTATAGGGCATTAAAGACTTTTCGCCGTTTTGCTCGCGGGTATCAAAAAAGATACCCGCGAGTTTATTTGTGAGGCGAGTAGTAGGTGTACAAGAAAACTCCCTCCGAGTTTGCTAAGCGTAAACGAGGAGGGAGTTTTCGAAGTGCGGTGCAAAATTTACCCGCTATATATGCTTTATTCCCATTCGATGGTAGCGGAGGGCTTAGGCGACATATCGTAACATACACGATTGACGTTTGGCACCTCTTCCAAGATACGTTTGGTGATTTTGTCCAAGATTGCCCAATCAATATGCTCGATAGAGGCAGTCATAGCGTCAATGGTGTTCACAGCACGGATGATTACGGGCCAATCGTAACTGCGGGCGTTATTCCTCACGCCCACCGACTTAAAGTCGGGCACGATGGTAAAATACTGCCAAACCTTCTTGTCCAAGCCCGCAAGTGCGAACTCCTCACGCAGTATGGCATCGCTCTCGCGCACAGCCTCCAACCTATCGCGTGTAATGGCGCCGAGGCACCTAACGCCCAAACCGGGACCTGGGAATGGCTGGCGATAAACCATCTCGTAGGGCAAACCCAACTCTACACCGCAAGCCCTAACCTCGTCTTTGAAGAGTTGTTTGAGGGGCTCCACGAGTCCGAACTGCATATCTTCGGGCAGTCCGCCTACGTTGTGGTGCGACTTGACCATCTTGGCAGTCTTGGTGCCGCTCTCAACGATATCGGGATAGATGGTACCCTGGCCGAGAAAGTCTATACCATCGAGTTTGCGTGCCTCCTCCTCAAATACGCGGATAAACTCGCCACCAATGATTTTGCGTTTCTGTTCGGGGTCCTCTACGCCTTCCAACTTTGTAAGGAAGCGTTCCGTTGCATCTACATACACAAGATTTGCATTGAGTTGCCTGCCAAAGACCTCCACCACGTTTTCGCTCTCGCCCTTGCGCATAAGTCCGTGGTTGACGTGCACACACACAAGGTTGTTGCCAATAGCCTTCAAGAGGAGTGCTGCCACAACCGAAGAGTCTATACCTCCCGAAAGAGCCAAGAGGACCTTCTTGTCGCCCACCTGCTGACGGATGAGTTCCACCTGGTCGCTCACAAAGTTTTTCATATTCCAGTTAGCCTCAGCCTTGCAGGTGTCGAAAACAAAGCCCCTAACAGCCTCTTTAATGGCCTCTTCGTTGTCCTCAAAGGCAGCGAGTTTTACTTCGCAGAGAGCCTTTGGATGACCTGCGGCAATAACAGGAAATCCTGCGCCATAAATCTCGGGCAGCACATCAATTTCCACACCGTCAATCACATTATTCTCACCGCCATTGATAATCACACCTTTCACGTTGGGAAGAGCCTTCAACTCCTCGGCTGTGATGTCGTGGGGATATATCTCGCTATATACGCCCAGAGCGCGGATAGCTCTCGCGAGTACCGTATTGTGGTGGCTACCGAGGTCGAGGATTACAATCATATCTTGTTTCATATACCTAACTTTTGAACTTTGAATTTCGTAATTACTATTTATTCGCCACGAGTGTAGTTGGGAGCCTCCTTGGTGATGGTTACATCGTGAGGGTGATTCTCCACAACGGCTGCCGAGGTAATCTTCACAAACTTAGCATTGTGCAGAGCCTCAATATCTTTCGCACCACAGTAGCCCATACCCGAGCGCAAACCGCCAATGAGCTGGTAGATGGTTTCGCTCAGAGTACCCTTGTAGGGAACGCGGGCAACGATACCCTCGGGCACAAACTTACTGCTGTCGCACTTCTCGCTCTGGAAGTAGCGGTCCTTAGAGCCTGCCTGCATAGCCTCAATGGAGCCCATACCGCGGTAGGACTTGAATTTACGACCGTTGTAGATAATGGTCTCGCCGGGCGACTCCTCTACACCTGCGAGCATCGAGCCCATCATAACGCAGTCGCCACCTGCTGCAAGAGCCTTCACAACATCGCCCGAGTAGCGCAAACCTCCATCGGCAATGACAGGTACATCGTACTTATGAGCCACCTTAGCGGCATTGAAAATTGCCGATAGTTGGGGTACACCCACACCTGCCACAATTCGGGTTGTACAGATAGAACCGGGACCAATGCCGACCTTAATACCATCTGCTCCCGCCTTGATGAGGAATTCGGCTGCCTCGGCAGTGGCGATATTACCCACCAGCACGTCAATTTGGGGGAATGCAGCCTTCACAGCCTTCAAGGTATTGGTTACGTTTGCCGAGTGACCGTGTGCGGTGTCGATAACCACAGCATCCACTCCTGCCTCCACCAGAGCCTCTACCCTCTTCAATGTGTCGCTCGTTACGCCCACACCCGCAGCAACCCTCAGGCGTCCCTTATCGTCCTTGCAGGCATTAGGATAGTCCTGAATTTTGGTAATGTCGCGATAGGTAATAAGACCTATGAGTTTATTATTCTCGTCCACTACGGGGAGTTTCTCGATTTTATTCTTCAAGAGAATTTTCGATGCCTCCTGCAAGTCGGGATTGTTGGTCGTGACAAGGTTTTTGCAAGTCATAACCTCCGAGATGGGTAACAACATATCGGTTTGAAATCTCAGGTCGCGGTTGGTAACAATACCTATGAGCCTCTGCTCATCGTCCACAACGGGAATTCCACCAATACGATTCTCTTTCATAAGCCTCAATGCATCGCCAACGGTTTCCTCTTTGGAGATGGTAACAGGGTCGTAAATCATACCGCTCTCGGCACGTTTAACCTTTCTTACCTGCGCTGCCTGAGCCGCGATGGACATATTTTTGTGAACAACGCCTATACCTCCCTCGCGAGCGATAGCAATAGCCATCTCAGCCTCTGTAACCGTATCCATTGCTGCCGAAACAACGGGGATATTCAGACGAATGTTGCGCGAAAAGCGGCTGCCAAGCGATACCATATTGGGCGTCACCTCCGAGTAGGCGGGGATGAGCAGCACATCATCGAAGGTCATACCCTCTTGTGCAATTTTCTCTTCAATAAACGACATTGTAGTTTTGTATTAAAAGTTCCTCAATTTCTCGTCAATAATAATTGTCTTCGAGCGGTCAGCACCTACCGAAATAACGCCTACCTTCACGCCCGTAACCTCCTCAATCTTCCTAACATAAGCCTTGGCTGCTTCGGGGAGCGCATCAAACGATTTAACATCCGATATATCCTCCTTCCAGCCATCCAACTCAATCAATACGGGTTTGCAACGCGAGAGTTTGGCAATCGTTGCGGGGGGATTTTCGATAACCTCTCCATCCACCTCATAGCCAACGCAAATCGACACCTTATCCAATCCCGAGAGGACATCGAAGAGCATCAAAGCCCACGAGTCGATACCTGCCAGGCGGCTAACGTAGCGTGCCACCACAGCATCGAACCAACCCACCCTGCGGGGACGCCCCGTAACGGTGCCATACTCGTGACCACGCTCTCTGATCTCCTCAGCCCTATGGTCGAAGAGTTCGGTGGGGAATGGTCCCTCGCCCACCCTTGTGCAATATGCCTTTGCCACACCCAGAACATTATCAATCCACTTGGGCGACACGCCCGCACCTACGGGAACGCTCGCCGAGGAGGGTGTAGAAGAGGTAACATAGGGATAGGTACCGTGGTCGATACAGAGCATCATACCCTGGGCACCCTCGAAGAGTATCTTTTTGTCCTCCAAAAGTGCCTTATTGATTAGTGCCGAGGTATCGCAAATCATACTGCCCAACCTCTTAGCAAGAGCCATATACTGCTCATAGAGAGCATCGAACTTAAAGGTAGGCAACCCCAACATCGCGAGTTCCCTATTTTTAATCTCCAAAGCCTCGCGGAGTCGTTCAGCAAAGTATTCTGGCTCCAAAAGGTCGCCCATACGGATACCAACCCTACTATACTTATCCGAGTAGGCGGGACCTATACCCTTCTTGGTTGTGCCAATCTGGGAGCCGCCCTTGATAGCCTCATATGCACCATCCAGGGCTGCGTGGTAGGGCATAACTACTGCCGCCCTGTCCGAGATATAAAGTTGATAGTCGGTAATACCCTGAGCGTGGAGTCTTTCCAACTCCTCCACAACCGACACAGGATTTACGACCATACCGTTTGCCATAACATTTATGGTCTTGGGGTTGAAAATACCCGAGGGAATACTCTGCAACGAGTATTTGTGACCATCGAAAACTACCGTATGACCTGCATTGTTGCCACCCTGATAGCGCACCACCATATCGGCACGACAGGCAAAGTAGTCGGTTATTTTACCCTTGCCCTCATCGCCCCATTGCGAACCTATAACAACCAATCTTTCAGACATTTATTCCTCAATTTTATTGCGTTTATAGATATAATCGACATTTTTCATATAGTATTCCAGAGTGAAGCACGACTCCAACTCCTCCTCGCTGAGGGTAGCCATAACCGTAGGCTCCTCCTTCAAGAGTGCCTCGTATGATGCGCCCTCTGCCATAGCCCTCATAGCCACAGGCTGTACGGTATCGTATGCCTTCTCCCTTGCAAAGCCTTTTTCGATGAGAGCATTCATTACCCTTTGGGCAAAAATCACACCGTTAGTGCGGTAGATATTCGCCTTCATCTGCTCCTCGAAGACCACAAGGTTATCCAAAATGCCCATCATACGGTTGAGCATATAGTCCAGGAGGATTGTTGCATCGGGCATAATGATACGCTCGGTTGCCGAGTGAGAAATGTCCCTCTCGTGCCACAGAGCGACATTGTCGTAGGCAGTAGTCATATAGCCCCTCAGCACCCTTGCGCAACCGCAGATATTCTCGCTACTGATGGGGTTGCGTTTGTGGGGCATAGCGCTCGAACCCTTCTGACCTTTGCCGAAAGCCTCCTCCACCTCGTGCACCTCGGTGCGTTGGAGATTGCGGATTTCCAGGGCCATCTGCTCCAAACTTGCACCAATAACTGCCAGCGTAGCCATATAGTATGCGTGCCTATCGCGCTGGATAACCTGAGTGGAGATATTTGCCGAGTCGATACCCAACTTCTCGCACACATAATCCTGCACAAAGGGAGGAATGTTGGCGAAGTTGCCCACAGCACCACTTATCTTGCCCACCTCTACGCCTCTTGCAGCACTCCTAAAACGCTCCAAGTTGCGCCTCATCTCCTCGTACCAGAGCACCCATTTCAGACCAAAAGAGGTAATGTCGGCGTGAATGCCGTGAGTACGACCTATGCAGGGAGTGTATTTGAACCTTTTTGCCTGCTTTTTGAGGACCTCCATATATTTCACAAGATCCTCCTCAATTATGCGGTTTGCCTGCAAGAAGAGGTATCCATTGGCGGTATCCACCACATCGGTACTCGTCAGACCATAGTGTACCCACTTGCGCTCCTCACCGAGCGACTCGCTAACAGTGCGTGTAAAGGCTACAATATCGTGGCGAGTCTGCAACTCAATCTCTTTGATGCGGTCGATATTGAACGAAGCCTTTGCCCAGAGTTTCTCAACATCCTCGGCAGGCACCACACCCAACTCTCGCCACGCCTCGGCAGCCAAAATTTCCACCTTTAAGTAGGCGTTAAACTTATTCTCCTCAGTCCAAACTTGGCGCATCACCTCGCGCCCATATCTCTCAATCATAACTATTTAGCAACTTGGTTAAGGTAACATTCTATGGTGTTTTCCAAAAGACAGGCACGGGTCATAGGACCACAGCCACCGGGTACGGGGGTGATTACGGAAGCCTTATCGGCACAAGCCGCAAAATCCACATCGCCACAAAGTTTGCCCGTCTCGGGGTCGCGGTTCACACCTACATCAATCACTGCTGCACCCTCGCCCACCATATCGGCAGTAACGAATTTGGGGCGACCAATAGCAACAACCAGAATATCCGCCTCGCGTGTAACCTCAGCAAGATTCTTGGTACGGCTGTGGCACATCGTAACCGTAGCGTTCCTATCCAGCAGGAGTTTCGACACGGGAAGACCTACAATGTTGCTCCTACCGAGCACCACTGCTTTCTTACCCTCAATCTCCACGCCTGCCTTATCGAGGAGTTTAATAACACCCTTAGGGGTGCAAGGCAGAATGCACTTTTGTTTCTGCCACAAAGCAGCAACATTCAGAGGATGGAAGCCGTCAACATCCTTCTCTTTGCTGATGGCAGCAATAACTTTATCCTCGCTGATATGTTTGGGCAGAGGCAGTTGCACCAAGATACCATCTACCGCCTTGTCCTCATTGAGTTCGGCAATAAGATCCAAAACCTCCTGCTCACTTACCGTTTCGGGGCGGCAAATGGTGGTATTCTTAAAGCCTACCTCCTCGGAGTCCTTAGCCTTGCCCGTAACATACGACACGCTCGCAGGATTTTCGCCTACGAGGATTACCACCAAATGGGGTTCCCTACCATACTGCTCTTTGTACTTCACAACGTCTGCCGCAATGTCACGTTTAATCTCGGCAGCCAAATCTTTACCACTGATAATCATATCTTTGAGTTTTATATACTAATCCAATACTTTATGTCCAATATCGCTCCTATAAAAGAGTCCTTCGCAACTAATTTTTGCAATATCCGCAAGTGCTTTTTCGCGTGCCTCGCCAAGCGTTTTGCCACGCCCAACAACCATCAGCACCCTACCGCCAGAGGTCACCACTGCACCCTCCCTCTCGGCTGTACCCATATGGTAGATGGTACCTTCGACACTCTCCAAGCCTTCCAGCCTAACACCTTTCTTGTAGCCTGCGGGATAGCCCTCTGAGGCGAGAACAACGCCCAACAGAGCCTCTTCGCTCCACTCGGTAGCGCACTCCCTGCCCTCAATAGCAGCATCGAAAAGTTCGTAGATGTCACTCATAAGGCGAGGTAGCACAACCTCTGTTTCGGGATCGCCGAAGCGAGCATTGAACTCAATGACCTTTGGTCCCTCTTCGGTGAGAATAAGTCCGCCATAGAGCACTCCCACGAAGGGTACGCCCTCGGCAACCATTGCCTTTGCCGTAGGTCGCATAATCCTCTCCAAAGCGAACTCCTCTACCTCAGGAGTAACGAAAGGAACGGGGCTATATGCGCCCATACCACCCGTATTGGGACCTTTATCCCCCTCGTAGGCACGTTTATGGTCTTGTGCCATAGCCAGCGGATATACTTTCTCGCCCGACACCACGCACATAAACGAGAACTCAGGACCTGCGAGGAAGTCCTCTACCACTACTCTACCCTTGCCGAAACTCTCATCGAGAAGCATATCCCTAAGGGCATTTTCGGCATCCTCGTAACTCTCGGCAACAACTACACCTTTACCTGCTGCCAAACCATCGTATTTGATAACTGCGGGCAGAGGGCGAGCCTTAACATACGCCCAAGCACTCTCGAAATCATCGAAAGCCTCATAGGCAGCCGTAGGAATATGGTATTTTGCCATTAGGCGTTTGGCAAACTCCTTGCTACTCTCAATCTGCGCTGCCGCCCTTGTGGGACCAAAAATTCTCAGTCCCTTCTCGGTAAATCTATCGACAATGCCGACAGCCAGCGATGCCTCGGGACCTACAACCGTAAGGTCTATGGCGTTCTTAGTGGAGAACTCTACGAGAGCCTCCACATCTTCCACGCCAATCCTCACGCACTCTGCTTGCTGGGCAATACCTGCATTGCCGGGTGCGCAGTATATCTTCTCAACTTGTGGCGAGCGCGAAAGGGAGTCCACAATGGCGTGGCACCTGCCACCGCCGCCCACAACCAATACTTTTTTGCTCTTCATACTCAACATTTTAGTGCTTAAAGTGGCGCATACCCGTAAAGAGCATTGCAATGCCTTTCTCGTTTGCTTTGCGGATTGCATCCTCATCTCGGATGGAGCCACCGGGCTGTACAATAGCCTTCACGCCATACTTCGAGGCGAGTTCCACCGTATCATCAAAGGGCAAAAAGCCGTCCGAAGCGAGCACCAAGCCCTCCGTAGCACCTGCGGCCTTAGCCTCATTAAGAGCTATCTCTGCCGAGCCTACCCTATTCATCTGTCCTGCGCCCACACCGAGTGTCATACCGTCCTTAACAACCACTATGGCGTTACTCTTGACGTGTTTTACTATCTTCCAGCCGAAGTTCATATCCTGCAACTCCTCTGCCGATGGTTTACGTTCCGTTACGCACATATCCTCCGAGATGGTCTTGCACTCCACATCGGCGTCCTGCACCAACAAGCCGCCCGTAACACCAACATACTGCTTTTGTGGCTGTTTCGTGCCGTCCATCTTAACCTCCAAGAGCCTGAGGTTCTTCTTTGAGGCAAACACTTCCAATGCTTCGGGCTCAAACGAGGGAGCCATAACAATCTCCAAGAAGATGGGTTTCATCATCTCGGCAACTGCCTTCGTGAGAGGTCTATTTATCGCCACAATACCGCCATAGATACTAACCTTATCTGCCTCGTATGCCCTCTGCCAAGCCTCCTCGATGGTCTTGCCAACGCCTGCACCGCAGGGATTCATATGTTTCAGACCAACCGCAAAGGGTTCTTCGGTAAACTCCCTTACAATCTGCAATGCAGCATTGGCGTCCTGTATATTATTATAGGATAGTTCCTTACCACCCAACTGCTTGGCATAAGCCACCGAGTAGGCAACCTCCTCGTCCGAGCGGTAGAAGGCAGCCTGCTGATGTGGGTTCTCGCCATAGCGCAAGCCCTGCACCTTGTCGAACGAGAGGAAGAGTTTCTCCTCCAAGCCCGCCGCCTTGCGCATATAGGTTGCAATGTGGCTATCGTAGAGAGCCGTATGAGTATAAGCCTTTGCCGAGAGCATAAGGCGCGTTTCGGGCGTAGTATTACCGCTCTGGCGTATCTCTTCGAGCACCATAGCGTAATCATCGGGGTCGCACACAACGCTCACCGAAGCAAAGTTCTTGGCAGCCGAACGCAACATCGAAGGACCGCCAATGTCGATATTCTCCACAGCCTCCTCCATAGTAACACCCTCCTTGGCGATAGTAGCCTCAAAAGGATAGAGGTTTACGCAGACCATATCAATGGTTTCTATGCCATTCTCAGCGAGAGCTGCCATATGCTCCTCTTTGTCCCTGCGAGCCAACAAACCGCCGTGCACCTTGGGGTGCAAGGTCTTTACTCTTCCCTCGCAAATCTCAGGGAAGCCCGTAACATCGCTGATGTTGGTAACTTTCAACCCACTCTCGCGGAGGGTTTTCATAGTACCGCTCGTTGAGATAATCTCCCAACCCAACTCTGCAAGGGCTGTGGCAAACTCCACAACACCTCTCTTATCGCTAACGCTAACTAACGCTCTCTTTTTCATCCTATTATCCTACTAATTGTTTCTACATAAAGTTTGTGTTCTGCCTTGTGGATAAGGCTCTCCAACTCTTCAATATCATCTCCCTCATAAGGGACAGCCACTTGCGATATGATACGTCCGCCATCGAGCGAAGAGTCCACATCGTGGATTGTAACACCATAGACCTTCACGCCATATTCAAAAGCGTCCCTAATTGCGTGTGCGCCCTTGAAAGCCGGCAGCAGTGCGGGGTGAATGTTGATAATTCTACCGCCATAGCGTGCCAGCAACTCCTCGCCCACGATGCGCATATAGCCCGCCAAGCAGACCAAATCGACCCTCTCGGCATCGAGTCTATCTGCAATCATACGCTCGAAATCCCTCTTAGAGGCGAACTCCTTGGGGTTAAAAACCAAGGTGGGCACATCAAATTTCTTTGCCCTTTCGAGCACATAGGCGCCTGTCTTATCGCAGACACAGAGCACCACCTCAGCATCCTCTATCGCGCCACTCCTACAACCCTCGGCAATAGCCTCGAAGTTGGAGCCACTACCACTCGCAAAAACTGCCAATCGTTTCATCTACAAGAGTTTTACGCCTTCGCCCTCAACGACCTTACCGATAACCGTAGCTCTCTCGCCACACTCGCTCATAATCTCCACTACGCGCTCGGCATCCTCGGCAGCAACTGCCAGCACCAGACCAACGCCCATATTGAAGATATTAAACATCTCCCTATGGGGCACGCCACCGTACTCTTCGAGCAAGCGGAAAACGGGGAGTATCTCCCAACTACCCTCGGTTACCTCAACGCCCTGACCATCTTTCAGGATGCGGGGAATGTTCTCATCGAAGCCACCACCCGTGATATGGGCAATACCGTGCACGTCTACCTCGGCAAGGAGTCGGTGTACCTGCTTAACATATATTTTAGTAGGTGTAAGCAGCATTTCGCCCAGCGTCTTATCGCCCGTTAGGGGATATTTCTCATTGAGTTGAAGATTGTTATCGCTGACGATTTTCCTCACAAGGCTAAAACCGTTGGAGTGAACACCGCTCGATGCCACACCCACAAGCACGTCGCCCACCGAGACCTTCGAGCAGTCGATGAGTTTCGACTTCTCCACAGCGCCAACCGTAAAACCTGCAATATCATACTCACCCTCGGCATACATACCCGGCATTTCGGCAGTCTCGCCACCTACGAGTGCACAACCTGCTTGGCGGCAACCCTCTGCCACGCCCGACACGATAGCCTCCACTGTTGCAGGGTGGTTCTTACCCACTGCCACATAGTCGAGGAAGATGAGTGGTTCGGCACCTTGTGCCAGCACATCATTTACACACATCGCAACGGCATCAATACCGATAGTATCGTGTTTATCCATCTCGAAGGCGAGCTTCAACTTTGTACCCACGCCATCCGTACCGCTAACCAATACGGGGTGCTCATAGCCGAGCGAGTCCAAGTCGAACATTCCGCCAAAAGAGCCGATGTTACCCATCGAGCCCTTGCGGGTGGTCGATGCAACGTGTTTTTTGATGCGGCTAACAACCTCGTAGCCTGCTTCGAGATTGACGCCCGAAGCCTCGTAACTTTTTGCCATAGTGTAGTCTATTTAGCTTTAATTTGATATCGTTTATAGAGTGTTGCGTTCTCGTCCGTAAGGTAGAGGTCTGTTGGGTATTTGCCATCGAAGCAAGCCATACACATCTCGCACCTGTTACCCGAGAGCATAAGCGACTCGGTTGAGAGAAATGCCAACGAATCGGCACCGATATACTCTTTTACCTCCTCCACGCTCTTCTGCGCCGAGATGAGCTCCTCATATGTGGAAGTATCCACACCATAGTAGCAAGGGTGTTTCATTGCGGGCGAGGCAATCCTAACGTGCACTTCCGTTGCTCCTGCCTCTTTGAGCAGTCGCACAATACGCTTCGAGGTCGTACCCCTCACAATGGAATCATCTACCATTATAACCCTCTTACCACCAACAATACTTCTCACTGCCGAGAGTTTCATTCTCACACCCTTCTCCCTCATACTCTGCGAGGGCTGAATGAAGGTACGAGCAACATATTTACTCTTGACCAAGCCCATCTCGTAGGGGATACCGCTCGCCTCGGCATAGCCAATGGCTGCACTAAGGCTCGAATCGGGAACACCGATGACAATATCTGCCTCAACGGGCGACTCCTTATAGAGGAGTTTGCCACTCTCCTTGCGGAATGTGTGCACATTGCAGCCGTCAATATCGCTGTCGGGACGGGCGAAGTAGATGTACTCCATCGAGCACATATTGTAGTGCTTGAAACTCGAAAAGTGGTTGCTACGGATGCCGTGGTGGTCTATGGAGATAATCTCGCCTGGCTCCACATCCCTCACAAACTCTGCACCTATAACCTCAAACGCGCAACTCTCGCTCGCCACCACCCAACTACCATCTTTGAGTCTACCGAGCGACAGCGGTTTCAGACCGTGTTTGTCCCTGCACGCATAGATACGCTTACCCGTCATAATGAGGAACGCAAAGGCTCCCTCTACCATATTCAGGGCATCCATAATGGAGTGAATCCTATCAACGTGAGCCTGAGCAGCATCTTTTTTTATAAGGTTAGCGATGAGTTCACAATCCGAGGAGGTCAAAAAGAGGCTACCCTTGTCCTCCAAATACTTACGCAGGCGGTCGGCATTGACCAACTTACCATTGTAGGAGATGGCAAAGTCGCCTGTGCGGTGGTGGAAGACGATGGGTTGGATATTCTCTGCCAACTCTCCGCCACCTGCATTGGTGTAGAGCACTTGACCTATGGATATATTGCCTTTGAGCGATGCGAGGTTTTGTTCATTGAAAACATTATTTACCAAGCCCGCACCCTTGACACATTTAAGTGTGCCCTCGTTGGCAGCAACAATGCCACACCCCTCCTGACCACGATGTTGCAGCGAGTGCAGACCGTAGTAGCAAATGTTGGCAGCATCCTCAGAGCCATAGATGCCAAAGACACCACACTCCTCGTGTATTCCGTTATTTTTCTCTTCCGTATTCACTTTCGATTATTTGATAGAGTTCAAACGCGAGTCAATCTCCTCATACGCCTCGATAACCTTACCCATATCCCTGCGGAAGCGGTCTTTGTCGAGTTTCTCGCCCGTAGTAGCGTCCCAAAGACGGCAAGTGTCGGGGCTAATTTCGTCTGCCAACACAATTTTACCATCGGCGGTCTTACCGAACTCAATCTTGAAGTCCACAAGGCGGATATTAACCTCCGAGAACATAGCGATAAGCTCCTTGTTGATGCGCTCGGTGAGGCTATAAATCTCGGCAAGTTCCTCGTAGGTAGCTGCACCCAAAGCCACAGCGTGGTGGTCATTAATCAGAGGATCGCCCAGTGCATCGTCCTTATAACAAATCTCGTAGATGGTATTGGGAGCCTCAGTACCCTCCTCAATGCCGAGGCGTTTTGCCATAGAGCCTGCAATAACATTCCTCACGATAACCTCCAAAGGCACAATAGAGACCTTCAAACATAGTTGGTCGCGCTCGTTGAGAGTCTCGATGTAGTGTGTGGGGATACCTGCTGCCTGCAAGCGGTGGAACACTATCGTAGAAATACGGTTGTTCAGCACGCCTTTATTCTCAATAGTTGCCTTCTTAATGTTATTGAAAGCGGTTGCTGCATCTTTGTAGTGAATAATTACTTTATCCTGCGCATCGGTTGCGTAAACCTGTTTTGCCTTGCCCTCGTAGAGCATATCCAACTGTTTCATTCTTTTTGTCTGTTTTATCTGTTTAACTTAACCTATTTTTTCCTAAAATATCTTACTGCATTGCGGAAGAGGTTTTGCTCCTTATTGCCCGCAATGTTTTTCATAAGTCCCTCCTCGTAACGCTCGGAGTGTCCCATCTTGCCCAAAATCCTACCATCGGGCGAAATGATACCCTCTATTGCCATTGTTGAGCCATTTGGGTTCTCTGGCGAGTGCATCGTGGCATTACCATCAGCATCAGCATATTGGAATGCAATCTGTCCTGCATCGTAGAGAGCCTTTGCCAGCTCTTCGTTTGCCACAAACTTACCCTCGCCGTGCGAAGCGGCAATCGAGTGCAACTCGCCAATGGCGAAACCTTCCAACCAAGGCGATGCCACCGAGCCAACCCTCGTAGTGACAATCTGAGAGATATGTCGGTTTATATCGTTGTGGAAGAGTGTAGGTGACTCGGTAGTCAAATCGCCAATTTTACCATAGGGCAACAATCCCGACTTAACAAGTGCTTGGAAACCATTGCAGATACCAAGTATCAGACCGCCACGAGCCATAAGTCTTTCAATTGCCTCCTTAACGCTCTTATTGAGCAGCACGTTAGCTATAAACTTACCACTACCATCGGGCTCATCGCCAGCCGAGAAGCCGCCACTCAGAGCCAAGACGTGGCACTCGTCTATATGGCGAGCCATCTGCTGTGTAGAACGAGCAATATCCTCAGCTGTAAGGTTGCAGAATACCGAAGAGGTAACCGTTGCACCCTCCCTTGCAAAAGCCTTAGCCATATCGTAGTCGCAGTTGGTGCCTGGGAAGACGGGGAGATAAACAACGGGGCTCTCCACAGCCTCGCCCTCATAGCGGGTGGCGTTATTGCCCGAAGTGGCATTTTCGGCTATACCCTCCAAGCCACTTCTATCGGGATATACCTCCGTAAATTTCAGCCTATTAGCCTCCCTTAACTCCTCGATGGTCATACTCTCGCCATTTACCCTCAGTTCAGGCTCGGCGATGGTCCTACCCAAGAGTTCAAAGTGGGGATGGTCGAGCGGGCGTGTACTCTCAATGACAATGGAGCCATAATTCCAGCCGAAGAGGTCTTTCTCTGTCACATTTACCTCCGCACCAACCTCGTTGCCAAAACTCATCTTAGCCAAAGCCTCAGCAACACCACCAAAGCCCACAGCCCAAGCACTCGTCACAGTGCCTGCAAAAATCTTGTGACGTACAATCTCGTAGATGTCTATGAGGTTTACCGTATCGGGCATATAGTTCGTAAGAGGTGTATGGCGGGCGATATAGACATAGTTGCCTGCGCTCTTAAACTCAGGGCTAATCACTACCCTACTATCCACCGCCGCAACACCAAATGCCACGAGCGTAGGAGGTACATTAATCTTGTCAAAAGTACCACTCATTGAGTCCTTACCGCCAATCGAAGGCAATCCCAACGACACCTGCATCCTAAGTGCGCCAAGCAGTGCTGCGAGGGGTTTGCCCCACGCCTCGGGCGAGGTCATCTTCTCGAAGTACTCCTGATACGAGAAGCGCATTTTATCATACTCTGCACCCGCAGCCACAGCCTTAGCTACCGCATCCACCACTGCGTATGCCGCACCGTGATAGGGGCTCCATTTGCTCAGGTAGGGATTGAAGCCGTATGCCATAAGGCTTGCCGTATGGGTTATATGATTGCCTACCGGCAGACGTTGAACGCTAACCTGTGTTTCGGTTGTCTGGGTTTTGCCACCGAAGGGCATAAGCACCGTAGAGCGACCAATGCTCGAATCGAACATCTCAATCAAGCCCTTCTGCGAGGTCACATTGGGGTCTGCGAGCAGGTTGTTGAATTTCTCTTTGAGATTGTTACCCTCCACCTCTCGCTCGAAGGGGTTACGCTCCTCAATGGTGTCTATTTTAACTTTTGCGTAGTGTTTGGCACCCGCCGAGTCGATAAACTCTCTCGAAAGGTCAGCCACCACTTCGCCCTTATAGAACATTCTCATTCTGCCACTATCGGTAACATCGGCAACGTGCGTAACCTCAATGTTCTCCTCGTGGCAGTAACGCTCAAACTCCTCTCTATCCTTAGGCTCAACAACTACCGACATACGCTCCTGCGACTCACTGATAGCAAGTTCGGTAGCATTCAAACCGCTATATTTTGTTGTGACTCTATCGAGATAAATATCTAAGCCATCTGCCAACTCGCCAATAGCCACACTCACACCACCAGCACCAAAGTCATTTGACTTCTTAATGAGTCGTGTAACCTCGGGGCGGCGGAACAATCGTGCAATTTTTCTCTCCTCGGGGGCGTTACCTTTTTGCACCTCGCTGCCACACTCCTCAATCGAAGAGGTGTTATGCTCTTTCGATGAACCCGTAGCACCACCTATGCCGTCACGTCCCGTTCTACCTCCGAACATCAGGATAATATCCCCTGCTTGGGGGCTTTCGCGCCTTACATTCTCGGCCTTCACAGCACCCACAACAGCACCAATTTCGAGCCTCTTAGCCACATAGTCGGGATGGTAGATCTCCCTAACGTGGGTTGTTGCCAAGCCAATTTGGTTGCCATACGAGGAGTAGCCCGCCGCTGCACGAAGCGAAATAACCCTCTGGGGCAGTTTGCCCTTCAAGGTCTGTTCAACGGGAAGGTATATATTGCCAGCACCCGTAACCCTCATTGCCTGATAGACATAACTCCTACCACTCAGCGGGTCACGAATTGCGCCACCCAGACAGGTCGAAGCGCCACCAAAAGGCTCTATCTCGGTTGGGTGGTTGTGTGTTTCGTTCTTAAACATCAGGAGCCAACGCTCCAACTTACCATCCACATCTACATCAACATAGATGCTACAAGCATTGTTCTCCTCGCTCTGCTCCAAGTCATCCAAAAGACCTTGTTTTTTCAGATACCTTGCGCCAATCGTAGCAAGATCCATAAGGCAGAGGCTTTTGTGCTCCCTGCCGAGTCTTTTGCGGATACTCTTCCAAAGTTCCACCGCATCCTTGATGTCATCCGACACAAACGACTCTTCAACCTCAATATCGGTCAGTTCGGTTGTGAAAGTCGTGTGGCGGCAGTGGTCGCTCCAATAGGTATCCAAAATGCGGAGTTCGGTTTCGCTGGGCACCCTACCCTCCTTTTGGAAGTAGCCGACAACTTCCATCAAGTCATCGCCATTCATCGCCAAGCCTCTCTCTTTGCAGTAGCGACCTGCATCAGCCACCGTTATGTTCAAAAAACCTTCGAGCAACTCTACGGGGCGAGCCATCGCCCTCTCGGCAGGCGAAAGTATCGAAAGATCCTTCTGGCGCGACTCCACAGCATTGATGCAGTAGTGGCTAATTTTTGCCAACTCCTCCTCGCCTACGCTCTTGTCGAAGATGAGCAGTTTTGCACTGCGAATCTCCACATCAGCCTCTGGATTGAGCAGACCCACACACTCCTTAGCCGAAGCAGCCCTCTGGTCGAACTGACCAGGCAGACACTCAATAGCCAAGTGGGGCATACCTCCCATCTCAACCTCGTTAGTAACATTGTCGGTAGCCCTCTCGCCAAAAACACGATACCTACTCTCTTCGAGCAATTCGGGCGAGAAACCAAACAGATCGTAGACACACAACAGCCTTAGTGAGCCGATGTTGAGTCCGAGATTGGAGTTAAGTTCGCTCCTGAGGCTCTCTGCCTCCACCCTATAAGGCTCGCGTTTTTCGACAAATATGCGGTAGTTGTTCATTTATTTCTCTCTCCTTATTTGTTTGGATTGTGGTTTTTTCTCTGATTGTTCTTAGGTTAAATCTCCGATGCGAGCACCTTTTCTGCTTGCTCGCGGCGGAAGTTGTCGAGTTTGAGTTTAAGACTCTGGTCCGTCACAGCCAACATAGCCACAGCCAACAGCGCGGCATTCTTTGCGCCATCAATTCCCACCGTAGCAACGGGTATTCCCGAAGGCATCTGCACCATCGAAAGCAGCGAGTCCAAGCCCTCCAACGAGCGGGACTTGATGGGCACTCCAATGACGGGGAGTGTGGTAAATGCTGCCACAACACCTGCCAAGTGTGCTGCACCACCTGCGCCTGCAATAATTGCCGCAAAACCACGCTCGCGAGCTGCACTTGCCCACTCCTCCAACTCGTGAGGTGTACGATGTGCGCTCAGTACCTTCTTCTCGTACTCAACTCCAAACTGCTCCAAAATAGCAGTAGCACCCGACATAACGCCCCAGTCGCTTGTCGAGCCCATAACAACGCCAATCTTCATATATTTCTACTAACTGTTTATCATAAAAGAGTGACCGCCAAACACTCATTCGTTGGCGGTCACACTCTCCCTATATAATTTCTCTGGTCGCAATTTGTGCTTGCACGAGGGCACACTTCTCGGTAGCAAGGCTCACTTCGAGCCCCCAACGCACCCTGCAAGCACTCGCAGTACCCGCAGTAACGCCAATCGCTCGCCACTCGGCAGATATGTTTCGGGGTCTAAAAATCATAAAACTCCTAACAATGATTTATCGCACAAAAGTACTCCTTTTTTCCGTTCCAAAGAAATTAAGTTTTCAATAACTTATCAACAATTCGGCTCTACAATTTGGCCTTCGATTCGCAATATACGCAACGGTATTTTCCGGGTTTGTCGGTGCGAGGACGGAACAAAGTGCCCACATTCTCCATATTGGAGATACAGCGTTTGTTGCCACATACATACTCGTTGCGAACAGCATCGGAGGGAATGAGGTCGATGGTCTTGCTATCGTCCTTTGCCCATTCGAGCAGTTTCATAATCAAAGCCATACGCACAAACTTACCATTCTCAACCTGGCGGAAGTATGCAGCCCTGGGGTCAGCATCCACATCTACGGTAATCTCGTTCACGCGGGGCAGTGGGTGGAGAATACACATATCGGGACGTGCATTTTTGAGTTTTGCAGGGTCGAGAATGAAACTATCTTTTACGCGATCAAACTCTTCTTCGTCCAAGAAACGCTCTTTCTGTACGCGAGTCATATAGAGAATATCGAGCTCGCCCATAACTTCTTCCATCGAAGAGACCTCTTTATAGGGGATATTGTTCTTTTCGCACACCTCGTGGCGCATATAGCTGGGCAAACGCAACTGCTCAGGGGCAATCAGCACAACCTTAATACCCTCATAGCGCGACATTGCCTTAATGAGCGAGTGAACAGTTCGACCAAAGCGAAGGTCGCCACAGAAGCCGATGGTAAGGTTGTCAAAGCGACCAACCTCGCGTTTGATGGTCAGAAGGTCGGTAAGAGTCTGTGTGGGGTGGCTGTGGCTACCATCGCCGGCATTAATAACGGGAATGCGCGAGTTGCAAGCAGCAACCAGAGCAGCACCCTCCTCGAAGTGGCGCATAGCTATAATGTCTGCAAAGCAGTTAATGGTCTTGGTCGTATCGGCACAGGTCTCGCCCTTAGCAACCGAAGAACTCTTTGCATCCGAAAAACCGAGAACCGTACCACCGAGCTCCAACATTGCCGATGTGAAACTCAAACGTGTGCGAGTACTTGGCTCATAGAAGAGAGTTGCCAATTTCTTGCCTTTGCAAGCCTCCGAGTATTTCTCTCGATTTTCGATAATATCCTCTGCAAGAGCAATAATCTCATTAAGTTCCTGCATCGAAAGGTCGGTGGGGTCAATCAAGTGTCTCATTTTCGTATTGTTATTTAGTTTGTGTTAAAGTTTTTGTGTAACTAACCTATTTATCTAATTTTGTTATTTATTCATCCAACTCTCATCCGAAGGATTTGCCATAAACTGCCTAAGGCGAGCCTCATCTTCGGGTGCAATATAACCCTGCTCGGCAGCCACGCTTACGAGTGTATCGAAGTTCGAAAGCGAGTAGTTCGTAACACCCGCCGCAGCGAGTCTTTCGATGCCTTTTTTCATACCATAAGTGAAGATACTCACTACACCCAGCACCTCGGCACCAGCCTCCCTAAGAGCCTCCACGACATCTATACAGCTACCACCCGTAGAGATAAGGTCTTCGACAACAACAACCTTTTGTCCCTGCTCCAAGCGTCCCTCGATGCGGTTGCCCCTGCCGTGGTCCTTTGCACTACCGCGAACATAGCCCATTGGCATATCCAAAATATCGGCAGCGATGGCGGCGTGGGCAATACCGGCTGTACTTGTACCCATCAGCACTTCTGCCTCGGGGAAACGCTCCTTAATAGTCTGAGCAATGGCACTCTCCACAATTTTACGACTCTTAGGTGCGGTGAGAATCAGCCTATTATCGCAATAAATGGGGCTTTTGATGCCACTTGCCCAAGTGAATGGCTCGTTGGGGCTAAGGAATACCGCCTTAATGCTTAGCAACTCGGCAGCAATTATCTTTTCGGTTGTCATATTCTATCGCTTATTTATTGATATTCAAAAATTCGTTTACACACTTACGATATGCCGCAACAGGGTCTTCGGCAGCCGTAATGGGACGTCCCACCACGATATAGTCCGAGCCCAACTGACGAGCTCTTGCCGGCGATGTGATGCGCACCTGGTCATCGGCAGCCGACTCGGCAAAGCGGATGCCGGGTGTGATGGTCATAAACTCGTTGCCACAAGCCCCTTTCACAATGGTGGACTCCAAAGGCGAGCATACAACACCGTCCAAACCTGCCGCTTTTGCATTTTGAGCGTATTTGATGATGGTGTCACCGATGGTGGCATTAATAAGGAGTTCCTCCTGCATAGTCTGCTCCGATGTGGAGGTAAGCTGTGTTACGGCAATAAGCAGTGGGCGCGAACCATCCTCGCGAGTGAGCCCCTCTTTGGCAGCCCTCATCATCTCCACCGTACCTGCGGCGTGAACATTTACCATATCCACATCCAGAGCCGAGAGTACCTTCATAGCCTTGCGCACCGTATTGGGAATATCGTGCAGTTTCAGGTCGAGGAAGATTTTGTGTCCCCTGCGCTTAATCTCCCTAACAATGGCATTCCCCTCTGCATAGTAGAGTTCCATACCGATTTTGAGGAAGGGTTTGCGCTCCTCGCCTTCGAATTTATCCAAAAAGGTCATAGTCTGCTCTGCGGACGCAAAGTCGCAGGCAATAATTACATCTTTTGCGTTCATCATTCGACAATACCAATTATATCTGTTAATCTCTCTATTCCAAGCCTTTGCATAACATCGGGCAGTGCCTCAACAATCTCTTTCGATGCATAGGGGTTGCGCAGATTTGCTGCTCCGACCTCCACAGCCGTAGCTCCTGCCATCATCATCTCTACCACATCCTCGGCACTCTCCACGCCGCCACAACCGATGACGGGAATGCCACACGCCTTCGACACCTGATAGACCATCCTCACCGCCACGGGAAAAACCGCTGCGCCCGAAAAGCCACCCATTTTATTGGCAATAACGGGTTTGCGGGTGCGGGTGTCTATTCTCATTCCGAGCATAGTATTTATAAGGCATATACCATCTGCACCCGCCTTCTCTGCCGCCTTAGCGATAGCCACAATATCGGTCACGTTGGGCGTGAGTTTCACATAGAGCGGTTTTGTGATGACCTTCTTCACAGCCTTCACAACCTCTGCAACACTCTCGGGCGAGGTGCCAAAGCTCATACCTCCTCCGTGCACATTGGGACACGATACGTTGAGTTCTATAATCTCCACCTGCTCCTCTTTGTCAATCTTGGCACAGCACTCCACATACTCGTCAATCGAGAAGCCGCTAATGTTGGCGATGATGGGTTTGTGGAATTTCTCGCGCATCTTGGGAAGTTCCTCAGCAATGACAGCGTCAATGCCTGGATTCTGCAAGCCCACAGCGTTAATCATACCCTCTCTGCACTCAGCAACACGGGGCAGAGGATTGCCATAGCGAGCCTCGCGGGTGGTACCCTTGAAGGATATGGAGCCCAGAATGTTAATATCGTAGTAGTCCGCCATACCATAGCCGTAGCCAAAGCAACCGCTGGCAGGTATTACAGGGTTATCGAGCCTTACACCGCTCAATACCACACTCGTATCTCGTTTTACTTCCATATCAAATCCTCCTTGCTGAATACGGGTCCCTCTTTGCAGATTCTCTTTGCACCGCTTTTGGTTTCGATGCTGCAACACATACAAACGCCAAAGCCACACGCCATACGCTCATCGAGGCTCACTTCGCCTGCCCACTCTATGCTATTGCAGACCGCCCTAAGCATAGGCATTGGTCCGCAAGCGTAGAAGTAGTCGCACTCCAAGCCCTTTTCCCTTATAACATCGGTCACAAAGCCCTTGGTGCCCTCCGATCCATCCACAGTGGCGATGTATGTTTCCACTCCGAGCGCCTCAAACATATCCTTACTAACCACATCTTTGGCACTATTAAAGCCCAAAATAACAACGGGTTGTGCGCCCTTTGCAATGAGTTTCTTCGCCAAATTATAGAGTGGTGCACAGCCTATACCACCACCCAATAGTGCGGGGTGATGACACCCCCTATTCTCCGAAAAGCCATTGCCCAAGCCTGTGAGCAAATCTACCTGTTTGCCCTCTGCCCAAAGACTCATTGCCTTAGTGCCCTCGCCTACAATGTCGTAGAGTAGCGTTATGCTCTTGTCGTCATAGTCGCACACCGAGATTGGACGGCGCAGGAACTTACCCTCCACCTCCACATTTACAAATTGTCCTGCGGCAGTGATATACTGCGTATCGCCCTCCAAGACCATCTTCCGAGTCTTTGCCGAGAGGGGCTCACTGGACAACACTTTATATATATTGCGTTTGTACATACTCCTATTTTTCGTAAACTTTCCTACCATCGGCGATGGTCATCTGCACTTCGCCCCTTAGGCGCATACCCTCAAAGGGTGTGCTCTTGCCCATAGAGATAAACTCCGAAGGATTTACATTATACTCCTTGGCGAAATCCACCAACGTAGCATCTATCCTCTCGCCCAAGCAGATACCGCCACCTATGCCGAGCAACTTGCGGGGCGTGAGCGACATTATCTCCACCAACCTTTCGAGCGAGATGATACCCCCGCCCACCATAAAGGTGTAGGTTGCCGCAAGCGATGTTTCGATACCCACAACACCCATTGCGCTCTTCTCCAAACCTCGTGATTTTTCCTCTGCCGAGTGGGGCGCGTGGTCGGTGGCGATGACGTCTATTGTACCATCGGCAACGCCCTTGCGAAGAGCCTCCATATCCTCTCTGGTGCGGAGTGGCGGATTCATCTTAAAGCGACCTTCCTCCCTCATATCTTCCTCACAAAGAGCCAAATAGTGAGGTGCAGTTTCGCAAGTTACCCTCACACCCCTACTCTTTGCCTCGCGGATGAGCGCTACACTCTCTTTGGTCGAGATGTGGCAAATGTGCAAGCGGCAACCCGTCTTCTCGGCAAGCTCAATATCACGTTTTACCTCGCCCCATTCGCTCTCGGAGCAGATACCCTTGTGGTTGTGCGCCCTGCACCACTCGCCATCGTGGATATAGCCGCCCCTGAGCAGACTCTCCACCTCGCAGTGTGCTGCAAGCAGTTTTCCCGTGGGAGCTATGCGCCTCATAGCCTCCTCCATAACCTCCGAGGACTGCACACCCGTACCATCGTCCGAAAAACCGGCAACATAGGGAGCAAGAGCGGTATAATCTACACACTCATCGCCCTGGCGAGCCGTTGTGATGGTAGCATAGGGCAACACTCCTATTACTGCATCGCGCTCAACGATAGCAAGCTGCTCTTTGAGGTGTTCGAGATTGTCGGGAGCGGGATTGAGATTTGGCATAGGGCACACCAACGAAAAACCACCCTTTGCGGCAGCCTTTGTACCGCTGGCAATGGTCTCCTTGTAGCCATAGCCCGGTTCTCTTAGGTGGACGTGCATATCCACAAATGCGGGCAGCAGGTATTTACCCCCTGCCTCCACAATGCTCACACCCTCGCAAGGAGCGATATGCTCGGCGATCTCGCGGAGCACACCATCTATGATGAGCACATCACGCACCGCAAAGCCACCCTCGTACCACACCGTAGCACCCGTAATCAACATCGAAACTGCTTGTTTGCAACTCATTATCTCTCCATTTTGTACCCCGATAGAGGCATAAAAAAAGAGGTAACTCGCAAAGCGAATTACCTCTGTATCAACGAAAACGACAAAAGACAGCGCGACCTCACTCGGCTCACATTGCGGCTTTTGTCCACCGCCACGCTATGTTGCTTGCAAATCATTATGGCTTCTTTTGTCATTTATTTGCCCACAAAAGTAGTTACTTTAATTCAGAATTCAAAATTCAAAATTCAAAATTATTCTTTTTTTGTAACTACCACTGCCCAGCCGTCTTTGTAGTCGCAACCCTCGAAGACAAGACCGAGCGACTCGGCACGGGTGCGGATAGCCTCCACATCGCCCTCCAAGATACCACTCATTATGAGTTCGCCACCCTCGTTGAGAGCCTCCACATAGTTTGGCATATCGGCAAGCAGTATGTTGCGGTTGATGTTGGCAAGAATGGTGTCGTAGTGCTTGCCCTTTATTGCCGAGGCATCGCCCAACATAGGCGTAACTCGGTCACTGACACCATTTTCGCGGCAGTTCTCCACGCTATTTTCGTATGCCCACTCGTCAATATCCACCGCATCGACACTCTCGGCACCGCACTTGGCAGCAATGATTGCCAACACGCCCGTACCGCTACCCATATCGAGCACCCTCTTGCCCGCGAAGTCGCGCGAGGCGGTGGTGCGGCTCATAAGGTATGTGGTGGCGTGGTGTCCTGTGCCAAACGACATCTTGGGCATAATGACAATATCGTGGCGGTAGTCGGGATAAGGCTCGTGGAAGGGGGCGCGAATAGCCACAACGCCATCCACCTCTACGGGCGGGAAGTTACTCTCCCACAAGGCGTTCCAATTCTGCGCCTCGATGACCACATAGTGGTGCTCGTCCACGCCATAACGCGCCAGCAGAGCCTCCACCCTCTCGTAACAGTCCGCCATACGCTCGTGGGGTATGTAGGCTTTGAGCACCCCAAATTCGGTAGCAAAACTATCGAAAGGATAGTCCGCCAACTCGGCAACCAAAATGTCCGACAACTCCTCCGAACACTCTATACTCAGTTCAACGTAGTTCATATTCTATAACTCTCTAATTCTATAACTTTCCAAAATTAACTATCAGCACTCCGCCAACAGTTCTCAATTCTCAATTCTCAATTCTCAACTCTCAATTCAACCCCCTAATAAGTGGCTGCCTCCACGCCGTGAGGTTTGTCGGGGGCGAAGTTTGCCTCTATATAGTCCCCGAGTCCGTAGTTATCCTCAGCCTCTGGGAGCGAAGTATCATTCACACGCTGGTGGATGAGCAGGCGTTCGCCACCAAAAACCATCCTCTGGGCGAACATCTCAATTTCGGGGCGCAGGAAGTACATAGGTCGCCACGAGAGGTTGTGGTCCATATTCTCGGCATCATAGAACCAATAGGGCGACTCCAACTCGCGGAGCGACTCGGCAATAACCTCCGAACCAAAGAGGCTCACACCAAAGAGCGATTGTTTATCATAGGGCACATTCCTGTCCGCATCGCCGTGGAAGAGCAACATAGGACAAGGTGCTTGTTGCCACTCCAATTTCCTACCCTTAGCGCAAATTGCTCCCGCCATAGCGACCACACCGGCATAGTTGAAGTCGGCAGGCAGAAGGCTTGCCACAGGTTTTGAGTTGCAGATGGACCACTCGGCTTGCAGGGCAGTGATAGCACCAGCACTCGATCCAAGTGTCACGATTTTCGCGGGGTCTATGCCGAGTGTTTCGGCATTGCTCACAAGGTATGCCGTAGCCTCCACCAAGTCCTCCGTTGCAATATCTATGGCGTTGATGAGCATAGCTCTAAAATCGAGCAAACCGCGCTCAACCTCAGGCTCTTCGAGCAGTGGCAACAGCCCCAAGCGGTAGTCGATAGCCACCACTTTCCACCCCCTTTGGGCGAAATACTCATAGACCTCCACAACCTCCTCTTCGGCACGCTGTCCGGCAAGGAAAGCACCGCCAAAGATGTACAAAAGACAAGGCTCAACACTTTGGTTGGTGGAATAAATATCGAGGTACATAGCCCTCTCGCCACGATGTGCGTAGGTGTAGGTCTTCTTCTCAACCACCTGGCCCACAACACTCTCCGCTACAAGCAACAATGCCATAGCGCACAATAAAATCTGCTTCTTCATTGCATAAAATTTTTAGTGACACAAAAGTACAAATTTGAATTGAAAATGGAAAATGAAAATTATTGAGGAGTGTTAAGAAAGAGGAAGTTATTTCTCGCAGCAGTTCTGTGCTACCACCCTTCGACAATAATTTGTTAATAAATTGTTAATAAAAAAGAGGTATAAGGGGTATGTTGTTCAGATAAAAATTATATTTTTGCGCGTTATGAAAACAAATCTGACCAAACTTTTAATTACAACACTCCTTGCGGTGTTGTGCGGCTTACCCTCCTATGCGCAGGGTCAGCAGGTAACAGTTAGTGGTAAGGTGGTGGATGCCGCAGGGGGAGAGCCTCTGATTGGTGTCACCATCCTGACCGAAACATTTAGTGGTACAACAACAGCAGTAGATGGCACCTACACCATCAAAGCCGCAGCCGGCACCACTCTAACCTACTCCTATATGGGATACAAGGAGGTTGCGTGGAAAATTCCCACCGGCTCGGCAGAGGTTGCGCACGATGTGAAGATGCAGAGCGAAAGCGAAGTGCTCGATGATGTCGTGGTTATTGCCTATGCTGTGCGTAAGAAAGGTACCGTTGCCGGCTCGGTTTCGACCGTCAAGGCAGAGAAGGTGGAGAATACTCCAACAGCCGCTTTTGACCAGGCGTTGCAAGGACAAGTTGCGGGTCTGTCGGTACTCTCCAACTCTGGCGAGCCAAGTGCATCGACAACGATGACTATTCGTGGTACCAACTCTATCAACTCAGGCACTGCCCCACTCTACATCCTCGATGGAGTACCCATCTCGGCAAGCGATTTTAATACAATCAACCCTGCGGACATCGAGTCACTCTCGGTGCTCAAAGACGCCTCTTCGACCTCTATATACGGTGCAAGGGCGGCAAATGGCGTTATCGTGATTACTACCAAACGCGGTAGAATTGCCGACCGTCCACGCATTGAGTTCCGCACTCAACTCGGCTTTTCGCAAGCAGATGACAGCAAGTGGGATTTGATGACTACTCCCGAACGCATCGCCTACGAGAAGCAGACAGGAATGACAGAGGGGCAAAACTATGCTCTTTTGGAGCGCACAAACGTGAATTGGATGAACGAGGTCTTCAACTCTTCGGCTCCATTGCAGAACTACGAGGTTTCGGTGTCGGGTGCAGATGACAAGACCAACTACTACCTTTCGGGTGGCTACTACAACCAGCAGGGTACGGCAGTGGGTAGCGACTTCGAGCGCTTTTCGCTCCGAACGAACGTGCAGCGCAAGGCGGCAGAGTGGCTCACATTGGGCACCAACACAATGCTCAACTATCAGAAGATACGGCAGGCAGATGAGGGTGCTTATACACTCGTAACCCCCATCTCGGCAGCACGTTTTATGCTTCCCTATTGGAATCCCCGCCGAGAGGACGGTTCTATTGCCTCTATCGAGGACGGTTCGTGGAAGGGTAATGGTCAGAACCCTCTCGAATGGCTCGAAGCAAACCCTGTGCATTATCAAAAGTACAAACTCCTCTCCACGATATTTGCAGAGGCTAAACCCATTGAGGGTCTTGTGTTGCGTTCTCAGTTTGGCGTGGATTACTCACACACCACAGGCTATGGCAAGTCCTATCCAAGTTACGCTCCCAACCAAAACAACGGCTCTGCATCGCGTTCTTCGACCGATGGTTACAGCCTTACGATTACCAACACTGCAAACTACACTTTCGACATAGATGGCGACCACAATTTCACTTTCCTGCTTGGTCAAGAGGGTGTAGACTACCACTACGAGGCGTTTAGCGTGCTGGTGGAAGGTCAGAACAACGACCGCCTGACAAGTATCTCTACGGGTACAAGGGCTACTTCGTGGGATGACACGACCGACTCCGATTACGGTTTCCTCTCGTTCTTCTCGCGTGGCGAGTATAACTACGACCGCCGACTCTATGCCGAGGCAGCCTTCCGTTTAGACGGTTCTTCGAGGTTTGGTAAGTCCAACCGCTGGGGTGCTTTCTGGTCTATGGGTCTGATGTGGGATATGATGAAGGAGGACTTCATCCTACCCTACACCGATTGGCTCACAACCGCACAAGTATCACTCTCTACGGGTACGAGTGGTAACTCCTCTATTCCCAACTACGAGCACCTTGCCCTTGTTGGCGGTGGTGCCGACTATGTGGGCGATGCGGGCGTAGGCTTAGCTCAGCCTGGTAACGAAAATCTTGGATGGGAAAAACCCTGGACAACCAACTTCGCCCTGCACGCAGGCTTTTGGAATAGGCTCAATGTGGATTTCGAACTCTACTATAAGGTCACGAGCGATATGCTTATGCAAGTACCCACCCCCTACTCCACAAGTGGCTTTGGCTACTATTGGGACAACGTGGGCGAGATGGTAAATGCTGGTGCAGAGCTCAACCTCAACGCTACACTCGTTGCCACCGATGACTTCTTGTGGACCGTAAATGCCAATGTGGCATACAACCACAACGAGATTACCGAACTCTACAATGGAGTGACGGAGTATGAACGCTCGGGCACCAACACCAAACTTGTTGTTGGTCATCCTCTGGGCGAATTCTATATCAACCGCTATGCGGGCGTAAACCCCGCCAATGGCGATGCCCTGTGGTACGACAAGGAGGGCAACCTCACGACCGAGTTGCGCGATGAGGACAAAGTCTTGGTCGGCAAGACCTACATTGCTCCCTGGCAGGGTGGCTTTGGCACAGCACTGACCTACAAAGGCTTGTCACTCAGCACACAGTTCAGCTGGGTGGCTGATAGGTGGATGCTCAATAACGACCGCTACTTCGATGAGTCGAATGGTCGCTTTGCAACCTACAACCAATCGCGCCGCCTTTTGGGATGCTGGCAGAAGCCCGGCGATGTTACCGACATTCCCCGCTATGGCGAATATACCGAATTCGACTCACGACTCTTGGAGGATGCATCATTCCTGAGGCTCAAAAACGTAATGCTCTCCTACTCGCTCCCCTCGGAGTGGCTTGCAGGGCAGAATGCTATTCGTGGTGTGAGGCTATATGTTCAGGCTCAGAACCTGTTGACCTTTACACACTTCTCTGGTCTTGACCCTGAGGGTACAACCAACATCTATGCGGCTCAATATCCTATGGCACGCCAATACACTTTTGGTCTTGATGTAACCTTCTAACACCGCTTGCGAGTATGAAAATGATGAAAAAGATGATATATTTTGTGGTAGCACTCTCGTTGATGGTGTCTACCACCTCGTGTTTGGACAAGATGCCTCAGTCGGCAATTCCCATAGATGAGGCTATGCAGTCCTATAACGATGCCGAGCAGACCGTGACGGGTATCTATTCGATGATGAAGAGCAGTGCTCTATGGAGTGGTGCACTAACCCTTTTACCCGACATCCAAGCCGACCTCGTATATGCCGTTGATGGCTATTCGAACACCTATGGTCAGCATTGGCTGTGGGACATACGCTCCACCAATAGCGAGGTGGAGGCTGTCTATGCCTCGCTGTATAGCATAATCAGTAATTGTAACTTCTACCTCGAACGTATAGACTCCATCATCGCCAAACAGACAGACGATGAGAGGATTACCATCTTGGAGCAATACACCGGCGAGGTGTATGCCATTCGCGCACTTTGCTATTCGGAGTTGCTGAAACTCTACTGCAAGGCTTACGACCGCGCAACTGCCGACAACGAACTTGGCGTGGTGTTGCGCAAGGGTTACTCCACCCCCGAAAAGAGCATTAGAGCCTCATTGAAAGACTCCTATAAGTTTGTTGTTGAGGACCTCGAAAAAGCAGAGGAGATACTGGACCCCGACTATGACGTGTACAGCAGTTACTATATGACCAATGCTGTGGCTCACGCCCTCCACGCAAGAGTTGCACTCTATATGCAGGAATGGGATGAGGCTATCGAGCACTCCTCGGCAGTTATTGACCACGAGGAGGGAATGTACTCTCTCTCGGCAACCAATCAAATGTACACCGCCGAGATGTCCTTCTTCGACTATATGTGGAACTACGACCTTGCTACCGAGTGTATCTGGCGAGTAGGCTTCACACCGACCTCAATGGGAGGAGCACTCGGTCAAGTATTCCTCAATTTCAACAACGACTACACCTACTACTACCCCGACTATGTGCCTGCTCAGTGGGTTTTGGACCTCTACACTTCGGGCGATTTGCGCTATAACAGTTATTTTGCCACCCTATCCACAGGCTACGACCACGGCTTACAGTGGCCCTTGCTTGTAAAATACTATGGCAACCAAGACTTTATTAGCAACTACATCTACCACGTTTCGATGCCCAAGCCATTCCGCTTGGCAGAGCAGTATCTGATTCGTGCCGAGGCTTACTGCCGCAAACAAAATCCCGACTTCTCGAAAGCCTCGAAAGATATTAGCACACTGCGCGAGAGTCGCTTGCAGAGCGGTGGAGCCATTTCGCTCACTGCTGAGAACTACATTGAGCAGATTGCCAACGAAAGGGTTAGGGAACTCTATATGGAGGGGCACCGATTGCAGGACATCAAGCGTTGGGGCTCGCTTTATAGGAATGGCGAAGGCTTTACCCGCACTCCTCAGAAGAGTTCGCTTGCCGAGGGTAGCAGTCTGAGTATTAAGGCAGACGATCCACGCCTTGTATGGCCCATTCCACAACACGAATTGGAAGCCCCGGGCTCGGAAGTCGCACCAAACGAGAGTAACAAATAAGAAACAACCGAAAAACAACCAAGATATGAAACACACACCTATATATATAACCGTAATACTTGCGTTGTGGGCTTTGGTGAGCTGCCAGGAGCGTTATATAACACTCCAAGACACCAACTATGTTATGTTTGCCGAGCAGGAGCAGTACTTCCTTGTGGAGCAAGACCAAGACTATTTCAGCGTTATGGTGTCGGCTACCGCCAAGAGCAAGAGCGACCGCACATTTGGCGTGGAGGTCATCGACAAGGGTAGCAATGCCATCGAAGGGCTACACTACCGCCTGCTGTCTAATAGTGTAACTATCCCTGCGGGCGAACTTGCGGGCGAAGTGAGGGTTAAGGGTATGTACGACAACATCGCAGCTGCCGACTCACTCGGTTTTATCCTCCACCTTGTGGTGCCCGAAGAGATGGAGTGGAACGACCTCTATGAGGATGGCACACAGAGCAAAGTTGTGATGTACAAATACTGCCCATTCGATATTAACAACTATACGGGCTATGCTATCGTAAGCTCGATGATATTGCAGAACTACCCTGGCGACAATGTCTCCTATCAGCGCATCATCGAAACAGAGCAGCACCCCACCGAGAAGAATACTATCATCCTCAGGGACTGCTTCTATGATGGCTACGACCTGAACATTAAGTTGCAGGCTGGCGACCCTGAGAATCCGCTCGTGAGGATGGAGGAGCAAGTGATGAGTGACGAAGGTTCGGTGCTTGGTATGTTCCACGGCGACAACAGGATACTCATTAGCCATAGTCCCTACTACGCATCCTACTTCAACACTTGTGAGAACTTTGTGGTGCTATGGGCACACGTCTATGTTGAGGATTTGGGCGAGGCTGTCGGCACCGTAGGTCACTTCTACAACATCGTAGAGTGGATAACCAAAGAGGAGGCAGATGACCTCCGCAAACAATTGCAATAGAGTGAAAAATAAAAACAAAAAAAAGATATGAGTATGAAAAGAGGTATAATCAATATGTTGATGGCACTTGCGGCGAGTGCTGCAATGACCTTTGTTGGTTGTAACGAGGTACCAGAGGAGGTAACCCCTATTTTCCCTGAGAAGATAACTGCCTCGGTGGAGGCTGGCGAGGAGTATGAGTTCTCCTTCACTGCCAATATGTCGTGGAAACTGCAAATTCCCGATGAAGTTGCCACATACTTCAAATTTATTATCGGTGCGGTTGAACGCCAGGATATGAATGGCGAGGCAGGTACTCACACCATTACGGTTGGCGTATCCGATATTGAGGAGTTCAACACTGTTAGGGTGTGCGCCATTGAGATGACTATGGGCAACGAAACAAAGGTCGTTGCCGAACTTACTCGTGGCGGTAAGGAGCACACCTTGGTAATGTATGTTGCTGAAAACTACACCGATGAGGAGACCGGCGATATTATGTTCTCAACCGATGCTGATGACAACTACATCTACTCCTCCACCCCTGCCGAAAGACTCGACTGGGTATGGAGCAACGCACAGTGGATGCAGAGGATTGTGATAGAGGCTAACTTTGATTGGTATCTCTCGCCCGATGCTCCTGCTTGGCTCAACCTCAACGCAACAGAAGGAACCGCAGGTCGTACAGAACTCTTCCTGAGGGTTAATAGAGAGCAGTTGCCACTCGAAGATGTCGCCTGTGACATCGAATTTGGTCTTATCTACCTTACCAATAGCACAGAGTCCAATTTTGAGGCTATCGGCTCCTATCCTACCACGATGGAGGGTTGTAAGGATATTTGCGAGGTAACTCTTCCCGAGTCACTCATCTTCAATGCCGAAGGCGAGTATTTCCAGACTTCCTCGGATTCTTATACTGACTTTGCCAACGCACGCATCAGTTCGCCCCGTGGCGCTATGCTCATTCTACTCAATAAGAATGCCGATGGCACCTACACCACCGAGGGTGCAGACTGGATGACGTATACCATCACGGAGGATATTCCCGAGGAGGCTGGCGACTATGGCGTGTGGGAGCGTTCCTTTATGTTTGACGTTAGTGCCAACACCACCACTTCACAGCGCGAGGGTGCAATTGCCGCACTCCCCGTATCGGCTGTAACGGCTGGTGCCACCAACTACAACGACTACATCGTATGCACCATCACCCAACAGGTAATGAAGATTATTGAGTCTAACGAAGCTATTATTGTCAATGACGAGGAGATTATGGCTGCCTACAACTCAAAATTCGAGAAGTTAACAAGTGGCTCGTGGCCCTACGTTGGTGCTTGGAGCCAAGTTCCCTATGCCTATAAACTCACCTACCAGGGCAATAATTCGGGCGACGATTTGATTTTTGCCAAACCTATCGCCAATTACAAGATTTATGGTTTCAATGAGTCGTCTGTATACGACAACGACACTTGCTGGCTTACCATAGAGCCAAGCGAGGAACACAAAGATTTGGAGAACGGCTATAAGATTAAGAGCCGTTTGGGAGAGACTATTGAGGGGTATACCTACACAAACCCCTACGCTGGCGATGGTGGCGAAAACGAGGCTTTCATCTTCTTCTACGAAAGCGAAGAGGCATTCAACAAAGATGAGGCTTTTGCATTCATCTATTTCATCCTCGATCCCAACTACACCACACCCATAGACCGTCCCGAAGGCTCGGTAGTCTTTGCAAACGACAAGGATTATGATGCACTTGGTGCAAACCTCAAAGAGATTACCAAAGATATGGCTGAATACTCAATCGAGATGGCTTTTGTGGGCACTTTGCAGTATATGCTTACCCTAAACGAGAATTGTCAGGAGGCAACTCTGATTGTGCCAAACTATCTCATATCCTATCCCTATGCATCGTGGTTCTACACTACCGAGGGAACGGGTAGGGTTACAATCCACATCGACACCGCAGAGTTACCAGAAGTAGAGGCAGGTGTGACAGAGGTACGCTCAAATCTCACACTCTATGGCGAGGGATATGTTCAGGCAGTACAATTAACCGTGGTTTATCAACTCTAATCCTCACGCTTACAAATCCATACTATTATGCAACTTGGAATAACGATAAGAGGGGTGGCGATGGCACTCATTGTGGCAATTATGGCTTCGTGTGCCAGCCCCGAAGAGATTGGAATTAACGATGGCTACGGCTACGTTCAGTTCAAACTCTACAAGAAGGTCGCCGACACTCAATCAGAGAGCACCACGAAGGCTTCCAACCTCGAAAAAAATGAGTTGGAGTGGCTCTCGGAGGCTCACAAAGTCAAAGTGACTTTGCGCTATGGCACATCCACAATTGCGCAAACTCTGCGCCTGAGTAGTGGCGAAGGAGATGCTGCCGAGTGGGGCTTGCGCAGCGAGAAGCTGAAACTCTTGGCAGGCGACTACCAAATCATCACTTTTACGCTCTACGACAAAGAGGATAGAGAGATTTACCTCGGCGACCCTGAGGGGGATCGCAACATTAGCATTTGCAACGGAGGCGTGAGTGTCCACGACATCGCAGTCAATGTTGTAAATCGTGGTAAGGTGCAATTCTCGCTCTTCAAAGATATGAGCGGTTTTAACAACGAGGAGGGAACTCGTGCTGCCAATCGTGAATACACATTCGATGAGATTGACAAGGTAAATATCACCATCAAGCGCAAGAGCACCAACACCACCATAACTATAAAAGATATTCCTTGCGAGTTCGATATGCATTTCGAGGATAATGGCATAGACGATGATGGCTACAAGACCTCGTCTATCAAGTGCGATACCCTCGTTTGGCTTCCCACGGGAGAGTATGTCGTATCGAGATACGAAACATACGACTCGAACAATGTCATACTCGAAACCAAGAATAATCCCGCCGAGAGCCCCTTTGTAATTCGCGACAACGAAATTACAGAGGCGAAGGTGGCTATCACTCTCTACGCGACCGACAAGTACATTCAGGACTACTACGCCCTTAGGGATATTTGGGAGAGCCTGAATGGCGAGGAATGGTACTACGTTGGCGAGGAGCACCCACAGGGTTGCAATTGGGACTTCAATAAGGATGTAGACCTGTGGGGCGACCAGCCGGGTGTCAAACTCCACGCCAATGGTCGTGTGGCGTTCCTCGATTTGAGCGGCTTTGGCATCAGGGGCGAACTCTCGCCCTCTATCGGCAGGCTCACGGAGTTGGTGGAGCTCTACTTGGGTACTCACAACGACAACAATTTTACCTACTACGACCCCACCCTCGACCACAACAAGAGTCTCTCGGAGCGTAGCCGCAATCGTATGGCTCTGCACGGAGAGTGGTTGCGCACCATCCACACTCCCATTCAAATATCGGAGCCTTGTGCAAGGGCTTTGGCAGAGAATGGCATCTCTATCCCAGAGATGAAACTCTATGAGAATATGAGTGAGAGCGAGATTATCGACCCCAAGAGCGGTGTGCAACGCAACATATCGCTTATGGACTCTTCGCACGGTGCAATATGCAACGGTCTGGTAAGTCTGCCCGATGAGATTGGCAACCTTACTAACCTCGAATACCTCTACATTGCAAACAGCACCATAGAGAGCATTCCCAGCACGATTAAGAACCTCACTTCGCTGACCGACTTGGAGATTTACAACTGCTCTCGTATGACCGAATTCCCAATGGCTATTACCGAGATGCCTGAGCTCATATCGCTCAACCTCTCGAACAATGCTCAGTGGAGTGCCGAGGAGATTTACAAAGGTCTTGATGGCTTGGCAACAGGTCCCAGCAGCGAGAAGATACAGATCCTCTACTGCCGCCAGAACAACCTCGAAGAGCTCCCCGCCTCGTTCAAGAATATGAAGAAACTCGGACTGCTCGACTTGGCTTTCAACAAAATCTCTAAACTCCACCCTCTGGGAAAAGGTGTGTCGTTTGTGCAACTCTATTTGGACAACAACCTCATCACCGAGTTGCCCAAAGATGAAGATGGATATTTCTGCGGTTATGACGATGTGGAGACCTTCTCGGTAAACTACAACCGCCTGACAAAAGTACCCAACATCTTCAATGCCAACAGTGTATTTACCATTGCATCGGTAAGCTTTGCGGGCAACCAGATAGATGGTTTCGAGGGAGAAGAGGACGGCACCTATAAGGGTATCAAGGTAGAGACCTTCACTCTCACGCATAACAAATTCACGAAGTATCCCAAGATACTCATTGAGAGTGGTTCTACGGTGGCATATATCATCCTTAGGGCTAACGAGATTAGCGAAGTTCCCGAGGGCTCGTTTACGGGTAAAAACAGCGTCAATCTGACCTCTATGGACCTTTCGTACAACAACATATCGAAATTCCCCAAGGATATGAATGCCCAAAACCTCCCCTACCTCTATGGTGTGGATGTTTCGTTCAACTCATTCAGCGAGTTCCCCTACGAACCTCTCGATAGTTCGGGACTGACTGTGCTTGCAGTGCGTAGTCAGCGCGATGAGAACGGTAGTCGTTGCCTTAGCGAGTGGCCACAGGGTATCGGCAACCACCGAGGACTTAGGGGCCTGTATCTCGGCTCCAACAATCTCGGAGTGATTGACGACACCATCTCGACACTCATCTACTACCTCGACATTAGCGACAACCCCAACATCTATTTGGATGCTTCGGGTATCTGCTATGCGTGGAGCGTGGGCGCCTACATACTCATCTACGACAAGACACAAGAGATTGTCGGATGTAGCGCAATGATGGATTAAGAATAGTAACAGGCAAAATAAGAGTTAGCTATGAAACATATATTCAGACATATATCTATGGCACTTGTTGCCATCTTAACCATCGGTTGCGTAGAGGATCCCGTTGTGGAGTTTGCTACGGACACCAACGAGATTAGAATTGACGCTGTGGGTGGCAAACGCAAAATCCGTATCGACTCCGAGGATAGCTGGATTGCCTCTACGAAGGCACCGTGGATTACCGTATCGCCTGCCAATGGTAAGGGTAGCACGAGTTGTGAGATTATCATCGACTCTGCACTCTACCACACAGAGCGCTATGACGAGGTTATGATTGAGAACCTCACGACTAACAAGTGGTTTACCATCAAAGTCACGCAGGAGGGTTTCCCCTACTCCATAGAGCTCGAAAAGCAGGAGGTAAAAATCGACAACTACAAGACGTACAAAGACCGCAGATTTACCGTCAGCGTTGTAGCAAACACTCCATTTGATGTAGTAATCCCTAATGGTGTTCGCTGGATAAACAACAAGAAGTTCAATCTGGACCTCAATAGGGGTATTCGCCCCCGAAAGGTCGATGTGGAGTTTGAGTGGAACATCAACACCCTGCCAGAGGAGCGCATCGCCGAGATTAGCTTTGTGCCCCAGAGTAGCGATATAACCCTTGCGCGTCAGGATGTTTTGAAGGTCATTCAGAAGGCTTCGGAGCCTATTGAGGAGAATACCCGTAAGGGTGACTCGGTGGCACTTGTCAGCATACAACGAACACTCGAAACCCTTTCGAGTTGGGACGTTTCGGTGCCTATGGAGCGTTGGGATGGAGTAATTTTGTGGAATGAGAACCACGAAGGCTACACCCCCGACAAGAAGGGTCGTGTGAGGTATGCAGAGTTCTTCATCTATAATACAAACGAGGAACTCCCCTTCCAAGTGAAGTATCTGACCGCTGCCGAAGAACTCTTCTTCTTCGGTAACTCCAACACCTTCCTCAAAAGCCTGAGTGTTGGCGAAGATATTCTCACCCTTCAACAGCTCAAACGCCTGACCATTGGTGCGCACGGCTTAACAGAACTTGATAAGGATAAATTCCGCTTCGAGAATCTCGAATACCTCAATTTGGGTAGTAATAACTTTATGACCGTTCCGGAGGCTATCAATCCCGATAACTTCCCCAAATTGCGCACGCTCATACTCAACGCCAACCAGCGATCGGTGGTCTACGATTTGAGCAACAGCACACGCACCGACTTGTGCGGTTTCATTGAGGAGGAGAAGTTCCCAGAGCATCTGCTCAAATGGAATCTCGACACCCTCAACCTCTCTGTAAACTACCTGCAAGGTGCTCTCCCAACATTCGAGGACGATCCAGAGGTTGAGGTATATAGCGAAGAGGATTGGGCAGCCTCGAACGACACATTGCCTCGTAAGTTGGTCGATGAGGGCATTAAGAAGATTATGACCAAAACAAGGTTTTTCAGTATCAATCACAACCGCCTGACAGGCGACCTCCCCGATTGGCTGCTCTATCATCCCAATCTCAATTGGTGGATACCCACAAGCCTTGTGTTCCCTCAGGAGGGTAAAAATCAGAGTGGCGAGCGTGCTCACTTCGACAACGAGCCAGAGAATATGGACTACTATTACGACCTCTACACAACAAAGACAAAACCTGTCATCTCTTTGGAGTAGCAGTCTGCTGTGAATGTTTTGGATAAAGTATATTATTTCAATCTATAAGATTAATAAATAAAGACTTATGAAGATTACAAAACAGATATTACCTCTTACCATTTCGCTTGCAAGTACGCTGTTGCTTGTTGGCTGCCTTAACGACATTCCCACGGCCGATAGTTCGGCTCCGTTGGAGGAAGAGAAGGCTTTTGTGGAGGGCGAGTTGATGATTAAATTCACGCCCGAAGTGGAGAGTATGTTGCAAACTCGCACGGATATTACGCGCAGCACCATTCCCTCGGTTGACGAGGTGTTGGAGGCTGTGGGCGCATACGAGTTAGAGAGGGTCTTCCCAATTGACTCACGCCGCGAGGAGATTACCCGCAAGAGCGGTATGCACCTTTGGTATGTGGTGCGTTTTAGGGGCGAGAGCGTAGAGAGTGTGGCAGATAAGTTGTCTGCATTGGGCGAGGTGCAGAGGGTGGACCTCAACCGCACCGTAAAACGTGCCTATAATGGTAAGGCTACGCCCCTTAAATTGGAGGATTTGACTCGCGCGGGAGGCTCGGTGGGTGCTATGAACGACCCATTGCTGGGCAGCCAGTGGAACCTTATAAATACGGGCGAAAATCTGGCAAGCAAATGTATTGCTGGTGCCGATGTTCGCGCCGAGGGTGCTTGGATGCTCTCGACAGGCTCGGAGGATATAATTGTCGCTGTGTTGGATGAGGGTGTATGTGTTGAGCACCCCGACCTGAAAGCCAACATTTGGGTAAATGAGGATGAGATTGCACACTCCCACGAAGATAACGACAACAATGGCTACAAGGGCGACATCAATGGCTACAACTTCGCCAGAAAGAGTGGCGTGATTACTTGGAACCACTATCTCGATTCGGGACACGGTAGCCACGTTGCAGGTGTTATATCGGCAGTGAACAACAATGGCGTAGGCATTGCCTCTATTGCTGGTGGCAATGGCACAAAGGGTGGCGTGAAGATTATGTCGTGCCAGATTTTCTCCGGCAATGTGGGCGCGAGTGTTTTGGATGTTGCCAGGGCGATGAAATATGCTGCCGACAATGGTGCTGTTGTTTTGCAGTGCAGCTGGGGTTATGTTTCGGGTACTGCCAACGAGTACGACTGGGGCGAGCAGGGCTTCCACACCGAAGAGGAGTGGAAAATGGGCTCTCCGCTCGAATATGAAGCTCTCGACTACTTTGTACACAATGCAGGTTCGCCCAACGGACCTATTACGGGTGGTGTAGTAGTCTTTGCGGGTGGCAACGAGAGTGCTCCTTCGGCTGGTTACCCAGGTGCTGCGGACTTTGCAGTTTCGGTTGCTGCCACCGCTGCCGACTTTACCCCCGCAGTCTATACCAACTATGGCACGGGTACTACTATCTCTGCCCCTGGTGGCGACCAAGACTACTATTGGGACTATAAAGACGATGATCACAACTACGGAGAGGTGGGATGTATCCTCTCAACCCTGCCCACCAATGTCAGCGAGAGTGGTTATGGTTGGATGGAGGGTACCTCGATGGCTTGTCCTCATATCTCAGGCGTCTTGGCACTCGCTATCTCGCACGCTTCGGAGTTGGCCATAAGCCTCACTCCCGACCAACTCAAAGAGGCGCTCTACTCTACCGCTCGTCCGATTGATGAATACTGCGTGGGCACCAAGTCATACCGCCGCTATGTTGCCGACATTGGTCCCTTGCAGCCTATGCAGATGGACCTGAGTCTTTATAAAAATAAGATGGGCGCAGGTCAGGTGGATGCTGCGGCACTGCTCGCCAAAATTGAGGGCGTGGGCGTTCCGATGCACTTCCCCAACATCTATGTTCCCGTGGGCGAAGAGTACGCCATCAATCCTGCACGTTTCTTCCCAGAGGGCGAGGATAATGAGTTCGAGATTGTAATTGAAAACCAAGAGATTGCCACCTGCCGCCAGAGCGATGGCAAACTATTCTTCGAGGGTAAGAAGAGTGGCACTACGGGCGCAAAACTCGTAGTCAAGGGCAGTCGCACCGAACAGCACGACTTTGTGATTACCGTTCGCAAAGGTGCCAACTCCAACGGTTGGATGTAAAAACTCAAAACCGCAAGGAAGAATGCGAAGGGGCATAGTTGGCATACTCTTTCTGCTATTGGGCACTTTGGGCGTAGCGACAGCTCAGATACGCCTCATACCCCAAGAGCGCATTGAGGAGGCTGCCAACCCTTCGACTATCGGGAAGAGAGTGATGCTCTTTGAGCAGGGCGAGAGGGTGTCGTTTGGCACCATCAGCGAGGACTCCGAACCGTGGCGCACAACGCTCCATTGGAGGAGTAGCGAGGGACAAAGGGTAACCATCACGCAAATTAAGACAAGTTGCGGATGTTTGGTCGCCGAATGGGATAGACGCAAGAGTATGAGCGCCACAAGTGGTACTTTGGAGGTAGAGTATCGTCCAAAGGGACACACAGGTGGCATCCGACAGCGTATTTTCATCTACACCACTCTCTCGGAGAGTAAGCCCACAGCCATTGTGGAGATTGTGGGTAGTGTAGAACTCTCCGCCGACCGTGCCTCACTCTACCCCCACTTGATGGGTACGTTAGGACTGCGCAATCGCACGCTGACACTCCCCGCAGAGGGCGGAAAGATGGAGATAGCAGTCAGGAACTGCGGCAGTGAACCTCTGAGGGTTCTGCACGATAGCAGACTCTCACTCGGAGGAATTAGCGCCTACACCGAGCCAAGTGTATTGCAGAGTGGCGAAGAGGGGGTGCTTGTTGTGGAATTAGAGGCCACCGATGTAAAGCCTATACTCTTTTTGGGGGGCGTGAATGCTCCACCTCGCGAGAGAAAAATTGAGATAGAAATTGAAAAAAGATAAAGTAACGAAAGATGAAAAAGATTGTTAAACTTTTGGTAGTTGGAGCCTTGATGTTCGTGGGCTTCGCTTGTGAGCAACCCGCCACCGAACCTCAGACACCTACACAGTTGGAGGTTACGCCCAACAACATTTCGGGCAGTTGGAAGCTCTTGCTGTGGAACGATGCGACACTCCCTGAGGGGCTCGATGTCTACATTGACTTTGTGCGCTCCGACCGCACTTTCACGATGTACCAAAACACCGACAGCCACTACACCCGCACACTTACGGGCAGATACAACATCTATGTTGATGAGGAGTTGGGCAAGGCGGTGCTGCGTGGCGAGTACGACCACGGTGCTGGTGAATGGAACCACCGCTACATTGTCGAGAGCCTCACAGCCGAAGAGATGCTCCTCGAAGCAAAAGACGACCCCTTGGAGCGCCTAACCTATGTTCGCTCTGCCATTCCATCAGAAATACTCGGAAATTAATCAACGCCCTGGATAGTATTTTTGCACGTTGAATAATTTTGTGGAAGTTGAAACACCCCACAAGCCAATTATAAAGTCCTACTCTATAAAAAAAATCTGGTAGCCTTTTCGGGGGTTACCAGATATTTTTTGCGTATGAGCTTATTATTCTTGTATCTTTTGCAGGAGAGATGGGGAACACAGGACTAATGACGTTAGACGTTAGACGTTAGACGTCAGACATAGTTCTTCCACTCTCTCGGCACTGAGCTCTTCGGTTGTGAGCCAATGTATGGAGCTATCGCGGCGGAACCAGGTCATTTGTCGCTTGGCATAGCGGCGTGTGTTGCGTTTTATAAGTTCCACTGCCTCTTCACGCGAAATGTTGCCATCGAAGTAATCGAAAAACTCGCGATAACCAACCGTCTGCAACGAACTAAGGTGGCGCAGATGATAGACCGAGCGAGCCTCAGCCTCCAAACCCTCTTCAACCATCATATCTACTCTGCGGTTTATGCGGTCGTAGAGCACCTCGCGCTCCCACAGTACGCCCACCTTCACGACCTCGAAAGGTCGCTCACGCTTTGTGGCGGTGCGTTGCTCGGAGTATGGCTTACCGCTGGCAATGCAGACCTCCAAAGCCCTCACAACCCTCGCAGGGTTGTGCCTATCCACCACCTGCCAATATGCCTCATCACGCTCTCGAAGTTCCTCCACAAGACTCTCTAAGCCTTTTGTGGCGAGTTGCTCCATAAGTTGTGCGCGTATCTCGGCAGTGTCGCAAGGTAGTGCATCGAAACCCTCGCAGAGTGCATCAATATAGAGCCCCGAGCCTCCAACAGCCACCACAATATCGTGACGCTCAAAAAGGCTCTCCAAGCGCTCCAAAGCCTCCCTTTCGTAACCTCCCGCTGAGAGTTCCTCTTCGGGCAGACGGTCGGCAATGAAGTGGTGTGGTACGGCAGCGAGTTGTTCGGCAGTGGGCTGTGCGGTGCCGATAGGCATACCGCGATAGAATTGGCGCGAGTCGGTGGAGATTATCTCGGTCTGGAAGTGGCGTGCAAGAGCCACCGCGAAGTCGGTTTTGCCCGACCCCGTAG
Source organism: Tidjanibacter sp. (assembly GCA_017466345.1). Taxonomy (GTDB): domain Bacteria; phylum Bacteroidota; class Bacteroidia; order Bacteroidales; family Rikenellaceae; genus Tidjanibacter. The sequence goes on along the minus strand of JAFTUI010000001.1, from coordinate 56,416 downwards.
GTCCTACAACCACCAGCAGTAGCGGTTTGTGATTATTTTGTTTAGTACTCGTCATCGTAGCTATCATCGCCACCTCCGAAGTCGCCAAAGTCGTCCATCATCTCCTCGAAGATGCTCTTCTCGCCCACTCCACCCGCTTCGGGGTCGTATTGGTCGGAGGGCTCGCCGTGTGCAAAGAGTGTGCGAGGATACTCTACACCCTCCTCCACAAACTTAGCCTCTATGAGTTCGAGATAGTAGGCACGGTCGGCGAACATATCGAACTGCCAAATCAGGCGGTCGTGGTTTTCGTGAATGAGCTGTCCGAGCACGACTTTTTCCATAGGCATTGGGGGCTCGCTGTCGCTATCGTGGAAGCCACCCATACCCTCGCCCATATCCATCAGCGTAAATTCGCGCAACTTGCGCCACTCGCCATCGGAGAGAAAGAAAGAGGTCATACCCGAATTGTCGTAGCGGAGGTCGCGGCAGATGAAGTCGTTGAACTCCAAGAGGTTCATATCGTACCTTACCTCATAGTCCCTAACGAACACATCGCTCTCATCGGAAAGCATACGAAATTTGAAAATCATTGACATATCATTTACTCGTTTGGTTCAGTAGTACAAATATAGTGAAATAAGTTGAAAGTGGAAAATTGAGAGTTGAAAGTTGTTCTGTGCACCTAAGTTAGAGGTGTGCCACGCAGTGAGGTGGCGTGTGTAACCCTCCTCTAAGTTAGGGGAGGAAAAATAATTTTGAATTTTGAATTCTCACTCCCTCTGGTACTATTCTTGCGGAGGGCGAAAAAATAGTTTTGTGATATTGATATTTCGCAAAAAATTCCTACCTTTGTACTCGTTCAATCGCATTGTGGTGTCTTTTCGGGCACCATAAATCCACAAAGACGTTGTTTAATAAAATCTTATACCAAATCTGTTATGCAGGATATGGATACATTGATGGGCAAAAGCCTCTCGGAGCTCCGAGAGATTGCTCGTGCGCTCGGGCTCGATATTCGTTCTGGGCGCGAAAAACTTGTTGCAAAAATCATTGATGCCACGCGCACCGAGGATGAGGTTGCAGCCGAAAAAGGACTATTAGAAGAGGGCAGCGAGGCGACACCTCAGCGCCGCACGCGCAAGCGCATAACCTCTCCACGCAAGGTAGAGTTTTCCATCCGTCACAACGAAAGCGAAGAGGTAATAATGGAGAACACGCAAGCAGATAGCGGCAGCGAAGTAACGCCCCCATCAGAAGCGGAAGTGGCAGCAGACACGCAAGCCGCCGAGCAGGAAACCAAAGAGGCACCTGCTGAGGAACCCAAGCCCCGCAAGCGCGGTCGTCCTCGCAAAAATCCTCTGCCCGAAGAGGTTGTTGCAACTCCTGCCACAGTTGAGCTTCCTTTGGTAACGGAAGAGGTAGCTGCTGAGGATACTACGCCCGTAGAGGAGGCACCCAAGCCTCGCCGTGGTCGCAAGCCCAAAGCCCTCGTTGAGGCAGAGAAGGCAGCCGCAGCCGCCACCGCTGTCGTAGCAGAGCCCGATGCTGGCGAAGCTCTCTTGGCAAGCATTGAGGATGAGTATGACGAGAGTGTATATGTTCAGCAGGAGATTGAGAATGTGGCTGTTGAGGGCGAAGGTGTGTTGGAGATTATGCCCGATGGTTATGGCTTCTTGCGCTCGGCAGACTACAACTATCTCAACTCGCCCGATGATATTTATGTTGCACCCTCGCAAATCAAGAACTGGGGTTTGAAGGTGGGCGACACCGTTATGGGCATCATCCGACCACCCAAAGAGGGCGAAAAATACTTCCCCTTAGTGAAGGTCTTGGAGGTCAATGGTCTTGCGCCCGAAAATCTTAGGGATAGGATGCAGTTTGAGTATATGACTCCTCTCTTCCCACAGGAGAAATTCTGCCTTACGGGCAACGGGCACAACAATCTCACAACGCGCATCATCGACCTCTTTGCCCCCATCGGTAAAGGTCAGAGGGGTATGATTGTAGCTCAGCCCAAGACGGGTAAGACAATGATACTCCAAGAGATAGCCAACGCCATTGCCGACAACCACCCAGAGGTTTATCTTATCGTATTGCTCATTGACGAGCGTCCTGAGGAGGTTACCGAGATGGCTCGCCACGTCAAAGCCGAGGTTGTATCCTCGACCTTCGATGAGCAGGCTTCGCGCCACGTCAAGGTTGCTGAGATGGTCTTGGAGAAGGCAAAACGTATGGTTGAGTGCGGTCACGATGTGGTCATCCTATTGGACTCCATCACTCGCCTTGCACGCGCCTACAACACCGTACAGCCCGCTTCGGGTAAGGTGCTTTCGGGCGGTGTGGATGCCAACGCACTCCACAAACCAAAACGCTTCTTTGGTGCGGCTCGTAAGACCGAGGAGCGTGGCTCACTCACAATCATCGCAACAGCACTTTTGGATACGGGCTCGAAGATGGACGAGGTTATCTTCGAGGAGTTCAAGGGTACGGGCAATATGGAGTTGCAGCTCGACCGCAAGCTCGCCAACAAACGCATATATCCCGCAGTGGATGTTGCAGCAAGTGGCACACGCCGCGAGGATCTGCTGACAAGCAAAGAGGCACTGAGCCGCACTTGGGTACTGCGCCGACACCTGGCTGATATGACCTCTGTGGAGGCTATGGAACTTATGCAGAAGCAGATGCAGAACACCGCCAGCAACGAGGAATTGCTTATAACTATGAATCAATAATCAAACAAAACAGCCCAAAGATGAAGAAGATTTTATTATCCGCATTGAGTTGTGTATTTTTACTTAACTCACTTACTACCTTCGGTTGGGGTCCCACAGGACACGATGTGGTGGCAGCCATTGCCGAAAATCACCTTACGGACAAGACCAAAGCAAAACTCAACGAACTCCTCGATGGTCGCTCGATTGTCTACTACTCCTCGTGGATGGACAACATCCAGAACTCGCCCTATTGGGAAAATGGCTACAACCAGACCAAGACTTGGCACTATGCCAATGTGGATAAGGGCGAAACCTACCAGACAATGAAGAAAAACGAGAAGGGCGATGTTGTGGTAGCACTCACCACGCTTACCGACCAACTCCAAAACAACTACGAGAATCTTACCGATAGTATGCGTAGCGACTATGTGAAGATGATTGTCCATATGGTTGGCGATATGCACTGCCCAATGCACGCCGGCAGACTCTCGGATTTGGGTGGCAATCGCACTAAGGTCAGGTGGTTTGGCAGAAACACCAATCTCCACTCGGTGTGGGATAGCAAGATTGTGGAGTCGGCTCGCTCGTGGAGTTACAGCGAGTGGCGCGACCAGCTCGACCGCAATGTTTGCCCTGAGTTTGCTCAGAACCTTACGGTCGGCTCGTTTGAGGAGTGGTTTTGCGAAACCGTAGAAGGAGCAGCAAGCATCTACAACTATGTGGAGACATTGGGCGAGGAAAATCCCAACTTGTCGTACCAGTTTGTCTTCGACTTTTCGCCACTGTTGGAAAATAGACTGCTTGTTGGTGGCTATCGCTTGGCGTATGTGCTAAACTCGATTTTTGACCCTGAGGGCGTACAATGTAACGAATAAATTTATACCTTTGTGGTCGCAAGAGCATAGAAGTTGTGTTATTGCGGCCACAATCACTGCGGAAATAGCTCAGTTGGTAGAGCATCGGCTTCCCAAGCCGAGGGTCGCGGGTTCGAGTCCCGTTTTCCGCTCCAAAACAAAAACGACAGCCAAATGCTGTCGTTTTTTTTTTGTCGCGGAAAGTTTCCGCGACTATTTTTACATTCCCTCCAAACCTCCCTTTGACAAAGGGAGGCTTATGTGGTAGTTCTATTGTATCGCTCACACAACCTGCGACCCTCGAAGACCTCCTTCTCTAAGGGGATTTTAGTGGCTTGCTGGCAGAAAAGGCAGAAAAATGAGTCATAATTTTGCATTTTCGGGGCAAAACCTTAATTTTGTACTAATTATAAAACATTATAGATTTACAAACATTTCGACTATGAAGAGAATTCTATCATTAACAATGGCGCTTTGCACCCTGCTGTTGGCATCGTGCGAGCAGACGGGCAACACCCCCGACCCCGAAACAAAATCAAAACTCAACCGCACATCGGCAGCTATTATGGAGTTTAACGCTGAGGGTGGCAATGGCGAAATTACATACACTATCGAAAATCCCGTAAATGGTGTGCAGGTAAAGGCTCAGTGCACTGCCGATTGGATTGACGGTCTAACAACGGGCGAGACTGTAACCTTTGTTGTGGAGGAAAACACCTCCAAAGAGTCGCGCCTTGCGACAATCGAGGTGACATATGGCAGCGATTGCAAATTTGAGGTAACCGTAAATCAGAAGGGCGCAGGCGCAAGCAGTGGTGGCAATGGCGGTGCCGAATCGGGCACACTCTACTTCTCTGGTACCTACTACGGTAATTTGTACAGTGAGACCTACAACTACTATGTAATCCTGCACGACAAACCATTTGACGCAGAGGGTGAGTTGCCACTTGACGCTATCGCCTACTGCTTCGACATCTACTCCGACACTGCCGGCGAAGAGACAGGTTATGCTGTACCTAATGGAACATACACCTTCGACCCCGAGGCAACTACCGCTGCCGGCACCATTGCAGATGGTTATAGTTTCTATATGAATGGCGATATTTTCAACCTCGAAGATGCCACTGTGGTGGTATCGAATGGAAAGTTGGAGGCTACCATAAAAATAGTCGGTGGCGAGACCATCACAATTACCTACGAAGGCTCGCTCGAATGTGAGCTCTATTCGGATGATGAGGGCGGCTCGGGTGGCTCGGGCGATTACTATTACAGCAACCTTACAGATGACTACTCTTTCAACATCTCGGGTGATGAAGCATACGGCTATGCAGATTTCTATGGCGATTGGTATGGTATCAACTGTCACAACTACATACTAGACTTGTATGAAAATAATGATGAGCTAAGTGGCTTAAACCTCTATCTTAGCATTTGGACGCCATCAACTGCCACTGACATTGTTGGCACCTACATCGCCTATCTTTCCAGTGATAGCGATGAATACACTTTTGATGAAGGCTATGTAGATGAGGAAGGTTATTTGGTAGGCTCGTGGATTGCGACATTCGATAATGGGGTAATTGTTAAAGATGGTCCTATGGCTCCCCTCACACTCGGCTCTATAACCATCGCTGCCACAAGCGAGGAGGGTGTATACTCTGTAACACTCAACTGCACCGATGATGCAGGCTATGCAATAACCGGCACATTCACAAGCGCATTTGAATTTACCGACTACACAGAGGAGGTGTCTGCCGCACCCGCAAAGGTCAGCAAAAAGGCAACCGCCATCACAAAGAAGGTAACAAAAAACAAGAACGTGGCAAAGCATCGTTTTGCTCGCCGATAATTAATTTTTGATGGCGATATTTACGAGAGGGCTGTGAGAAAATTTTCACAGCCCTCTCTCTTTGTTTTGGCGTGAAAATTGTGGTTACGAGGGATTGATAACACATTTTGTAACCAAACAACAAAAACTCTATGCAACAAAAACGCATCAAAGCAGTGGTGGGAGCTATCACTGCCCTATTCATTGCCTCAGTACTACTCCTCTCTTCGTGTGGCAATGGTGGCAGCAAATGGACCCTCAAACAGCGCGAGGAAGCACACAAAATGCTCCGCGAATGGCGCGAAATGGTCTATCTCGAAGATCTTACCGAAGAGGAGTTTGCTCTCTTCGCCAACAATGTGACAGACCTCTTGGAGGAGGAGTATCCCTCGTATGTGGAATTTATAGAGATGCCTATGGTGGGCGACAGTGTGGAGATGGTAGTTGTCGCAGCTATCGTCACCGAGATTAAGGCTTCGCCAGAGCGACTGCGCCACATCTTTACTTACGATGAACTCGTAGATTCGGGCATACTCCCACCGGGACTCAAAAAGAGCCAGCAAGCCTCTTTCTACAACTGTTTTGCCGAGAAGGTCAATAACATCTACGGTTCTATGCAGCAGTTTGTATGGGACGCCATCTACTCCTCGCTTGATGATGTCCTCATTGCTCAAATGATGCGCCGCTGCGCCGAACCACTATGGGAAATTGAGAATTGAGAATTGAGAATTGAGAATTGAGAAAATCGCGAGTAAGCGAGGGCAGAGGCTGCTTGCAGACTTTGCAGAGCGAGAGCGATTTGGAGCAGCCAAAGGCTGGTCAATTGAGGGTTATCCTATATATCCATAATGGGATTTGAAGACTCGTAAAGAAGGTGGCTCCTGAGTTTACTAAGCGTAAACAAGGAAGCCACCTTTTAAGCATAACGCGGAAATCATCCGCCTATCTTGCGTTATTTAATGCTAATCGTATAGTTCGGGCGATAATTGACCAACACCCAAGAATCATTGACCATATTGCCATTCTCCTCCGTAAAACTATACGGTACTTGGAGCAGTGGCACCACCGAGCCATTGAGTTCTGACACAAGGTCTCCACCCGCAAAAATTGCACTCGCAAAGAGTCTCACTGCATCGTAAGCTCGGTAGGCAAACATCGATGGCATCCTGCCAAACTCCCTCACAAAGCGTCTATCGAACTCCCTAATGCGCTTACTACCCCTATCGGCGTGATAGTTGGCAAGATAGCTCACATCGAGTTTGAATAGCAGATTTTTATCCATATTCTTATACTTCGCCCACGCAGCCGAGCCCACAACTCTCACAGGCACCCTGCGATTGCCATATTTGGGTTGGCGAGAGTTCATCATCGAAGAGATGATTGCCAGCGAGCGGTCGGTCTCAATCTCGTTATCAGACAAGACCACAAAGAGGTTGTCATCCTCTGCCATAAGTTCCTCAATGGGGCGGCTTTGGAGCGAATCGACCTCAAAACTTTCGTTATAGATAACCTTTCCATAGGGATGGTCGCCAAGTAGCGCAAGCATCTCGCGTTCCATCTCCTCGTCATTCGAGGAGGTATAGACCATTATCACATTGGTAGTAGGCGCCACCAAACCGCTGAGTTTATTCATTCGTGCGCTATCAGTTGGCGCAAGGCGGTAGTAGTGCCTACCGTATGTACCCGAAGTGGTTGTAGCAAGTGGCGACACCACAGGCACACCCTTTTCGGCAGCAAACTCCACAACTGCCTCAGCATTACGTTCATAGATGGGACCAACAAAGAGATCGGTCTTCTCCAACATATCTTCGTGCTCAACCAAGACATCTACATAGGCTGCCGAGTTCTTCGTATTGAAGAGCTGAATATCCACCGAGCGTCCCTCTGCCTTGAAATCCTCAGCAGCAAGCAGTGCGCCCTGATAGAACTCTACAAAACTACCTCTTACCCTACCGAGCGTATCGCTCAGTGGCAACATCAGCGACACGGTAAGGACATCCTTATCGAAGGGGCGGAACTCCACATCGTGGGTTGCGAGGCTATCCAAATAGCCCATAATATCACTCTTGATGGTAGGCTCATACTCTCCCATCACCACGCCTTCGTTTGCGCGGCGCACTTTGAGCGCCATACCCTCATAGATGAGTTCGGGATTACCGTTGTCCTTCGACAGATCGTCTACATCAACACCCATTTCCACTGCAATGGAGTAGAGCGTACCACCCTTGCCCACAACAAGATAGTCCCACTCGCGCGAAAGGGAGCCAAGCAACGCAGCATACCTACTACTCTGTTCTTGTATCTGTGCAAGTTGTGTCCTACCTGCCGCCGAGCGGCGCACATTGAGGCTCGTTTTGTTATGCAAGTTGGTAATATCTAAGCCCGCATTATCCTCCACGAGCGTATCGAGGGCAATAGCAAAGTCCACCGCCACCTTAAAGAGCGACTCGCCACTCACAGTGCGGTAGCGGTCATAGCGGTCATCGCCACGTTTGGGTTGTAGGCGGCTTAGGCGTTCGTAGCAGGGCACCCTCAGCACCCTCCCCTCCTCAATGGCAGGAGCCACAGGGTCAAGGTCATTCTCCTCGATAATCTCCCTATCCGAGAGCGAGTAGAGCGCAGCAATATCTGCCACACCCTCGCCCGCAGCAACCGTATGAACATAGTAATTCTGTCCATCGATACGCAATACCTCCTTTGAGCGTTCGGGCTGTGCCGAGAGCGACAGCACACACCCACAGAGCAACATCCAAACGAGTATAATCTCTCTCTTCATTCGTGCAAAAATTGGGTTACACCTCTACTTGCAACGGGTCTTAATCTGCGTTATGACCTGTTTGGTATAGAGCGGGAAATCGCCATCCATCATCCAATCGTAGTAGGAAGGCTCCTTGCGGAATACCTCCTCCACGAGTTTGCCTTTGTGTTTTCCGAAGCCAAAAATCTCCCTATCCTGATCATCGTAGAGAATTCTGCCCGCATAGTCGGCTGTGCGGTTCTGCTGACTGAACTCCGCCAAAGCGGCGATGTCGTTGGGCAGGTCCTCGTAGCGGTCGAGTTGTGCTTTGAGCACCTCGTAGGTAGCCAACGTATCCGCCTCTGCCGAGTGCGCACCCTCCAACTCCTTACCACAGTAGAACATATAAGCTGCCGAGAGTGTGCGTTGCTCCTTCTTGTGGAAGATAGTCTGCACATCGACAAATTTGCGCTTTTTCAGATCAATATCCACACCCGCCCTCAGGAACTCCTCGGCGAGCATAGGCACATCGAACCTATTGGAGTTAAAACCGCCAATATCGCACCCTTTGATGAGCTCGGCAAGCGACTTGGCAATCTGACGGAAGGTATACTCCCCTGCCACATCCTCATCGGTAATACCGTGAACCGCTGTGGCCTCTGCGGGGATGTGCATCACCTCGCCATTGTCATCAATGGGTTTAATTCGGCGCGTCTTTACCAATGGTTTGTCGCTACCGGGGCTCACTTTCACGAGCGAAATCTCGATGATGCGGTCCTTGACGATGTCTATACCGGTGGTTTCGAGGTCGAAGAATACTATCGGGTTTTTGAGATTTAGTTCCATATTCTACGAGTTAATCATCATAGGCATCAAGAGCATCAGGGTATTTGCGCTCTGAGGCTCATCGTAGAGGGGTTTGAAGACGCCTGCACGAGTGGAGTCTGCCAACTCAACGACAACGCTGGGGGTCTCGATGTTGGAGAGAATATCCACAAGGAAAGTCGATTTGAAGCCAATGACGATAGGTTGTCCCTCGTAGGCGCACGAAACGCTCTCGCGTGCCGAGTAGGAGAAGTCGAGGTCTTTGGTTGCAAGGTTGATGGTGTTGGCACCAATGCTGAACTCCACAAGGTTGGTAGCCTGGTTCGAGCAGACTGCCACACGCTTGATGGCATTGAGCAACTCTACCCTGTCAACGATAACCCTATTGGGGTTGGCTGCGGGAATAACTGCATTATAGTTGGGATATACACCCTCAATAAGACGGCATACCAAAGTGCTGTTCTTCAAGTAGAAAACAACATTCTTCTTGTCGAAAGCCACCTTCACAGCGTCCTCCTCTTTGAGCAGGATACCACGCAGCAGGTTGGAGGGTTTTTTGGGCAGGATGAACGAAGCCTCTGCCGCCACCTCAGCCTCAGCGGTGTGCTTAACGAGTTTGTGGGCATCGGTAGCAACGTAGGTAACCAAGCCCTGTGCAAGGTTCACATAGATACCGTTCATCACGGGGCGCAAGTCGTCATCGGCAGTTGCGAAGATGGTCTTGTTGATACCGCCAATCATCATATCCACGTCCAGAGCGACCTCAATTTTGTCCTCGGCGAGTTCGGGGAGTGCGGGATAGCCCAAGCCCGAGGTGCCGGGGATGTTGAGCGAACCGCTCTTCCAACTTACGGTAATCTCCCAAGTATCCTCGTTAGCCTCGATTGTGAGGGGCTGCTCGGAGAACTCTTTGAGCGAGTCGAGCATCAGCTTTACGGGGGCTGCGATGATACCCTCACGCTCCACACTCTCTACATTGATGCTGCCCACGAGAGTGGTTTCGAGGTCGGAAGCGGTAACTTTCAGAGTGTTGCCCTTCAAATCGAAGAGAAAATAGTCGAGGATAGGCAGAGTGTTCTTGCTGCTTACCACCTTACCCGTTGTCGAAAGGAGCGACAAAAGTGCCGAAGAGGAGATTGTAAATTTCATAATGCTTTGATTTTTATTGTTTTACGTTTACTATTTATTCTACTTTCAGTGATTACTCGCACGCGCACCCACTCGCGTGCGCACACAAGTACCCTATTTAATCTACAAAACTAAGAAATAAAGTTGAAAATTGAAAGTTGAAAGTTGAAAAATTATTATTCTCTCCCCCAACAAATGGGAGGAATGGGAGGAATGGGAACTCTCCCCATAAGTTAGATGAGGACTAAATTAAGGACCTTAAAGACCTTAAACTCCTTAAACTCCTTAAACTCCTTAAACTCCTTAAAGACTTAGGACTATCGACATTAGGCAACCCCACAACCGCATTTTGCATAGCGTGAGGCGAGTACAAGGCTTGCAAAGAACAAACAACGAAAAAACGCAGAGAATCGAGCGTATTTTAGGCGCACAAAAAAGCGAGTCCGCAGCATAGTAAGCCTATGTGAGGAACTCGCTTTTGAAGTGCAACGCCAAAGACGCCGATTATATGCGTTTTTTACTTAGCGAAATGGTGGTAGAAGCGGATGATGGTTTCGATACCCTTATAGAACTGGTCAAGACCATAACTCTCGTTGGGAGAGTGGATTGCGTCCTTACCCAAGCCAAAGCCAATGAGTATGGACTTCATACCGAGTATATTCTCGAAACCACTCACAATGGGAATACTACCGCCCGAATAGAAGGGCAGAGGTTGTTTGCCGAAGGTATCAACAATAGCCGCCTCGGCAGCCTTATAAGCCTTCAAATCGGTGGGCGAAACGTAGGGCTGACCGCCGTGCAGAGCCTTAACATCCACCTTCACGCACTTGGGTGCTATGCTGCGGAAGTAGTCCTCGAAAAGTTGGGCAATCTTCTTCCAATTCTGGTCGGGCACAAGGCGCATAGAGATCTTAGCGTAAGCCTTCGAGGGGATGATGGTCTTGGTACCTTCGAGGGTGTAGCCGCCCCAAATGCCATTCACATCCAGCGAGGGACGGACACCCGTGCGCTCGATAGTCGTAAAGCCCTCCTCGCCAGCGAGTTCCTCCACGCCAACACCGCGCATATACTCCTCCTTGTCGTAGGGCGCTTTGTTGAAGTTGATGCGCTCCTCTTCGGTCAGCAGGCGCACATCGTCATAGAAGCCGGGGATGGTCACACGTCCCTGCTCATCAACAAGTTTGGTAATGAGGTTTGCGAGAACATTTGCGGGGTTGGCAACAGCACCACCATACAGTCCGGAGTGCAGGTCGTGGTCGGGACCCGTAACCTCCACCTGCATATAACACAAGCCACGCAGACCACAAGTGATGGAGGGGGTATCCATCGAAATCATACTCGTATCCGAAATGAGGATAATGTCGCCTTTCACGAGTTCCTTATTCTCCTCGCACCAAGCGTAGAGGCTGGGCGAGCCAATCTCCTCCTCGCCTTCGAGCATAAACTTCACATTGCAGGGGAGTTCGCCCGTCTGCACCATAGCCTCGAAAGCCTTGGCGTGCATAAAGAGTTGTCCCTTGTCGTCATCGGCACCACGGCACCAAATGCGTCCATCTTTGATGACGGGCTCGAAGGGGTCGGTGAGCCACTCGCCTTTGGGGTCCTCGGGCATCACGTCATAGTGACCATAGACCACCACGGTAGGTTTCGCGGGGTCGATAATCTTCTCGGCATAGACTACGGGGTTGCCTGCGGTGGGCATAACCTCGGCACGATCAGCACCCGCCCTGAGGAGTGCCTCACGGAGCCACTCGGCAGTCCTGACCATATCTTCGTGGTGGAAACTTTGTGCGCTGATGGAGGGGATGCGGAGCAACTCAAAGAGTTCTTCGAGGAAGCGCTCGCGGTTTTCTTGGACAAATTGATTACTCTTTTTCATAATTTTAGGTTCACTTAAAGAAATTTTCACTATTTTTGTAATTGTCTACCCCACTGTGGGTAGGTTACAAATTTACAAAAATTAGGCAATATATAAAATTTTAATACTATAAAATTATGAGAATCATTCCCTCCTCAGAACTCATCATCAACTCCGATGGTTCTATTTTCCATCTCCACATCCGCCCCGAGCACCTCGCCGACACCGTAATCTTGGTTGGCGACCCCGGCAGGGTTGAGATGGTGGCAAGTTATTTCGACACTCAGGAATGCAACATCGCCAGCCGCGAGTTCCGCACCATTACGGGCTCCTATAAGGGCAAACGTATGACCGTCATCTCGACAGGTATCGGTACGGACAATATCGACATTGTTGTCAGCGAGTTGGATGCTCTGGCAAATATCGACTTTGCGACTCGCACCGAGAAGGCAGAGCACCGCTCACTCACACTGCTCCGCCTCGGCACTTCGGGCGCCATTCAGCCCGATATTCCTCTCGGCTCATTCGTCTTTGCACGCACCTCGGTGGGCTTCGATGGTCTACTGAACTACTACGCAGGACGCAACGATGTGTGCGACCTTGCCATTGAGGAGGCTTTTGTGGAGCATACGGGCTGGAACGCTCAACTTCCCGCACCCTACTTCATCAATGCCGATGAGTCGCTCTATGAGCACTTCAAGGATTCGGTGGTGGAGGGTATTACGGTTGCTGCACCCGGTTTCTATGGTCCTCAGGGCAGGTGGCTGCGCATCGCCCCCGCCGACAAGGAGCTCAATGCCAAGATTGAGAGTTTCCGCCACAAAGGTCGCCGCATCACCAACTTCGAGATGGAGGGTAGCGCACTTGCGGGCTTGGGCAGGCTTATGGGACACCGCGCAGGTACACTCTGCACAATCATCGCTCAGAGGGCTGTGAAGGATATGAATACCGACTACAAACCCTTCGTAAGGCAGATGATTGAGATGGCTCTGGACAAACTCGCAGCCTTTTAGATTGCGACAGAAATAGTGCCCCACTCCACTGCCAGATGTAAAGGTCTGATAATGAGTGGGGCATAAAAAAGATTGCAAAATTTTCGCTTTTTTTCTTGCAGATACCCAAAAAAGCCGTATATTTGCACTCGCAATTCGGCACCGTAGCTTAATTGAATAGAGCATCTGACTACGGATCAGAAGGTTACAGGTTTGAGTCCTGTCGGTGTCACAAAGGGAGTTCCAAATGGAACTCCCTTTCTTATTTTGTGCCGCCTGTAAATCGAAGAGAGAACTAAGATAGCGAACACTCCCATATCTCCCATATCTCCCATATCTCCCATATCTCCCATATCTCCCATATCTCCCATATCTCCCATAAGCCTTATCCTATCGCTCGGGAGAGTCTGATTTGTGAGGCGAGTAGTAGGCGAACAAGAAAACCACCTTCGCAATTTACTTTTCGTAAATGAGAAGGTGGTTGATCGTAGTTTGGTGCAAAAAGCACCCACAAGGCACACTCGCGCCCTATTTGAGGAGTTCGGCTAACTTCGCACCCAACTCCTCGCCACGCAAATTGCGGGCAACGATGGTGCCATCTGAGGCGATGAGGAAGTTGGAGGGAATGCTCCTTACGGCATATTGCTTTGCAGCCTCATCATCCCAAAACTTCAACTCGCTCACGTTAATCCATACGAGTTTCTTGCTCTCGATAGCTTTCAGCCAAGGCTCGCGAGTCTTATCGAGGCTCACACCATAAATCTCGAAGCCTTTTTTGTGGTACTTGGCGTAATCCTCCACAAGATAGGGTACCTCGCCCATACAAGGTCCGCACCACGAAGCCCAGAAGTCCAAAAGAACGTATTTATTCTTTGCAAGCACATCGCTGAGTTTCACTACATTACCCTCCGCATCAGGCAGGCTGAGGTCAATGAATTTCTGTCCCACATCTACCCTCTTAATACCCTCTGCGTGGTTGCGCAAGGTGATTGCCGTATGTGATTTTTGCAGTTCTTTGGGCAAGGCATCCACTGCCGCTAAAATCTCGTCTGGCGACATCGAGTAGTAGATTTGCGTTGCCAAGAGATAAAGACCAAAGAGGTTGTCTTTGTTAGCCTCATACGCAGTGGTGGTATGTACATCGTATGCCTGCTCGGCGGCGTTTCTCTCCTCCTCGCTCTTGGCAGCCACATAAGCCTCCATAAGAGCCTTCTCCTCGGCACGATAGACCTCATTAGCCTCGTTGGAGGCGGTGCCCGTAACGGTCACACTACCCCACTCCTCCAAGGAGCCCGTAACAACAACCTCGCCCTCCTCAACAAAGAGCATACGCTGTTTATCACCCACCACGAGGACTGCAAACATTGGAGCCTTGGTGTCAATATCTATCTCGAACGAGCCATCCTTGGTCACAACAGAGCCGAAACACTCTTGACTCTTGTTAGCCATCAGTTTTACCTCGCCCGAATAACCCTCGATGGTACCCTTAACGATGTAATCGCTACCGCAACTTATCATAAGGAGTGCGGTTGCAAGGGAAAACAACGCTCTTTTCATCTCTTCAATTTTTAGTTTAGATTAGTGCGGTTAATTTATTTTTACTCAAAGAGTTCGGCAAGTTTCTCTACCAAAGCCTCGCCACGCAAGTTCTTAGCGACAATTTTACCATCAGCACCAATAAGGAAATTGGCAGGAATGGAGTTTACCGAGTATTCCTGAGCGGCAGCGGTCTGCCAGCCTGCAAGTTCGCTAACATTTACCCACTGCATACCCTGTTTTTCGATGGTAGCCTTCCAAGCCTCAGCATTATCATCGAGGCTCACACCGTAAATCTCAAAGCCCTTGTCGTGGTAGGTTGCGTATGCCTCCAAGAGGTAGGGCATCTCGCCCATACAAGGACGGCACCACGAAGCCCAAAAGTCCAAAAGCACCACTTTGTTTGCCTCCACAATCTCTTTAAGCGACACCTCTTCGCCCTCCGCATTGGGCAGAGTAATGTTGGTATAATCCTGCCCCACATCGGTTTTGAGCATCTTTTCGGCATACTCCTTGACGAGTTTTACCTCTTCCACCTTCTGCAACTCTTTGGGATAGGCAGCAACGGTTTCGAGAATCTCCTCGCCGCTCATCTCACGATATTTGTTACTTACGAAGATGTATGCACCCCAAAGGTTCTCCTTGTTAGCCTCATAACTCTCGTCCATAGCCTGTTGCATCTGAGCAAAGACATTCATAACATCCTCATCGGCAGCCTCGCCACTCATAACAGGAGCCATCAGTTCCCACTGCTTCTTGTTGAAGTCGGCAAAAGCCTGATTGGACTCGGTTCCCGTAGCCAAAATGGTCTCGGGTTGTGCAAAAACACCCTCTACAACGATAGGTGTGCCGTCAATAAACAAAGGCAACACGGGCTCGCCACCAAGAGCCAAGGCAGCAAAGATAGGCGTTGCACTCTCCACTTGGAGCGAGAAAGTACCATCCTCGGTCTGTGTAGAGGTAAGCACCTCATCGCCAGCCATATTCATAACTGCCACATCGCCCGTAAATCCATCGATTTGTCCCTCTACAACGTAGGTTTTTGTGCTGTTACAAGCAACCACCATAAGGGCAGCAGCCACAATCATCATCAGTTTTTTCATACTCTTATCTTTTTTATTGGTTAATTATTTGCCTTTCTTTCGCTCCGACACCACCCTGTCGGGATTGCCCGCCACAAACTTCTCCCACGAGGCGCTACGCGAGGTCCCCCTCTTTACGGCAACCGTCTGGTGCGGAATGGGCGAAGAGGTCTCAAAATAGTGGCACAGAGCCACTGCCAAGCCGTCCGTAGCATCCAACCTCTTGGGGTTATACTCCACGCCGAGCATACTTTTGAGCATTGCAGCAACCTGCTCCTTGGCGGCACCGCCATTGCCCGTAATAGCCTGCTTGACACGTCTTGGGGCGTACTCAAATACCCTATGCTCCCTACAAAGTGCCGCAGCCATAGCCACTCCCTGCGCCCTACCCAATTTGAGCATACTCTGGACATTCTCGCCAAAGAAGGGCGACTCCAAAGCCACCTCATCGGGCTTATACTCATCCACAAGAGCGAGTACCCTATTGAAGATGTAGCGCAACTTCTCGTAGGGGTCTTTCATCTTCTGCATCTCGATGTCGCCAATGACCACCGCACGCAACTTATTCTTACCCAGCACCTCCAACACGCCATAGCCCATACGGTTGGTGCCGGGGTCGATACCCATAATTATGCGGTGCTCTGTGCTCATTTGGTCTAACGCCTAAGGTCTAATATCAACGGTCCGAAGTCGAAAATTCGGAATTTTTCCTATCGGTTTTTCAGCTCCTCAACCTCTTTTTTAAGGCGACTAACGGTGCGTTGCAGTTCGGGCAAGTTGCGGAATACGGCATTTGCCCTACGGAACCTTGCCGCGTCAATGCCGAACGAGCCCATAATCTGTGAGCCCTCGGGTACCGAAGAGCTAACACCGCTACTCGAACCTACAATGGTGCGGTCGCCAACGGTGATATGTCCCACAATGCCTGCCTGGCCGCCAATCATACAGTTTTTGCCGACCTTTGCCGAGCCTGCAACAGCTGACTGACCAGCCATAACCGTATTGGCACCCACAACAACATTGTGACCAATCTGCACAAGGTTATCAATCTTCGTACCCTTGCAGATAACCGTTGAACCCATAGTTGCCCTATCAATGGTTGTATTGGCACCAATCTCTACATCATCTTCGAGGGTTACTATGCCAATTTGGGGTATCTTGTCGTACTCGCCCTTAGCATTGGGGGCAAAGCCGAAGCCATCTGAGCCGATAATTGCGCCCGAGTGGATGATGCACCTCTCGCCAATTTTACATCCCTCATAGACCTTCACGCCCGAGTAAAGGGTACTCTTTGCGCCTACCTTTACACCATCGCCCAGATAGACGTGGGGGTAGAGTTTCACACCATCGCCAACCTCGGCACCCTCGTCTATGACAACGTATGCACCGATATAGCAGCCCTCGCCAACCTTGGCACTCTCTGCCACCACTGCCGTTGGGTGAATGCCGCTCTTTTGGGGTTTATAAGCCACATACATCTCCAAGAGTTTTGCAAAGCATCCGTAGGCGTCATCCACCTTTATGAGTGTAGCCTTAACGGGCTCTTTGGGCTCCCACGAGCGATTGACAATAACTATCGAGGAGTCGGTAGTGTAGACATAGTGTTCATATTTGGGATTTGCCATAAACGACAATGCGCCGGCGTGTCCCTCTTCAATTTTTGCAAATGTGCTAACCGTGGCATCTTTGTTGCCAACAATCTCGCCACCCAAACCGGCAGCAATCATCTCAGCCGTAAATTGCATCATTTCTTTTTGTATTTTATAGTTGTGGTTGTTTTTATTATATCTCTTACTTACAGATACTTCTTGATATCAATACCCTCGGGCATAAACTGCGCCACATCGCCATCGAAACTAAGAATCTCCCTAATGACGCTACTCGACACTGCCACATACTCCGAAGGGGTAAAGAGCAGCACAGTGGTAATCTCGGGGTAGAGCCTCTGGTTTATCTGCATCATATTGCGCTCATAGTCAAAATCGACAGTATTGCGCATACCACGCAGCACAAATTTCAACTCCCTATCCCTACAATACTCGCCCGTAAGTCCGTGGTAGCTAACTACCTCCACACGGGGGTCGTCCTTGTAGAGATCGGCAATGAGTCGCTTGCGATTCTCGGTGGTGAGCAGTCCGTGCTTGTCCTGATTCTCGCCCACGGCAATCACAAGCCTATCAAAAATCTTCAAGCCCTCCTCAACGAGTGCCTGATGTCCCGAAGTGAATGGGTCAAACGACCCGGGAAAAATTGCAGTTTTCATTTCAGTAATTCAAAGTTACTTCTTCTCCTAATCCGCGGGTGGATGCTGCGTTTGCGCCATCCCCCCCAACCTGCGAGTGGGTGTTGTGAGGTAATTTTTGCACCATCTCCCAACCTGTGGGTGGGTGTTGCGTTTGCGCCATCCCTCCCCAACCTGCGAGTGGGTATTGTGAGGTGATTTTTGCACCATCTCCCAACCTGTGGGTGGGTGTTGCGTTTGCGCCATCCCTCCCCAACCTGCGAGTGCATATCGTGCCGCAGATGCAAGGCTTGCGAAGGGCGAGGATGCGGAGTTTACTTTGGCGTAAATGAGCATTCCGAGCCCGAGCGTAACGCAGCAGATGTGGTGCGAGATGCGCTCGTTAAACTAACTTCTCGAACAACTGACGCATACCTACTTTCTCAGCCACGATAGCCTCCAACTCGCTGATGCTCACGCGGTACTGTTTCATTGTGTCGCGCTCACGGATGGTTACGGTGCCGTCCTCTTTGGTCTGGTGGTCTACGGTCACGCAGAAGGGGGTACCGATAGCGTCCTGACGGCGGTAGCGTTTGCCAATGGAGTCTTTCTCATCGTACTGCACGTTGTGGCTGAATTTGAGCTTATGCACAAGGTCCATAGCAATCTCTTGCAAGCCGTCTTTCTTCACGAGAGGCAATACAGCCACCTTGACGGGAGCCAGAGGTGCGGGAATGGAGAGTACGGTGCGTGTTTCGCCATTTTCGAGAGCTTCCTCTTTGTAGGCTGCCGAGAGAACCTGCAATACCATACGGTCTACACCGATAGAGGTCTCGACAACGTAGGGAACATAACTCTCGCCCGTTTCGGGATCGAAATACTGAATCTTCTTGCCAGAGAACTGCTGGTGGCGACCCAGGTCGTAGTCGGTACGGCTATGGATACCCTCCACCTCCTTGAAGCCGAAGGGGAAGTTGAACTCCACATCGGTTGCAGCATTGGCGTAGTGGGCAAGTTTCTCGTGGTCGTGGAAGCGGTAGTTGTCATCGCCGAAGCCGAGTGCTCGGTGCCAGCTCATACGGGTCTCTTTCCACTTGTTCCACCACATCATCTCCTCGCCGGGACGCACGAAGAACTGCATCTCCATCTGCTCAAACTCCCTCATACGGAAGATGAACTGACGGGCTACAATCTCGTTACGGAAAGCCTTACCAATCTGTGCAATTCCGAAGGGAATCTTCATCCTGCCGGTCTTCTGCACATTCAGGAAGTTTACGAAGATACCCTGAGCAGTCTCGGGACGGAGATAGACGGTATTGGCACCCTCTGCCACCGAACCCATCTGGGTGGAGAACATAAGGTTGAACTGGCGCACATCGGTCCAGTTGCGCGAGCCCGAAATGGGGCACACAATCTCGCAGTCGAGGATAATCTGGCGCACCTCGGCGAGGTCGTTGGCATTCAGTGCGTCTGCCATACGTTTGTTTACCTCATCCCTGCGAGCCTTAATATCCAACACGCGGGCGTTGGTCTGCAAGAACATCTCCTTGTTGAAACTCTCGCCAAAGCGCTTTGCAGCCTTTGCGCACTCTTTCTCGATTTTCTCGTCCTGCTTGGCAATCCAATCCTCAATGAGCACATCGGCACGATAGCGTTTCTTGGAGTCCTTGTTGTCGATAAGAGGATCGTTGAATGCGCCAACGTGACCACTCGCCTCCCAAACCTTGGGGTGCATAAAGATGGCAGCATCAATACCAACGATATTGTCGTGAAGTTTGGTCATCGAGTCCCACCAATAGGTCTTGATGTTGTTTTTGAGCTCCACGCCGAGCTGACCGTAGTCATAAACGGCACTCAGACCATCGTAAATCTCGCTCGAAGGGAAAATAAAACCATACTCCTTGCAGTGTGCAATCAGTTTCTTAAAGAGTTCTTCCTGTGTCATTTTTCTATATTTTTATGTTTTGATTAATTCGCAATTATTCAATCTACAAAAATACGAAAACAAATTGACAAAACAAAGTTTTGTCGAAAATGCTCCTGCTCGGCAGAGAAAACTCGTTTTCTTTGCTCTCGCCCCTCTCGTATTTGTGAGAATTGGAAATTGAAAGTTGAAAGTTGGAAATTATTATATTATCTTTGTAGAAACATTTGATTTTACGCACAAAGCATAGGCTTCATCTCAAATTATCTTCATAGGGAATTGTCTTCATATAAAACCAACAAAGTATGAATAGGGATAAAACAAGTGGTGCCAAGGGCGAACTAAACATAATTCTTAAACTATACATCTACTTAGTTATAGCAAACCACATTGTGGGTTTAGTAATAACTACGCCCCTTATGTTTACGCAAGTTTCGGACTACCATATACCAGAATCCTATCTTTGGTGGAATACATTTTTGCACCTGGCAATGATATATGCAATGTTTGAGGTACTGAAAATCAAACGCATAGGATTGTATATACTTGGTGCACTGCAAGTTATCAACATAGTTGTTCAAAGTGTAGATTATGGCAGAGATTTGTGGGAAATGCTCTTTACCTCTTCGGTAGTCTGCATTATATTTGCGCTTTTGCTGTGCTTGCGTAAAAATGGAAGGTCTGCGTGGCGAGTGTTTTTTCCCCACAAAAAGTCTACCCACCAAAGAGAGGATAGCCATAAAACTCATATTGGCTCAAATGAGAAATCGGATGAAGTTACCACTACTCAGCAAGAGCAACCGTCCCCTATTGATGCAGAAACAACAAACAAGACAGGAAGAAAGAGTATCATCTCAGTAGTTGTAGGATGTGTGTGCATATTGTTAATTGCGCTTATTGCATTTTTAACCACCACTTGCAACCCCAACCAAATAGAACTAAAACACGATGCAATTAGAGAGGTTGCAAATCCATTGGAAGAGGTATACTCATATCTTCAAGACAATAATTTCAACAATTTAGGAACTTTTAGCGAGTTTGTATCATCATTGGCTCACGACTACAATGTAGAGCGCATTGCGGGCAGACTTATAAGAGATAAGTATGAGGGATTGATGAGCAGAGTAGAGGTGGAAACATACTTGGGTACGGCCCATTTATATCATACTCTGTATATGGGAAACGAGGAATTTACAAGTCCCGTTTTTGCATTCCACACGCTTAAAGAGAGTAAATTATCGTTTAATGTCAAATATCTATGTAATGGGAAAGTATATAGAGTTGCGCTTTGTGATATTGACCATTTTTTAGAAGAGTATCCATCCGCCAGACTACACATAACACAAAAACTAAACGAGGTTGAGTTCCCACATAAAAGAAGATTGCTCTATTATAGTCTTTTAGGTTCCAAATACATATCAAGCAAAGACTTAGGAACAGTTAACAACTTTTTGAAGTCGCTAAGCAATGAAGAAAAGATTAGGGAATTCTATTGGCAGCTAATAGATTATGGTTATACCACAAGTGAAATTGGCTCAGAAGAAGCATTTTGTAACTTCTTGTCAATAGACTTAAAATCAAATGATTAACTCTATTCGAATTTACAATAATCATAATCGCAGGTTGCAAATTCAACCTGCGATTTTTGCGTCTTGCCACGACCACCGTGAGGTGGGCGGTTGGCATCTACCGCTCTTGGAATTGAAAGTCACATAAATAGTTGAGAGAGAATAAGGACATTAAGGACATTAAGGACATTAAGGTCGTTAAACTCCTATGAGCCCTATAAGCCCTATAAGCCCTATAAGCCTCATAAGCCTTAGGACTATTGACGTTAGACGTTAGACAAAGAGCAACCACCGAGTGTGGAATAATAGAGGGAGGGATTTTTGTGCCAAACAAGAGGGCGACCTCCGCAGCACAAGAAATAACAAAATAGAGAGATGAATGCAAGGCACACAAGAAAACTCCCTCCGCAGTTTACTTTGACGTAAATGAGGAGGGAGTTTATCGCAGTGCAACGCAGCAGTCGCTCTATATTTTGTTATTTCACACCGCCACCGAGAGCGTAGTAGAGCTGTATAATACCTTGTATCTCGGAGTAGCGGTCGGTGGATTCAGCCAACTCGGCATTGTGGAGGTTTTGCTGTGCTGTAAGCACCTCCAAATAGCTTGCCGAGCCGTATTTCATAAGCAGTTGGGTGTTCCACACTGCCGCGCGGAGAGTAACGATTTGTTTGAGGTCGATATTGTACCTCTCACGCGAGGTCTGCCACATTTTCAGCGCATTATTAACCTCTGCGCCCGCATTGAGCAGTGCCTGACGGTATTGCAGAAGTGCTGCATCTTGTTGTGCAAGTGCGATTTTCATCCTTGCATTATTGGCTCCACGCGCAAAGATGGGTTGCACAATGCCACCCACAAGGCGTAAGATGAACTCCCCTGGGTTGGAGATAGCATTGCCCACCGCATCCTGCCAGCCCAATGAGCCACTGAGGGTTATGGAGGGGTAGAATGCCGCACGAGCCTCATTGACAGCGTAGAACTTGGTGGCAAGGTTAGCCTCTGCCTGCAAAATATCGGGGCGCAACGACACGAGTTCGAGGGGCACACCCAACGAGAACTCTTCGGGGAAAGTCTGCTCGGCAAGCGTTCCGCGCTTAATCTCAAAGGGAAGTACGCCCATAAGTGTTGCCAACGACTCCTCCTGCTCAACAATCTGGCGTTCGAGGGTCAGCACCTGACCTTCCACGCTGAACTTATTGGCCTTAGCCTGCAACACTGCCGCCTCGGTAGCCTTACCCGCACGTTTAAGAGCGGTAAGGGTACGGATATTCTCTTCCCAAGTCGTGAGGGTGTGTTGGCTGGTTTTGAGCTGTTCATCGAGCATCAAGAGGGTGTAGTAGTTGTTGGCTATGGTAGCGATAAGTTTGCTCTGCACAGCCTGCTCCACAAGGTGGCTTTGTTGGAGTGCCACCTCGGCACCTCGCTCTGCATTTCGCAACTTACCAAAGGCGTCTATCTCCCACGAGGCGGTAGGCACAAGGCTATACGAGAAGGTCGCACCATCGCCATTGCCTCCGCTAAGGGTTGATTGCAGCGAAGCATTAACCGAAGGCAGAAAAGCGAGTTTTGCAGCCTCCAAAGCAGCCTCAGCCTGCACAATGTTGAGTCTTGCGGTGCGCAGATCTATATTGTACTCCAATCCACGCTCGATATACTTTTGGAGCAGAGTGTCGGTAAAGAACTCGCGCCACGAGTAGTCGGCAAGGCGTGTGTGGGTTGTATCTGCCTCGTAGAGTTCGTGCAGATTACTTACCTCGGGACGCTCGAAAGATGTGTAGAAGCTACATCCCGTAAGCCCCACAAGAAGTGTCAAAATTGCTATAATTCTTGCTCTATTCATACTTTACTCTACTTCGGTTAGTTGGTTCTTTTTCAGTTTATTGGGGCTGAGCCTCTCTTCGATAGATTGGAAGATTACGAAGAGCACCGGCACCACAAAGAGCAGTGCTATGGTACCCACAAGCATACCGCCTACGGTACCCACACCAATCGAGATGTTACCATTTGCACCCACACCCGTAGCGAACATCATAGGCAGCATACCAAAGACCATCGTAAGCGAGGTCATCAAAATAGCCCTAAGACGTGCCTTGGCAGCCGATAGTGCCGCACTGACAATAGAAGCTCCCGCCTTGCGTCTTTCGGAGGCGTACTCGGTAAGCAGAATGGCTGTCTTTGCCAACAGACCGATAAGCATCAGCAGACCGATTTGCAGATAGATATTGTTCTCCAAGCCGAACATATTGGCAAAGAGGAAGCTACCTGCCAAACCGAAAGGTATAGAGAGGATGATAACGATAGGTATCATAAGGCTCTCGTACAAGGCGCAGAGGATGAGGTAGATAAAGACAATACAAATAACGAAGATTATCGCCGTACTGCTACCAGTCGAAGCCTCCTCGCGCGACATACCGCCAAACTCGTAGCCATAGCCCGCAGGCAGACGCTCCTCCATAACCTCCCTCACAGCCTCAATAGCCTCGCCCGAAGAGTACCCGTTGGCAGCCTGACCATTGACGGATATTGCCGAGAAGAGGTTGAAACGCGAAATGGACTGAGGACCATAAATCCTCGTGAGGGTTACATACTGCGAGATGGGCGACATCTCGCCACCGGAGTTTCTCACAAACATATTTTCGAGTGCATCAGTATCGAGCCTACTTTCGGGATTTGCCTGAACCATAACACGATAGAGCTTCGAGAAGCGGTTCATATTCGATGCGTAGTTACCGCCAATATAGCCCGAAATGACACTCAGAACATTAGAGGGCGACACGCCATTGCGTTTACACTTGGCAGCATCTACCTCAATGAGATATTGGGGGTATTTGGTATCGAAAGCAGTCGAAGCACGCGCAATCTCTGGGCGCTCGTTGAGCCCCTCAATAACATCATCGGTAACCATTTTCAGGTTGTCGATGGTGCCGCCCTTCTGGTCCTGAACATAGATCTCAAAACCGCCACTTGCACCATAACCAGGAATCATACCTCGCGTGAAGACCATAATTTTAGCCGAGGTAATATCCGATGTAAGGTCGTAGATACGCTCCATAACCGAGTCTATATCATCGCCCTCGCCTTCGCGAAGTTCCCAATCGCGCAGCTTAACAGTAAACATACCGCACGAAGAGCCCACACCCGACATCATACCATAACCTGTTGTGTAAGAATATGTTTCCACCTGCGAGATTTGATTCAGACGCGAGGCTATCTGCTCCATAACCTCCACGGTTGCAGCAAGGTTAGTTCCGGGAGGGGTTTGCACATCTATATTAATAGAGCCCATATCCTCCTTAGGCACCAGACCTGTCTTGGTATTCTCCATCATATAGAAAAGACCGCCCGTAGCAACAATCACCAGCAATGCAGCAAGCCAGCGTCTGCGGAGCATAAACTTCACACCCTTCTTATAGTGGCGCACCACACCCCTAAATCCTGCATCGAAAGCGATGTGGAAACGAGCCGAGAAGCTCAACTTACCATTCTCATCGGGGATATGTGGTTTCATCAAGAGAGCACACAGAGCAGGCGAGAGAGTGATGGAATTGAGGAGCGAGATACCCACTGCAACTGCCATAGTAAGACCAAACTGGGTATAGAACGTACCCGTTGTACCACCCATAAAACATACGGGGATAAACACCGCCATAAATACGAACGTGGTGGCGATAAGCGCAGTAGAGATACCCTGCATAGCATCTACCGTTGCTTTATAGGGCGATGTATAGCCGCTGTCGAACTTCGCCTGCACTGCCTCCACAACCACAATGGCATTATCCACCACCGTACCAATCACGAGCACAAGCGCAAAGAGGGTAATCATATTGAGGCTAAATCCAGCAACAATGAGGAAAGCGAAGGTACCAATGAGCGACACGATAATTGCGATGGTGGGTATGAGCGTGGAGCGGAAGCTCTGCAAGAATACATACACCACCAGCACCACGAGGATAATTGCCAGCACAAGCGTTTCGATAACGCTCGCAATCGAAGCATCCAAGAAGTCCTTAGTACTCATCAAGTCAACAATCTCCATACCTTTGGGCAGCGACTTGCGAATCTCCACAATCTCCTTATCAATAGCCTCAATAATCTCGTTAGCATTTGAGCCAGAGGTTTGCGAAATCATCAGAGTAGTGCCTGGATGACCATTTACCTTACCGATATAGTCATAACTAATAGAGCCCAACTCTATCTCAGCCACATCTTTGAGTCTCAGTACCGTACCATCAGCCTCAGCACGGATGACCATATTTGCATAGTCCTCCTCCTTGTCGTAGCGACCGCGATATTTGAGCGTATAGCGGAAAGTATTTTCGGAGTCGGCACCGAGCGTGCCCGTAGGAGCCTCCAAGTTCTGCTCGGCGAGTACTGCCGAAATATCCGAAGGCATAAGTTTATATTGCGACATCTTGGCCGGATCGAGCCATATACGCAGCGAGTAGTCGGCACCCCTCACATCCACTTCGCCCACACCGGCAATACGCGAAAGGCGTGGTTCGATGTTGATTTTAAGGTAGTTGCTCATAAATCGCTCGTCAAACGAGTCATCGGGCGAGTAGATAGCAAGAGTTTTGATGCGGCTTGTCTGGCGTTTGCGGACACTCACACCACTTCGGGTAACCTCTGCGGGCAACAGACCCTGAGCCGAAGCAATACGGTTCTGCACATTAACCATTGCCATATCGGCATTGGTACCCTGGCGGAAGTAGATCTGGATGCTTGCCGAGCCATTGTTGGTAGCCGAAGAGGTCATATACATCATATTCTCCACGCCATTGATAGCCTCCTCCAAAGGAATAACCACACTCCTCTGTACTGTTTCGGCATTCGCACCTGAGTAGTTTGCCGACACGCTCACAGTTGGTGGCGCAATCTCAGGGAACTGCTCAACAGGCAGCTGGGTAAGACTAATAAGTCCCACCAATACGATAATCACAGAGATAACCCCTGCAAAAATCGGTCTATCTATAAACGTCTTAATGTTCATAATCCTCTACCCTACTTTTCGTTAGCAGTAACACTCTCTTGGGCAGCAGCCTCTGCGGCAGCCTTCTCGGCAGCTTCGCGAGCCACATCCTCCTCGGTCTTGATGGTTGCGCCCTCGCGTACCAAACCGGCACCCTCGGCAATAATCATATCGCCCACCGACAGACCGCTCTCAACAATATACTCAACGCCATTATTCTGGGGCAGAACAGTGATACCAGCCGACACAGCCTTACCGTCAATAACCTTATAGACAAAAATCTTCTCCTGCAACTCGTAGGTTGCCGACTGAGGAATGACAATGGCATTTTTCAGCACCGTAGGAATGACAACCTTACCGCTACCACCATCGCGCAGCATACGCGAGCGGTTTGGGAAAGTTGCACGAAGGCTCACAGCACCCGTGGTGGCACTGATGGTACCACTGATGGCATTGATACGTCCCTTCTTGTTATACACCTTACCATTGCTCATAATGAGTTCTACCTCAGGCATCTCGCGGATGGCCTCTTTGAGCGAGCCATACTCCTGAATAAGGTCGAGCATCGTATTCTCTGCCATAGAGAAGTAGGCATAAACCTCGCTATCGTCCGATACCGTAACCAATGGTGTTGCAATGCTACTGCTAACCAGCGCACCCACGCGATAGGGAATCATACTTGCCACACCATCCACAGGCGAGCGCACCTCGGTATAGGAGAGGTTGTTGGTAGCGTTAATCTCCTCTGCCCTTGCCAGAGCCAAGCGTGCCTCGGCATCCACAAGGTCATTGCGCGAGGTCATAAGGTCAAACTCCGACACCACGCCCTGCTCGAAGAGCTCCTTATTACTATCGAGGATAAGCTGAGCTGTTGAAAGACCAGCCTCGGCACTCTTCACATTTGCCTGCGCAATTTCATAAGCCGCCTTATAGGGTGTTTGGTCGATAACGAACAGCACCTGTCCCTTCGACACAAAGTCACCCTCATTGATGAGGATGTCGGTAATCATACCGCTCACCTGGGGGCGAATTTCCACAGTCTGGCAACCATTGATGGTCGCAGCATAGCCTGTGGTAAGTGTGCGGTCAGCAGCCTTTACCGTCATTGTTTTGTAAATTCTCTCGCGTGAGGTCTGCTGCTTGGGAGCCTCATTTTTGCACGATGCGAGCACACAAAGGCTCACAAAAAGGAAAATTAGTCGCTTCATTTTTCTATTTATTTTTGTATATTTGCAAGAACTATATTTGTGGCATTCCACCCAACGAGGGCATCTCAGCTCCCCGCGAGTGGTTTTGCACGCTTTGCGTGCAAAGTTAATGATTTTTATGCAAATAATCGGAAGATTTGGATGCAAAAAGAGCACAAATGGGCACACGTTAGTATAATTTGTATGTTTATTATATAGTATATCACTATGAAAAGATGTTCGAGAGGTTGGCGCACACTGTTGGAGTGCGTGGTGGTTATTTTGGTTGGAGGCTTGGCAATACGCGGCATCAACAGGTGGCTCGGTGACGAGGAGCCCCGCGTGGAGCGTATTATATATATGATAGGTGATGGTATGGGTGTGGCTCACATCTCGGTGGCACAGATTGCGCAAGACTACAAGCCTCTGGCTATGGAACGTGCCGAGTATGTGGGGCTTTGCAAAACCTACTCTGCCAACAACCGCATAACCGACTCGGCAGCAGCAGGTACAGCTCTGGCTACGGGCTACAAGACCAACAACGGAATGATTGGCGTCACACCCGACAGTCTACCCCACCCCTCCATTCGCGAGAAGGCAGAGAGAGCAGGTATGGCTACGGGCGTGGTGGTTACCTACCCCGTAACCAACGCCACTCCCGCAGCTTTCGTTGCACACGTTGACAATCGCCACAAAGAGGATGAGATTGCCACCTACTACCTCTCCAACGAGTTGGATGTATTTATGGGCGGTGGCAGCAAGCGTTTCGACCAGCGTGCCGACTCGCTCAACTTCTTCGACACACTCCGCGAGAGGGGCTACACAATCGCCTATTCAATCTCTGATATTGAGAATGTTAGCGAGGGTAAGGTAGCATTATTACCCACCGAGGATTCTATGCCCTCAATGCTCAGCGGTCGTGGCGACTTCCTGCCCGAGGCTACCGCCAAAGCACTCGAAATACTCTCCAATAATGCCAAAGCCGACCGCACGGGTTTCTTCCTGATGGTTGAGGGCTCGCAGATTGACGGCAAGGCTCACGGTCACGACTTGGAGGGTATGATTGCCGAAATTAGGGATTTTGACGCCGCAGTAGAGGTCGCTTTCGACTATGCGGATGAACACCCTGGAACACTCGTTGTGGTTACTGCCGACCACGAGACGGGCGGACTGACAATTGTCAATGGCAACCGCCGCTTCGACCTCCACGACCACCAAGTGGATTACGCTTGGACAACAGGCGGTCATACGGGCGGTATGGTTCCCATCTTCGCCTACGGCACAGGCTCAGAGCATTTTAGCGGTGTATTCGAGAATACCGACCTTCCAAAAATTATGTGCCGCCTGCTTGGCTTGGAGGAGTAACCAACAATCAGCAACTTGCGAATTAGCAACTTGCGGTCAATAAAAATCTCGGGTATCGAAAAAGATACCCGAGATTTTTTATGGGAGGAATGAGAGATATGAGAGATATGATAATTCCCCCTCAAAGTCAGAGGGGGTATCACGAAGTGATGAGGCGTGTGTTCAACAGACCTCTCCCGCCCTTCGGGCACTGCTCGGCGAGGACGCCGAGCACAATTTCGACCACCCCTCCTATCCTCCCCTTTAATCCACCTTCGGTGGCTTTTCCTCCTACTTGCGGGGCATAGTTTGCAAGCAACCTCTGCTCCCGCTTCGGGCGTCGGTTCGTAGGGGAAGAACTACTTTACAGACCTCTCCCGCCTTGGCACCCTCCCCTAACTTAGGGGAGGGTTATTAGGGAGGATAAGGACATTAAGGACATTAAGGACATTAAGGACATTAAGGTCGTTAAGGTCATTAAAGCCCTTAAACTCCTTAAATTCCTATAAGCCCTATATGCCTTATATGCCTTATAAGCCTTAGGACTATTGACGTTAGACGTTAGACGTTAGACAAAATAACGCATATAGCGGAGGGATTTTTGTGCCAAACAAAAAGGCGAGTCCACAATTTGCTTTGCGCAAATGAGGAACTCGCCTATTGCAGTTTGGTGCGAAAAGCACCCGTTATATGTGTTATTGAAAAACGCATAGAATCGGATGAATTATAGGCGCACAAGAAAACCACCTCCGCAGTTTACAAGGCGTAAATGAGGAGGTGGTTTATCGCAGTGCAACGACTAAGTCGCCGATTATATGCGTTTTTACTTTTTGTAGCGAGCGTAACGCTGCATAAACTTATCAACACGACCAGCAGTGTCAACAAGTTTCATCTTACCAGTGTAGAAGGGGTGCGAAGTGTTCGAAATCTCCATTTTGTATACGGGGTACTCAACACCGTCCACTACCAAGGTCTCTTTGGTGTTCACTGCCGAGCGGCAGAGAAAAACGTGATCGTTGGACATATCCTTGAATGCAACGATACGATAGTTCTTAGGATGGATATCTTTTTTCATCGTTTTGTCTGTGTTTAAGATAATTACTCTGCTACAACCGAGAAGTGAATGGTTGCTTTAACCTCCCTGTGGAGTTTAACAGTTGCTACATACTCGCCGAGGGTCTTCACTGCCTCAACCTCGATAGCCTTGCGATCTACCTCTACGCCCTTCTCTGCGAGAGCAGCTGCGAGGTCAGCCGAAGTGATGCTACCAAAGATTTTCTCCTCCTCTGCTTTTGCGCTGAGGGTAAGGGGAAGGTTCTCGATTTTCTCTGCAAGTGCCTGAGCGTCTGCGAGGAGTTTAGCCTCTTTGTGAGCCCTCTGACGAAGGTTCTCTGCCAAAACTTTCTTAGCCGACTCGGTAGCTACCTTAGCGTAGCCCTGAGGAAGAAGGAAGTTGTTTGCATAGCCGGGTTTTACGTCTACGATGTCGTTAGCGTAACCCAATTTCTCAACGTCTTTAATAAGAATAATCTGCATAGTATTGTCCTCCTTCTAAAAATTATTTCATCAAATCGGTTACGAAAGGCAAAATTGCAAGGTGGCGAGCACGCTTAACAGCCTGAGCCACTTTCTTCTGGTATTTCTGCGAAGTACCGGTCAAACGGCGGGGAAGAATTTTACCCTGCTCGTTGAGGAATTTCTTCAAGAATTCGCCATCCTTGTAGTCGATGTATTTGATACCGCTCTTTTTGAAACGGCAGTATTTTTTCTTCTTAACGTCAACCGACACGGGGTTGAGGTAGCGGATTTCGCTATCGTTTTTTACAGGTGCTGCCATAGTTTATGCCTCCTCTACTGCTACGGGTTCAACATTAGCCTCAGTCTCTACAACCTCAGCGTTAACTTTGCCTGCGAGTTTGTTGCGGCGTTTGATCGAGTACTCTACTGCGTGTTTGTCCTGACGGAACGAGAGGAAACGAATAACGCGCTCGTCGCGGCGGTACTGTTTTTCGAGAGTCTCGATGAGGTTGCCCTCGCCGGTG
This sequence comes from Tidjanibacter sp., assembly GCA_017466345.1. Taxonomy (GTDB): domain Bacteria; phylum Bacteroidota; class Bacteroidia; order Bacteroidales; family Rikenellaceae; genus Tidjanibacter. The sequence continues at coordinate 25,627 of JAFTUI010000001.1, read as the reverse complement.
AACTCAATGAGGAAATAGTAACCGGTGGTCTTCTTCTGGATAGCATAAGCGAGTTTTTTCAAACCCCAAGCCTCTGCATTTACGATTTGACCGCCGTTCTCGGTAATTACACCCTGGAATTTGCCAAACAACTCGTCGAGCTGAGCCTCCGAAAGAACGGGGGTGGCAATGAAAACGGTTTCGTAATTGTTCATAATGTTTTGTTAATTAGTTAAAAATGTTATTTGCATACCAAATGCGGGCGCAAAGATACGAATAAAATTGAGAATTGAAAATTGAGAATTGAAAATTTCTCTATTTTTTAGCAAAAAAACCGATAAAAAAACGACAAAATACCTACTACGGGGAGATTTTATAATAAAATATATTTACCACATTGCAAGATTTGCCTAATATCATCATAAAAAATATGCGCCGCAAAGTTTGCAGCGCACCATAATTTTCCATTTTCAATTTTCAATTTTCAACTCATAAAAAGCACCCGCAAGATGCGTTTTATCTATCGAGTTTGAAGTCCTGTCCCAAATACACTCGCCTTACCTCCTCGTCATTTGCGAGGTCCTCGGCACTACCAGCCTTCAAAACTTTGCCCTCGAAGAGGAGGTAGGTGCGGTCGGTAATGGAGAGGGTTTCGTGCACATTGTGGTCGGTGATGATAACACCGATATTTTTATCTTTGAGCGTGCGCACGATGCTTTGGATGTCCTCCACAGCGATGGGGTCCACACCCGCAAAAGGCTCATCGAGGAGGATGAACTTGGGGTTGATAGCCACTGCTCGCGCAATCTCGGTACGCCTACGCTCGCCACCCGAAAGTTGGATACCCTTATTCTTACGCACCTTCTGCAAGCGGAACTCATCCAATAGTTCCTCCACCCTTTGGCGTTGGTACTCCTTGGAGTATCCGGTCATTTCGAGCACCGCTTTGAGGTTGTCCTCAACCGTCAGTCCACGAAACACAGAAGCCTCTTGTGCCAAATAGCCCACACCCATTTGGGCGCGTTTATAGACGGGCATTTTGGTAATCTCGGTTGTGGCGCCATCCTCATCTTCGAGGAAGATGCGACCATCGTTTGGTTTTACGAGTCCCACAATCATATAAAAAGTGGTGGTTTTACCCGCGCCATTGGGACCCAGCAGACCTACAATTTCGCCCTGCTTAACGTCTATCGAAACGTGGTTTACAACCGTGCGGCTCTTATACTTCTTTACTAAATCGGAGGTATATAACTTCATTATCCAAAAAATTTTCCACAAAGTTAGTTTAATTTCCGAAAAAAGTACTATCTTAGTATTGCGAAAAGTGAAAAAGAGAGATTAGTTATGGAGGTAAACAACATCAAGAGTGAGGTTTTACTCGCCAAATTGAAGGAGTATTTCGGTTTTTCGGCATTCAAAGGCAACCAAGAAGGGGTCATTCGCAACGTGCTTGCGGGTGGCGACACCTTCGTACTGATGCCTACGGGTGGAGGCAAGAGTCTTTGCTACCAACTGCCCGCACTGATGATGGAGGGTGTCGCGATTATCATCTCTCCTCTGATTGCCCTTATGAAAAACCAAGTAGACGCAATGCGCACTTTCAGTATGGAGGATGGCATTGCACACTTCCTCAACTCCTCGCTCAACAAAGCAGCCATCACTCAGGTCAAAAACGATGTGCTGGCAGGCAAAACCAAACTCCTCTATTTCGCTCCCGAGTCACTCACCAAAGAGGAGAACATCTCTTTCCTTCGCAAAATCAAAATCTCGTTCTATGCCATTGACGAGGCGCACTGCATCTCGGAGTGGGGTCACGATTTCCGCCCAGAGTATAGGCGCATACGTCCCATAGTAAACGACATAGGCAGGGCTCCCATCATTGCCCTCACAGCAACTGCTACTCCCAAAGTGCAGTTCGACATACAGAAAAATCTCGGTATGATGGACGCAAAGGTCTTTAAGTCCTCTTTCAACCGTCCAAACCTCTACTACGAAATACGCCCCAAGAACGATGTAAACAAGGACATCATACGCTACATCAAACAGAACGAGGGCAAGAGTGGCATCATCTACTGTCTATCGCGCAAAAAGGTGGAGGAACTTGCCGAGTTGCTCGTGGCAAACGGCATACGCGCCCTACCCTACCACGCAGGTATGGATGGCGCCACGAGGGCCAACAACCAAGACGCCTTCCTGATGGAGCAAGTGGAGGTTATCGTTGCCACAATCGCCTTTGGTATGGGTATTGACAAGCCCGATGTGCGCTATGTCATCCACTACGACATCCCCAAGAGTCTCGAAGGTTACTATCAGGAGACGGGTCGTGCTGGTCGTGACGGTGGCGAGGGAAGGTGTATTACCTTTTATAGTTATAAGGACATCCAGAAACTCGAAAAGTTTATGCAGGGTAAACCTGTGGCAGAACAGGAGATTGGCAGGTTGTTGTTGATGGAGACGGTGGCTTATGCCGAGAGTTCGGTATGCCGCCGCAAGAGCCTACTGCACTACTTCGGCGAGGAGTACCACGAGGAGGATTGTGGTGCGTGCGACAACTGCCTCAATCCTAAACCCAAAATCAACGCCCAGAAGCAGATGCAGACCGCACTCGAAACACTCGAATCTATCGGTCCTAAGTTCAAGGCAGACTATCTGACATCGGTACTTGTGGGTAAGAATAACGCCATTATCAAGTCCTACAACCACCACAAGTCGGAGTTCTTCGGCATTGGCGAGGATCACGATGACAAGTTCTGGGGTGCGGTAATACGCCGAGGTCTTATCGAAGGACTTATTGACAAGAATATCGAGAACTATGGTCTGCTGTCGCTCAGTGCCAAGGGCGAAGAGTACCTCGACAGGCCCTATCCAATCACCATCACTCTCGACCACAACTACAACGAAGAGAGTGACGAAGATGCTATGGCGGCTGCTGCGGGCAAGGGTGCTGTGGCAGACGAAGAACTATTTGCGATGCTCAAAGACCTTCGCAAGAAGGTGGCTATGCGCCACAATCTACCACCCTTTGTTATCTTCCAAGACCCTTCGTTGGAGGATATGGCCATTCAATATCCCATCACCATTGAGGAGTTGCAGAACATCAGTGGCGTAGGTGCTGGTAAGGCTAAGAAATTTGGCGAGGAGTTCATCAAACTCATTGCGGCTTATGTGGAGGAGAAGGAGATTATCCGCCCGCAGGATATGGTCGTAAAGAGCGTTGTAAACAAGAGTGGCAACAAGGTATTCATCATCCAGAGCATAGACCGCAAGATGGACTTCGAGGATATTGCACACGCCAAGAACCTCGAAATGGAGGAACTGCTCAGCGAGATTGAGTCCATTGTGAATTCGGGTACAAAGCTCAACATCAACTACTACATCGAACAGGTTGTCGATGACGACAAGGCAGAGGAAATATACCTCTACTTCAAAGAGGACGCCGAGAGCGATAGCATAAATGAGGCTATGGAGGAGTTGGGCGATGACTTTACAGAGGAGGAAATTCGCCTTGTGCGCATCAAATTCCTCTGCGAACAAGGACACTAAGAGAACGTGAGTTTCGCAAAACTTACATTAAGACAAGAGAAGTGCCACCGAGTGTTTCGGTGGCACTTCTCTTATCGTTTCAGCTATACCTATTCTTCTGTTGCGGTCGTGCCGCCATCGGTGGAGCGCCACTTGCGGTCGCTCTCCTTGGACTCGTAGGTCTTATCGAAGCCCAAGAGATCGCTACTCTCAGTAACTTCCTCGCCATCAATTTTAATTTTGCGTTTGCGCGAGGAGCCACTGCCGCTACCGCCCTCGCCAACAAGGCTCATAAGGAAGCCTGCGAACATCACAAGTAGCACAAGGGCAACAACAACTACCACCACAACGCCCGCAAACATTGCCACCACAACAGCCACAGTCATCAGCAGTGAGCGCAGTACAGCAACCTTTGTGTTTTTGGCAGAGAGTATCGACTCCACGATATTAGCAAGTGCGATGACCACAATGTAGGGTATGAAACTATCGTCAAGACCGCCCTCAAAAATTGTGAGCAGTGCACCCGCAACGGCGGCAACAATAATAGTGATGACACCCAGCCACGAGGAGCCTGCAAACTGTTCGCCCCAGAGTTTATCGTCCCACGAGCGGAGCCAATTAATCATATTCTTAATCTTCTCTTTCATATCTCACAGCGGTTTTATTCGAACAACAATACCACAGCCGCAACCACAATGGGTACAAGGCAAAGGATGGTGTATTTGGTAAATACTCTGAAAGCCTCTCGGGGCTCAACGGTGGCGATTGTCAATCCCGCACCCGCAAAAGCCTCGCTACTCAGCACCTTCTTCCACGCAACGATTATCACAACAGCCCAAGCAATGTGGATAATCCTATATGCCTCGTAGAAATTGATGAAGCCAAAGGCTATGCTCACAATCCTCACGATGAGCAGTGTAGCAATAACATTGAGCCATCCTAAGTTCTCATTGCTGAGCGTCTTGCTACGGGCAATGGCTGCATAGCACCACACATTAACTCCCCACAAAAGAGCAACAGCCCAATCCACCGCCAACATATCGCCTTCGCCCAAATCTATCCACATAAGCGACAGCGCAAGCAGTGCAACGGCAATCACAGCCTGCACCCACACCATACGTTTGCAAGCAAGTCGAACAACGTGATTGGATGCCACCTTACCGAGCATTAGGAATGCCACCAGCATCAGCAGTGGTTCCGCAAAGAGCAGGCGAGATGAGATTGCTCCCAAAGCCACACCTACGAGCATCAGCCACCAAGCAACCTTCTGTGTGCGTGCCACTTTGGGAGCAACTGCGACTGCGAAGTTCTTTTCTTCGTTCATAAGTTTGGTATTATTTGTTTGATTGTGTTGAGATTTCTCTTCTGTCTACTCCTCCAACTGCTCGGTAACTGCTGCGGGGAGTTGTTTGGCGGTCTTAATGCCCAGTGCCTTAATATCTTCGGCTTTTTTCAGGAGGTTGCCCTTGCCTGTGGAGAGTTTACCCCACGCCTCATCGTAGCGTTCCTGAGCCTTCGAGAGAGCAGAGCCGACATCCTGCAAATCCTTCACAAAGCCACAGAGTTTGTCGTAGAGTTTACCCGTTTCTTCGGCAATCGAGAGCGCATTTTTGGTCTGCTTATCGCGTGTCCAGAGTTGGTACATCAGTTTCAGCACCGAGATGAGGTGTGTGGGGCTGATGATGACAACGTGTTGTTGGTAAGCCTTCTCCCACAGCCCCGTATCAGCGTTCATTGCCGCCATATAGGCGCCCTCGTTGGGCACAAACATCATTACAAAGTCGGCGGCGTCCTTCACATAGCGTTGATACTGTTTGGCGGTTAGTTCCTTGACGTGCTGAGTGACCGATGCAACGTGTGCCGCAAGTGCAGCCTCGCGCTCCTCCTCGCTTGTGGCATTGACATAGTTGACGTATGCCGTAAGCGACACCTTGGAGTCTATGACGATATGTTTGCCTTCGGGCAGATGGAAGATGACATCGGGACGCAACAAGTTGCTCTCCTCGCCCACAATTTTGCTACCATCGGCGTTGTGTGTAGCCTGCATAGTGAAGTTCACGCCCTCCTCCAAGCCCGACTTTTCGAGTATCTGGCGCAATATCATCTCGCCCCAATCGCCCTGCACCTTACTATTGCCCCTCAGAGCATCCGTAAGTTCGCGAGCCTCGCGAGAGATGGTAGCATTCAGTTCGGTGAGTTGTTTAAGACTATCGCGCAGCGACTTAACCTCGCTAACCTCATCCGTATAACACTTGTCGATTTTGTTTCTCAGTCCCTCCAAATTCTCCTTAAAAGGTGCCAATATCTCCGTCAGTCGCTCCTCGTTGTTCTTCTTGAAGGTCTGCGACTTCTCTTCGAGTATGGCAGTGGCAAGTTCCTTGAAGTTCTGCTCGCTCTCGCGGCGCAGGTTGGCTCTTTGTTCGCTCTCCTGACGGAGTTGCTCACGGAGTCTTGCATTCTCGGTCGAGAGGGCGGTTATCTCGCGTTGTTGTTTCTCGGTGCGCTCCACAAGTGGTTCGAGCGAGGCTATACGTTCCTGCAAACGAGCCCTCTGCTCGCTACGGTTCAAAGCCTCGGTGCGTAGTGTAGCAACCTCCTCATTAGCCAATGCCAAACTCTCCTCCCTCTCTCGGAGGATGCGGCGGCTGGGATGGAGGTAGAGTGTTAAGACTACACCTAATACAATAGAGAGTATAACTATCGTCACAATAATCCAAGATGCCATAGGACTGAAAAAATATGGTTAGTTTATTCTTTTATGTTTACGCAACCCAAGGTAGTTGCAATAGGTTTGTTTGATAACGGATAAGCGAGAGTTCTCTTAGCCTTCCGTATGCTCCTCCACCCAATTTGTGAGGGCGATATAGTCTTCGACCGAGAGGGCTTCGGCACGGAGCGCAAAGAACTCGTGTTCTGCGCCCCCGAAATCGCCAAAGACTGCTCTGAGGGGTGTTTTGAGCATCTTGCGGCGTTGGCTGAAAGCCGCCTTCACGACCTTCACAAAGAGAGCCTCGTTGCAACCGAGTTCCTTCACACCATTGCGCCTCATCCTCACAACAGCACTCTTAACCTTTGGGGGTGGGTTAAAGACATTCTCGTGGACTGTAAAGAGGTATTCGATGTCATACCACGCCTGCATCAGCACACTCAGTATGCCATAGTCGCGGTTGCCTGCGGGCGAGGCTATCCTCAGGGCCACCTCACGTTGTACCATACCCACCACTTCGGGAATGAGCTCTTTGTAGTCCAGCACCTTGAAGAAAATCTGCGAAGAGATATTGTAGGGGAAGTTGCCGATGACTTTCAGCCCATTGGGGAACATCTCACTGAGGGGCAAATTCAGAAAGTCGCCAAAAATTAGACGTGGCGTGAAGTCGGGGTAGTGGCGATGGAGATACTCCACACTCTCGCCATCAACCTCAGCACCCCAAGTGGTTATATCCTTGCGAGCCAAGAGGAACTGCGTCAGCACACCCGTACCGCACCCCACCTCCAAGACATCTCCGCCTTCGCTCATTGCCTCGGCTATGCGTTGTGCCACGCCCATATCCGTCAGGAAATGCTGTCCGAGAGCCTTCTTCGGACGTACATAGTTGGGGTTGTTGGATGGCGTCACCTTGTGCGCTACCCTCCCTTTGCTGTTGTGTCGTTTAGTTGCCAATTCTCTCTTGCTCTATTATTACGCCACAAAAATATCATATTTATTCTAAAATTCTCAATTCTCAATTCTCAATTCTCAATTTTAATCGGTATTTTTGTGGCAATTATGGAACACAAAGAGTACAATGTAGTGGTCGTGGGCGGTGGCGCCGCAGGACTTATGGCGGCTGGAACAGCTGCAATGAATGGTAACAGCGTGCTGTTGCTCGAAAAAATGGAGAAAACCGGACGCAAAGTCCGCATCACGGGTAAAGGACGTTGCAACCTCACAAATGTCTGCACCGATGAGGAATTCCTCGCAAAGGTGCAGAATGGTGCGGGGTTCTTCACATACGCCTACACGCAGTGGAACAACAAGAGCCTCATACGTTTTATGGAGCGCAAGGGCGTGAAGCTCGAAACCGAGCGTGGCGGACGTGTATTCCCCAAGAGTGGCAAGGCGTGGGACATCGCTCAGGCTCTGGTTGATTGGTGCCGCGAGGAGGGTGTGCAGGTAGAGTGCAACGCCAAGGTGGAGAAGATAAATGTCGTTTGCGGCAAGGTGCGCAGTGTGACATATCGCAATGCTCGCGGCTTCCAGCGCAAGGTCGAAACTCCTGCGGTAATTCTCGCCACAGGGGGTGCCTCCTACCCCGCTACGGGCTCTACGGGCGATGGCTATCGAATGGCACACGAGGTGGGACACGAGATTACCCCCATACGCCCATCGCTCGTTCCTCTGGAAACCACCTACGAGGAGGCTCCTTTTATGGCTGGACTGTTGCTTAAAAACGTACACGCCGACCTTGTGATTGACGGCGAGGTGGCGCAGAGCGAGTTTGGCGAGATGTTCTTCTCGAAACGTGGCGTGGAGGGTGCCATCATCCTCCGTATGAGCCGCAAGGCTGTCGATGCGCTGATTGAGGAGAAGAAGGTGGAGGTCGTTGTGGATCTCAAACACGCTATGGATCACGATGAGTTGCGCGAGCGAATACTCCGCGAGATTGCCGAGCAACCCGCAACACTCACCGTAGGCGAACTGCTGCGCAAGATTATGCCCCGCGAACTTGTGGTGCCTATGGCTAAGGCTTGCGGTGCGCACGCCAAACACTCTATGGGCGAGCTGAAAGAGGAGAAGATTGAGCGTCTTGTGGAGGCTCTCAAACACTTCGTACTACCCATCAGCGACTACCGCCCCTTCGAGGAGGCTATCGTTACAGCTGGTGGCGTAGACCTCGCAGAGATTGACCCACACACAATGCAGTCGCGCAAGGTGGAGGGCTTGTATTTTGCAGGCGAACTGATGGATATTGACGCCAACACAGGCGGCTACAACCTCCAAATTGCCTTCTCTACGGGACGTCTTGCCGGTCAGTTGCGCAAGAGTAAAGACGTAATGTTGTAGTCCCCACCCGACTATGTGGCTCGAAGAACACCTCCGACACTCGCGCGGCTATGGGGTGCACTCCCCACTGCTTTACCGCATTGTGCGCGAGGCGATGATGCCACACCGCATAAAAGGCTCCGACACCTCGCTCTACGATGCACTGAGGGCTCGGGGCGTGGGTAGGCGCACAGCCACAAGGCTCCAAAACCTCCTCACAACAGAGGGCTACGGGGCGTGGAAGGTAGACACTGTGGCGGACGAGGGCGAGATGATGATTGCTACCGCAGAGTGCCACGATGAGCAACTGAGGGCTATGGCGAGGTCGCTCTGGGAGCAGGAGGGAGTTTTGTGCATACTACACCCCATAGTTGGTCGCACAAGGCGCAGACTCTGCAAGGAGTTGATTGCCGAGCACCGCTCAATGAGTGCCTCAAAACCCACATTTACGCTCCTCATTTCTCGCAAGGATTTACAGAAACAACACATAAACATATAGAAAATATGGCACGCATTTACACACGCTCGGGCGACAAGGGTACCACTTCGCTGATTGGCGGCGAGAGGGTTGCCAAAAACTCCCCACAAGTGGAGGCTTACGGTTCGGTAGACGAACTTGGGGCTCATATAGCCCTGCTGACGGACTTTGCCGCTGAGGAGGGATTGGATGAGATGGTAGCACTGCTCGATGAGGTGGCGGTGGATTTGATGACCGTAGAAGCCGAACTTGCCCTTTCGGATAAGTACGAGGGCACTATCCAAAGGGTATGCCCCGAAGACGTTGAGCGCATAGAGCGACATATTGACACTCTCTCGGAGTCGCTACCACCATTTGCAGGCTTTACCATCCCCGGCGGACACCGCATAATTTCTCAGTGCCACATCTGCCGCACGGTGTGCCGCAGGGCCGAGCGCAGAATCCTCACAGCAAGCGAGCAGTGCGCTGTGACAGAGAGCCTTATGCGCTATGTAAACCGCCTCTCGGACCTGCTCTACACCCTCTCTCGTTGGAGCACCCAAAGGCTCGGTGTGGAAGAAAAAATTTGGAGAAAATAGAGAAACTATTGTGGTTTTATGTTTTTTTTATACTTTTGCAGACCGCAACAAACACAGAATTAACATAACAACCTAAAATTCAGAGAGTTTTATGTATTGGACACTTGAATTGGCATCGAAACTTGAAGATGCTCCCTGGCCAGCAACAAAAGAGGAACTTATTGACTATGCAGTGCGCAGCGGTCTTCCTATGGAGGTAATCGAGAACTTGGAGGAGATTGAGGACGAGGGCGATGTATATGAGAGCATCGAGGACGTATGGCCCGACTACCCCAGCAAAGAGGATTTCCTCTTTAACGAGGACGAGTATTAAGAGGTTGAGAAAGGTTAAAAACCTAAATATCAACAATTTACAATGACCGATTGGGTAGTCCCATCGGTCTTTTTTTGTCCAAATACTGCCCAAAAACTACCCAAAATTGAGCGAAAACTGCCCAAATACTGCCCTGAAAATATGACCAAATCCTCCCGAAAATAAGAGTAGTAAGTGAGGGGTGGCACACTGCCCAAACACTGCCCTGACGCTGTCTGGGGCACTTTTTGCAAGAAAGCGAGCAACTCTAAAAAACCGCTCTTTGAGGTCAAAAACTTACCCATAATTACCCGTCTTCACTGCCCAAAGACAAAAAAAGGACAAAACCGAAGTTCTGTCCTTGTGTTAATCTAACTTAACATTGAGTTTGTCGCCTACTATTTCTGCAATCGTGTTAGGCAGCAATGTGGCATATACCTTCTCCGTAACCAATGTAGAAGCGTGTCCCAGTAATGCAGAGGTGGTCTTAATATCCACGCCACCGTTGAGTGCCATCATCGCATATGTATGTCTGCCGAGATGTATATGAAGGTTGAAGGGCAGTCCCATCTTATTACCTATACTTTGAAGCGACTGGTTGATGGTTCTGTTCGCAGCATTCTTCACCTTTAAGAAATCTGCCTCATCGCTCAAATCATAGCCAGAAGGCAATAGTCCGAACACGAACTCCTCGTGCTTACCTTTCCATCTCTCCAAAATCTCTCTTGATATGTCATTGAGCGGGATGTAGAGCATTTTTGCTTTACGAGTATGACCCTTATATTGCATATGAGCAATCATATACTTGTCCATATCAATCTCGCTCCATTTCAAACTTATCAAATCGCTCCAACGCAAACCTGTGAAACAAGCAAATAGAAATACATCCGCGTATTCTCGTGTTCTATCATACTTCGCCTTACCAGCAAGTTCCTTGAACTTTCTTAATTGTTCAATGGTAAGAAATTCTTTCTCCATACTGTCATCCAATGACTTTCCCTCATCATTTAGATACAACTCGCTGATTTCTTCACTCTCCACTCTGCTTATCCATCCTTTTCTGCAACACGCCTTAACAGTCTTGATAATTGGTGAGAGTGCCTTGTTGATGGTGCCATTACTGTTTCCCTCCACCTCTTTTCTCCAAATGATATAGTCCTTTATCAAATCCGCAGTTATATCTCGGCAGTAAAGGATATTGTCATCATTGGTGTTCCGTCTTTTGATGGTGCGAAGAAACTTATCAAACTTGTTCATATAGCATTTCACATTCGACCATACTGATATTGAAATCTTGTCTGTTTTGTAAAGTCCCTCGTTATGCTCCAATACAAACGGTATGAACGGCACTTTACCCTCTTGGGTGTCAAGATGCTGCTGATATCTTCCATTGAGGATTGCTCTCAACGCCGCTTCTGTTATGATTGTGTTGCCATCACCGAGATGCTCGTTTATCATCTTATCGTATGTATCCTTGAAGTTTCTCAACTTGTTGTTAAGCAGTGCTGCCTTTGGATGACCATCCTTTCCGCCCTTAACATACTTGTTGTCCTTACCATCTAACCAGTGCTCTGGGGCAACCTTGATGTCCGATGTCTTTCTCACTGCCTTACCCATAGTGCAATACATAATCACTACTGGATACTCGCCATACTCATTAGGTGTAGCGTCTGTTCTCAATTTCAACTTTCCCTCCATATACTACGCCACAAAACTAAAATGATTATTCTCCAATAACTTCTCAATGTCTCGCTGGGTATATACAATCGTTCTGCCCAACTTTGAAAACTCCAACTCGCCGTCCAGTCTCAACTTGTCAATGGTTCCTTTACCGACTTTAAGATACTCACATAACTCTTGTGTGTTATACACCTTTCCTACTGTCTGCTCCTTCAATTCTTGGAGCATTACGTGGATAGCAGATACCTCTGCCTCCATTCTCATAATACTAATTCTTTCTTCCATATAATATTAAAATAATTATAAAGTTTCTACTAAATTATGCTTAAAAATTGGACTTATCTTTCAGTCCTAAAATCCTTTAATCTTGTCTAAATCAAATATAACAAAAAAATGCAAAAAATTACAAAATGAAGTAAGTTTTTTTTGATTTATCTTTCTAATATCCAATTTATTAACCTCTATAATAAATATAACAAATTTTTCAGAAAAATGATGAAAATCGGCAAGTTTTTTTTCAAAGAAAACGCTGAAAAAACATCAAAGAATTAGACCTTTTACCTCAAAAGCAAAGCCGTCTTTTGTATCTTAACCTTATAATACAAATATAACAAAACGAAGACAAAATTATCAATGAATTGACCATTTGCCGCACTTATTTTACTCCTTTCCACAGTATCCAAAAGAACTGAAATGGTAGCGTCATACAATACCCAATATACGCCAAAATTGCCAGTATATCATAACCAGCAGACCTTACCGCCATCGCAAGTCCGAAGTGTTCATACATCCATTTTATGCGTGTATAATTTAGCATATGGCGAACTCCTTCTTTAATCGTTTAACCGTGCTCTCCGATACATCCGTGAGTTTAGCAACCTTTCTTATTGGATAACCTGCTCGCAGAAGTTTCAGCACCTCCTTGTATTCTTCTTTCTTTGTCTCAACTGGTTTGCGATAACCTTCTTTTCTACCAAGACCCGACTTGCCTGTTGCTGCAAGGTTCTTATCTACATAGACCTTCCTCCCCGATTTTAAGCGAAAAATCAAATTTTCACGCTCAATCTGCGACGCAGAACTTAATACAGAAATCATAATAGCAAGGTAAATGTTTTCACGACCATCTTCCGAGAACAATGAAAGTCCCTCCTTCTGAAAATAGGCGTTGATGCCATTATCTTTCAATGTGCGAATAGTATCCAAAACCTCCCAAACGGCACGACCACAACGGGAGAGTTCCGAAAATAGGATAACATCTACACGATTACTGATGGCATACTCTATACACTCTGTGAGCACGGCACGCTCCTCGTTGCGTTTTGCTCCTGATATGTGTTCCTCAAAAGTCTTGCTGATGGTCATTGAGTTCCTGTTGGCGTAGTCAGTCAGGTCTATTACTTGTCGCTCGGTGCTCTGCCTGCTTTCAAGAGAACCTGAACTACTAACTCTCGCATATATTATCGCTCTTTTCATATCTTTCATTACCGTATGGGTTCATTTATATGTTGGGTTCATTTAAGTCTTAAATAGTCATTTGAACCTGTTGGTTCTTGCGGTCAGTTCAAACAAAGAGTTATTTGAACTCATTTGGCGTGTTATCTCCTGCTTTCAGCATTGCCTCCTTTATTTCAGTAATGTCAATAATCATTGCTGTTCGTCTTTCTTCTGTCCAATCATCCAACGCTCCATCCGTGATGCAATAAGCGAATAGATACTGCTTATGGGATATGAGCGTGCTGTCCATAGTTTTGGTGGTTATGTTGTAAATCACTCTTTCTTCTGCAAAGATAAATAATTATTTTCATAACTACTTGGACCTCAATGTGTTAAATTGGTCCAAAATAATAAAAAAGTCAAGTGGATGTCCAAATCGGACATCCACTTGACTAAAAACTGACTAAAAAGTTTAAGTTTATTGTATAGTGGTATTTAATATCGTTGATTATCAACTATTTAGGATAACAACTTACCCAAGACCCTCTAATTTAATATGTATTGAAGGTTCAAATCCTCTTCTCCCAACATCTCCTGTTCGTCATAGTCCAGCAGCATATCAGTATGGGTAGAACTGATTTGGGTTAGCGTCTGATACCTTGACACCAACTTCTGATAGACCTGCAACCACCCGTTATACCCAGTTTTATAATCATCTTCTTCTAATACACAGCGGGTGTTGAAATACTCGTTTGGGTCGGTTATTTCTACTTCATTCAGTAAATCACGGTCATCATCTATACGCCACTCGTCAATGCGAAAGTATGTTTGCGTTGAAAGTGCTGCTGTGTATGAGTATAATCGTGTGGATAGACCTGAACGATATATATCACCATTTGCATCTACCCATTCGGTGAAGTCCTCTGTTATCTTACCACCGTGCTTTTGTGTAAAACACCATTGACCGATTATCTCAACAGCATAGTCCATAAGACGCTTCGCTTTACCCTCATCGCAAGCAACACGCACGCCGTATATAACTCTATCCTCATATTGTAGAGGACGGTTAAATAAAACCTGAAATATCTTCATAACTCTAATTTATTTTGTATAAAGTATTTATGGTGTAATGACGATTGGTCAAAAAAAACCTCTGAACATTTGTTATATTTATTACAGCATTGAAAGATGTTGCCGCCGAGGAACATTACGAATATAGGTGCCGAATGAAGTCTCTCCGAAATGAGAAGAAGGAGAGAAGAGAAAGAAGAGAAATGAGGAGAAGAAAGATTGATATAAAAGTTTCTTCTTGTAGTGAAACGGAGAGAAGAAACAGAATGCTGCTGAAAGCGGCATTCATATAGTGGATTGAGATGTGATATATATATAAAATAATAAAGTAATGAAGATAGAAATTGTAGTAAATAGAAGGATTGAGAGGTTGTATGAAGAGTATATAACTCTCATTGATGGATTGAAAGCAATGACAAGAGAAGAGAGATTTGAGTTGTATGAAAGAATGACTAAAACTCTCTATCCTCACGCCAAGAAAGTGGTTGATTTAGAAGACCAGTTAAATGAAAATAGAAAAGACTACCAGCGAAAGTTTAAGGAGTGGTTCTTCGTTATCTGTAATTGGAGTTTTAGTGGTGCTCACTTCGGAGAAACTTGCTTTGATTTGTTCAAGAAGGAGGTAGTTAAGAAGAGTAAGAAGGATAAACAGAGCAGTAAGATATACGCCCATAAGGTTATCCTCGCTCTTGGTTTGATGGGTTATTTGGAGGGCGTTAAGGAGAATTATAGTCATTCAACGAAAGGTTCTCACGGATACAATTACAGGGTTGATATGTTGAAGTGGGTTGAATTGGCAATGAGCGTTTCAAGGGAGAATGTTTCTGTATCGTTAGATATAGAGGTTGATTGGAGTGGTTATGAAGATTGGTTCGGAGAGAGGCAGTTTGAGACTTTCTCCTTGATGTCCGTAATACCAAATGTCTATGAGAAGGCGAAGAACTACTTGGATGAGTTTGATAATTATTTCTACACTACTACTCTGAAAGAAGATGAGAAGAAGCATCTAACGGATAAGTGGTCTGCTGCGAAGGCGATAACCGCTATCGCTGAACACGATTACTATTTTATGCTACGCCATAGTGATGACAGCGAGAAGAACGATGAGGATAGAATGATACACAATGCGGGTAGATACTATCATTGTCTTACAAATGTTAGTGGTGATGTCAGAAAGGGATGCTTGCTAATAGACGGCGAGCAAGTGATGGAGGTTGATATTAGTGCTGCTCAACCTACTATGCTTGGACTTCTACTCCGTGAGCGATACCCCAATGTAAAGTCTGCTTGGTTGGCTCACTGTGAGAAGGGAGACTTCTATGAGTGGATTGGGCGTATTGCTATCGGTAGAGGAATAACGAAAGATGAAAGACAAGTAATCAAAACACTCGTTATGCGACTGCTCTACACCGCTATAAGACCTACGGAGAAGCAGGATGAGACACCGTTCTGGTGGTATCTGAAAACCTACTTAAAGGAGAAGGATGCAAGCAAGAGAGAGCGTTTGGAGGATGGTGGTCTGTTTAAGTCTTTTGACTTTATCATAATGTCTTATCTGAAAGCGAATGAGCCAGCGTTGTATAAACTGGTATATGAAGCAAGAACCAATTTGAAAACGGTGAAGCGTAAGAAACCAACAGCAGCAGGTAGAAGAACGAAGAAGCGAAACAACCTCTCTATTATGATGACGGAGATGGAGGTGAAGTATATCAAGGCGTGTTTGAAAGCGATTGCACCTGATGTTCAATACTTTTATACCATCCACGATTGTATTGGTTGTAAGGCGAGTGATGCAGCGAAGGTAAAGCAAGCGATGCTGGCGGTTGGTAAGGAGATGTTCGGTGCCACCCTAAATGTAAAGTTGGAGAGCAGTTCGGGCGAGACCATTATGGATGATTTCAAGTTTGTCCCCGAAGAAGTCATTATGAAGAAAAAGGTTTGGAGTTCAGAGAAGAAGGCGGCATAACTGATTATACATAAATACATTATACAATAATAATTATTATTTAGATATGAGTAATGTATTGAAAGTGAAAGTCGCAGGTCAGCGTATAAAATACCAAGTCTCAAAAATAACATTTAATGAAAACGACCTGCTTAAAGCGAATGCGTGGAGATGGGACTGCGAAAGAAGTGCCCTTTATCCCAACGACAACAAGTTGGATATAATCAGAGATTATGAGACATTTGATTGTGCCGATATTGGCGTTGCTATCCGAACTAATGGTGAGATATTTTATGAGTTAGGCAACTCAAAAGGTAAGATACAAAATCTCAATGTGCTATCTGCTATAAACCATCCGATATTGACTGCTATTGATGATGCGAATGAAAGAGAGGGACTTACCCTTTTGAGTGCTGATGTTTTTGATGAGCAAGACACCATATACGAATATATCCTTGAAGTCGGCGATAAAGGTTTTGATGAAGCAATGCTGGATATAATCACCGTTAAAGACCCTATTACGAGCGAGGAGTATATCGTAGAGTTAAGGTATGACGGCAAGAAGATGAAAGGCGGGACAGATGGAGATGGACTATCGTTTAGAAACCCAATGGAGGACAAATCTATGTATATACTCTCGGTGCCACAAGAATATGCGGATGCTCTCGGTCTTGGTGAGAACAAGAAACTGGATAATATCTTGCGATTTGACGACTTCATCAAAGAGGAGTATCAGAAAGAAGGTAAGAAAGTCAAGTCGGCAAAGGGTTATGTGAAACTCCGTGAAGACTACATCCACTCCTTTATAGACGAACACGAACAAGACCAAGAACCACCCGAAGAAGAATAACACCTTCAATACATAAACTATCTTCATAATGATGAACCACCCTTCAAGAGAGGGTGGTTTATTTGTATCCACCCTTATACAAAATATTTTTGATATTTGCAACTTTTTTCACAACATTATTTGGATTTCTCATATTTTTTTGTTATATTTGTATTGTGAGAAAATTGATTGGGAAACCGTTCTCCCTTTGAAACCGATTAGGCGATAAGTCGGTGAAAATGAGAAAAGTAAATGGGGTCGCGAACCATTTGCTTGGAGACGGAACCTTGTTCTACGGACATATCGCACCCGTAGATACAATCACTCCAAAAATTGATTATTGAAATCTGGGCAGAACTGCCCCGACAGAGAGAACTATGTCCTTACTGAAAGGGGAAACTATGCTCAAAAGTAATGATGTAAAAATTAAACAAAAATTAAATAAAAATTAAAAAAAAAGTATTATGAAGAATTTAAGTTATTCGGCAAGTGGTGAAGCAGCAGTGTCCGCTACCACAACAGTAGAGAGTTTTATCAATGCAGGATTTAATGAGCAAGGTATTGCTGACAGCATTGCTAATAAAATTAGACAGTATGTTAAGGATTATGATGGTATAATGCTTGACTATGATGGTTCAAGTGCAAGCATCTTTATGGGATGGGGTAATTTTACCGATGTTGAAAAGAACTATGCTATGGAGTATGACTTTGTAGTGGGTCAGCAGACTTGGCATTATTTAAGCGAGGATAATATCCCTGTTAAAGAGGTGTTTGTAAATGAGTATGGTATAATAATATGTGTTGAATGTAAATAATGAGTTGATTAAATGTGTTGTATATGGAGGACAATCCAATACACCACTTGGATAACGGGGAGTGATATCGCCGTTATTCGCTAAAACGCCGTTGTGAAACGCCGTGTTTTTAATTTTCTTTTTAATTTTTCATAAATCGTTAGCAGTTGAACCTGCGAACAGCCGCCATTTATGGCGGTTGTTTTTTTGACATCTGCGAAATAATTATTATTTTTGTGGGTTAAGACTTATTGACAGCAACTTGATTATAACAACCCAGACCGATTATGGCAGAGAATAAGAAGGAGATGGAGCGTGCAGAACTCCACAGAACAATATGGGCAATCGCCGATGAGATGCGAGGTGCGGTAGATGGATGGGACTTCAAGGCATACATTCTCGGTATGCTCTTCTATCGCTACATCAGCGAGAACATCACCAACTATATCAACAAGGGCGAGTGGGATACTGGCAACACCGATTTTGACTACGCCACTTTGAACGATGCCACTGCCGAGTGCATCCGTGAGGAGATGGTGGGCGTGAAGGGTTTCTTCATCTTGCCGAGCCAACTCTTCTGCAATGTATGCAAGGTCTGCGACAAGGATGCCAACCTTAACGAGACTTTGGAGAAGATTTTCACCTCTATTGAGGCGAGTGCAAAGGGCACCGACAGCGAGGACGACTTCAAGGGTCTGTTTGCTGATGTTGATGTCAATTCAAATAAGTTGGGAGCGACCGTCATCAAGCGAAATGAGAAATTGGTGAAACTCCTTCGTGGCATTCAGCAGATGAACCTCGGCGACTATCAGGACAATACGATAGATGCTTTTGGCGATGCCTACGAATACCTGATGGGTATGTATGCGAGCAACGCAGGTAAGAGCGGTGGCGAGTATTACACCCCACAGGAGGTGAGCGAACTCCTCACCCGTTTGGCAACTCTCGGCAAGAGCGAAGTCAATAAGGTATATGACCCTGCTTGCGGTTCGGGTTCGTTGCTCTTGAAGGCGGCAAAGATACTCGGCAAGGACAATGTGCGTCAGGGTTTCTACGGTCAGGAGATTAACCTTACCACCTACAACCTCTGCCGTATCAATATGTTCTTGCACGACATTGACTACGACAAGTTCAATATCGCCTGCGAGGATACACTTCTCTCGCCACAGCATTGGGACGATGAACCATTTGAGGTTATTGTCTCTAACCCTCCATACTCTATCAAGTGGAAGGGCGATGACGATATTACCCTTATCAACGACCCTCGCTATGCTCCTGCTGGCGTGCTTGCTCCAAAAAGCAAGGCAGACCTTGCGTTTATTATGCACTCGCTTGCGTGGTTGGCGACAAACGGCACTGCGAGCATAGTTTGCTTCCCAGGCATTATGTATCGTGGCGGAGCGGAGAAGAAGATACGCCAGTATCTGATTGACAACAACTATGTGGATTGTATCATCCAACTCCCCGATAATCTCTTCTTCGGCACCTCTATCGCTACCTGCATTATGGTGTTGAAGAAGAACAAGAAGGATAACTCTACTCTCTTTATTGATGCGAGCCGTGAGTGCGTGAAGATTACCAATAACAATAAACTCACCCCCGAGAACATCCAACATATCGTTGATTACTTCGCCGATAGAAAGGATGTTGATTACACCTGCAAGTTGGTGGCAAACGGTGTAGTTGCAGAGAACGACTACAACCTCTCTGTCTCTACCTATGTTGAGCAGGAGGATACCCGTGAGCAGGTTGATATCGTGAAACTCAACGAGGAGATTGCCGAGATTGTGGCAAGAGAGAATGTTTTGCGAGCAGAGATAGATAAGATTATTGCTGAAATTGAGGAATAAGACTATGAGCAGATTAGAAGAACTTATTCAGCAACATTGCCCTGATGGAGTTGAGTATAAGTCTGTCGGACAAATAAGCGAGATAAAACGAGGCGAACGATTGACAAAAAGTTCGTTAAAAGCGGACGGCGAGTATATTGTCGTTAGTGGTGGTGTTTCTCCAATGGGACGATATACGCACTATAACAGAGATGAGAATACGATAACAATCTCTTCATATGGAGCGGCAGGATATGTTGGTTTTCAGACCGAAAAGTTCTGGGCAAATGATGTCTGTCTATGCGTCTTCCCAAAAGATGTCATAAGCAATAAATATCTTTATTATGCATTAAAAAAGGAGCAGGATTATCTCTACTCCAAGACAACAAAGGCAATCCCAGACCATATACCAACAGAAGTTATATTAGACCTAAAAATCCCTGTCCCACCGCTGCCTGTTCAGGAGGAGATAGTGAGGATATTAGATAATTTTGCAGAATTGCAAGCAGAATTGCAAGCAGAATTGCAAGCAGAATTGCAAAAAAGATTACAACAATACAACTATTATCGTGATAAATTGCTGTCATTCAACGACTTAAATGGGGGGGGGTATGCCGTAAGCGTTGAATGGAAGAAACTTGGTGAGATTGGCAAAGTCTGTATGTGCAAACGAATATTGAAAGAGCAGACATCTTCAACAGGAGATATCCCGTTCTTTAAGATTGGAACCTTCGGAGGTAGTGCAGATGCATACATATCCAAAGAATTATATGATGAGTATGTAAAGAAATACTCCTACCCAAAGAAAGGCGATATTCTTATTTCGGCAGCAGGCACCATCGGTAGAACTGTTGTATTTGATGGCAGTCCATCATATTTTCAAGACAGTAATATTGTATGGTTAAAGCACGATGAAAGTGTGGTATTAAACTCATATTTGAGATATATCTACTCACTTAATCCTTGGGCGGTTTCAACAGGAGGCACAATTGCAAGACTATATAATGACAATATCCTAAATGCAGTCATCCCAGTCCCACCTCTCGCAGAGCAACAGAGGATAGTGGATATATTAGATAGATTTCACGCATTAACCACCGACATCACCGCAGGACTACCAGCAGAGATAGAGGCAAGACGAAAACAATACGAGTATTACAGAGACCAATTACTGACCTTCAAGCAAAAGGCATAAGATATGGCA
This sequence comes from Tidjanibacter sp., assembly GCA_017466345.1. Lineage (GTDB taxonomy): Bacteria > Bacteroidota > Bacteroidia > Bacteroidales > Rikenellaceae > Tidjanibacter. Next base: position 4,969 of record JAFTUI010000001.1, on the reverse strand, counting down.
CAATACAACATTATTGCAGAGAACGAGAACTACACGATTGTGAGCGACTATCAGTCTGTGTATCGCACAAGCGAGAAATACCAGACCGAAGCACAATTGGAGCAGGAGTTGATTAAGAACCTCACCGAGCAGGGATATGAATACCTCGCTATTCACACGGAGAAAGACCTTGTGGATAACCTCCGTGTTCAGTTGCAGAGACTTAACGACTACACCTTCACCGACAGCGAGTGGGAGCGTTTCTTCAATGATGTGATTGCCAACCAAAACGAAGGCATTGAGGCAAAGACCGCCAAGATACAGGAAGACCATATCCAAGTCCTCAAAAGAGATACGGGCGAGACCAAGAACATCTACCTCATTGACAAGCGAAACATACACAACAACTACCTACAAGTCATCAACCAATACGAGGAGGAGCAGGGCAACCACGATGCCCGCTACGATGTCTCCATACTCGTCAATGGTCTGCCGCTTGTGCATATAGAATTGAAGCGAAGAGGTGTTCAACTAAAAGAGGCGTTCAACCAGATTGACCGCTATCAGAGGGATAGTTTCTGGGCAGGATGCGGACTATATGAGTATGTGCAGATATTCGTCATATCCAACGGCACCAACACCAAGTATTACTCCAACTCTACTCGTTTCAACCACATCAAGGAGCAGGAGCGAAGCAAGAACAAGGGTAAGAAGACGAGCAACTCGTTTGAGTTCTCATCGTTTTGGACTGACAGCAACAACAAGACAATCAACGACCTGATTGACTTTACACGCACATTCTTCGCCAAGCATACGCTGATAAACATCCTCACCAAGTATTGTGTATTTACAAGTGAGAGGATGTTGCTCGTGATGCGTCCATATCAGATTGCAGCAACGGAGCGTATAATCTCTCGCATAGAGGTTGCACACAACTACAAGCACTACGGCAAGACCGAAGGTGGCGGTTATATATGGCATACGACAGGTTCGGGCAAGACCCTCACATCGTTCAAGACCGCTCAACTCGCCTCACGCCTTGACTACATAGACAAGGTGTTGTTCGTGGTGGATAGAAAAGACCTTGACTATCAGACGATGAAGGAGTATAACCGATTTGAGGAGGGTGCAGCGGACAGCAACACATCTACCTCCGTCCTTCAACGACAACTTGAAAACAGAGATAAGAACGGCGGTTATCACGACTATCGCATTATCATCACAACCATACAGAAACTCTCTATCTTCATACAGAAGAACAAGAGCCATCCTATCTTTCAGCAGAGGGTGGTGATTATATTTGATGAGTGCCACCGAAGCAACTTCGGTGAGATGCACAACGCCATAACCAAGAACTTCAAGAAATACCATATCTTCGGTTTCACGGGCACACCTATCTTCGCACAGAACGCAAGCAGCGGTGGCGATATGAGACTAAAAACCACGCAGCAGGCATTCGGCGATAAACTCCACACCTACACCATTGTGGATGCTATCAACGATGAGAATGTTCTGCCGTTTCGCATTGACTATGTGAATACGCTCAAAACGAAGGAGGACATCTTGGACAAGCAGATTTCGGCAATTGACCGAGAGCGTATTCTCTCCGCCCCTGAACGAGTGAAGGAGGTGGTGAAGTATATCTTGGAGCACTTTGACCAGAAGACCAAGAGGTCATCATACTACTCGTTTCGTGTTGCCCAGAACATTGAGCAGATGGCGAAAGCGAAGAAGGGCGAGGTCAAGGAGAGCAAGATGACGCAGAAACTGGCAGGTTTCAACGCTATGTTCGCCGTTGCCTCTATTGAGATGGCGAAGGCATACTACAACGAGTTTAAGGCACAGCAGGCACATCTGCCCGAAGCACAGCGATTGAAGATTGCCACCATCTACTCATACGGAGCGAACGAGGAGGAGATAGACGGCATACTCGTTGAGGAGAACCCAGAGAGCACTACCAACCTTGACCAACCAAGCCGAGACTTCTTGGAGGGTGCTATCAAGGATTACAACTTGATGTTCTCCACTAACTACGACACTTCAAGCGACAAGTTTCAGAACTACTACAAAGACTTGTCGCTGCGAATGAAGAACCGTCAGGTGGATTTGCTGATAGTGGTAAATATGTTCTTGACGGGATTTGATGCTACCACGCTTAACACTCTGTTCGTGGATAAGAACCTAAAACAGCACGGACTGATACAGGCATACAGTAGAACCAACCGAATACTCAACTCGGTGAAGACCTTCGGCAATATCGTATGTTTTCGCAACCTCCAACAAGAGACCGATGATGCGATTGCTCTGTTCGGCGATAAGGATGCGGCAAGCATTGTTCTGCTCAAAGACTTTAAGTCATACTACGAAGGATACGATGCCGAGAACGGAAAGCATTGTTATGGATATAAGGAACTAGTGGAACAACTCCAAGAGCAGTTCCCAGATGGATACATACCTCTCGGCGAAGAGGAGGAAAGACGCTTCATAACCCTCTTTGGCGGTCTGTTGAAGTCCATAAATGTGTTGCAGTCATTTGACCAGTTTGAGGGTCAGCAACTGCTCACAGACGGACAGATGCAGGACTATCAGAGCAACTACCTTGACCTGAAAGATAAGTGGAGAAAGCGAAGCAAGGGCGAGAAGGAGGTGGTCAATGATGACATCATATTTGAGACCGAACTGATAAGGCAGGTTGAGATAAACATTGACTACATCCTGCTTTTGGTCAAGAACTACCACGAGAGCAACTGCAAGAACAAGGAGATACTCGTCAATATCAGCAAGGCGGTAAGTGCGAGTATGCAGTTGAGAAGTAAGAAAGAACTCATTGAGGATTTCGTGGCGAGCGTCAATACCGATACTGATATTGATGCGGCGTGGGAGGCGTATGTGAAGCAGCGTAAGCAGGATGACTTGGACGAGATTATCGCAAGCGAGAACCTGAAAGCAGACGAGACCGCAAGATTTGTGGAGAACGCTTTTCGTGATGGAGCAATACGCACAACAGGCACTGATATTGACAAGATACTCCCTGCGATGTCCCGCTTCGGTGGTGGCAACCGACAGGAGAAAAAGAAGACGGTGATAGAGAAGTTGAAGGTGTTCTTTGAGAAGTATTTCGGAGTAATCTAAAAAAACTGAAAAAAATCTCGGTATAACAAAAATAAAAATTATTTTTTTGTTATCTTTGCACAAGATTTTCCTCCCAGAAGAGGAGGAGTATTCGTTGTTTGAAGTAGTTTTAACGCATTTTAATAACGGTTTTCGGCATCGCCCAGTATATCTGAAACTGCCCACGCACTACCCTAACGGGGCAGTCAGTTATATGCAGTTGAAAGTCAATGGGTAAAACCGACACAAGATGACTTTAACGAGGACGAGTACTAACAGAGAGAGTGCCTCCCCATCAAGCACTTAAACTTTGACACAGCAGCCTACGGGCTGCTTTTTTATTCTCCAAAAACCTAATAAAAAGTGTCAAAAAGAGAATAACTTATACAATAATTGCCTACATTTGCATTTAGAATGTACCTTTGCGGCAAAGCAAGGTACAAACAAAGCAAACAACTACACACAATAACCTATGGACTATCAGCAGATAATAAGTGACATATATCGCCAGATTTTGCCCTACGCCAAAGAGGGCAAGCAGGCGGACTACATCCCCGAATTGGCAAAGGTCAATCCCGACCAATTTGGTATGTGCATCCAGACCATAGAGGGCGATGTTGCAGCCATTGAGAGTGCCGACACAAGATTTTCCATTCAGAGTATCTCGAAGGTCTTTGCGCTGGCTATGTGCCTCTCCATCAAGGGCGACAGCCTCTGGAAGAGAGTTGGCAAGGAGCCTTCGGGCACAGCCTTCAACTCGCTCGTGCAACTCGAAGTGGAGCACGGCATACCTCGCAACCCCTTCATCAATGCGGGCGCAATAGTTATGGCAGATATTCTGCTCTCGGAACTCGACAATGCCGAGGAGGAGTTTTTGGGCTTTGTGCGTGCGGTGGCGGGTAACGACACCATCGACTACAACCCCGCGGTGGCAATCTCGGAGCGCGAGAATGGCTACCTGAACGCCTCCATTGCCAACCTGCTGAAATACCACCACAGCATCGAGAACGACATTGAGAGCGTTCTGCACTTCTACTTTATGATGTGCTCGGTGGAGATGAGTTGCCGCGAACTGTCGGGGGCATTCTTGGCTTTTGCCAACCACCACCGCGAGTTCGACTACGCGGGCGTTAAGCTTACCTCCTCGCAGGTTAAACGTATGAATGCCATTATGCAGACTTGCGGCTTCTACGATGAGGCGGGCGAGTTTTCGTACCTTGTTGGTCTGCCCGGCAAGAGTGGCGTGGGAGGCGGTATTGTAGCCATTTACCCCTTGCAATACTCGGTGGCGGTGTGGAGCCCTCGCCTCAATTCCAAGGGTAACTCCGTGATGGGTATCAAAGCCCTCGAACTGCTCACCTCCGAAACTAAGGAGTCGATATTCTAATCCAAATATATACTGCTAAAAAAAGAGAGGAATGTGAATTCCTCTCTTTTTTGTACCCGAAACCGGGGTCGAACCGGTACGGACCTTTCGGTCCACAGGATTTTAAGTCCGGCGTGTCTACCTATTCCACCATTCGGGCACACCCTTTGTGCGCCTTGCAGCACACGAGCGCACAAAAATACAAATGGAAATTCAAAATTCGAAATTCAAAATTCAAAATTGAGGCAAGAGGGCATAGTGAGTTTGCACACAATGCCGAGCGAGAGCATTTTAGAGCACGCCAAGCAGGGGCGATTGAAAGTTAAAACTAAACAGACCTCTCCCCCGCTTCGCGTACCCTCCCTGCTCGGCGAGGACGCCGAGCGCAATTTCGACCACCCCTCCTATCCTCCCCTTTAATCCACCTTCGGTGGCTTTTCCTCCTACTTGCGGGGCATAGTTTGCAAGCAACCTCTGCTCCCGCTTCGGGCGTCGGTTCGTAGGGGAGGAACT
>JAFTUI010000014.1 GCA_017466345.1 Tidjanibacter sp. | reverse complement strand
TAATAATATAAATTGAAAATTGAAAATTGAAAATTGACAAAACTTTGTTTTGTCTAAAATGCTCCCCTAAGTTAGGTGAGGGAGATTAAGGACATTAAGGTCGTTAAGGTCGTTAAGGTCGTTAAGGTCCTTAAACTCCATAAGCCCCATAAGCCCCATAAGCCCCATAAGCCCCATAAGCCCCATAAGCCCCATAAGCCTTATAAGCCTTAGGACTATTGACGTTAGACCTTAGACGTTGGACCAAAAAACCACTAAGCACCGCCCCACAGGCGGTGCTTAGGTGTTTTGTCAGTAGCTCCTTTCGCCGAAGATTTTGGAGCCGATGCGGACCATTGTGCTGCCGCACTCTATCGCCTCGCGGTAGTCGGAGGTCATACCCATCGACACCGTATCGAACCCCTCGCCAAACTCCCCTCGCAGCTCCTCGAAGAGTGCCCTGAGGGCTCGGAACTCGCTCTTGTTGAGCTCTATATCATCCGTAAGCGTGCCAATGGTCATCAAGCCTCGCACCCTTATGTTGTGGTAGTCGGCAAGTGCGCCCGAGGCTATAAACTCCCTTAGTTCGCCCTCGTCCCAGCCACTCTTGCTCTCGTCCTCGGCAAGGTGTACCTCAAAGAGTACATCTATAACCCTCCCGCAACGCTCCGCCTGGCGGTTAATCTCTGCCACAAGACGTGCGGAGTCCACCGAGTGGATGAGGGCTACAAAGGGGGCAATGTATTTCACCTTGTTGGTTTGGAGGTGTCCTATCATATGCCACTCCACATCGGCGGGCATAAGGGGTTGCTTGGCGCACATCTCCTGTGGGCGGCTCTCGCCAAAGATGCGCTGACCTGCCTCGTAGGCTTCCCTGAGAGCCTCTATGGGGTGGAATTTGGATACTGCCACAAGCGTCACACCCTCTGGGAGGGTGGCGTGGAGCGTCTGTATTTCGGAAAGTATAGACATTTTATTAGCGGTTTGTTTGGCAAATTTAGGGATTATTTTCTATTTTTGTTTCTTCGAGCGACAACTAATTAATTAAACTCAATAGAGATGAACAAAAAAATCCTACTAACCGCACTTGCCGCCCTGGCTGCTTGGGGTAGCGCACTTGCTTGTACAAACCTTATCGTAACCCGTGGTGCCTCGACCGATGGCTCCAATATGGTATCCTATGCTGCCGACTCGCACCAACTCTATGGCGCACTCTACCACACCCCTGCTGCTAAGTGGGCTGCGGGCGAGTGGCTCAAAGTCTACGAGTGGGACACCAGCCGCTACTTGGGCGACATCCCTCAGGTGGCCGAGACCTACTCGACCATTGGTAATATGAACGAGCACCAACTCATCATTGGCGAGACAACCTACGGAGGTCGCCCCGAGTTGGAGAACCCCGCAGGTCGCATCGACTACGGCTCGCTCATCTACATCACCTTGCAGAGGGCCAAGACCGCTCGCGAGGCTATTGCTTGCATTGTGGAGCTTGCAAATACTCACGGTTACGCTTCCAGCGGCGAGAGTTTTTCGATTGCCGACAAAGAGGAGGCGTGGATTATGGAGCTTATTGGCAAAGGTCCCAACCACAAGGGTATCGTATGGGTGGCTCGCCGTATCCCCGATGGCTACATCTCGGCACACGCCAACCACGCACGAATTACCACCTTCCCGCTCAATGACCCCGAGAACTGCCTCTATGCACCCGATGTAATTTCGTTTGCTCGCGAGATGGGTTACTACGAGGGCTCGGACGAGGAGTTTAGTTTCAGCGATACCTACGCTCCGCTGGATTTCAGCGCAATGCGTGGTTGCGAGGCGAGGGTGTGGAGTTTCTTCCGCCGCTTTGCCGATGGTATGGAGGCTTATGAGGACTATGCGCTGGGACACAATCCCGCAAACCGTATGCCCCTCTGGGTTAAGCCCAACCGCAAACTCTCGCCCAAGGATGTGTTCGATATGATGCGCGACCACTACGAGGGTACCAAGATGGATATGACCACCGACATTGGCGCCGGTGGTAGCAAAGTGCCCTACCGTTGGCGTCCTATGGGCTTCGAGGTGGATGGCGAAGAGTATGTTCAGGAGCGTGCTATCGCCACACAGCAGACAGGCTTCTGGTTTGTGGCTCAGGCTCGCCCCGAGTTACCCGATCCCGTAGGTGGTGTTATCTGGTTTGGTACCGATGACGCTGCAACTTCGCCTCTGACGCCCATCTATTGCGGCTCTACCGAGGTGCCCGTATGTTTGAGCGAGAAGACAGGCGACATTCTCACCTACGATGATAGAGCTATGTTCTGGATTACCAACCGCATCGCTCAGTTTGCATACTTGCGCTACGACTACATCGGTGCCGAGGTCCGCAAAGTGATTGACGAATGGGAGAACGCCAAACTTGCCGAGGTGGCCCAGATGGATGCCGAGTTTGCTGCCATTGAGGACGTGGAGGAGGCTAAGGCTGCCGTAACCCGCTACTCGGTGGATACCGCGCAGGCTTTGTGGCAGAAGTGGAGCAACTTGGACAACTACCTTATGGTTAAATACATAGATGGCAACATCAAGAAGCAGGATGCCGAGGGTAACTTCCTCAATAATGGTCATCACCCCTCTCAGCCCGCCTTCCCCGACCAGCCCGGTTATAGCGAGAAGTTCTTGCGTGCCATCGCCAACGACAACCCCGTGCTGAAAGTCGTGAAATAACCCCCGAAAAAACAACCAAGAAACAACCTAAAACCTTAGAGATGAAATACGATATTATTGTAATAGGTAGCGGTCCCGGTGGACACGTTGCCGCATTGAAAGCCGCCCGCAAGGGTAAGAGCGTGGCGGTTGTTGAACGTGCCGAGTTGGGCGGTGTTTGCGTCAATTGGGGCTGTATCCCCACCAAGGCGATGCTCAAAAGTGCACAGGTGTACCACTACTTCGAGTCGGCTGCCGCATACGGCATCGACTTTGAGGGTACGGTGCGCCCCTCGCTCGACAAAATTGTTGCCCGCAGTAGGGGAGTAGCCGAGCAGATGAACAAAGGCGTGGCATTCCTCTTCAAGAAGGCTGGCGTTGCGCTCTACGAGGGTAACGGTAGGATTGCCGAAAAGGGCGTTGTGGAGGTCGTAAAGGCTGACGGTACCACCGAGCGCATCGAGGCAGACCACATCATACTCGCAACGGGCTCACGTCCTCGCGAAATTCCCATTATGCCCGTAGACGGCAAGCGCATCATATCCTCCAAAGAGGCACTGACGCTCAGCGAGTTGCCCGAGAGTATGATTATCGTTGGCTCGGGTGCCATTGGTTGCGAGTTTGCGTGGGTATATGCTGCTCTGGGTGTGAAGGTTACCATTGTGGAGTACCTGCCCCAGATGTTGCCACTTGCAGACGAGGAGGTAAGCCGCACTTTGGAGCGTTCGTTCCGCAAGATGAAAGCCACCGTGCTTACTGCCACTGGCGTTAAGGCTGTGAGAGTAACAGACGAGGGCTGCGAGGTCGATGTTGAGGGCAAGAAGGGTGCCGAAACCCTCCGTGCTGATGTTGTTCTTTCGGCTGTTGGCGTGAAGTCCAACATCGAAGGTCTTGGCTTGGAGGAACTCGGCGTAAAGGTCGAAAGGGACAAAATTGTCGTTGATGACCTCTTCCGCACCTCGGTGGAGGGTATCTATGCCATTGGCGACATTGTTGCCACACCCGCACTTGCTCACGTTGCTTCGGCAGAGGCTACGGTCTGCGTGGAGGCTATCTGTGGCGAGAATCCCGAGCCTATTGACTACACCACCATCCCCTCGTGCGTCTATACCACTCCCGAGGTTGCAATGGTCGGACTGACAGAGAAACAGGCCACCGAGCAGGGCTATGAGATTAAAGTCGGCAAATACCAATTTATGGCTTCGGGCAAGGCTACTGCCGCAGGCGATAGGGACGGCTTCGTGAAACTCATATATGATGCCCAGACCGAGAAACTGCTTGGTGCTCACATCATTGGCGCAAGCGTTACGGAGATGCTCGGCGAGCCTGCGCTGGCAAAACGCCTCGGTATTACGGCACGTCAAATTGCCTCCACTGTTCACTCTCACCCTACGATGTACGAGGGACTGCTGGAAGCCACCGAAGAGGTGTTGTAAAATTGAAAAATCGCGAATAAACGGGCACGTTTTGCCCTCGTTCAATCGCATTTGCCAAAATTGACAAGGGGTTGCGCTCCACAGAGGGGCGCAACCCTTGTTTTTGTGTTTTTTTCGTCTAATTATTAACCGCTTATATGTTTTTTGGAAATAATTTATATATTTGCATTTTGTAGGGTGTGTGCAAAGAGTTGGGGCGTTGGAAGTTGATAGCCCGATGTAACACTGCTCTAAACGCTAACTTACAGACAATAACTTAATTACTTATTATTTTTTTAACCAAAATTTTCTTATGAAATCGATTTTTCGTAGTTTGAAAAGCCTTGCATTGGTGGCACTTGTAGGTGTTGCTGCATTGGCTGTATCGTGCGAGCCTGCTCCCACTCCCGATGGACCAGAGCCAAACGATACCGTTAAGGAGGCTTATGAGTTTGTAGATGGTAGCAATGTGTTCTTCGATGCTGGCGAGAAGAAGAGCGTTGCAGTAAAGGAGGGACAGACTCTCGAAGGTGCAACCGTTGTAGCATCGCCTGAGGGTTGGAGTGTTGCTGTTGTGGGCAATAGTCTTGAAATTACTGCTCCTGCCGAGGACGCCGAGGGCGCTGAGGCTTATGGCGATGTAGAGCTGAAACTCGAAGGCGAGGAGAAGATCTACGAGGGCAAACTTAGCGTGTTTGTTGGTCAGATTATCTCTGTTGAGATGGTTAGCAACTCGTTCAAAGATGTTGAGGTAAAAGCAGTTATTGCAGGTATGGATGAGTATCTCGTACACCTCGGCACCAATGGCGAGTGGCAGAGCTCGTTTGACGAGTGGAAAAACACTGTCGATGGCTGGAATCCTATTGAGTTCGGTTGGGATGGCGAGTATTTTGGCAAGTTCGAGGGCTCGCTCTTTACCTTTGCTAAGAACCCCTACAAGTCGAACTTCCAGCCCGTTCCTGGCACCAAATACCAGTTGGCTATCCTTCCTCTTGTTGAGGGTAAAGCTGTGGTTGATTACAAATACGAGGATATTGTTCTCTACGACTTCGAGACCATCGAGGCTGGCGAGAATGGTAATGTAACTCCTACTCTTGCTCTCGAAAGCAGGTCGCACGCACAGGTTGCAGTAACTATTGATGCAACGGGTGCTTATGCTACCTACTACGCTTTCTACTCCGACAACGATATGGAGGCTATTCCCGAGGATAAGCGCGAGAGCGTCATCAAAAAAGATGTTATCAAGAATGGCACCTTCGCAACTGAGTCTACCTTTGTCGTAAAGGCGAACGGCTTGGAGGAGAATGAGAATGTTTATCTTGCAGCAATCTCTATTGACGAGAATGGTAACTATGGAGGCTTGGCTTTCGAGCAGTATACTACCGATACTTTCAAATTCAACGAGGATGCAGTCATCACCCTTGGCGAGATTACTTGCAGTGGCGATGGTAAGACCGTTTATGTGCCCGTAGAGAGCGTAGAGGGTTGCGAGGTTGCTCAGTGGAGGTACTACTATGTAAACGATAGCAGCTCGGCTTGGTGGTTGAATTTGAGCCGTAGTGTTGAGAAAGCAGAGCTCCTGATTGCTACCGCTCCCAATGAGTACTATGGTCCTCAGTTTGTAGAGCCCGAGGAGTTGGAGGATAATACATTTGTGATTACTTCGGGTCCCAGCGCAGGCGCTTTGGCTCACATCTTTGTTATGGCTATTGATACAAACGGTATGCCTTCGCACGCTGCTTATGCAGAGTTTACCCCCACCGACACCGCTGTTCCAGTACTCTATAAAGACGATGAGGGTTACGAGTATGGTATGCCTACCATTACTTACAAAGATGTTACTAAGGGTTTGAAGGGCGAAGAGGTAATCTATACCGTGAACTTCAATGTAACACTCGCTGCGGAGACCAACACCGCTTGGGTGGCTCTTGCTGATGAGGCATATACCATAGGGCGTACTCCTTATAGGTTGCTCGAAGAGATGATGACCGGCAACTTTATGTACGCACAAGCATACACCACCGATGGCGTATTCGAGGGCGACATTCTCTATGCTCAGAATGACGAGGAGGGCGACAGCGCAGTATATGTTGCTTGGAAAGACAACAATGGCAAATACCACGAGACCAAACTCTTCTATGAGCCTGTTGCTGAGGCTCAGGATGATGTTAAGAAGGCTTGGGATGAGCTAAACAAATAGAACTCACAAGACCTTCGGGTTACATACAACACAGAGGGCGTTCCAAATGTGGAACGCCCTCTGTGTTTGTGAGGTCTAACGTCTAACGTCCTAAGGCTTATAGGGCTTATAGGGCTGACAGGAGTGACAGGAGTTTCCTGCTTTTCCTGCTACAACCCCGTAATCTTCTTAATTTCGCTCAGGGTGTTGAGTGCCTCCAAGGGTGTGAGGTTGTTGATGTCGAGGTCGCGTATTTGGTCGCGCACCTGCACCAATACGGGGTCTTCGAGTTGGAACATACTGAGCTGTATGCCCATCTGTGGTGAGGGTTGAGTGGTTTTTACCTTAGGCATAGCCTTACCCTTGCCCTTCGTGGCGGACTGCTCCACAGCCAGCGAGTCATCGGCGTGCGAAGCAACTAGAACGCCCAAAATCTCCTCGGCACGCTCCACAACCTTCGAGGGCATACCCGCCAGCCTTGCAACGTGGATACCGAACGAGTTGTCCGTGCCGCCCCTTTGGAGCTTCCTAAGGAAGAGTACCGAGCGGTTAACCTCCTTAACGGACACATTGTAGTTCTTGACTCTCGGCAGGCTCTCCTCCATCTGGTTGAGTTCGTGATAGTGGGTGGCGAAGAGCGTTTTAGCCTTTGCACGGGGGTGGTTGTGGAGATATTCGACCATACTCCACGCAATGGATATACCATCGTAGGTGCTCGTGCCCCTACCAATCTCGTCCAAGAGCACAAGGCTGCGGTCTGTGACATTGTTGAGGATGGCGGCACTCTCCAACATCTCCACCATAAAGGTACTCTCGCCCTGCGAGATGTTGTCGCTCGCTCCCACGCGCGTGAAAATCTTGTCCACAATGCCTATGTGGGCACTCGATGCGGGCACAAACGAGCCAATCTGAGCCAACAGCACAATGTGGGCAGTTTGGCGGAGTAGGGCACTCTTACCCGACATATTGGGACCGGTAATCATCATAATCTGCTGAGTGTCCGTGTCGAGTACCACATCGTTGGGCACATACTGCTCGCCTACGGGCATCATCATCTCAATTACGGGGTGGCGACCATCGCGTATCTCAATACGCTTGTCGTCCGATATTTCGGGGCGCACATAACCCCTCTCGGTTGCAAGCCTTGCCAGCGATGCGAGGCAGTCTAAGTGTGCCACCACCGAGGCGTTACGCTGCAACTCCGCAAGGGAGTTCGAGAGGTAACCGAGTAACTCATCCCACAGACGAGCCTCAATGGCGAGAATTTTCTCCTCGGCACCCAGCACCTTCTCCTCGTACTCTTTCAGTTCGGCTGTGATGTAACGCTCGGCACCCACAAGTGTTTGCTTGCGTATCCACTCGGCAGGCACCTTATCTTTGTGGGTGTTGCGCACCTCTATGTAGTAGCCGAAGACATTGTTGTAACTCACTCTGAGCGAGGGAATACCTGTACGCTGACTCTCGCTCTGCTGTATCTCGGCTATGCGGTCCTTGCCGTGGAGGGCTATGCTGCGCAACTCATCGAGCTCAATATCAACGCCCGAAGCAATAATGCCACCCTTTTGTATCTGGTTGTTTTGTGGATCGGGATAGATGGTCCTCGCAATTGTGCGCCTCTGCTCCTCCATAGCGTGGAGCCTCTCGCCAACGCTCCTCAGAGCATCGCTTTCGCTCTCGCCGAGTAGGATTTTGAGCTGCTCTATGGCTCCGAGCGACTCCCTTAGGGCGTTCACTTCGCGAGGTGTTATGCGCCCTACCGCAATGCGCGAAGAGAGCCTTTCGAGGTCGCTGATAGCCCCCAGACTCTCGGCAATAGCCTCGCTCATCTCTGGCGAAGACTTCACTGCCTCCACAACATCGAGCCTTCGGTTGAGCCTCTCGACATCCTTGATTGGCATCGTCACCCAATGGCGCAGGAGCCTGCCACCCATAGGGGTGGAGGTGCGGTCTATGGCTCCAATGAGCGAGCCTTTACCATCTGTGGAGCCAGCAGAGAGGAGTTCGAGATTGCGGATTGTAAAGCGGTCTATCCACACAAAACCATCGCTGTCGATGCGCGAAATGGAGCCGATGTGTGCAATATCTTTGTGCTCGGTGTAGTCCAAGTAGTGGAGTGCTGCGCCCGCAGCGGTAATGGCGGCACCCATTCGCTCAATGCCATAGCCTTTCAGGCTCTTGACACCAAATTGCTTGCAGAGCCTCTTGCGAGCCACCTCCTCGTTGAAAACCCACTTGTCGAGGCGGTAGGAGTAGTTGTTGCCACTCACTGCACGCGAGAAGATTGCCTCTTTGCCCCTCTCGTAGATTATCTCCTTGGGCTGGAAAGCGGCTATGAGTTTGTCGGTGTAGTCGTCATTACCCTCGCCAACATAGAACTCGCCCGTAGAGAGGTCCAAGAGGGCTATACCGTTGCGCTTCTCGTCAAAGTGTAGTGCTGCCAGAAAGATGTTCTCGCGCGAGGAGAGCACACTCTCGTCCATCACCACACCAGGCGTTACGAGTTCCACAACGCCACGCTTTACGAGTCCCTTGACACTCTTGGGGTCTTCGAGTTGCTCACACACCGCCACCCTGCGACCTGCACGCACCAACTTGGGTAGGTAGGTGTTCACTGCGTGATAGGGGAAGCCCGCCATCTCGATGTAGTTGCCGGGTCCGTTGCCCTTGCGTGTGAGAGCAATGCCGAGTATGGAGGCAGCCTCCACTGCATCCTCTCCGTATGTTTCGTAGAAGTCGCCCACGCGGAATAGCAGTATTGCATCAGGGTGTGTTGCCTTGATGGTGAAGTATTGCTGCATCAGCGGAGTCTCTTTTTTCTTTTCTTGCTTTGCCACCTTCGTTTTGGGTTGTTTGGGTTTATGCAATGTGTGTGTTTCTATTCTTCGTATAGTGAGCGTATGTCCTTGATGCCGATGGTGGTGAAATCGTTTGCTACTATCTCTGCTCCTTCGGCAAGAAGTTGCTCGCGGCTGTGGGTTGTAGTGAGTGCTATAACCCTCATACCAGCCGCCTTTGCCGCCCTCACGCCCGATATGGCGTCCTCAAAGACGAGGCACTCGCTTGGCTCCAAGCCCAACTGTTGGGCGGCGGTGAGGAAAATTTCGGGGTCGGGCTTGCAACGTGTTACCATATCGCCACTTATGCGCACATCGAAATATGGCTCTATGTGGCACTCGCGGAGCACAAACTCCACATTCTCGCGTGGTCCCGAAGAGCCTACTGCGCACCTCAGCCCTGCCTCTTTTAGTTCGCCCAGCAGGCTCACAAGTCCTGCCGTTGGGACAATCTCGGGGGTGTAAATTTCACGATAAAGAGCCTCCTTTTCGTCTGCCAGAGCCTGCACTCCCTTCTCGGCAACGAGTTCGGCAGGGAAGAGTGCCGTGATAATATCATCGTTGCCCCTACCGTTCAGGTGCGAGAAGTCCACCCCCTCTTCGGCTCGGAGGTTGTAACGCTCCGCCATAGCCGCAAAGGCGCGAAAGTGAACAGCCATATTGTTTACCAATACGCCGTCCATATCGAAAATTACCCCTTTTAACATAATATGCCTCTATTTTTGTGCAAATTTAGCAAAATTATTACCTTTGTAAATCGTTGAAACCAAAAAAGTGGAAAAAGATATGTCCGATTTGCAGGCTTTGCCCGAAAAAACCGTTGAACGACTTAGTGAGTACCGCCGCACACTGCTGCGTTGTCAAAAGCAGGGTATTACACACATATTCTCCCACGTCCTTGCAGGTATGCACGGACTTACCGCTGTGCAGGTGCGTAGGGATTTGATGCTCATAGGCTTTTCGAGCGATACGAAGAAGGGCTACGATGTTAGCGTTTTGGCAGATTTTATTAGCGACATCCTCGACTCGCAACAACCTATGAATATCGGTGTGGTGGGTATGGGACACCTCGGTCAGGCCATTACTAAGTACTTCAATAGCAAGGGTTTGAAGCTGAAAATCGTTGCTGCCTTTGATGTTGATGAACAGAAGGTCGGCACCACCATAGACGATATTCCTTGCTTCTCGATGGACGAGTTGGCAGAGAGGGTGGAGGATTTGGATATTAACATTGCCATCCTCTCGTGCCCCACGAGGGTTGCCGAGGATGTTGTGCTGCCACTTGTGAATGCGGGTATTAAGGGTGTGCTCAATTTCACATCCAAACCACTGAATTTCCCTCTTGGCATTGTTGTCGAGAACTATGATATTACCACCCTGCTCGAAAAGGTGGCTTATTTTGTTAAGGAACAAGAGAATTTGGATATTTAGCAATCCCAATTCTCAATTCTCAATTCTCAAGTCTCAATTCTCAATTCTCACTTCTCAATGCGCATCTGCTACGGATTCGATTCACTGCCTCGCTTGCAGGCACCGGTTGTGACTATCGGCTCGTTCGATGGGGTGCATCGTGGTCACGCCGACCTTGTGGGCTACCTTGTGCGCAGAGCACAAGAGGTTGGGGGTGAGGGTGTTGTGGTGACGTTTTCGCCCCATCCGCGCGAGGTATTAGCACGAGGCGGTGGGGAGTCGTTTAGGCTTCTTACCTCTTCCGAGCGCAAGGCGGAATTGCTCGGAGAGTTGGGCGTGGATGTGATGGTTGTGGTGGAGTTTACACCTGACTTTGCGGCTCTCGGCTCGGAGGAGTTTGTGAGGGATTACCTGTGCGCCAAGTTGGGGCTGCATACGCTTGTTGTGGGCTACAACCACCGCTTTGGACACGATAGGGATGTTGCTCCCGACCACTTTGAGCGTCTGGCAGAAAAGTATGGCTTCCAGATACTAAGAGTGCCCGAATACCGTTTTGAGGGAGAGAAGATTTCCTCCTCGGTGGTGCGCCGATTGCTGACGGAGGGGGATGTTGCAGGAGCAGAAAAATTACTTGGACATAAATTGTGACTTATGGAAGATAGAATAATCTACGAAAAGGATATACAACTGAGAGTGCGCTACAAGGAGACCGACCAAATGGGGGTTGTGCACCACTCCAACTACCCCGTCTACTACGAATACGCCCGCACCGAACTGTTGCGCGAAAAGGGCTTTACCTACAAGGCAATGGAGGAGGGCGGAGTGATGATGCCCGTCAGGGAGGTGGGTATGAAGTACTTTACCCCTGCAAGGTATGACGACCTGCTGACCATTAAGGTTATGATGCATAACATTCAGGGCGCACGCCTGCGCTTCGACCACGAGATTCGTAACCAGGCGGGCGAGCTGGTCAATACGGGCTTTGTGGAACTCGTATTTGTCAATGCCACCACTCGCCGCCCCTGCCACGCCCCCGCGTGGTTCAAAACCTTGTTTGAGTAGAGAACTGTCAATTTTCAATTCTCATCATCTAACAAAACTCCCCCTCTTCTTGGGTATCCTTTTTAATACCCAAAGAAGAGGGGGAGTTTCTATGACTTTAACAACGTGTTTTTAGAAAAACTCCACACCGATGCCACCAGCAAAGTAACTATGGATATTCACTTTGCCATCGGTATCGAGGATGACCATCACGATGAGGTCGCCACCTTGTGTTGCTTCGTATTTAAGCAAGGCATCATACTTGGGGTTGAACGAGTTTTCGAGGTCATCAATATATTTGTATGCCCAGCCTTCCTTGACAATTTTAACCGAACCTTTAACCTTGCCCGTTGCGGTGTACTCTTCGAGATTGGACTTTACGCGGTCTTCAATCTCTGATATTTTGCTACTTGCAAGACGCATAAACCACACCTTGTCCACATTGTCGCTAAACTCGGTGGCAGTGAGTGTAACACTCACTCGGTCTTCTGCTTCGCTAATGTCGGAGGCGGTGAGTAATGCTGTACCCGTACCATCGAAACTAAGTGCGGTATCGCCAACAATCTCATTCATTGTGAGATAATAGGTTGTGTAGTAGCCTGCCAACTGTGCAACACATACCATTTCGCCGGCACGACCGTTAGCGTCCACTGCCGAGGCATATATGTAGTATTCATCGCCTGGGTGGTAGATGTCGATTGTTGCAGTTGCTGTGCCATCTATGACTTCATACTCCTCGCGATAGTTCTGGTAACTATCGGCATCCATCACATACTCCATAACGTTTGCGTATGCCATATGGTCGTTCTCAGGGGCTGCATATATACGCACCTTTTGGGCGTTGCTATCGGTAGTTACCTTCACGGTAAGTGTTTCGTGCGATGTCTGCTTTTCAATTTCTGCCGCTGTGATTTTTGCTATACCTGTGAGCGTGGGGCGCACTGTGGTAAAAGCGGTGTAAGCCACCTCGCCAATTTTACCGTCTTTGATAGCAATGGCGTAAGCGTAATACTCGTGACCAAGCTCCAAACGGTCACTCAGAAGTCGCGTGATAGGCTCTGTGTAGACTACCGGTACCTCTTGTATGGTGGTAATGAAGAAGTTCTTGATCTCCTCCTCGGAGGCACCATCAAAGTAGAACGGGTTGTTCGTGTCGCTACCCACAATAATCGGATCTACAAAGCCAATGATTACCTTGCAATCCTCGCTTGCGGTAACTATTGCAGTCACAGATGTTTCCACAACGGTGTCTATCTCAATACTAATACCTACACTACCATTTAGTTCGGCAGCGGGTGCTACAAACTCGGCGGTTGAGACATTGTAGTTGCCGTTCTCATCCTCGCCATAGACTGCAATGGTGTAAGATGTATTAGGAACAAGCATAAGACCTTGGTTCGTGTCGCTATCGGTGCGCGAGTTACGCACGAGGTCCTGCTCCGAGAATGTGCGGTCTTCGGTGGCAGAGTTAAATACTGCAAGGGGGTAGTTTGGGTCGGGGTTTAGCGATGACTGAGCCTGCGAGATAAAGGTATCACGGTCGAATGCCGAGGTGTGAACTGCTCCTGCAACATAGCGAACGCACGCTTCGTTCTTCTCTATGAGCGCATCTACCGTGAAGGCTGTGAGGTTAGAGATGGTAATTTTTGCGACCTCATCCATCAAATAGAAATCCACAATCTCCTCGCTACCCTCGTTTTCGGTGTTCTCTGCTCGGAAGATGAACTGATACTTGGTGCCATACTCAACCTTACAACCCACTGTGCGAGGCTCGCAATCCTCAAATGTTTCATACTTAGAATTAGACGTGTTGGTGTATTCGCCCCAATACCAGTGGTCTGTATCCTCCGAGGGCGTTACCTCAAAACTAACAGTCATTGCTGTGTCGTCAAATACGGGGTTGCCCACTTGGAGTGTAGGAATAGGAATTTGAACATTGTCTTTGTTCTCATCTCCTACCTTCTCTTCGCAACCTACTGCACATAGCAATATGAGAGAGGTAAGAAGTGTAATAAGTTTTTTCATAATAGTAAGGTTTTATTGTTTTTTTGTTTTTATTGTTTTTTTGTTTTGAGTTCCACAAAGTTAGAAGTTTTTTTTATAGGACGTGCTATTTTGAAATATATTTTTAAGGGTAAAAAAAAGATAGGCATACAACTCTAATGTGTGCCTATCTTTTTGTCTGCTTTGTTAGATGGCGTTGTTACTCAATCCAAGGGAGTACAATGCCGATGTAGCCACCCTCTGCGGTGCTACGAAGAGTGCAGAGGTTATTCTCGATTTTCTCTACCGTAAGGTCGGTGTAGGTGGTGTTTGAGGAGAGTCCCAAACCATAGCTTGTAGCCACAACATCCACGGTTTCGCCCACAACGGGAGCCGCCGAAAGGGTGAATTGGAGATACTTATTACCACTCTCGTCCATAATACGGAATGTGAGTTTCGAGGGGTTGAGATAGCACTGGTCGGTGGACTTGTTGAGGGAGTACTCAACTTTGCTCTTGCGATACAGACCAGGTTTATCCTGTGTAGACATAAAGTTGTCCATCTCAACCATAACCTCATCCACCTTAGGACCGCCACAAGCAATCAAGGTCAATGCTAAGAGTGTGGCGAAGATATATGCGATACGTTTCATATTCTCTATTCTATTGTGTGTTAGTGTGTTAATTATTGTACGGTAATGTCGCGATAGAGGTACTCGGTGTTACCCTCGGTGTCGGTAATGACAGCACAGATTTGGTGTGTGCCTGTCGAGAGTTTTAGGTATGTATCTTGGCTCTTCTTGCCATCGATATACCATACAATGTCGTCCACATCACAATCGAGGTTCTTCACGCTAAGGCGCACAAAATCGTTAGACTTTTGTACGGAGCTGACGTTGAGTGACGACATTGGGCTAAGGGTGTTGCTTTGTGTCGTAATCTCGAACTCAAAGGTAGGCTCACTCTCTCCCTTACCCGATATTACAACAAAGTAGTTGGAGTTGGTGTTCAGGGGTGTGATATTTACATACTTGTTGCCGATCGTCCTCTGGAAGACAACCTCGTCATTCTCCTTGTTGGTACATACAACATCCCACTGCGAGAAGTTAGCCTCGGCATCTTGCCAATTAATCAGCGCGTCATACTGGCGCACATCAATAACCAGCTCATTGACCATAGCATAGAAGCTCACTTTGGTGCCATCGATGGTGATGTTGTCCAAGAAGAATGGGAGTTTCTCGCGGTCCCAATTCTGGAACTGAGGAATGCCATCATAAGAGAGAGTCTTTACCTTCCTCGAACCGGGGAAGAACCATCCCTTACTTGCATTGTTGCCAGCGGTTGGTACCGACCTGAAAATCTGGGCACATTCGTGACTTGTGTCACCATTGATGGTGTGATATTTCCAATGTTCAATAACATCGCTGTCCCAGTCGAGGTGGTAGACGAGCATACCCTCGCCACCCTGGTGTTGTATATCCTCCTGCTTGTCGCCCTCGATGAGGTATTTATCCCATTTGTAGTTTGCCGCAGCAGTACGAGCCTCGAAGAGGAAGCACTCGGTGTAGGTGTCGTTTGCCCACATAATGTATGCCTCATCGCTGCTGATGTGCTCCATTTCGTAGTATCCGGTCTCGGTAATCTCTTTGGGGAATGCCCAGCCGAGCAACCAGCGCTCCACAATGTTGTAGGTTGGGGGAGTGCGGCTGTTGTTGAGGTAGCTACCAGAGTTCATAATCGAAGCCCAGCTCATACCAAAGCTTGCACCACCTGTGGTGTCGTACCAGTCTGGAAGTCCGAGTGCGTGACCGAACTCGTGGCAGAAGGTACCGATGTTACACATCTGAGCACCAGCTGCACCCTGCAACTCCGATGTACAAGCATAGGAAACAAGGCGGGTGTTGTTGTATGTGGGGTAGTCTTTCTGGGTAATGTTCTTACCAGGGTGAATATCCCACTGATGGGGCCATATAGCTTCGTCTGGACCACCCTCGGCAGGGTTGTGACCTGCGTATACTATAAAGACAAGGTCGATCACGCCATCGCCATCGTTGTCGTATTTCGAGAAATCTACACCATCGGCACTCGCCAAGTTGCAAGCATCTACGGTCTGATGCGCAGGGCGTAGATCGTCTGATCGAAAGTCTAAGGGGTCTTCGTTGCCACCGTAATATGCACGCTTTTGGGGCAAGCAGTAGGGGCCTACAACATCGAATTTGGGGTGGAATTTACCGTTGGACGCATCCACAAAATAGTCGTTAACGCTACCAATGTTGCCATTCTCCGAGTAACCCTCCTGATTGAGCATATTTTTGAATTTCTCTCTGGGGCTGCTGATGGTAAACTTCTTGTCGGTATACTCCACCAAAATTACCAAGAGCTCTCTCTCTCCATACACCTCGCCTCCCCATTGATCAATGGTAAGAGCCTTTTCGTTAGCCTCTACACGAGCGGCAGCTTGCTCTTTGATGCGCTTAGCAATGGTTGCCTCTGGGGAGTGCATCTCGCGATTGAAGAGAGGGTTCTGCCCCATAGGACGCAAGCCGATACTCTGCACTGCAATCTCGCGCTCCTTGGCGGAGAGAGCGTTGATGGGGCGCACCTTCACACCCGAAGACGCAAGGCGATTGTCCTTGATTGTGGCGTAGCAGAAGTCGCCCACGCTGTCTTCAACAACAGTGTAGAAACCCTCTACGAGAGTGTAGTGGCTGAACTCATCGCCAAAACGCTCAAAACGGACAACGCTGCCATCGCTCTGAGTGCGAGTGTGAACGCCTGGCTTTGCGGGAATAGCAAATGCACTGGCGGCAGTAATGATTGTGGTTAGACAGATTAATAGTATTCTTTTCATAGGTGTAAATAAATGTGTTCTTTTAGCTTTGCAAGATATGAATTTTTTTTGAAACTACAAAAATCTATACAATATATTTCTACGCGCGCGAAAATATCGCTGCCGAGTTGGATTTATTTCCAAATAAAAACGTATCTTTGGAAGTTATATTATCTACCCCTTGTGGACTTTCTCGCAAGGGAGCAAATGGAGAAAATTTTTTAGATTTACTAACAAACATAAACTACTTTTTTAGCACAATGAAAAGACTTATTGAGTGTGTTCCCAATTTCAGCGAGGGACGCGATATGGAGGTTATCCGACAGATTACCGATTCGATTGAGAGCGTAGAGGGTGTGAAACTCCTCGATGTGGACCCAGGTAAGGCTACCAACCGCACGGTTGTGACCTTTGTGGGCGAGCCTGAGGCAGTTGTTGAGGCTGCTTTCAGGGGTGTGAAGAAGGCCTCGGAGGTTATTGATATGCGCTACCATCACGGCGAGCACCCCCGTATTGGTGCCACCGATGTGTGCCCCCTCGTGCCCGTTGCAGGTGTGACTTTGGAGGAGTGCGCCCAGATGGCTCGCGCTCTTGCCGAGCGTATTGCAACCGAACTTGGCGTTCCTACCTATTGCTACGAGAGTGCTGCATTGCGCCCCGAGCGTAAGAACTTGGCAGTGGTTCGCAAGGGCGAGTATGAGGGCTTGCAGCAGCGCATCACCCAGCCCGATGAGATGCCCGACTTTGGCGGAGGCGCGTGGACCGAGCAGGCTGCACGCAGTGGCGCAACCGTAGTAGGCGCAAGGGATTTTCTGATTGCGGTGAACTTTAACCTCAATACTACCTCCACTCGCAGGGCAAACGCCATTGCATTCGATGTTCGCGAGAAAGGTCGCCCAATGAGGGATAAACCCATCGTGGGCAAGATTATGAAGGACGAGAATGGCAAGACCATAATGATTCCCGGCACACTGAAAGGCTGCAAGGCTATTGGCTGGTATATCGAGGAGTATGGTATTGCTCAGGTGTCTATGAACATTACCGACATCGCTGCCACACCTCTCCACATCGCCTTCGAGGAGGTATGCAGGGCTGCGGCTGCTCGTGGTGTGAGGGTTACGGGTACGGAGATTGTGGGACTTGTTCCCCGCTCGGCACTCTTGGAGGCAGGTAAGTACTTCCTCCGCAAACAGCAGCGTTCGCTCGGTATTACCGACCAAGAAATTTTGGATATCGCTGTTCGCTCGATGGGCTTGTCGGAACTCTGCCCCTTCAAACCCGAAGAGAAAATCGTTGAGAGCCTCATAGAGAAAGATAACGTCAAAAAAGGTCTTGTGGATTTGACCTGTGCAGGCTTTGCCGAGGAGACCTCGCGCGAATCGCCTGCTCCCGGTGGTGGCTCCATTTCGGCATATATGGGTGCTCTGGGTGCTGCCCTCGGCACTATGGTCGCCAACCTCTCGGCTCACAAACCCGGCTGGGACGAGCAGTGGGAGTTCTTCTCCGATTGGGCAGAGAAGGGTAAGCGTGTTATGAACGAACTCCTTGCGCTGGTTGATGAGGATACCGATGCCTTCAACTGCATTATGGCAGTCTTTGGTATGCCCAAAGGCACCGATGCCGAGAAGGCTGCAAGGGCTGAGGCTATGGAGAAGGCAACGCTCTACGCCACCGAAGTACCTTTGAAGACTATGAAAGCTTCGTTCCGTGCTTTCGAGGTGGCAAGCGAGATGGCAGAGAAGGGCAACCCCAACTCGGTGAGCGATGCGGGTGTGGGCGCACTTGCTGCAAGGGCTGCCGTGCAGGGTGCTTTCCTCAATGTGAAGATTAATGCCGCAGGGTTGAAAGACCGCGCAAAGGCTGAGGCTCTGGTTGCGGAGGCTGCCGAGATTGCTAAGGCGGCAGACGCCGAGGAGAAGAGAATTCTCGAAATTGTAAACGCAAAGATTAACTAAACACTTTATCCTAAGACTATATGACACTCGAACAATTTCAGGCTGATCTGAGGGCGGGTATTCCCGATGTGCTTCCCGCTCCTAAGCCCTACGATACTACCGTAAACCACGCCCCCAAGCGCAAAGAGATTCTCACGCGCGAAGAGAAGGTGTTGGCCATTAAGAATGCTCTGCGCTACTTCCCCGAGAAGCACCACGCTGTGCTTGCTCCCGAGTTTGCCGAAGAGTTGGAGAAGTATGGACGTATCTATATGTACCGCTTGCGCCCCGACTACGAGATGAAGGCTCGCCCCATCGATGAGTACCCAGCCAAGTGTCGCCAAGCAGCGGCTATGATGCTTATGATACAGAACAATCTTGATAAAGCCGTTGCTCAGCATCCTCACGAACTCATCACCTATGGTGGCAATGGCGCAGTGTTCCAGAATTGGGCACAGTACCGCCTTGCAATGAAATACCTCTCGGAGATGACCGAGGAGCAGACTTTGGTTATGTATTCGGGACATCCTATGGGCTTGTTCCCCTCTTCGCCCGATGCACCTCGTGCGGTTATTACCAATGGTATGGTTATTCCCAACTACTCCAAGCCCGATGATTGGGAGCGTATGAACGCTCTTGGCGTGTCGCAGTATGGTCAGATGACCGCCGGCAGCTGGATGTATATCGGTCCTCAGGGTATCGTTCACGGTACAACCATTACGGTGCTGAATGCAGGTCGCCGCCGTATGAAGGAGGGCGCAAAGGATTTGGGTGGTATGTTGTTCGTGTCGGCAGGCTTGGGTGGTATGTCGGGCGCACAGCCCAAGGCGGGCAATATCGCAGGCGTAGTCAGTATTGTTGCCGAGATTAACCCCGCAGCCGTTCAGAAACGCTACGAGCAGGGCTGGGTAGACGAGGTGCACACTTCGCTCGATGAACTCTTGGCGCGTGTGGCTGAGGCTCGCAAGAGGAAAGAGGTTGTGTCGCTGGCTTACCAGGGCAACATCGTAGACCTCTGGGAGAGATTGGCAGACGAGGGTGTTGAGGTAGACCTCGGTAGTGACCAGACCTCGCTACATAACCCCTGGGCGGGCGGCTACTATCCCGTTGGCTACTCCTACGAGGAGAGTAGGGTGATGATGGCAGAGGAGCCTGAGAGGTTCAAAGAGGCTGTGCAGGAGTCGCTGCGCCGCCACGCTGCTGCTGTCAATCGCTTGGCAGAGCGGGGTATGTACTTCTTCGACTATGGCAACGCATTCCTCTTGGAGGCTTCGCGTGCGGGTGCCGATGTGGTGCTGCCCAATGGTAAGTTCCGCTATCCCTCCTATGTGCAGGATATTATGGGTCCCCTCTTCTTCGACTATGGTTTTGGTCCTTTCCGCTGGGTATGTACTTCGGGCAAGGAGGAAGATTTGGACAAGAGTGACGAGATAGCTGCTCGCGTGTTGGAGGAGATTAGAAAAGAGGCTCCCGAAGAGATTTGCGGTCAGCTGGATGACAACATCCACTGGATTAAGGAGGCAAAGAAAAACCGCCTTGTGGTGGGCTCTTCGGCTCGTATCCTCTATGCCGATAGCGAGGGACGTATAAAAATTGCCTCTGCCTTCAATGAGGCTATTGCCCGAGGCGAGATTTCGGCTCCCATTGTGCTGGGACGTGACCACCACGATGTGTCGGGTACCGACTCTCCCTACCGCGAGACGAGCAACATCTACGATGGCTCGGCATATACGGCAGATATGGCTGTGCAGAATGTCGTTGGCGATGGCTTCCGAGGTGCTACTTGGGTGTCGTTGCACAATGGCGGTGGCGTAGGCTGGGGCGAAGTTATCAATGGTGGCTTCGGTATGGTCATTGACGGTTCCGAGGAGTCGCAGCGCCACATAGACAATATGCTCTTGTGGGATACCAACAATGGTATTGCTCGCCGTAGCTGGGCTCGCAACAAGGGTGCTATGAGTGCCATTCGCCGCGAGATGGAGCGCACACCACTCTTGAAGGTCACTATGCCCAATGTCGCAGATGATAAACTTATTGAACAATTCGTAAAATAGCAGTCAGAAGAGATGAAACAACATATTATTTCCAAAAACCACCTCACACATCAGCAGGTTATTGCAGCTGTAAGGGAGAATTACACACTCGCACTCTCCGAGGAGTCGAGGGCAGCCATCGCAAAGTGCCGCGAGTACTTGGATAGGAAGGCTATCGAGAGCCCCACACCCATCTATGGCGTAACTACGGGCTTTGGCTCGCTTTGTAACATCTCAATCGAGAAGGACGACTTGTCGGCTTTGCAGAAAAACTTGGTTATGAGCCACTCGTGCGGTACGGGCGATAGGGTACCTACCGAAATTGTACGCATTATGATTATGCTCAAAGTGCAGTCTTTGTCCTATGGTCACTCGGGCGTGCAGGTGGCTACCGTTGAGCGTCTTATAGATATGTTCAATAACCACTACACCCCCGTAGTCTATCAGCAAGGCTCGCTCGGTGCTTCGGGCGACTTGGCACCTTTGGCACACCTCTCGCTTCCCATTTTGGGCTTGGGCGAGGTGGAGACCGCCGAGGGCGAGATTATCACGGGCGAGGAGATGAACCGCAGGGAGGGCTGGCAGCCCCTCACACTCCAATCCAAAGAGGGTTTGGCACTGCTTAATGGTACCCAGTTTATGGCATCGTATGGTGTGTGGTCGCTCGATAAAGCAGAACGCCTGTCGGCTCAGGCAGACCTCATTGCCGCAATGTCGTTGGAGGCTTTCGATGGCAGGATTGACCCCTTTGCCGACAATGTACACCAGGTGCGCCCCCACAATGGTCAGATTACGACCGCAAGGCGTATGAGGGAACTCTTGGAGGGTAGCGAACTTATCGCCCAGCCCAAAAAACACGTTCAGGACCCATATTCGTTCCGCTGCATCCCTCAGGTGCACGGCGCATCGAAAGATGCTATTGCATACGTTGCCAGCGTCATCGAGACCGAGATTAACTCCGCAACCGACAACCCAACAGTCTTCCCCGATGAGGATGTTGTTGTCTCGGCAGGTAACTTCCACGGTCAGCCTTTGGCACTTGTGCTCGACTATTTGGCTATTGCTATGGCAGAACTCGGCAATATCTCGGAGCGCAGGACCTATAAACTCATCTCCGCACAGCGTGGTCTGCCCAGCTTCTTGGTGGCAAAACCCGGTCTTAACAGCGGATTTATGATTCCCCAATATACAGCTGCCTCGATTGTGAGCCAGACCAAGGGCTTGTGTATGCCTGCATCGGTAGACTCTATCCCCTCTTCGCAAGGTCAGGAAGACCACGTTAGTATGGGCTCGAATGCGGCTACCAAGTCGGCTCGTGTGGCAGACAACGTGGAGAGGGTGCTGGCTATTGAACTTCTCAATGCTGCTCAGGCATTGGAGTTCCGCCGTCCTTTGAAATCGAGTGCTACAATCGAGAAACTCTTTGCCGATTTCAGGGCTGTTGTTCCATTTGTGGATACGGATATGATTATGTATCCTCTGATTGCCCGCTCGGTGGAGTTTTTGCAAAATCTGAAATAGAGAGATGCGACTACTGATTAAAAATATAGGCACTTTGGCGGGTATCTTGCCCGCCGATGTGCTTTGCCTCAGGGGCAGCGAGATGAACTCTGCCGAACAACTACACAATGCCTACCTTGTTGCCGAAGATGGCATTATTGCCCGCTACGGTAGTATGGAAGAACTTGGAGAAGAGGAGGCTGACGAGGTGGTGGATGCCGAGGGTAGGGTAGTCTTCCCCGCCTTCTGTGACTCCCACTCGCACATCGTCTATGCAGGCTCGCGCGAGGGCGAATTTCGCGACAAAATCGCAGGTATGACCTACGAAGAGGTGGCGGCTCGCGGTGGCGGCATTCTCAATTCGGCAGATAGACTTGCTGAGGCGAGTGAGGAGGAACTCTACGAGGCTGCCGCTAAGAGGGCGTGGAGGATGATACGCTCGGGTGCTGCTACGTTGGAGATTAAGAGCGGCTACGGACTCACTTTGGAGTCGGAACTGAAAATGCTCCGTGTGGCGAGACGCTTGCAGCAGACTCTGCCCGCAACCATCAAGGCTACCTTCCTCGGTGCTCACGCTGTGGGGCGTGCCTTCAAGGGACGCCAGAGTGACTATGTGCGCCACGTCTGTGAGGATATGATACCAGCTGTTGCCGAGCAGGGCATTGCCGAGTTTGTGGATGTCTTCTGCGACAGAGGATTTTTTACGCCCGAGGAGACTGCCGAGATTTTGGAGCGCGGCAAACGCTACGGCTTGCGCCCCAAAATCCACGCCAACGAACTCGCATCGAGTGGCGGTGTGCAGGTCGGTATCCGCTATGGTGCACTCTCGGTGGACCACTTGGAGGAGGCTAACGAGCAGGATGTTAAGGACTTGGCGGCGAGCGATACGATACCTACGGTATTGCCCGGAGCATCGTTCTTCTCGAACCTTCCGTTTGCTCCCGCAAGGGCTATGATAGAGGCAGGACTGCCCGTTGCTATTGCAAGCGACTGCAACCCAGGCTCATCGCCTTCGGGTAATATGATGTTCCTCTGGTCGCTCGGTTGCATCAAGATGCGCCTTACGCCCGAGGAGGCTCTGAGTGCACTTACTATCAATGGTGCTGCGGCTTTGGGGCTGAGTGCCGACAGGGGTGCAATATCGGTAGGTCGCAGGGCAGACCTTGTGGTGTCGAAACCCGTACCCTCGCTTGCCTACCTGCCTTATAGTTTTGGCGAAGAACTTGTTGAACATACCATTATTGGTGGTAAGATAATCTAAAAGAAGATGAAAAGACTACTCCATTTGTTGGCTCTGCTTGCCATAGGGCTTGCGGTTGGTTGCTCTGAGGCGTATGATGATTCGGCACTCAGGGGCGAAATAGATGAGCTAAAAGAGAGGATAGAGGATGTGGAAACGCTCCTCAATGCCTCCGCTAACGACCTTACAATCACTTCGGTAGAGGAGACTGCCGAGGGATTTGTTGTGACCTTTTCGGACGGCTCGACCATCACCGTTAAACACGGCGAGGATGGTCGCGATGGCGAAAAAGGCGAAAAAGGCGATAAGGGCGAGCAAGGCGAGCAAGGCGACAAAGGCGAGCAAGGCGACAAAGGCGACAAAGGCGATGATGGCAAAGATGGCGATGATGGCAAAGATGGCGAGGATGGCGAAACGCTCATTGAACTGATAGAGATTGGCGACACCGCTGTAACATTCGTCCTTACCAATGGCAAGACCGTAATTATCCCCTTGGAGGGCTACTACGACCATATGGAAGCACCCATCGTGTTCCTCGACAATACCGTAAAAGTGCTCTCTGTGTTGGCGTGGGATAGCGATGGCGATCAACAACTCTCCTACAAGGAGGCTGCCGCAGTAAGCGACATTGGCGAGGTCTTTGCGGAGTCGGATATTATGGCTTTTGATGAGTTACGCTATTTTACATCGCTCACAGCAATAGACGATTACGCTTTCTATGGTTGCGATAGGTTGTTGACACTGACTCTTCCCGAAGGAGTTCTTTCTATTGGCGAGGGTGCCTTCCGCAACTGCTCCTCGCTCCAAGAGTTGGATATCCCCGAGGGTGTTGCTACTTTGGGCGAAAGTACCTTCCAAGGATGCACGAATCTTGCTCGTGTGAGCATCCCATCTTCGGTGGAGAAGATTCCCTACTATTGCTTCTATCTGTGCGAGAAACTTACGGAAGTCGCGATTGCTGAGGGTGTTAAGACAATAGGCGAGAGGGCGTTCCAATCGTGCTATGCGCTGCCCACTATGACTATTCCCCAAAGTGTGGAGCAAATTGAGCGTAATGCCTTCTATTTCTGCAAGGGCTTGGAGAGTGTTACCTTACCAGCAGGGCTCAAAGTACTCGATAAAGAGACTTTCTACAACTGCGAGAGCCTTAGGCGTGTGGAGTTGCCAACATCACTTGCGACCATCGGAAACTACGCTTTCCGCAACTGCACTGCTTTGGAGGAGGTGGCTATGAACGATGCGCTGGTGGAGATTGGCAGTTATGCCTTCAATAACTGCTCGGCACTGACCGAGGTGCGTATCCCTGTGGGTGTAACCTCCATTGGCGGTTGGTCATTCGAGGACTGCACAAGCCTTGTAAAGGTGGTTTGCGAGCCTGTGGAGCCCCCTTTGCTGGGTACTGACGCCTTTGACTACAACGGCTCGGAGCGCAAAATCTATGTGCCCGCCCAGAGCGAGGAACTATACAAAACAGCCGAGGTGTGGAGCGACTACGAACTGAGCATTGTGGCAGCAGAAACTATGTAATAATAAACAAATTAAGATATGAATAACTTTGTATTTCAGAACCCTACGAAACTGATTTTCGGCAAGGGACAGATAGCGCGTCTTAGTAAGGAACTCCCAAAAGACAAGAAAATTCTTGTCACCTTCGGTGGCGGTAGTGTAAAGCGCAATGGTGTCTACGAGCAGGTCGCAAAGGCTCTCGAAGGCTTCGACTACCTCGAATTTTGGGGTATTGAGCCCAACCCTAAGGTTGAGACTCTCCGCAAGGCTGTGGAGTTGTGCAAGAGTGAGGGCGTGGAGTTCATTGTGGCAGTTGGTGGCGGTAGTACGCTCGATGGCACGAAACTCATTGCCGCAGCCGCCAAAGTGGAGTGTGATGCTTGGGAGTTGGTCAAAAATCCCTCGCTCTATGGTGGTACGTTGCCCTTTGCGAGTGTTATGACACTGCCCGCAACGGGCTCCGAGATGAATAGGGGTGCGGTAATCTCCAACCTCTCTACGGGCGAGAAATACTCGTTCTACAACACCTATCCCGTATTCTCTATCCTCGACCCCGAGGCAACATTCTCGCTACCCGACTTCCAGGTGGCTTGCGGTCTGGCAGACACCTTCGTGCACGTTATGGAGCAGTATCTGACCATCCCCGATTGCTCGCCACTGATGGATAGGTGGGCAGAGGGCATTGTGCAGACCATTGTGGAGGTTGCGCCTAAGGCTCTCAGCCCCGAGCGCGACTACGACACAATGGCTACCTTTATGCTCTCGGCAACGATGGGACTGAACGGCTTTGTGGCTATGGGTGTGCCCCAAGATTGGGCAACGCATATGATAGGTCACGAGATTACGGCTCTTACGGGCACCACCCACGGACAAACGCTCGTTATGGTGCTGCCCGGAGTGATGAATGTGCTTAGGGAACAGAAGGGAGCAAAGATTGTGCAGTTCGGCGAGCGCGTGTGGGGCATTAAGGAGGGCTCCACCGATGAACGCATCGACTGCACCATTGAGGCTACCGAACAATTCTTCCGCTCGCTCGGTCTTGCCACACGCCTTTCGGAACTCTCCATTGGCGAAGATGTCGTGGAGGAGATTGTCCGCCGCTTCAAGGAGCGTGGCACCCTGCTGGGCGAGAACGCCAACGTGGACTACCGCCTTGTGGAGCAGATCCTGCGCCAAAGGCTGTAAGCATTGGGTGAGTTTTGCGGAACTTGCGAAAAGAATTGCCAATGGATATTTCGGGGCGCACAGATTTCTGTGCGCCCCGAAATGTTTTAATAATTAGCACCTGTTGATTGTAGTCATAGAGTGTTGTCTGTGGTGATTGACTCGGAGAGATTAATGGGGATGGCTTGGAAGATAACATCCAACTGCTCGGCGGTGAGTTGGTCAATTGGGCGACCAAACAACTCTCTGGCAAGTTCATCGCGCAACTCATTGTAGGCACGATAGATGCTATTGACACACTTCTTGTGAATGGAGAAATCGGCATTGCTGCTGGTTTTCATTACGATAATGCCGAGACTCTCTTCGAACTGACAGCTCTCTCCACTGGGCAGTGTGAGTGTGATGCTCCTTTTGGCGGGGAGGTTCTCGGAGTTGTTGGCGTTCTTCACAAAGGTTTTTACACCATTGAGAATCTTATTGGTGTCGTACCCCAACTTCCACTCCTCGCCTCCAAACTCCATACGAATCGAGTTGTCCTCCTCAATGGTTATTTTCATAAGGTTGCGTTCGGGGACAAGTATAAAAGGCACCTCCTCCTGAACCTCCACCTTGTCGCTATGGCTCTCAGCGGGGGGCAAAATGCGGGCTGTACGCTTGTCGTAGGTAATGTATAGGTAGCTACTCTTACGCAAAACATCCTTGACAGCAGTTACGAGTTCGGTCTTAATATCCTCCTCGGAGGTAATGTCAATGACCGTCTGGGGCGATGCGCCACACTGCGATAGAGCCTCGGTAAGCCCATCGAGGCTCACCCGCTGGTCGTTGAGAAAAATTTCCTCGCCCCTCAATGTGATTGTTGGTGTTTGCTTTTCCGAAATGTTTTGGGTAACTTTGTCGTCCAGCTGAACGATGGTTTCAGTTTCGGCAAATGCGGTGAGCGAAAGGCACACCAGCGGCAAGAGGTAGAGTACCCTCATACGACTTGCACGAGAAGATTTTTTTTGTAACATCATAGTAATACGGTTTTTAAGTGTACTGTGATTGAGGCTGTTGGCAATGGAGTAGGATTTGTTGCCGACAGCCTTCTTTATTAGTAATAATTGGTATTCTTTCGCACTCACACCCGAGAGCAATACTCGCTCATCAGCCTCATACTCGTGTATCTCGCGCAGGTCACGGCGCAGAAGCCACATTGCGGGATTGAACCATTGGAGGGCGCAACAGAGATTCATAAAGAGTATGTCTGCCGAGTGATGAAGGGCTATGTGGGACCTCTCGTGGGTGATGATTATCTTGCCACTCTCCTCCCAATCGCGCTCCGAAAGCACTATGTTGCCAAACCAACTAAAAGGGGAGATTTTCTCTTTGCATACTACCACTCTGCCCTCGGGGAGTCGCTCAACCTCTTTGCAAGTGCCCATAAGACGATAAATGGAGATGATTGAGTAGCCGCTCCACACCATAACTGCTATTGCTCCGATCAGGAATACCACAAAAGCAATGCTCCACAAGTCGATGGTGGTGCTCTGTTCTGCCATCTGTTCAACGATGTAAGCACTTTGGAATTCGGTGTTGTTGGTTGTCGCAAATGGTTTTATGGTTACGGGGCGGTAGATGGTAATGACACATAGCGGCAACACAAACGATAGGATTGCTGTCGCCAACAACACCGCACGATTGAGGCGATGATAGGTCTCGCGAGAGAGCAAAATCTTGAAAAATAGGTAGAAGATGGCAATAACAACCGCAACCTTACCCCAATATGTTACAAATTCTTGCATAAGGTACAATGAGAATTATTGGAAGGTTTTAGTATTTTGTTATCTGCTCTTTTCGATGCGTGCTATGAGTTCGCGGAGTTCGTCAAGCGAAATTTTCTCCTCCTCCACAAGTGCCGATACGGCAGTGAGATAGGAGTTCTCGAAGTAGCGACTTACGACACCCTTTATTGTTGAACGCCCATACTCCTCTTCGGTGATTGTGGGGTAGTAACGATATGTGTTGCCGTAACTTTCGTGGGCAATGCACCCCTTTGCTTCGAGTGAGCGCACCACCGTTGAGAGCGTGTTGAAATGTGGCTTGGGATTGGGATATAGCTCCACGAGTTCGCGCACAAACATTGCACCTTTCTGCCAGAAGTGCCTCATTACCTCTTCCTCTTTTTTGGTCAATTGCTTCATACTTACAAATGTATTTTGGTGTGTTGCTGTTTTTTTAGACAAGTTGTTATACCCTTTCGACCACAAAGATAACTAAAAAAAATAGTTTCGCAACTAAAAAATACAGTTTTGTAACTAAAATTAATAGTTAATCCCTTTGGGATTAAAAAAAGTGTGACGGGGAGGAGGGGAAGGCAGTCCAATGTCCAACTTCTAACGTTTAATGTTGATAGTCCTATAAACCCTATAAACCCTATATGTCCTATATGTCCTATATGTCCTATATGTCCTATATGTCCTATATGTCCTATATGTCCTATATGTCCTATATGTCCTATATGTCCTATATGTCCTATAT
>JAFTUI010000013.1 GCA_017466345.1 Tidjanibacter sp. | reverse complement strand
TTTCAATTTTCAATTTTCAATTTTGTTTGTATCTTTGCGGGCTCATTGGGCTCTCGTGAAGGGCTCGGAGTGTAGTAACAGACCCTCGGGAAGGGTCACAACAGATTAATACTTAAAAAATTACAAAAAAATGTCTGTAAAAATTCGTTTGGCTCGCCACGGTAAAAAAGGTTATGCTTTCTACCACATCGTAGCCGCTGACAGTAGGGCTCCCCGCGATGGTAAATTCATCGAGAAACTCGGTACCTACAACCCCAACACCAACCCCGCAACTATCGAGCTCAACTTTGACAAGGCTCTTGATTGGTTGCAGAAAGGTGCTCAGCCCACCGACACTTGCCGCGCTATCCTTTCGTACAAAGGCGTGCTCTACAAAAAACACCTTATGGGTGGTGTAGCTAAGGGCGCATTTGACGAGGCTACCGCTGAGGCTAAGTTCAACAAATGGATGGGCGAGAAAGAGGCTAAAATCTCCGCTAAGGCCGGCAAAATCGCTGCTGATAAAGTAGCTGCTCACAAAGCCGCTGTTGCTGAGGAGGTTAAGACCAAAGAGGCTATCGCTGCCAAAATCGCTGAGAAGAAGGCTGCTGCTGCCGCTGCTGCCGCTGAGGCTACTGCCGAGGAGAACGCAGAAGAGGCTGCTCCCGCAGAGGAGGCTTAGTCCCATCTGGAAGGGAGAAGGTAGAGTGTTAGGGCTTGTTTAAGGCAGTGAGAGGTATGGCAGGGTTTGCAGTTGCCAAGGTGGGCAAGAGTTTCGGTACTCAGGGCGAACTTACCATCAATCTCTACGACACTTTCCCTTCGGACTTCACAATAGAGGAACCGCTGTTTGTCTATATAGACAACTTGGCGGTTCCTCTCTTTTTGGACCACTTCGAGCGTAGGGGTAAGAGTGGGGGTGTGGTCACTTTCGCCGACTTCGATACTGCCCATCGCGCCTCAGAACTTATCGGCAAAGAACTCTTTATGGGCTTGGAGGAGGAACTCCTCGGCTTGACTTCGGAGGAGGATAGAGAGGAATTCTCGGACGATGACGAACTCTATCTCGAAGACTTTGTGGGCTTCCGCGCCACCTTTGAGGGTAGCGATGTAGAGGGAGAGATTACAGACTTCGAGGATAGCGATTGGAATCCTCTGTTTATTATAGAGATAAATGGCAAGGAGATTATGGTACCTGCGGTGGATGACTTCATAGTGGAGTACTCCCCGAGCGGGCGGACAGTCCATTTCGACCTACCCGAAGGACTCCTCGATTTGAACTAAAAACGACACCACTTTATGGTGTCGTTTTTTTTGTTTGGGACTGACGTCTAACGTCTAACGTCTAACGTCTAACGTCAATAGTCCTAAGGCTTATGGGAGTTTAGGGACTTTAAGGACTTTAAGGAGTTTAACGCCCTTAATAACCCTCCCCTAAGTTAGGGGAGGGTCCGCGGAGCGGGGGAGAGGTCTGTCGCCCATACGCCCTATACGCCCTATAAGCCCTATAAGCCCCATAAGCCTTATACGAACACGGGTATTAAAAAGATACCCGAGAAAAAAAAGGGTGGCTACGGAGTCGTGGCGGGGGCGTGTGTAACCCTCCCCTAAGTTAGGGGAGGGTGCTGCGCAGCAGCGGGAGAGGTCTGTCCGTCTTGCCACGACTTGTCGTTAGACAAGGCGGTTGGTATCGACTTTGCTTTTAGTGGGCGACATTTGTCGCCCTTTTCTTTGCCACTTTTGGTGGCAAAAGTGGCGCAAAAGCCACGCACCGCATCTCTGGCAGGAGAGCGGAGCAAAAAGCCTAAAACGGACGCCTTTGGCGGGTAAAGCATTTACCGTCTCCGTTTTTTGACGCCTTTTTGCTCCGCTCTCGCCACGACCGCCGAGGCGGTCGCTTCTCTGCCGCCGATGCGAAGTGCGATTTTACTGACCTCTCCCGCCCTGCGGGCACCCTCCCCTGACACAGGGGAGGGAGGTGGTTGTTGGACTCCCATATCTCTCATTTCTCCCATAACTCCCATAAAACACTCACGGGTATTAAAAAAGATACCCGAGAACAAGGGGGAGGGTGTTTTTTTGTTGTGGGCGGTGCAAATCTCTTTTAGAACAAACCGCCTATGAGGAACGCCAGCCACGCAAGGAGCCACGCTATGGCGGTGTTGTAGATTGCCGTAAACCACATCCAGCCTCTACTGCCCGTCTCGCTACGGATGGTGGCGAGGGTGCCGATGCAGGGGAAGAAGAGCAGTATGAATATCATAAACGCCATAGCCGAGCGAGGCGTTATTCCACTATGGTTGACAATGTTCTTCGATAGCGAGGCAATATCATCGCCACCATAGAGCACAGCCATAGTACTAACGACCAACTCTTTGGCAGGAATGCTCGTCAGTAGTGCCACACCAGCCCTCCAATCGAGTCCTAAGGGGCGCATTACAGGCTCTATGAATTTGCCGATGTGACCAATGTAGGAGCCTACCAGAGCCTCGCTCTCGGCACTACTCTCGCCACTCTCGGCAACCACCTCCTGCTGTGCCAAAATGGTTTGCTCCTCTTTGGGGCGGGGGTAGTAGGAGAGTGCCCAAATGACGATGGTCGCCAGCAGTATGGTCGTACCAATCTTGCGGATGTACTGTGCGCACTTATCCCACATATGTTTCAATGTAGCCCTCAGTGTGGGCATACGATAGGGCGGCAACTCCATAACGAATGGCGTTTCGTCCTTCTTGAACTTGGTACTGCGCAGTAGTCGAGCCGTAAGGAATGCCACGCCAATGCCCAACAAGTAGAGCCCTATGAGCACCGTTGCAGCGTGGCGAGGGAAGAAGGTGCCCGCCAAGAGCAGAAAGACGGGTAGGCGTGCGCTACACGACATAAAGGGTGTGACGAGAATGGTTATGAGCCTCGAAGAGTGGCTCTCGATGGTGCGTGTAGCCATAATTGCGGGCACGTTGCAGCCAAAACCCATCAACAGCGGAATGAACGACTTTCCGTGCAGTCCCATACGGTGCATAAGTCTATCCATAATGAATGCCGCGCGAGCCATATATCCCGAGTCCTCCATCAGCGAGATGAAGAGGTAGAGGATGAGAATGTTGGGCAGGAATACTGCCACGCTGCCCACACCACTCACAACTCCATTTACGACCATATCCCTCAGTGCTCCTTCGGGCATAATACCCCAGAGCCATTCGCCGAGCCAGCCAAAGCCGCTCTCTATCCACTCCTGAGGATAACCACCCAGAGTGAATGTTGCCCAAAACATCAGCCACATCAGCAGAATGAAGAGCGGAAAACCGAGCCACTTGTTCGCCACAAGCCTATCTATGCGCCTCGAACGACTATTGAAGTCCTCCTTGCCCACTTGTAGTGTCTCTTCGAGTGCACCATCAATAAAACCATATTTGTAGTCGCTGAGCAGTGTCTCTATGTCACGTCCCGACTCGATAGCCACTCTCTCTGCCGACTGCTTTGCAAGCTCCTGCCAGCGTTGGAAGTCCCCACAGCGCGAGAGAATGCCGAGGGCCTCCTTGTCGCCCTCGATGAGCTTTATTGCCCAATAACGCACGGGGAATTGACGTGGTAGGTCGTTGGAGAGTCGTATCTCGTCCGAGAGGCTCCTTATTTCGCGCTCCATTGCCGAGCCATAGTTGATATGGACGTGGCGTGCGGCATTGTTGCGCCCCTCGAAGAGCTCAATTACCGCATCGAGTAGCGCACTGAGTCCGTAGCCCGTCTTGGCTATGGTGGGTATCATTGGGATACCAATCATACCACCCAAAGCCTCGTAGTCGAGCGCAGAGCCGCTACGCTGCAACTCGTCATACATATTGAGTGCTACAACGGTGCGCTGGTTGAGGTCGATAAGCTCGCTTGTGAGATAGAGGTTGCGCTCCAAGTTGGACGCCACAACAGCGTTGATAATCACATCGGGCATCTTCTCGTAGAGGTGCTGACGAACGTAGACCTCCTCGGGGGTGTATGCCGAGAGTGAGTAGGTGCCGGGCAGGTCTGTGATGTTAATGCGATAGCCTTTGTAGGTCAGCGAGCCGAGTTTGGCATCGACCGTCACACCACTGTAATTGCCAACGTGCTCGCTGCTTCCCGAAAGAGCGTTGAAGAGCGAGGTTTTGCCACTGTTGGGGTTGCCCACCAAAGCCACGTTAATCTCGTTGCGGCGCAGGGGCTTGCGGTTGTGCAATACACAATCCACAAGCGAACATCCCTCGCACGAGCCCTCGCAGATGCGACTGCCAGCACCCTCCAAAGGCTGATTCTCCTCGCCATCGGGGAGTACGTCAATCATCTCTGCCTCGCTGCGGCGGAGCGACACATCGTAGCCCATAACGGTATATTTCACAGGGTCGTGCATTGGGGAGTCCTGCACACTTCGTACCTCCACACCTCTGACAAACCCCATCTCCATCAGGCGTTTGCGGAAACCACCGTGACCTGCAACGCGCACAATCACAGCCTTCTCGCCTGTTTTGAGTTCTGAAAGTTTCATAACTTGTTGTTAGTCTATTTTTGCTGAGTGCAAAAATAGCCCTTGTGCGCCCACAAATCAATACCCAAAAATGAGTATTTAGCACTCTGCCCTTTGTATTATGCCCTTTGTGTTCTGTACTCTGCGCTCTACTCTCGCTCAACTCGCATTTGCCTCAACTCTCCCCTAAAAGGGGAGAAAAATAAAAAATTTTCAATTCTCAATTTTCAATTCTCAATTATTCTTTGTATCTTTACGCGATTAAAATCGCGTGAAGAGAAACTAAACAAAATAATATGTCCGAAACACAGAACATAACCCTTACGGAAGAACTTCCACAGGAGGAGAGAATTATTAAAATCAACATCGAGGAGCAGATGAAAACTGCTTATATCGACTACTCGATGTCGGTAATTGTTTCGCGTGCTCTGCCGGATGCAAGGGATGGTATGAAACCCGTACATCGCCGCATTCTCTATGGTATGAGCCACGAGCTTGGTCTTTGTTCGCACAAACCCACTCGTAAGAGTGCCCGTATTGTCGGCGAGGTGATGGGTAAATTCCACCCCCACGGTGACAGCAGTATCTATGACGCTATGTGTCGTATGGCGCAACCTTGGAGTATGCGCTATCCGCTCGTAGATGGTCAGGGTAACTTTGGCTCTATGGATGGCGACTCGCCCGCAGCAATGCGTTATACCGAGGCGCGTATGAGGAAAATCACTGACGAAGTGATGGCTGATATAGAGAAAGATACCGTAGACTTTATGTATAACTTCGATGATACGGAGTTGG
Source organism: Tidjanibacter sp. (assembly GCA_017466345.1). Lineage (GTDB taxonomy): Bacteria > Bacteroidota > Bacteroidia > Bacteroidales > Rikenellaceae > Tidjanibacter. Next base: position 46,378 of record JAFTUI010000013.1, on the reverse strand, counting down.
AGCCTACGGTGTTGCCCACTCGTATTCCTCTGCTGATGGTCAATGGCTCTAATGGTATTGCTGTGGGTATGGCTACCAATATGGCTCCCCACAACCTCTCGGAGTGCTGCGATGCTATCTGCGCCTATATTGATAATCCCGATATGGAACCCAGCGAGATGTGTCAATACGTCAAAGGTCCCGACTTCCCAACGGGTGCCATTATCTATGGCTACGAGGGTGTCCGCGAGGCTATTGAGACAGGTCGTGGTAGGGTAGTGATGCGTGCCAAGACCGAAATTGAGTACACCAAGAGCGGCAGGGAGTGCATTGTCATTACCGAGGTGCCCTATATGGTCAATAAGGCAGAGATGGTGCAGAAGATTGCCCAACTTGTCAATGAGAAGAAGATAGAGGGCATTGCCTATATCAACGATGAGAGTAACAAGGAGGGTGTGAGGGTTGTTATCATCCTCAAACAAGATGCTGTTAGTAGCGTAGTGTTGCAACACCTTTATAAGAATACCCCCTTGCAGAGTTCCTTCTCGGTAAATAATATCGCTCTGGTGGGTGGTCGCCCTGTGCTGATGAACTTCAAGGATATGGTTGCTGCCTTTGTGGAGCACCGCCACGAGGTTGTCATAAGGCGCACTAAACACGACTTGGCAGCTGCTGAGGCAAGAGCTCACATCGTCAAGGGCTTGCTGATTGCTCAGGACAACATTGACGAGATTATCCGCATCATTCGCTCTTCGCAGACTCCCGATGAGGCCAAGAGCAGTATGATGCAGCGCTTCGACCTCTCGGAGTTGCAGGCTCAGGCTATTGTAGATATGCGCCTGAGGGCTCTGACAGGCTTGGAGAGGGGTAAGTTGGAGGCAGAACTGAAAGAGCTGACTCAGCAGATTGACTACTTCACAGCTGTGCTTGCGGATGTGAAGATGCAGTTGCAGATTGTTAAGGACGAAACCATTGAGATTAAGGAGAAATATGGTGACGAACGCCGCACCGAGATTGTGATGAGTGCCGGCGAGTTCAACCCAGAGGACTTCTATGCCGATGATGAGATGGTTATTACCGTTTCGCATATGGGCTACATCAAACGCACTCCTTTGGCAGAGTACCGCACACAACATAGGGGCGGTATTGGTGTGAAGGGTAGCGCAACGAGGGACGAGGACTTCATCGAACACCTCTATGTTACCTCAATGCACAACACAATGTTGTTCTTCACTGAGAAAGGACGTTGCTTCTGGCTGAAAGTCTACGAGATTCCCGAAGGTACGAGGGCATCGAAGGGTAGGGCTATCCAGAATGTTATCCAGATTGAGCCCGATGATAAAGTGAGGGCTTATATCAACATCCGCCACTTGGAGGATGAGGAGTTCGTTAATAGCCACTACATCGTGATGTGTACCAAAGAGGGTGTTGTGAAGAAGACCTTGTTGGAGGAGTATTCGCGCCCAAGACGCAATGGTGTGAATGCTATCAACATCCGCGAGAACGACCAATTGGTAGATGTGGTACTGACCAGCGGCAATGCCGAGATACTCTTGGCTACCCACGAGGGTAAGGCTATCCGCTTCAACGAGTCGAAAGTGAGGGCTATGGGACGTGTCAGCACCGGTGTAAGGGGTGTTGATATTGAGGACGGTAACTGGGTTGTAGGTATGGCTTGCGTAGAGGAGGGCGATGGCAAGGACATCCTTGTGCTGAGCGAGAATGGCTATGGTAAGCGTACCGACTTGGAGGACTACCGCGTGACCAATAGGGGCGGTAAGGGCGTGAAGACCATCAACGTAACCGAGAAGACGGGTGCTTTGGTGGCTTTGAAGGCTGTTACTGACGAGAACGACCTTATGATTATCAACCGCAGTGGTACTACTATCCGCACCTCGGTGGCTGATATTCGCGTAGCAGGTAGGGCTACTCAGGGCGTGAAGATTATCAACATCCGCGAGGGAGACTCTATCGCTTCGGTGGTACCGGTCCCCAGGGAGGAAGAGGACGATAATCTTGTAGCCGCAGAGGGTGCTGAGGTTAGCACCGCTGACGAGAATGTCGCAACGGATGCCGTAGCAGCTGTGGAGTCTGCTCAGGCTGAAACCCCCTCCGAGGAGTAGAAAACTACGAACATAAAAGAGTAACACTTAAATAATAGAATCTACTATGAAACAGACATTTTTGACTATTGCAGCAGCACTTGTTATGTGCTTGCCATCGTTTGCTCAGGAGCCCGTGCAGGTTAATCCAGAGGCGATTCAGAAGAAAATTGCTAAGTCCGATGCTGATATTGCCAACGAGAAGAAGGCACTGAAAGCTTCGACTTGGATGAAACGTGCCGAGGTTATGTTGGAGGCAGAGACCGCCTACACTGACCAGATTTTCGAGCAGGCTCCCATCAACCTCTTGCTGATGAAGATTGGCAACCCCGCAACTCAGGAGATGGTTGCTATCGGTAACGACCAGTATATCAAACTCGGCTATGGCGCATACGATGTATATGTAGATGCTATGGGTCAGATGGTTATGGGTTGGGATGTTGTTCAGCCCATCTATCCTGAGGCTATCGACAAGGCTGTTGAGGCTTACAGCAAGTCGTACGAACTCAATCCCAAACTCGCCAAGAAGGTTAATGCGGGCTTTATGAACATCAACAACATCCTCCGCAAGAATGCTAATAGCAAATTCTTTATGCAGGACTACGCTGCCGCTACCGACTACTACCAGAGGGCTTATGAGGTGTCGATTATCCCCGAGGCAGGTCTGCCCGTTGATAGCATCTCGATTTTCAACTCTGGCTACTTGGCACACTTCGCTGGTCAGTACGAGCGCAGTATTGAGAATCTGAAAATCGCTGAGTCGCTTGGCTACTACGCCGATGGCACACTCTACAATGTGCTCTACAACTCCTACCGCGGTGCTTACCTCGACAACAAGGAGAAGATGAGTGAGGTTAAAGGCGTTCTCGAAGCAGCCCTCGTGCAGTTCCCCGGCAACTCCGACCTCATCTCGTGTATGACCGACCTCTACTTGGTGCTTGGCGAGAGTCCCGAACCAATGATTGACCTTCTGAAAAACGCTATCGCTGCCGATCCTCAGAATCCTCAGTTGCAGATTGGCTTGGGCGCAGTCTATGCAGAGCTCAAAATGTATGACGATGCAGTGGTTATGTTCGATAACGCTCTTGCGGTAGACCCCACCAACATCAACCTCTACCTCAATAAGGCTTACACCTACACCCGTAAGGGCGATGACTTGGGCCAGGAGGCCAACCAGATGTCGTGGAACGATGAGAACCTCGCCAGCGTAAGGAAGGCTTCTATGGAGGCTTATGCAGCATCTATTGAGCCCTTCGAGAAGGCTCACGAGCTCAATCCTGAGGATGTTAATACTGTGGAGTTCTTGAAGAGTATCTGCTTCCAGGTGCGCAACGAGAAACCCGAATATATGGACAAATATAACCACTACAACGAGCTCTTCAAGCAGATGAAGGGTATGTAGTGAGCTTGCACATCTTTACAAAATAGCCCGACCTTTTGGGTCGGGCTATTTTGTAAAGATGTGCTTAATGTTCAATGGCTAACGTCAATAGTCCTAAGGCTTATAGGGCGTATAAGGCATATAAGGCATATAGGGCATACAGGAAACAGACCCCTCAGTCGCGTTGCGACAGCTCCCCTAACTTAGGGGAGCAATATGTGGAAGTTTGAGAGGAGTCTTTTTTCGGTGGTGTGGGATGCTCCGAAGGAGCAGAAATGAGGAAAACACCATCTCTCAAACTTGTTTGAAAGAGATGGGTGGTTTACTCATTTCAGACCTGCCGAAGGCAGTCATACCACCGCAAAGGCTACACTAAAAATTTTTGGGCGACTTTTTATAAAAAGTCGCGAAACAAAATAAAATGGAGAAGAGAAAAGAGAGAGTTGTTGTTGGGTTGTCGGGGGGTGTGGACTCCTCGGTGGCTGCGGCACGCTTGAAGGAGCAGGGCTACGATGTGGTAGGTCTGTTTATGGTCAATTGGCACGACACGGTGGGCACGCTCAGTGGCGAGTGCCCCTGGGAGGACGATAGACTCTTTGCGGAGTTGGTCGCCAAGAGGCTCGACATTCCGTTCCGTATGGTGGACCTCTCGGAGCAGTATAGGGAGAGGGTGGTGGACTATATGTTCTCGGAGTACGAGAAGGGCCGCACGCCCAATCCTGATGTGCTGTGTAATAGGGAGATAAAGTTCGATGCTTTTTTGCAGGAGGCACTCAAATTGGGTGCCGATTGGGTGGCTACGGGACACTATTGCAGGGTAGAACACTGCGAGGATGGCACACACCGACTGCTGGCGGGTGTGGACGGCAATAAGGACCAGAGCTACTTTCTCTGCGGACTCACGCAGGAGCAACTCTCGAAGGCACTTTTTCCCGTTGGCGATATGCTCAAACCCGAGGTGAGGGAGAGGGCGAGTGCGCTCCATCTGGCTACTGCCAAGAGGAAAGATTCGCAGGGTATATGCTTTGTCGGCAAGGTCGATTTGCCCGTCTTTTTGCAGCAAAAATTGGCTGCCAAGAAGGGACGTATTGTGGAGATACCACGCGATTGGGAGGGCTACCGCTCGGAGGAAGAAAATGACGAATTGGCGGCAAGGGAGGATGTGGTAACTCTCTCGGAACCTTATAGATACGAGCCTGCAAATGGTAAGAAGGTCGGCACCCACTCGGGAGCCCATTTCTACACCGTAGGTCAACGCCACGGCTTGGGTGTGGGTGGTACGGCACTACCCTTGTTTGTGATTGCAACGGATGTGGTGCGCAACATTGTCTATGTTGGACAGGGACACGACCATCCAGGTCTGTTGCGCCGAGCACTCCACATACGCCCCGAGGAGATGCATTGGGTGAGGGAAGACCTGCGCCAAGCAGTAGGGGAGAGCCCCCGAAGATATAGCACCCGCATCCGCTACCGCCAACCACTGCAAGGGGCACGACTCTACACCACCGAGGAGGGCGGCTACCTCCTGTTTGATGAGCCCCAAAGGGGTATCACTGCGGGGCAATTTGCTGTGTGGTACGATGGCGATGAGTTGGTCGGCTCGGGCGTCATAGATAAGTAGATTTGCAAAAAGTGAAGCCCGAGGAGTGCACTCTAACGAAAAAAATACTACCTTTGAAAAACTAAACCAAAATAAACCGCTGTTCTATATGTTATCTGCCGAATATAGGAAGGAGATTATCGACCTCATCAATCGTGAGGTTGTGCCCGCAATGGGCTGTACTGAGCCTATCGCTGTGTCGTTGTGTACGGCTAAGGCTGCCGAGGTGCTGGGATGTGAACCACAGAGTATCAAGGTGTTGCTGAGCCCCAATGTGCTCAAAAACGCTATGGGCGTGGGCATCCCGGGTACGGATATGATAGGTCTGCCTATTGCCATTGCGCTGGGAGCGATTGTGGGTAAGAGCGAGTACCAACTCGAAGTGCTGAGGGATGTTACGCCCGAGGCTGTTGAGCGTGGTCGCAAGATGATTGACGAGGGTAGGGTAACGGTCGGCGTTAAGGACGGCGACTGCGAAACGCTCTATATAGAGGTTATCGCCACTGCCGAGGGACACACCGCTACGGCTATTATCTCGGGCTCGCATACTAACTTTACCTATGTGGCTAAGGATGAAGAGGTTATTGTTGATAACCGTACACCCGCCTCGGAGAGTGGCGAGCACAAAGAGGTGGCTCTGACGCTCCGCACCGTGTGGAATTTTGCCACCACCTCGCCTATCGAGGAGTTGCGCTTTATTTTGGAGGCTCGCAGACTCAACAAGGCGGCTGCCGATGAGTCTATGAAGGGCGAATGGGGACACTGCTTAGGTCGTACCGTAAGGGAGAGCGCGGGTAGTCGCAAGATTATGGGTGACACCATTTTGTCACATATGATTTCCTACACTTCGGCGGCGTGTGATGCTCGTATGGGTGGCGCGAAGATACCTGTTATGAGTAACTCGGGTAGCGGCAATCAGGGTATTGTTTCGACTCTTCCTGTGGTGGTCTATGCCGAGGATACGGGCGCGAGCGAGGAGCAACTCATTCGTGCGCTTGCTCTCTCACACCTTACGGTTATCTATATCAAACAGAGCCTCGGCAGACTCTCGGCACTGTGTGGCTGTGTGGTTGCTTCTACGGGTTCGAGTTGCGGTATTACCTACCTTATGGGCGGTGACTATGAGCAGGTTGCGATGGCTGTGAAGAATATGGTAGCCACGCTTACGGGTATGATTTGCGATGGTGCAAAACCGAGCTGTGCGCTGAAACTTTCGAGTTCGGTGTCTACGGCTGTTATGGCTGCCACGATGGCTATGGAGCACCGCTGTGTGACGGCATATGAGGGTATTGTGGATGACGATGTCGATAAGTCAATTTTGAACCTCACGACCATTGGCTCACGAGGTATGTTGGAGACTGATAGGATGATACTTCACATTATGACTCATAAGTAACAAAATAGGCGGCGCAAGTCGCCTATTTTGTTACTTATGAGTCATTGTCTAACGTCTAACGTCAATAGTCCTAAGGCTTATGAGGCTTATAAGGCTTATAGGGCTTATAGGAGTTTAACGACCTTAATGTCCTTAAAAAACTTTCAATTCTCAATTCTCAATTCTCAATTCTCAACTTTCAATTGACCAGCCTTCGGCAGCTCTAAAATGCTCCCGCTCGGCATAGTGCACAAGTGCCCTCTGCCCTCGCTTACTCGCATTTGCCTCAATTGACCAGCCTTTGGCTGCTCTAAAATGCTCCCGCTCGGCATAGTCTGCAAGCAGCCTCTGCCCTCGCTTAATCGCATTTGCCTCAACTTTTTTTGCATTTTTTGCCCCTTTGTGGTACTAATGCAACATTTTTTTACTATATTTGTGCGCTATGTGTATATTAGCGAGTGAAATTTGATAAGAAACACAAAAACCAATTCACTTTTTTATTAACTAATTTTACAAACAAATGAAAATTAAACAATTACTTTTGGCTGCTGCTGCAATGGTTTTTGCAGTTGCTTGTAACGAACTACCAGACGAGCCCGTGAAGCCCACTCCCGAGGTTCAGATTGGTGTGATGCCTATGGAGGTATCCTATGTGGCTGCCGGTGGCGAGCAGACCGTTAGCGTTGTAGCAAAAGGCGCTTGGACTGCTACTCCTGATGCAGAGTGGATCAAAGTTGAGCCCGCTTCGGGTGAGGCTGGTACCGTATCGGTAAAGATTTATGCTGAGAAGAACGCGACTACCGAGGCACGCGAGGGCAAAGTAGTATTTGCTGTTGGCGAGGAGAAAGCCGAGGTTGCTGTTGCACAGCAGGCTGGCGAGCCCGCAGGTAGCGAGGTTTGGGGTCTTGCAGGTAGCCACCAGGGTTGGAGCCCTGCGGATGCTACCGCTATGGAGTATGCTGATGGCTACTACTTCCAGAAAGGCTTAGAGTTCGAAGCCGGTACCGAGTTCAAATTCGTTAAGGATAACGCTTGGGCTGTATGTCGTGGTTATGAGGGCAAAAAACCTATCGTTGCAAACTACTATTACCCTGTACAGCAGTCTGTTGGTGGTAATATCAAAGTTGCCGCTGAGGGTACTTATGACGTTTATCTGAACGAGGCTACCGACACTTTCTACCTGATGGAGGCTGGTAAACTTCCCGCCGAGGCTAAGGATTCGTCTGAGTTGGAAGAGGCTGAGGTTCCCGAAGATGCCAAAGGTATGAGGATTGTTGGTACTCACAATGGCTGGAACAAAGACGGTGACGATGTTAATATGACTCTCGAGAATGGTCTTTGGGGCTACAAAGGCTTGGAGTTCACTGCTGCTGGTGAGTTCAAATTCGTTCAGAATAGGAGCGATTGGTATGGTGTTGCTGCGGATACAGAAATCGTAGTAAACCATTTCTACGCTGTTGCTGGCGAGAATATCAAAGTTGCTGCTGGTACTTATGACCTCTATATCAGCGAGGACGCTACCAAATTCTATGTAATGGCTGCTGGCGTTGCTCCTTCGGAGGCAAAAGATGGCGCAGCTGGTGGCGAGGAAGGTGCTGCTACCGCAAGCATTTCTAATGTTCAGGTTGCAGAGGGTCCTATGGGTAAAATGATTGTTTATTACGTTTCTACTGCTAACGTGGTAAAAGCATCTACCCTTGTTACTGCTACCTCGAATGTTGACGAGACTTTCACTGCTGAGTTCGTTCTTAGCGAGATGGGAGGTTGGCCTCTCGATCCTGAAACTCAGCTCAATCAGGCTGATGTAGAGATGAGCCATATGCGCCTTAATCCCGAGACTGAGTACACTATCTTCTTGGCTTACGAGGATGCAGCTGGTAAGAAAGATATGGTTACCGCAACCATCACTACTCCCAAGGAGGCTGCAAACTACGATTGCTATGCTACTTCGTTGTTGGTAGAGAAAGATGATTTGTATGAAGAGACTTGGATTACTTTCACTGACGAACAGAGTGGTTACATTTTGCAGGTTTTCGTGAACACTCTGGGAAACATAGAGAACGACTCTATCTGGTTTGAAGGCGAAGAAGAGGGTGCAGAGGTATATGTTACCAGTGCTACTGTTTACGACCTTGAGTGGAACAAACTTGACGAGTGTGTAGCTGGTGAGTTCTGCGCTGAGTCCGACTTCGTAGGTGCTTGGATGAATACAGAGGCTGGCGGTCAGGCTGTTTTCCGTTATATGGGTTCGCTCTATGGTAACGGTGGTAGCGAAGGCGGCGAAGGCGGCGAAGAGGGCTCGAATATCGAGTTTGTTATCGCCTCGGGTAAATTCTCGCAGGATGTGGATAAATATGGTCCTACCATTTGGTTACTCGAATTGCTCTCGACCAATAATGAGAAAGCAACTTTGGGTATTGATATTATGGCTACTGTTCCCGCACCTATTAATGGCACATTCCCAGTCGGTAGCTATGGTTTGGCCACAACTCCTATCGTTATCGCAGATTTGTCTAACTATGAGAATCCTGAGACTCTTGCGAACTATATGTTCTATCCCGATGGTAAAGAGGAACACGCTTTGCAGATTCAGAGTGGCTACGATGGCGTAAATGCTGATTCGGATGTGAACATCATCAGCGGTACCCTCGCACTCTTCGATATGGCAAACTATGTGGAGGCTGGTACTATCACTTTCACTCATAGTGGCACTCTTGCACTCTATGCAGAGGAAGGTGGTAATGAGGCTGAGGAGTTGGAAGTTCTCGAGTTCGTTATCAACCCCGATGCAGGTCTTGCAGGCGAACTCTACAACACTGTTAACCTCTTGGAAACGATTGGTATGCCTGGTTGGCAATTCTACTTCGGCACCAGCAATGGCGATACCGCTCTTATGTCTTTCCTTGAAATGACCAATGCCGGTTATGTTCCTGGTGCTCTTCCCTCTGGTACAGACTATCTTTTGTTGAACAACCCCTCGCAGAGCTGCGTAATTGCTATCCCTGGCTACACTGAGTTTAACATCGGTGGTAAATACTACGAGGCAGTTCAGCCCGAGACAGCAACTGATGCTAATGGTAGACCCTATGGTGTGAATGTTGTTACTATGATGCCTGATATGGATATTAATATGATTACCTTCTACATTCCCGTAATGGACAAAGAGGGTAATATGTATGTTGTTGATGGCTGCTATCAGGGTATTTTGAACTACCCCGCAAATTCCAAACCCACTCAGCAGTTGGATCTTGACGTGTATAGTTTAACCAACTTCAACGCTGTTTTGGAGGGTAATATGGCAGTTTTGACTGCTCGCTCGAATAACGGCGTTCTTACCCTCACAATTAGCAACTGGGGCGAGCCTTTTGCAGATGAGGAAGGCGTTTTGTATGTAGCTGGTGACAATCTGTTGCAGGCAAGTTGGGTATTGGACGATGGTTTCGACTATGGTGTATATGAGATGGTTGAAAGCGAAGAGGCAAATGGTCGTATGGTGCTGACCACCACTGACGAGTTTGGTGTTTACACTATGACATTCTCAAGCCGTGCTCCTCTTACTCTCGAGGGCGAGGACAGGAACTTCGAACTTGCCAGTGAGTTTACCGTTACTATCGATGGTCTGATGAAGGCTCCCGCAAGTGATAGCAATGAGATTAGCAATGTGATGTTTATGCCTTACGCTGACTCCAACTATGTAATCTATGCAACTTATGGCGAGAATATGATTCAGGTAGAGTGCTGGAATGCCGAAGCAGGTAAATTGGATGTTGTAGAGGGTACCTTTACCATTGCTCCTGATGCAGGCTATAACGGCACTAACTATGCTATCGCAGGTACTCAGGATAATTTTGATGGCGATGGCGTAGGTTCCTACATTTTGGATGCTGAATTCGGCTTAGTTGATATTATCAATGCAGGTTCTATGACCACCACTGACAATGGTGATGGTACTTGGACTATTGTCTTCGACCTCTCGTGCGAGAATGGTGAGACCTTCAAAGGCGAGTGGACTGGTGAAGTGCAGTACCTTGGTTAATTAGCAACTAATTGTTGTTAGCGAAAATAACGGGTGTGGCGGTTCTCCGCCACACCTTTTTTTGTCCCCACCCCCGCAGAGGGGAGTAGTAGGTGCAGTAAGTGTGGCAAATTTCGTCTTGCAACGACTGCCGCAGGCAGGCGGTTGGCATCTACAACTCTTGGAATTGATAGGAGTGGCATAACTCCGTCTTGCCACGACTCAACGGAGTTGAGGCGGTTGGCATCTACCTTGCTAAAAAATCATTATCTTTGTGGTATGAGGAAGAGTTATGTCTATATGCTTACCAACGAGGGAAATTCTGTTCTCTACACAGGCGTTACCTCCAACTTGGAGCGGCGTATATTGCAGCATCGAGCGAAAGTTCGCGAAGGCTTTACCCAAAGGTACAACCTTAATAAGTTGGTGTATGTGGAGGAGTTTGGCAGTATCATTGATGCTATTGAACGCGAGAAGAAGATAAAAATGCTCTCGCGACATCGTAAAGAGCTGCTCATACAACAACAAAACCCTGCGTGGCGTGACCTTATGCCCGTAGATGATTATTAAGAGTGGTAGATGCCAACCGCCTTGTCTAACGACAAGTCGTGGCAAGACGTTCGGTGGGCGCACCGAACGTGAGTGTAAAGCGGTAGATGCCAACCGCCTTGAAAATTGAAAATTTTGCCCCCCCCTTTGTTCTCGGGTATCTTTTTTAATACCCGTGTTCGTATAGGGCATATAGGGCTTATAAGCCTTATGGGAGATATGGGAACTATCCCCCCTAAGTTAGGGGGAGTGCCCCGCAGGGGGAGGGGGTCTGTCAAAATTCGCACTTCGCATCGGCGGCAGAGAAGCGACCGCCTCGGCGGTTGTGGCGAGCAAGAGTCGCAAAAGCGTTAAAAAACGAAGACGGCAAACGCTTTGCCCGCGTAGCGTTCGTTTTAGATTTTGCGAGTCTTGCTCCTGCCAGAGATGCGGTGCGTGGCTTTTGCGCCACTTTTGCCACCAAAAGTGGCAAAGAAAAGGGCGACTTGGTCGCCCACAAAAAGCAAGGTAGATGCCAACCGCCTTGAAAATTGAAAATTTTGCCCTCCCCCTTGTTCACGGGTGTCTTTTTTAATACCCCTGAGTATTTTTTTTGTGGGGCATATAGGACGTATAAGGCTTATAGGGCTTATAGGAGTAATGTGATAAAACAAACCTCTTCTGTCCTAAGGGCATCTCCCCAAACCTTGGGGGGTGGTATGGTTGTGGTATTCTCATCACTCCCATCACTCCCATTTCTCCCATTTTTCTCACCACCTCCCCAAAAAAATCTAAAAATTTTTGGCATAAATTTTGGAAATTTAATTTTTAGTGTTAAATTTGTAATAAATACAAAGAAATAATAATTACAAACTAATTAATAAACACAAAGACTATGAAAAGAACAATTTTTATGCTCGCTATGGCAGTAGCATTTTTCGGTTTCCAGAGTTGCGATGACGAGAAGCCTATCGACCCCAACAAACTCCCTCAGGCGGCTGAGACTTTTATCGACACACACTTTGCGGAGGCAAGTATCAATAGCGTGATGAAAGAGTATGACGATTTCACAGTGCGTTATGATGTCTATCTCTCGGACGGTACCTTCATCGAGTTCAAGAAGAGCGGCGAGTGGAAAGAGGTGGAAAATCGTGTAACGGGCGTGCCCGCATCGGTAATCCCCGAGGCTATTCAGACCTACGTTGCCACCAACTATTCGGACGCTTTCGTGGTGGACATCGAGCGCGATAGGCAGTTTGATGTAGAGCTCAACACAGGTTTAGATCTCGACTTCGACCTCAACGGTAAATTCCTGCGTTTTGACTACTAAAAAGGCGAAGCGAGTCTTGGGGCAGGCAGCACAACAGCCCGCCCCAAACGAAGAAGGGCAACCCATCGGTCGCCCTTCTTCTATTATATAAAGGTATAAAAGCCTCTTTTTAGTAGCTCCTTGCGAAGAGCACTCGGCGGTGCGAGGGTTTGCCGCTGAACACACAGGTGCCCTCCTCATCAACCGTGTCGAAGGGAATACAGCGGATGGTAGCCTTCGTAGCCTCCTTAATAGCCACCTCGGTCTCGGTTGTGCCGTCCCAGTGTGCCAAGATGAAGCCGCCCTTGTTCTCCAAAACATCCTTGAACTCCTCCCAGCTATCAACCTTGGTAATCATAGAGTTGCGGAACGAGAGAGCCTTCTGGAAGATGGTCTGCTGCATCTCTTCGAGGGTTTTCTCCACGAGATTTTCGATACCCTCCAAAGCCACGTTCTCTTTCTCCAACGTGTCGCGGCGCATCATCTCCACCGTACCGTTTGCCAAGTCGCGAGGACCTACAACAAGCCTTACGGGCACACCTTTGAGCTCATACTCGGCAAACTTGAAGCCCGAGCGTACATTGTCGCGGTTGTCAATCTTCACGCTGATGCCCTTAGCACGCAGTTTGGAGGCGATTTTCTCCAACTCCTCGGTCATCCTCCTGAGCTCCTCATCGCCCTTGTAGATGGGTATCATAACAACCTGAATGGGAGCCAACTTGGGAGGTAACACCAGACCATTGTTGTCGGAGTGAGCCATAATCAGCGCACCCATCAGTCGGGTAGATACGCCCCACGAAGTAGCCCAAGCGTAGTCCATACCGCCCTCGCGGGTTGCAAACTGCACATCGAAGGCCTTACCGAAGTTCTGACCGAGGAAGTGCGAAGTACCGCTCTGCAAAGCCTTACCGTCCTGCATCAGTGCCTCAATAGTGAAGGTGTCCACAGCACCCGCAAAACGCTCGTTAGCACTCTTGGTACCCATAATCACAGGCACACCCATCCAATTCTCGGCAAAGTCGGCATAGACACGAATCATCTTCTGAGCCTCCTCAATAGCCTCCTCGCGGGTTTCGTGTGCGGTGTGACCCTCCTGCCAGAGGAACTCGGCGGTGCGGAGGAAAAGCCTTGTACGCATCTCCCAGCGCACTACGTTAGCCCACTGGTTGCAAAGAATGGGCAGGTCGCGGTAGGAGTGAATCCAGTTCTTATAGGTGTTCCAGATGATGGTCTCGGAGGTGGGGCGCACGATGAGTTCCTCCTCCAAGCGAGCCTCGGGGTCTACAACAACACCGTTGCCCTCGGGGTCGTTCATCAGGCGGTAGTGGGTAACCACTGCGCACTCCTTGGCAAAGCCCTCAACGTGGTCTGCCTCGCGGCTGAAAAACGATTTGGGAATAAAGAGTGGGAAATATGCGTTCTGATGACCTGTCGCCTTGAACATATCATCCAGCGCACGTTGCATCTTCTCCCAGATGGCGTAGCCATAGGGTTTGATAACCATACAACCGCGCACTGCGGAGTTCTCTGCCAAGCCTGCTTTTACCACCAGGTCGTTGTACCACTGCGAGTAATTCTCCTCTCGAGGAGTGAGTTGTTTGAGTTCTTTTGCCATTGTGTTCTATATGTTTCGTTTTTTTTGTTCCAAAAAATGGTGTGTGAGTGCGGTAATCTTGCGCGAAATTACTACTTTTGTAGTAGTGCGCAAAAAACCGACACAAAGGTACACTTTTTTGTCGAAAAAATGTACATCCCGAAGGGTTGAGAGAGGAAAAGCAAAATTTTTTTGCTCACGATGCAACTATTTGCCCCTTTTTTGCGTCTATATAGTAAGAAGAGCTGGTTTAAGGCTCCCACAAAAAAAGAGAGCTCACCACAACAAAATGTTATAAGATTATGATGAGAACAAGAAACACCCTACTGATTATGGTTGCCCTGGGGCTTATGACTCTGGGGGCTACTTCGTGTGGCACTGCTATGAATTTGGCAAGGATAAATGCCGCAGCCTACACCGATGACCTCTATGGTATCCACGACACTGAGGCTCTGCGCGAGGCAGAACGACTGCTCGCCGAGCAAATTGCAGCCGAGAAGGCAGCACAAGAGAAACGCATCGCCGCAATGATTGCCGCAGCCAATGCCGAAGCAGATATTGACGACCTGTTGAGCGATGTAGATGTTGTGGCAAGTCCTGCCGGTACGGTTGTTTCTTCCAATACGGGAGGCGATGTGAATGTCTACACCAATATCTATGTAGACGACTACCAGAGTGCCTACGCACGCCGCTTGCAGGGTTTCACCTCGCTTACTTATCGTATGCCCTCCTCCTATTGGGACTACCGCTATGGCGATGCATATTTCCTTACCCTTGCCTACGATCCTGCATTCTATACCGTGATGATTATGGGCGACCAGGTGTGGGTGGAGCCTCGCTACATTACCAATATGTTTGGCAGTTGGAACAACCCATACTACTATGGCTACCACTATGGCTACAACCCCTACTACTTTGGTTATAGTTATGGTTATTGGGACTATTGGGGATGGAACTCGCCCTATTGGGGTTGCGACCCATTCTACCACCACCATTGCCACAACCATTGGTATGGTCCCCACTACGGACATCCCCACAATCCACCTCATCCCCCTGTGGCGGGCGGTCACAAGCGTCCCAATGTGTCGCATCGTCCAAGCTATGGTGTGACAGCAGGCGGTAGCACTTCGCGCCCATCGTATAGGGAGCAGTTTGGTGGAGTATCCACCTCGCGTGGTGGCACACAGATTGCAGGCGGAACAAGTGGTAGCGCTACATCCTCGCGTGGAGGTTCCTCGGCTCGTCCAGCAGTATCTAATGGCAGGGTGCCAGAAAACGTAGGCACTACTCGCTCAGAGATGGCTAAACCCACCCACAAGAACGAACTATCGGGCACTCTGAGTGGTACCACCATCAATCCTAACGCTTCGCGTCCTACAAGGGGTGGTGGCGTAAGTGGCGTGAGCAACTCCTCTTCGCGCTCTTCGCGCTCGGCGGTAACATCCAATGGTGGTAGCTCATCCTCTTCGCGCTCTGCGGGTGTAAGTAGCAAATCCTCATCCTCCTCTTCGCGCTCCTCTTCTTCGAGAGTGAGTAGCGGTAGCTCCTCGCGTAGCAGTCGCTCTTCGAGTGTAAGCAGCAGTAGTAGCAGTCGTTCCTCATCCTCCTCTTCGAGTCGCAGCAGCTACTCCTCCTCAGGTAGTAGCAGTCGTAGTAGCTACTCTTCGGGAGGCAGCAGTAGCAGCAGTAGCCGCTCTTCGGGAAGCAGTCGTTCTTCAAGGAGGTAGGATAGACTGTGTTAGGTTAATAGGATAGATAATTGAATAAGCGTGATATAGAACTATGAAAAGGTTTATTTGTATAGCGACATTGGCGACACTCTTTTCGCTCACAACCAAGGCTGTGGCTCAGACTACGGTGTTTGGTGGCGAAGTCATCTCTCCCGTCAATATGAGCCATATGGAGGCGGCTAAGTTCTCCCAAACAGAACATACATACCTCTCGGCAAGGGTTGCGGCGATGGGTGGAGCCTTCACTTCACTCGGTGCCGACCTTTCGAGTATGACTATCAACCCCGCGGGCTTGGGTATGTACCGCTCCTCGGTGCTGAGTGTGTCGGCGGCTTACGACCATACACGTTCCTCGAATGGCAATGTGGGCTATGGAATCAATAAGGGTAATTTCTCGTTCAATCAGATAGGCACGGCACTCAATCTCTATCAAGGCTCAGGCTCTTTGGTGAGCTTCACACTCGGCTTTGCCTACAACAAGCTCGCCGACCTCAACTACCGCAATTCGGCAAGGTGGGATAATGGCGAGGTTACCATTGGCGAGTTCTTTGCCGAGCAGATGTATGGTATAGATCCTTCCGAACTCAGTCCCTCGAAGGCTCCCTTCTCCAACCCCGACATCTATCCCGATGAGTGGGGTGGGGTGTTGGCATACCGCACTTTCTTTATCAACCCTGTTATGGACGAAAATAGCGGACTCTTTACGGGTGGCTATGATGTTACGGGTGTGCCTATCGAAAACCGCGTCAATTCGCACCTTGCGGTGGAGAGTATGGGTAGTGTTGGCGAGTACGACCTCTCGGCGGGTTTCAACTTCGGCAACCTGCTCTATGTGGGTGCAACACTCGGCATACAAAGCATTGAGCAGATTATCTACTACGACTACTCGGAGAAGTATGTGGGTGCTTCGGGCGATACGGAACTCTCTTCTATGCTCTACCGCCCCACCATTGCCAACTATGGCTCAGGCATCAACTTCAAGATTGGTGCAATCCTGCGCCCCATCAGTGCTCTGCGATTTGGTATTGCCTACCATTCGCCCACCTCTGTGAGTCTTTCGAAGGACTACTCGACCGATATGCAAACTAATTTCGTCAGCGGCAAGAGTATCTTTGAAAAGTCGTATATAAATACTTTCACTTACGACTACACCTCGCCCTCGAAACTCCTCTTGGGTGCATCGCTGACGCTCTCCAATAGGGCCATCCTCTCGGTGGACTACGACAGGGTGTGGTACGATGGAATGGATATGCAGACCTATGGCTTAGAGGAGGCTTTTGCAAACGATGTGGCATACGACTTGGGTAGTGCCGACAACTTCCGCGTAGGCTTGGAGGTCTTGCCCATTAGCAACCTCTACCTGAGGGCTGGCTATGCCTACTATGGCTCGCCACTGAACCGCGAGGCTACCGCCTACAACGATGAAGGCAACGCCTTCTATGGCACCTATAAGACCCATAGCGACACCTTCTCGCTCGGTGCTGGTTGGAGGTTTGCGAGTGGCACATCGTTGGATCTGGTTTGGAGTTTGTCGAGAGCACACTATACAAATAGTGTGATGTATTACTACTCCTACACGGACGACCAAACAAACATCAATGTTACGGGTCCTGCGATGATGAACACCAAGCACACCAGCAACACTATCGGCTTGACCTACACTACGCTCTTCTAATAGTTGGTTACGCTACAATACACAACCGCCCGATAGCTCTTTGTGCTATCGGGCGGTTGTGTGTTAGGGGTTATGCCTTATGCCTTATTGTTTTGCTTATTAAACAACTCCCATAATACTACGCCCCCCGTAACTGCCACGTTGAGCGAGTGTTTGGTGCCTACTTGGGGGATTTCGAGTGCCATATCGCACACATCCACAACCTCCTGAGCAACACCCTCCACCTCGTTACCAAAGACAAGAGCGTACTTTTTGTCGGTCGAGGGTTGGAACTCTCCCAACTTAACCGAGCCCGCAACCTGCTCCACAGCAACAATGGTGTAGCCCTCCTTGCGCAGGGTGCTGACTGCTTCCAAAGTGCTCTCAAAGCCCCTCCACACCACCGTCAGCTCGGCTCCGAGGGCAGTTTTGTGTATCTCCTTTTGGGGTGGGCGAGCGGTAATGCCACAAAGCACCACCTCGCCAATGCCGAAAGCGTCTGAGGTGCGGAAGAAAGCACCTACATTGCCCGCCGAGCGCACATTGTCGAGCACCGCCACAACGGGCAATTTCTCCATCGCCCTGAACTCCTCCACCGAGAGTCGTCCCATCTCCTCTTGCGTAAGTTTCTTCATAGTGAATAGTTGCAAATTATATGGGTAGACTAATTTTGAATTTTGAATTCTGAATTTTGAATTTTCTTCTCGTCCAGCCTCTTTACAACCCTCTGGTAGATGACCAGCGCAATGGCAGCCACAGCAGCAATGGCGGCAAAGTAGTACCAGATGTAGTGCGCATTAGCCGAGGCGGCGAGCCACTCCTCGTGAGTGGCAAAGCGCGATGGGTCGGGACAGTATTTATCCAACAGCCAGCCCGACATTGCAAAGCCTACAAGGGTGCTCACAAACGACTCCAACTGCGCGAACCCCAAGTACATACCCTCCTCGCCTTTGGGTGCTTGGAGCGAGAAATACTCCAAATAGCGGGGCGATATGAGAGCCTCCGCCAATGCCTGCACGCAGATGCCGCACAGCATCATAAATACCACAGGGTGGAGCCCCAAGATGGGCGCCGAGAAGAGGTGTCCCGAGGACATAATGAGTGCCGAGATGGGAATGATGCACATACCGCACATCATCGAAAAGAGCGCGGTGCGTTTGGAGAGCATTCGTGTCAGACCATTGACGGTCAGTATCACAATCAGCGGGTTGAGCATCGTATACCAACCGATGGTGCTTGCCTCGCCCGCAAGGCGGATGACATACTTGGGCATTGTGGCGTAGAGCTGGTAGTAGACCGTCCAGAAACCGCTGGCAATGAGGATAAGAGCCACCAAACGACCATTGCAGCACAATTTACCAAACGAGCGAAAGATACCCTTCATACTCTTCGAGCGGTCGGGCTGTGCGTTGTCGCTGCGGTAGAAGATATATATCGCAACAAGTGCAACAAGCGTCATCACCACCGAGAACCAATTGAGGTAGATAAGACCGCTATCGCCCAACGACCTACGCAGTGGGTCCACTATGAACTTACCCGAAAAAGAGCCGATATTAATCATTGCGTAGAAAATCGCAAAGCCCTGAGCGCGGTTCTTCTCATCGGTCTCCTTAGCCACACTACCACTGATGATGCCCTTGATGAACGAGCCACCAACAACCAAGATAACGAGCACAGGCACAATAAGATAGCGGTAGCCACTCGTTGCCAAGCCCGTGAAGACGGTCTTCTCGCCATACTCCACCAATCCTGCTGCCTCTAAGCCCGTGGGGAGCAGTGCCAAGCCCGCATAGCCCACCGTAAGGAGCGCAAAAGCCAGCAACATAGCCTTGCGGAAGCCTATGCGGTCGGCATATGCACCCGTAAAGGGCGGTAAGAAGTAGAGCAACGAAGCATACAAGCCGCTGATGATACCCGCCTCAATATCCGAAAATCCGAGGATGTTGCTCAAATAGAGCGTGATGACAACAAATACACCATAGTATGCCGCCCTCTCGAACATCTCCGCCATATTGGCTACCCAGAATGCCTTACTGAATTTAGTTTTCCCCATATTGTTTGGTCTAACGTACAATAACTTACGTCTATGATTTAGTGTCTTTATGGTACGCCATTGGCGCACCATAATTCTCAATTCTCTAAGTGTTATTTCACGATGCGCGTACCGCACTCAGGATCGCCCAAGCAAGCAGCATCGGTAATGATGCACTCGCCACCACACCTCTCCACAAAGTGCACCGCAGCACGAATCTTTGGAGCCATAGAGCCCTCGGCAAAGTGACCTTCGGCGAGGAACTGCTTAGCCTCCGCAACGGTAATCCTGTCGAGCCTACGCTCCTCGGGGGTGTTGAAGTTCAGGCACACCTTCTCTATGTCGGTAAGGATGTAGAACTCATCGGCACCCACAGCCACAGCCGTAGTAGCCAACGCCAAATCCTTGTCAATCACAGCCTCCAAGCCAATCCACTTGCCGCCCTTATTGACCACAGCAACGCCACCACCGCCTACGGTAACGACAATGTTGCCTGCATCTGCCAACATCTTCACAAGGTCTACATTGTGAATAGCGAGTGGCTTGGGCGAGGCTACAACCTTGCGCCAGCCACGACCTTTGGGGTCGCAGTGGTAGGTTTCGCCCTTGCTGGCTGCGAGTTCTTTTGCCTCCTCCTCGGTGTAGTAGGGCCCGATGGGTTTAGTGGGATTTTGGAAGGCGGTGTCGTTCTCGTCTACTACCACCTGCGAGAGGAGTGTAACAACCTCGCGATCAATGCCTTTCTCTGCCATCATATTGCGCATACCGCACTCAATCATATAGCCCAGCGAGCCCTGAGTCTCGGCAACGCAGAAGTCCAAAGGCATAGCCTCCACATCGAACATCTTTCTGCCTGCCTCGTGTTGCAACAGCACGTTACCCACCTGGGGACCATTGCCGTGACCTATAATCATCCTTGCGCCCTCGCGTGCCATACCTTCGAGCGTGGCGCAAATCTCTGCTACATTCTCCTTTTGTGCTGCGTAATCAACGCCTCCGCCTTTGCGAAGCAGTGCGTTGCCGCCAAATGCAATTACAATAAGTTTACTCATAGTGTTTTAGTAGTGGTTTTAGGTATATTGTTCAATTAATTTTTCGACCAAAAGTGGAGTGCCCTCTGCCGAGCGCAGGGGGATATACTCCGCCAAGTTGCGTATACCGTGACCTGCGGGTAGGTGTGGGTCCACAAGGTAGACGGGCACCTCGGGGCGCACATACCTCACAAGCGATGCAGCAGGATAAACAGCCAACGAAGAGCCCACAACGACCATTATATCTGCTGTCTGGGCAATCCTCGTAGCCTCGTCAAAGTTGGGTACCGACTCGCCAAAGAAGACAATGTGAGGGCGCAGTAGCGCTCCATCTTCGGCTCTGTCTTCCAACTTCTGCTCCCATCCTTCTATGGGTACGATGAGGTTTGGATTCTTCTCGCTACGGAGTTTTACGACCTCACCGTGAAGATGCAATACGTTTGTCGAGCCCGCCCTTTCGTGCAGGTTGTCAATGTTTTGCGTTATGACTCTCACATCGAAATGCTTTTCCAGCTCGGCTATGGCGTAGTGTCCCGCATTGGGCTCTTTGCTGAGCACCTCGCGGCGGCGCATATTGTAGAACTCCACCACCTGAGCCCTGTTGCGCACCAGAGCCTCTGGTGTGCACACATCCTCAATGCGGTAGGAAGCCCACAGCCCATCGCTATCGCGGAAAGTTGCAATGCCACTGTCGGCACTCACCCCCGCACCCGTAAAGACCACAATTCGTTTCATCCTAAATGCGTATTTTACAATCTACAAAGGTACAATTCAAAAAGCAAAAAACAAAATCGGACGCAGAGGTGCCTCCGCGCCCGATTTCGTTACAAAGCAACCGCCTAATACAACGTGAGAATTTGCAAAATTCGGCGATGTATTAGCTATGGCTTAAACTCTTGTTTATGGTACAATAATTTTGAGCCTCCTGTCTTCTATGGTGTAGCTTACGGGTGTGGTGCCGAGTGCTTCGCCATCTACCTCCACCTCCTTAACCTCGTCAGAGGCAATCTCTATGGTGCGTCCTTTGTAGTTGTGCACCCTCTTGACAGAGTAGATCTTGCCATCGAAGAGTCTGCCCACAACCGTAAGAATGCGGGGTACGGACATTGTCTCGATGACCGTAACGTCCAGCAAACCATCGTCAGCCTTCGACTCTGGCAGTTGGAGCATACCGCTACCATTATACTGACCGATGCCTACTGAAACGCTCATAATCAAGCCCTTAGCCTCGTTCTCGCCATCGACTCTCACAGCAGTGCGGCACGAGCGGTACTCCAAGACCGACTTGGCAAGTCCCATCATATAGGACATCTTGCCATTCTTGCCCTTATCCTTCATTTGGCACACCTTCAAATTTACAAAGGCGTCCAAACCTGCTCCGCTGACATTCACACAATAGCGGCTCTCAGGCTCGCCATTGCGACCTACAAAAGTCGCCCTCGCAACATCCTGCACAAACTCTTTGCCCTCGGCGAGAATGTCAATAGCAGCCTCATAGTCCTTCGGAATACCAAACGTGCGAATCCAATCGTTGCCCGTACCTACGGGAATAACTCCCATCCTAACCTCTGTGGAGGGAACCTCCTGCTGCATCAGTATGCCATTTGCAACCTCGTGTACCGTACCATCACCGCCAATGGCAATAAGGTTGCGGTAACCGTCCTCTACGATACCCCTACGAGCCAACTCTATGGCGTGGTAGCGGTAGCCCGTAAAGACGGTGTCGAAGTCTATACCTTTGGCGTAGAGCATACGAGCTATGTGTTCCCAGTCGCGCCCACATCTGCCACTGCCCGAGAGCAGATTGACAATGGCGAGCCACCTTTTGTTTTTACTCATTCTAACCTGTGTTCTTCATTTATTATTTAAGGTGTGCGCCCCCGTGTGTGGAGGCGCACCACCCATTGTTGGGCTCTATTCTTCGGCTACGACTACTTCAAGGGAGCGTGCTCCAAAGTGTAGCAGAGGTAGTTGTAGAACTTCTCTACCGAAGCGATATTAACCTTCTCGTCTGGCGAGTGGGGATAGCAGATGGTAGGACCGAACGAAATCATATCCATCTTGGGATATACGCCGCCGATGATACCGCACTCCAAACCTGCGTGGATAGCCATAATCTCAGGTTTCTTGCCATAGAGAGCCTCATAACCCTCCTGCATAGTGTGGAGGATGGGCGATTCGGGATTGGGGTTCCAACCGTCATACGAGCCGCTGAGTTTCACGGTAGCACCTGCCATCTCGCAAATGGTCTTCATCTGCTGAGCCAAAGCCTCTTTCTCGCTGCGTACCGATGAGCGCAAGAGGCAGAGGATGGTGAACTTACCCTTCTCCGATACGACTCTTGCGAGGTTGGTCGAAGTCTGTACCAAACCGGGCATAGTGGTGCTCATCTTCACGATACCGTTGGGCAAACCCAATACTGCATCAATGAGGTCCTGAGTATCGAAGATGTCGATGCACTTCGAGGGGCACTTAACGGGTACAGCCTTGAACGAAATGCTGTCCTCAATACCCTTGAACTCAGCCTGATAGAGTTTCTCGTAGCGTTTCACTGCCGAGAGGAATTTCTTCTCGTACTGTTTCAAAACAGCCACAGTAGCGAAAGCCTCCCTGGGGATAGCGTTCCTCAGACCGCCACCATCAATGTTGCACAGCAGGATGCCGAATTTATCCATAAAGGTTTTGAGGAACCTTGCCATCAGTTTGTTCGAGTTAGCCCTTTGGAGTATAATTTCCATACCCGAGTGACCACCCTTCAAGCCTTTAATTTCGAGCCTATATGCGCTGAAATCGCTCTTCATAATGCGACCTGTACCGTAGCGGAGTGTGGCGTTGAAGTCCATACCACCTGCGCAACCAACATACAGCTCGCCCTCGGTCTCGGAGTCCATATTGAGCAAAATCTCGCCCTTCAACTGACCAGCCTTCAAGCCAAATGCACCATCCATACCTGTCTCCTCAGTTGCGGTGAAGAGAGCCTCAATAGGACCGTGTTTGAGATCTTTTGACTCCAAAACTGCCATCATAGCAGCAACGCCAATACCGTTGTCTGCACCGAGAGTGGTACCATTTGCGGTTACCCACTCGCCATCAATGTAAGCCTCAATGGCGTCAGTGTCGAAGTTGAACTCTTTGTCGGAGTTCTTCTGGGGCACCATATCAACGTGCGATTGGAGAACGATGGTTTTGCGGTTCTCCATACCTGCGGTTGCGGGCTTCTTAACCAAGATGTTGTGAGCTTCGTCCTCGGAGTACTCCAAGCCGAGATTTTTCACAAACTCGATGATGTATTTGCGTGCAGCCTCTTCGTTGTGCGAGGGGCGAGGGCATTTGGTCAGACCCTCAAAGTTTTTCCAAACCGCTGCGGGAGCGAGTTTCGACAGGTTTTTGTCCATAGTGTTATCTGTTTTGTTTAGTGTTATTTATGTTATGTATTATCTCTATTTTTCCTCTTCTTGTAGCTGCTCATCCCCTGCGCTCTTACCGTCAAAAGCCTTCACTATGCGGCTTACGAGCGAGTGGCGGATGATGTCCTTACTATCGAACTCCACAATGCCTATGCCATCAATATCTTTGAGCATTCCAATTGCGCGCGCAAGTCCCGAGTCGCTCTTTTTTGGAAGGTCTATCTGCGTCAGGTCGCCCGTGACGATGAACTTCGCATTGCGTCCCATTCGTGTAAGGAACATTTTGAGTTGGGGTAGGGTGGTGTTCTGTGCCTCATCGAGTATCACAAAGGCATTGTCGAGTGTGCGGCCCCTCATATACGCCAGCGGAGCAATCTGCACCACACCCTCCTCCATAAATTTCTGCAACTTGGCGGGCGGAATCATATCGTTCAGCGCGTCATACAAGGGTTGCAGATAGGGGTCTAACTTCTCCTTCAAGTCGCCCGGCAGGAAACCGAGCCTCTCGCCAGCCTCCACTGCGGGGCGGGTGAGGATGATGCGCTTCACCTCGCGGTTTTTGAGCGCACCCACTGCAAGTGCTATGGCGGTGTAGGTCTTGCCGCTACCTGCGGGACCAACAGCCATCAGCAAATCGTTGGACTTATATAGTTCAACGAGTCGTTGTTGGTTTTTAGTGCGTGCCTTGACGATTAGTCCGTTATTTCCGTAGACTATCACATCGGCATCTTGGGGCTCGCCCTCCAAATGGGGGAGTCCTCCCTGAAAAATCTGATTAATGACACTGACGGAGATATGCCCGTACTTGTTGTAGTACAGGACAAGCGAACTCAACCTCTCTTCCAGACGCTCAATCTCCTCATCGGCACCTATTGCCTTAATGGCGTTGCCGCGAGCAACAATTTTGAGTTTAGGAAAAAGGTCGCAAATCCTGTTGAAATTAGAATTTGCGACCCCATAGAAGTCGAGAAGTTCAATACCGTCAATAGATATGCTCTTCTCTGCCATTTACACGTTGTTAGTCAATCGCTTAGAACATAATACCAAGCGAAACGTACCAAGCGTTAGCCTCTTTGTTGATGTTGTCGAAATTGAAGAGCTCGCCAATGTTCTTAGGCTCAGCACCCTCCAACCAACCACCGAGGTAGCGGAAATCAACCATAATGAAGTTGAAGAGGTCGATACCTACACCTGCTGCCCAAGTGTACGATACATCCTGCCAATCGATACCCTCAGTATTTGCGTTCTCGCCCGAAATAACAGCGTTGGAGTTGAATTTCACAACAGGACCAGCCTGCAAGCGAGCGTTGAACAAACCGAGGTCAAGACCTACACCTGCCAATACGGGAACGCTAAACTCGTTGAGAGTCATCTCCTTCATCTCGCCAGCTTCGTTTGTGAGCTGACCTTTCTGCCAGTTGTACATAACCTCAGGCTGCAAGTGGAGCGAGAAGATACCCAGGGGAGCGTTCACGCGGAGCATAAGACCAGCATTGTAGCCCATTGCGCCATCAAATACACCTTGGAGGCTCTCACCATCCATCTTCACTTCCGAAGCGGTAGAGGTCAAACCTGCCTTTGCACCTACCCACAACCATTTGTGGCTCTGTGCGTTTACGGTAGAAATTGCCATAAGGGCAACAGCCACCATCATAATCACTCTCTTCATAATGTTTTTTTGGTATTAGTTAAAAATTATCTTTTTCTTCGTGTTAATAGTTTTGCACTGGGCAAATATAGTTATTTTTTACAAACAATAGTATTTTATACTATCATTTTCACTCTCTGCCGCCTATTTTGTGTAGTTTGTGTGCTTTTTTTAGAATGTTATACCGAAACTCAGGTTCCAACTTGTGCGGTTGGGATTGATGCTACCTGCGATGTCTTCGGTATTTACGGTGTCGTTTTTGAAGTTGCCATTGTAGCGAATCTCGGCAGTGAGCCAGAAGAGATCAACAGCCAAGCCCGCAGTCCAACTCACTTTGGGCTCATTGTAGGCGGCAATGAAATCCTCCTCCACCAAATCCCTAAAACCTTTCTCGGAAGTGATGGCAAATACGGGACCTGCGTTTACCCTAATGCTGGCAAGAGCCAAGTCGAACTCCGCACCCAAGAGGATGGGTAGGTCGATGTACTTGTGGCTCTCAACACCCTCTTCCTCTTTGCCGAGGATGTAGTCGAGGTTGAACTTTGGAAGGTCTATGGTCGTCTTGGTATATTGCAACTCAGGCTGAATATAGATGGGCAACTTGGGGATGTTGAGGCGTGCAAAGATGGTACCTGTCCAGCCTGTACCCTCGGCACTAATAGACTCCATTATACCATCGCTGGTGGTGGGGATTTGCTCACTCGAAGAGACGATACCGATGCGGGCACCCACATTGAGAATGCCCAATATGCCAAAGGCGTTCATTGTCACTGCCGAGGAGAGCACGAAGAGTGCCGAAAGAATAAATTTTTTCATAGAATTAGGCGTTTGTCTATTATCAAATTGATTTTCAGTATTCTAAATTCTGCTACAAATATATGTATTATTCTTCAAAAATGGTGCAAAAAGATGATTTTTTTCTCAAAGTTGGTTATCTTTGCAGCCGAATTAATCGAAATAGTTATGAGTTTAGTCGCAATAGTAGGTCGCCCAAATGTGGGCAAGAGTACATTTTTCAACCGTTTGGTAGGTATGCGTCAGGCGATTGTCGATTCTACGGCAGGCACCACGCGCGACCGCCACTACGGTAAAACCGATTGGAACGGTAAGGAGTTCTCGCTCATCGACACGGGAGGTTACTCGGTGGGTAGCGATGACGCCTTCGAGGAGGAGATTCGCAAGCAGGTGCATCTCGCCATTGACGAGGCAGACCTCATCCTCTTTATGGTGGAAGTATCTACGGGCATCACCGACCTCGACCAGATGGTGGCAGATGTTCTGCGCCGTAGCAAGAAACCCACTCTGCTGGTGGTAAATAAGGTCGATAACTATGAACTTATCTACGGCTCCAACGAGTTCTATGGTTTGGGACTTGGCGACCCCTACTGCATCAGCTCTATGAGCGGTAGCGGTACGGGCGATTTGATGGATAAAATCGTAGAGATGCTGCCCGAGGATAAGCCCGAAGTGGAGGAACAACTGCCCCGCATCACTATCGTAGGTCGCCCCAATGTGGGTAAATCTTCGCTTACCAACGCTCTGCTTGGCACCGAGCGCAACATTGTGACCAACATTGCAGGCACAACTCGCGACAGCATCAACACCCGCTACAATAAGTTCGGCTTGGACTTCTATCTTGTTGATACTGCGGGCCTTCGCAAGAAAGGTAAAGTTACCGAGGACCTGGAATTCTACTCGGTTATGCGCTCCATCAGGGCTATCGAAAACTCCGATGTTTGCGTGCTGATGTTGGATGCTCGTCAGGGCATCGAGTCGCAGGATATGAATATCTTTTCGCTCATCGTGCGCAACAAAAAGGGCTGCGTGATTGTGGTCAATAAGTGGGACCTCATAGAGAAAGGCAACAACACTATGAAGGAGTGGCGCGAGGCTCTCTTGGCAAAACTCGCACCCTTCAACGATGTGCCCATCATCTTCACTTCGGTCATCAACAAACAGCGCATTATGGAGGTGTTGCAGACCGCTGTGAAGGTCTACGAGTCGCGTGCTCGCCGCATCTCCACCAGCGAACTCAACGAGTATCTGCTGCCTATCATTGAGGAGACACCTCCTCCAATGACCAAGGGTAAGTATATCAAAATCAAATATATCACTCAGCTGCCTACGGTTACCCCCTCGTTTGCGTTCTTCGTAAACTTGCCCCAATACATCCGCGACCACTATCGCCGATTCTTGGAGAACAAGATTCGTGAGCATTGGGATTTTTGTGGAGTGCCGATGCAGATATATTTCCGCCAGAAGTAGCGATTGCGCCTTGTGGGCGATTAGGTCGTTGCACTGCGATAAACCACCTTCTCATTTACGCTTAGTAAATTACGAAGGTGGTTTTCTTGTGCGCCTACTACTCGCCTCACAAATCGCAATCGCTGCAAGAGTGCAAACTGCGGAGCCCGCTCCATCTTTGCAAGAGTTCCAAGGGTTACAAGGATAACAAGGATAACAAGGATAGCAGGGAGTACTCCCTGTAACCCCTGTAACCCCTGTAACCCCTGCAACCCTCCCCTAACTTAGGGGAGGGTGCCCAAAGGGCGGGAGAGGTCTGTAAAGAAGTTCCTCCCCTACGATGAGGGGAGGATAGGAGGGGTGGTCGAAATTGCGCTCGGCGTCCCCGCCGAGCAGGGAGGGTGCCCGCAGGGCGGGAGAGGTCTGTAAAAAACCTCCCCCCTTATTCGCGGGTATTAAAAAAGATACCCGAGAATAAGGGGGGGAGAAGACCTTAAACGTTAGACCTTAAACGTTAAACGTTAGACCTTAGACAACAACTCTCAAAACATTGAGAATTGTTACTCTTAGAACAAAGCGAGGTTGTCGAACGAGGGTTTGAGTTCGCCTTTTTCGATGCGGTGGATAATCTCCACAACCTTGTCGTTCATAGGTGTAGGGAAGCCCACCTTGCGACCGTAGGCACTCACAACGCCATTTATGGCATCCACCTCGGTCAGCTTACCCTTCTCAATATCTTGCAGCATACTTGCTTTCAGCAGTGCGTGTTTGCGGATAGCGATGGGGATGATGAAGAACGAGATGGCTTTTTTCAGCCCGCTCTTATAGTCGAGCAACTTGACAATATCCTTGCCCTGCACAGGCTCAATCCTAATGCCACCCTTGGCGCACACGTCTATACACTCCTTGATGAGAGCCTGCACGATGCGTCTGGAAGCCTTCGCCTTGGCAGCCTCGCCAAAGGTGCAACCCAACACAGCACTCATACCCGAGAACGAGGCGTTGATGAGCAGTTTACTCCAACGTGTGCCCACAAAGTTCTCGTCAACCTCCACTTCGCCCATCAGTTCCAGCAGAGCCTTCACATCCTCGAAGTGTGCGTTGCGCTCCGCAGTGAGAGAGCCGAGCGAGAAGGTAAGGCTATCGGGCTGGCTGGTGAGTTCGCACACGCCAGCACCCTTCATCGTAGCACCCCACGCCACCGTACAGCCCAGCGTGCGGTTGTCGCCCACAATCTCGCCAATCTGCAACTCTGGAATGCCGTTCTGCAAGGTCACGATAACACCATCCTCTGCCAGAAAATCTTTCAAGCGGGTAACAACCTCCACATTCTGTTGCTGTTTGGTCATAAGGAAGATGATGTCATACACTCCCTCCATCTCTTCGGGGAGATAGGCGGTTACGGGCTGAGTGAAATTGACCGTACCGACCACCTGAGCACCAACGGTTTGCAGAGCCTCAACGTGTGCCTTATTGCGGTTGATGAGTTCCACCTTACCGCCATTCTTGGTTATGTATGCGCCGAGAATCGTACCCAACGACCCCGCGCCATAGATTGCTGTTCTCATAGTAAACTTATACCTTATTATTAATAAAAAGGGCGCAGGAACCCAAGTGCCTACGCCCAAAGTGTCTTGACTTGTTATTTGCCCAATTTCTTGCGAACGGCTGCGAGCATATCCACAACCATCTTCTCCAAGTCCCAATCGGGCGACCAGCCCCACTCCTCACGAGCGCAAGTGTCATCAAGTTTATTGGGCCAGCTACGAGAAATCTCCTCCTTCACGGGATCTACGTTGTAGTCCATAGTAAACTCGGGGATGTGTTTGCGAATCTCGGCTGCCAAAATCTCGGGAGTGAAACTCATCGAGGCGATGTTGAACGAGTTGCGGTGGCGCAACTTGGTGGGATCAGCCTCCATCAAATCCACGATAGATTTCAGCGCATCGGGCATATACATCATATCCATATAGACATCCGCAGGCACGGGGCAAGTGTAGTGACCCGTTTTGACCGCCTCGTAGAAAATCTCCACTGCATAGTCGGTAGTACCGCCACCGGGCATTGTCACATTCGAGATGATACCGGGGAAACGCACACTACGGGTATCAACTCCAAATCGAGTGTTGTAGTAGTTCGAGAGCAACTCGCCCGTCACCTTGCACACGCCATAGATGGTGTTGGGCTGCATCGATACATCCTGAGGAGTGTTGTCCCTCTCGAAGTCGCCACCGAAAGCACCAATCGAGCTGGGAGTGAAGAGAGCACAACCATACTCGCGGGCAATTTCGAGCGAGTTCATCAGCGCACCCATATTTACATTCCACGCACCCTGAGGGTTCTTCTCACCCGTAGCCGAGAGTACTGCAACGAGGTTGAAGATGGTGTCGATGTTGTAACTGCGCACGAGTGCTGCATAGGCCTCCCTGTCGAGAATGTTGAGAATCTCAAAGGGACCATCGTATGCCAAATGGGGGCATTCACGGAGGTCAGCTGCCACCACATTCTCAGGACCATAGATTTTGCGGAGGTAGCCCGTAAGTTCCGAGCCAATCTGACCACCCGCACCAGCGATAAGAATTCTTTTCATTGTTTAGAGTTATTGTTTTTTCAGGTTAGTCTTGTTTCGAGTTGCCACGTTTATACTTCTCAATAATGGCTTCCATATCCTTCATCTCCTTCAAGAGTTTCAGCGGAATGGTCACAAAATAGATGCCCACAACCACCATCAGCACTACCGACAGTAGTGCAAACTTGTTGAGTGGCAGCGAGGTAAGCACCAACACTGCCAACACTACACCGAACAAAACGGCGAGCAACACCACAATCTTACGAAGGCTTTTGTAATCGTACATACGCTTTTTGAGCCATTTTAATCCCCCAAATGTACAAAAAAGAATTGAAGTTTGTATCGCCTACGGCGATATTTTTATCTCCCCCTCTACCTATTTAGAGCAAGCGGGTTAGTTCCTCTTGGTATTTGCGTGAGATGGGAACAGGCTCGTAGCCCTCCTCTTTGAGCAGAGCAACCACAACACCCGAAGGCTCCTTGCGTACCATCTTGACGTGGTCGGGATTGATATAGTAGGAGCGGTGGCAACGCACGAGTCCGTAGTGCGCCATCTGCTCTTCGAGGGCTCGCATCGAGGAGCGGAGCACAAATTTCTTGGTCTTGGAGTTCTCCACATAGTGAATCTGCACATAATTCTCCTCCGATTTGAGGAAGACAACCGCCTCAGAATCTATCACAAAGCGCAATTTGCGATACTCATCGTAGAACTTTATCAATTTCGAGGGATCCTGCTCCTCCTTGTTGCGTTCGGCATAGAGTTTGAAGCCGAGATAGAGTATGGCATAGGGATATATTGCAATGCCAAAGTAGCGTCCTACGGTAGCGCCCACAACCTCGAAGTAACCTCTTGTTCCATTGAGCATTAGGGTAAGGTATAGCGAGGCAAAGAGTGCCGAGAGGACAATCTCGCCCAGACACCATAGCGCATAGAAGAAATCGCCTGTGGGGAAACGCTTACGGAGCAACAGCAGTCCTCCGCGCGTAAGCAACATCACGCCAAGCACAATGCAGAGAAGGATTGTGATATTGAAATTGTAGGAGCTACTCTCCATCTCCAAGACCGTTGGTATGGAGAAAGGCTTGTAGAGAATGGCAAAGACGAACGAGAATAGTGGCACGATTAGTGAGTGCAACGTGGCACTCACACCACCGAGTAAAATATGCTTGCTGTTTTCCATATACAAATATCCCAAAATTTACGGGGACAAATATACAATTTTTTGTCAAACTTCCCAAATCTGGGGCTTTTATCCCTAAATACGCATTTTTACAACTATACACTCGTACCCACAACATATTTTGTGAGAGCCCTGTAAGGCACACTACTTTTGTCATCACAAACAACAAGACTGAGATATGAAAAAGAGAAAAATTGTAGCACTTGGCGACTCCATAACCAAAGGTGTCGTACTAAATAACGAGAATAACTACTTGGTTTCTGAGGGTAGTTTTGTGGAGATTTTAAGGCGCGAGCGTAACTTAGAAATCGAGAACTACGGACGCTTCGGCTGCACCATCAACTATGGTCATCAGGTTATCGACCGCCACAGCGAAGAGATCGCCTCGGCGGAGTATACCATTATAGAATATGGTGGCAACGACTGCGACTTTCATTGGAAACGTATAGCACTCGACCCCAAGGCCGAGCATAAGCCCAAGACCACACTCGAAGCGTTCCGAGAGTCGTTTGTGGAACTTATTGACAAGGTTAAAGCGTTGGGTTCCAAGCCCATAATCCTCTCTTTGCCACCCATCGTCTCTGACTCCTACTTTGCATTCTTCTCTCGCAGCATGGACCAGAGTCAGCAGAACAACATCCTCGGATGGATGGGTGGCGAGGTGGAGGCTATTGAGCGCTGGCACGAAGACTACAACAGGGAACTCTTCGCAATAGCCACCCAAACAGCCACACCTATATTAGACATTACACACCCTTTTAGCGACCTCAAAGAGGAATGGCGCTCGCTCATCTGCCCCGATGGCATACATCCCAATGCCGCTGGACACCGCCTCATCGCCAACTCCATAATGACGGCTGCCGTTTTTTAACACCAAGATATGACGTAAATACTGAGCCGCTGCACTCTGCTTGCCAACCGACATAGTGGGTTGGTGCGCCTCCCCCACCCTCGCAAGAAGTGCATCAAACGGTGTTTTTGCAAAAAAGTTGGCAAAAAATGATTGAAAAGTTGCACAATTAAAAAATGCGTTGTACTTTTGTCCCGCTTTTAGGAAGTAAATGCTGTTTTAGCTCAGTGGTAGAGCACTTCCTTGGTAAGGAAGAGGTCCCGAGTTCAATCCTCGGAAACAGCTCAAAGCAAACAATGAGAAGGTGAAACGAAAGTTTCACCTTTTTTTGTTATAAGAGGCTTGGGAGCTTGCTCACAGAAGCCTCTTGTAACAAAAAAAGAGGAGGGCGACACTCGTTGTCGCCCTTGCTCATTGTTTGCTTTGATGGCGCCCCTGCGGCAGCAGAAGAGGAAAGACAAGCGAAGCGCAGTCAATCCTCGTTGATGGCGCCCTGCGGCAGCAGCAGAGGAAAGACAAGCGAAGCGCAGTCAATCCTCGGGAATGGCGCCCCTGCGGCAGCAAAAGAGGAAAGCCAAGCGACAGCGAAGGCAATCCTCGTTGATGGCGCCCATGCGGCAGCAGCAGAGGAAAGGGCAACACAGAGTGTTGGCCAATCCTCCTTGAAATGGCGCCCCTGCGGCAGCAGCAGAGGAAAGACAAGCGAAGCGCAGTCAATCCTCGTGGCTATGGCAACAGGAAGAACAGAAAGAACGCCCCACCCTCTTGGGTATTAAAAAAGATACCCGAGAATGAGGGGGAGGAGGTTAGAGAGGTTGGAGAGGTTAGACAATCAACAACTGACAACTGACAACCAAATACCGCCCGCTGGATTTTAGTTTCTCAAATTTTATGCGTATTTTTGTGGGGTAAAACCGACAAGAGAAATAAAGTAGCACAAGGAGGTATTATGCGCATAGGTTTTGGATACGATGTACACGTTTTGGCAGAGGGACTGCCATTTGTGATTTGTGGCGTGAGGGTGGACTCAGCGCTCGGTTGCGTGGCGCACTCGGATGGAGATGTGGCAATTCACGCGCTGTGCGATGCACTGCTTGGCGCGGCTGCTTTGGGCGACATCGGCAAGCACTTTCCCGACACCGATCCTGCCTACAAAGGCATAGACTCAACCATCCTCCTTGCGCACACCGTTGCGCTACTCCGCAAAGAGGGCTATAAGGTTGGTAATGTGGATATTACAATCGCATTAGAGCGTCCAAAATTGCGCCCTCACATAGACCAAATGAGG
Organism: Tidjanibacter sp.; assembly: GCA_017466345.1. Lineage (GTDB taxonomy): Bacteria > Bacteroidota > Bacteroidia > Bacteroidales > Rikenellaceae > Tidjanibacter. The sequence continues at coordinate 12,861 of JAFTUI010000013.1, read as the reverse complement.
ACACGCCTTGCCGAGGTTATGGGCGTAGAGGTGGGCTCGGTTTCCGTCAAAGCCACCACCACCGAAAAACTCGGTTTTACGGGCAGACAAGAGGGTGTTGCCGCCTACGCTGTGGCACTTATCGAGAGGTGCTAAAACACTCCTGCCCTCCATTCATCCCCACAAATGGGGGGGACTCTTCCAAATTGTTAATAACTTTCCGCTAAATTTGTTGCATAGTTCGCAACAAAAGCCGTACCTTTACAAAGTATTTTTAATACTTTGTAGTCTTGCGTATGACCGAAACTTATCATATTCCTGCCTTAGCCGAGGAAACCATTGAGGGATTGGCAATTAACCCAGACGGCATCTATGTCGATTTGACATTCGGTGGCGGCGGACACTCGCGCCTTATTCTCTCTGAGCTCTCCGAGAAGGGTTGCCTTTTCTCTTTCGACCAAGATGCAGACGCCAAAGCAAACCTCACAGACGATGAGCGACACCACTTTGTGGAGAGCAACTTCCGCTTTCTGCGCTCGCAGTTGCGCCTGAGGGGCATTGGGGATGGCGAGGTTGACGGCATCATTGCCGACTTAGGCGTTTCATCGCACCACTTCGACACTGCCGAGAGGGGCTTTTCGTTCAAGACTGACGCCCCGCTCGATATGAGGATGAACCAGAGGGCACCTTTTTCTGCCCGCGAGTTGGTGAACACCTATTCGGCGGAGGAGTTGGCGAGGGTGCTGAGGGAGTATGGCGAGTTGGACACAACGTGGAAGATCGCCTCGTGCATTGTCCGCTACCGCGAGCAGAAGGAGATAACCACCACTGGCGAACTCATAGAGGCGGTAGCCCCCTGCACCCCCAAGAAGGACGGAGCCAAGTTCCTCACCAAACTCTTCCAAGCCCTGCGAATAGAGGTCAATGGCGAGATGGAGGCTCTCAAAATGGCACTCGAACAGAGCCTCAAAGTCCTCAAACCGGGCGGTAGGCTGTGCGTCATCTCGTACCACTCGTTGGAGGATAGACTTGTGAAGAACTTCATCAAGGCGGGCAACTTCGAGGGTAAGGTGGAGAAGGATTTTTATGGCAACGTAAGCTCTCCGTGGGAGGCTGTGAGCCGCAAGGCGATAGTCCCCACCCCCGAGGAGGTGGAGCGCAACCCCCGCTCGCGCAGCGCAAAACTCCGAGTGGCAGAGAAGAATTGAGAGTTGAGAATTGAGAGTTGAGAATTGAGAGTTGAGAGTTAGAGATGAATTTGTTTGGTAAGAGAGATAGGAAGAGCAAGAACGGCAGGCAGGCTACTGCACCGCGCAAGGACGAGAAACCTGTGGGTGCTGTCAAACCGAGTGCCATCAACGAGTCGGGCAGACGCTCCTCGAAGAGCATCTTTTCGGGCGATGTGCTGTATAGCAAGTCGGTGCGCCGCCACTACCCCTTTATGCTCTACTGCTGTTTGCTGATACTGCTCTATATGGGCTACGTCTTCACTTGCCAACAAGTCCAAAGGGAGGAGATAACCTGCCGCATAGAGTTGCAACGTGTTCGCTCGAAGGCACTGCTCTACTCCTCCGAGCGACTCCGCGCCACACGTTACAACAACATTGTGGAGGAGATTGAAACACGCAAGATAGGCATCAAGCAGTGGAACACCCCACCACAGGTGATAAAGAGAATTGAGAATTGAGGCAAATGCGATTAAGCGAGGGCAGAGCGGGCTTGCACGCTATGCCGAGCGGGAGCATTTTAGAGCAACCGCAGGTTGGTCAATTGAAGCAAATGCGAGTAAGCGAGTGCAGAGACTGCTTGCAGACTATGCCGAGCGGGAGCATTTTAGAGCAGCCGAAGGCTGGTCAATTGAGAATTGAGAATTGAAAATTGAAAGTTAATTCGAGCACGAGCGTAACGCAGCAGATGCCCACAAGGCGCAGCCGATAACATAACCCTACAATAAGAGGGTGCGATTTGTGAGGCAGATGCAAGGCTTGCGAAGTGCGAGGATGCGGAGTTTACTTAGGCGTAAATGAGCAATCCGAGCACGAGCATAACGCAGCAGATGCCCACAAGGCGCAGCCGACAACATAAAAACGATGACCAAAAGCAAAAACATAAAAGACCCACACCCCGGGCGCATAAAAAAAGGCATACAAAATAGGGTGAAAATTCTCTACGGAATTTTCGCTCTACTGTCGCTTATGGTCATAGGTCAGATTGTCGCCACGCAGTATGGTCCCAATGGCACACCGCTGAGGAACCTCTCGGAGGCACGTTGCTACACCACTCGCACCATCGAGGGCGCACAAGGTAACATCTACGACCGCAATGGCGAGGTGCTATCTACGGACACAAGGGGCTACCGCCTGAGACTCGACTTGCACGCCGAGGCTTTGGGGGGCGGAGTGTATGAGATGGAGCTGCCAGCGTTGTGCGACTCACTCTCGGCAATGTTTGGTAAGCCCGCCTCGCACTACAAGAAGATGCTGGGCGATATACGTCACCGCGCCCTGAACAAGATAGGCTCATCGTATTACAGCCAGCCCTTCATCACTCAGACGCTCAACCAGAGGGAGTATGACCGCCTGAGGACTTTCCCGCTGATGGAACCTCGCTATGGTTTGGTGGTTGAAACTCGCCAATCGCGCCACAAGGTCTACGGTTCACTGGCGGCATACACCATTTCGAGCGGTGTAGAGAGTGCCTACCGCGATGTCATAAAGGCTGAGGATGGCGAGAACCGCTTTGTGTGGCTCGACTCACGCCACCGCCACTCTGTACCCACCATCGACAAGGATAACACCCCCGCACAGAATGGCAACAACATCATAACCACCATCGACATCAACCTCCAAGATGTGGTGGAGAGTGCCCTGAGGCGCAAATTAGAGGATAACAACGCCACCAGCGGCACAGCAATAGTCATAGAGTGTGCCACGGGCGAGATTAGGGCTATGGCAAACCTTACTCACTACGAGGGTGGTCAGATAAACGATGACTTCAACTACGCCATACAGTGGCAGGGCGCCCCTGGCTCCACCTTCAAAGGGGTGTCGCTGATGGCACTGATTGACGAGGCGGGGCTGAGTCTTGACAAGCGTATCGACTGTGGCACCAAGCCAACGATGAAGATAAACGGTCTGAACATTACCGACACCCACGTTGTGGGCAAGAAGACGGGCAAGACCACGCTAAAAGGCATCTTTGCCGAATCCTCCAACATCGGCTTTGCCAAGACCGTAACCGAAGTCTATGGCGACAATCCCGAACGATGGGTGGAGTATATCAACGCCATAGGCTTAGACAGTGTGCGCAACATACAGCGTATGAAGGGCTACGGTTTCAGGGGCATAAAACACCCCTCGACCTATAAGCAGGAGGGCGGCTGGTCGCACACCACCCTCACACAGACCGCCTATGGCTACGAGTTGGATATGACTCCCTTGCAGACACTGATGTTCTACAATGCTGTGGCAAACGATGGCAAACTCATACAGCCCATACTCGTAAAGAGCATAGAGAGGGATGGAGAGATTGTGGAGGAGTTCTCTACGGAGGTGGTCAATCCTGCCATCTGCTCGCCCGAATCACTCGCCAAACTTAGGGAGTGTATGGAGGCTGTGGTGAGTGACGAGTTGGGCACTGCGCATAGCGGCTTGGGCTCGCTCCCCTTCCGCGTGGCGGGTAAGACGGGAACGGCACAGATCTACCAGAAGGCGGGCAACAGAGGACGCACCGCCTACGAGACCAAAGATGGTAGCCGCGAGTACCTCGCAACATTTGTGGGCTACTTCCCTGCCGAGGCACCCAAATACACCTGCATAGTATCCATCAAAACCCTGCGCAAAAAGGGCGAAGTGAAATTCTATACGGGTGCAGGAGTGTCGCTGCCCGTTTTCAGGGAGATTGCCGAGTATATCTACGCCCACGACCCCGCGTGGTACAAGGAGGCAACCCCCACCACCGAGGGCACAGCAAGAACGAAAGCCACCACAGCAACCCCCACCGAAGAGTATGTGATGCCCGATGTGAGGGGTATGGGACTTAGGGACGCCCTGTGGGAGTTGGAACGAAGGGACTTGCGTGTAACCTTCAAGGGCAAAGGCTCCGTTGTGAGCCAGAGCATAGAGCCCGGCAAGGAGTACACCGAGGGCGAGAGCGTGAGGCTCGAATTGAGAATTGAGAATTGAGAATTGAAAGTTGAAAATTGAGAATTGAAAATTATCCCATAAGGCATATAAGCCCTATAAGCCATAGGACTATTGACGTTAGACGTTAGACGTTAGACATAACATATGAGATTAGACAAGATATTAGAAAGAATTGAGGTCAAGGAGCACGTTGGAGAGTGGAGCGTGGAGATTGACGCCATAACTATGGACTCGCGCAAGGCGGGCTGTGGGGTGCTCTTTGTGGCTATTGAGGGTACGGTGGTAGATGGTCACCGTTTCATAGGTGCCGCAACCGAGGGGGGTGCAAGTGCCGTAGTATGCCAAAGGTTGCCCGAGGAGATAAGAGAGGGTGTGAGTTATATTGTGGTGGAGGACACCAATGAGGCTATGGGCATCATCGCCTCCAACTTCTACTCTCGCCCCAGCGAGCAGCTCAAACTCGTGGGTGTAACGGGCACCAACGGCAAAACCACAACCGCCACCCTACTCTACAATCTCGTGCGCAAGTTGGGCTACGAGGCGGGGCTTATCTCCACGGTAGTCTACAAGATTGGCGGCCGCGAGGAGCCCTCAACACACACCACGCCCGATGCCATAACCCTCAATAGGCTCTTGGCAGAGATGGTGGCAGCAGGGTGCGAGTACTGCTTTATGGAGGTATCATCACACAGCCTTGTGCAGAGGCGCACGGCGGGTTTGTGCTTCAAGGGTGCAATGTTCAGCAACCTCACACACGACCACTTAGACTACCACAAGACCTTTGCGGAGTACCTCAGGGCTAAGAAAATGCTCTTCGATGGACTCCCCAAAGAGAGTTGGGCACTGACAAACGCCGATGATAAGAACGGAGCCGTTATGCTCCAAAACTGCAAGGCGCAAAAATACACATACTCGTTGCGTGGCGTTGGCACAATCAACACCAAGATTATCGAGACCTCTTTGGAGGGTATGCTCTTGGAGATTGACGGCAACCAAATGTGGTCGCACCTGCTCGGAAGATTCAACGGCTACAACCTTACGGCAGTCTATGGTGCCGCACGCCTTTTGGGCTTCGAGAAGGAGGAGGTGCTGGTGGCTCTGAGTAGTTTGCAGAGCGTCTGCGGCAGGTTCCAGACCTTCCGCTCGGCAGAGGGTGTTACAGCGGTGGTTGATTACGCCCACACACCCGATGCGCTCGACAATGTTATCGACACCATCCTCGGCGTAGGCACCGCCCGCAGACTCATCACGGTTTGTGGCTGCGGAGGCGATAGGGACCGCACCAAACGCCCCGAGATGGCGAAGATTGCAGCCGAGAAGTCGCATACAGCAATTTTCACCTCCGACAACCCTCGCACCGAGGATCCTGAGGCAATCCTAAGGGATATGGAGGCGGGCGTTACGGGACGCCACAACTACCTCACCATCACCGACCGTGCGCAGGCAATTCGGGCAGCACTCCGTATGGCAGAGGCAGGCGATGTGGTGCTCATTGCGGGCAAGGGACACGAGGATTACCAAATCATCGGCACCGAGAAACGCCACTTCTCCGACCAAGAAGAAGTGAAGAGGGAATTGAGAATTGAGAATTGAGAATTGAGGCAAATGCGATTAAGCGAGGGCAGAGCGGGCTTGCACGCTATGCCGAGCGGGAGCATTTTAGAGCAGCCGAAGGCTGGTCAATTGAAAATTGAAAATTGAAAATTAATTAGATAGAACAGAGGGTGCGATTTGTGAGGCAGATGCAAGGCTTGCGAAGTGCGAGGATGCGGAGTTTACTTAGGCGTAAATGAGCAATCCGAGCACGAGCGTAACGTAGCAGATGCCCACAAGGCGCAGCCGACAAAAAAGATAGGTATGATATATTCATTAGTTAAGTATCTCGAACAACACTTCGACATCCCGGGATTGGGTATGTTCCAGTATCTATCGTTCCGCTCGGTGGGTGCGATAATTCTTGCGCTGCTGATAGCGATGATCTTTGGCGATAAGCTCATTCGCCTCCTCAGGCGCAAGCAGATTGGCGAGGACATCCGCAACCTCGGCTTGGAGGGACAGATGGAGAAGAAGGGCACACCCACAATGGGCGGTGTCATCATTCTGCTCTCGGTGCTGGTGCCCATACTTCTGTTGGGCGACCTTACGAACATCTACGTTTGGTTGATGATTATCAGCACCATCTGGCTCGGAGCATTGGGCTTTGCAGACGACTACATCAAGGTCTTCCGCAAGAATAAGAACGGTCTGAAAGGTAAGTTCAAAATTGTCGGTCAGGTGGGCTTGGGTGTCATTGTCGGAACGGTGATGTGCCTCTCGGAGCAGGTGGTGGTAGTGGATAAGAACACCGCCGAGAAGACTTCGGAGGTTGTGGAGGTTGTGTTGCCCGATGGTACGGTTGAGAGCCGCGTGGAGGAGTACTACGTTGGCGAGAAGAGCACCAAGACAACCATTCCCTTTGTGAAGGACAACGAGTTCGACTACCATTGGTTCATCCCCTCCGACAGCAAGACGGGAGATGCGCTGACGTGGGTGCTCTACATCTTGGTGGCGATATTTGTCATCACTGCGGTGTCGAATGGCGCAAACCTCACGGACGGTCTGGATGGTCTGAATACGGGCGTGAGTGCCATTGTGGCGGTGGTACTCTCCATCTTGGCGTACCTCTCGGGTCACGTCATCTACGCCGACTACCTCAACATTATGTACATCCCCGGCAGTGGCGAACTTGCGGTCTTTGGTGCAGCATTCGTGGGTGCGCTGATTGGCTTCTTGTGGTATAACTGCCACCCCGCACAAGTCTTTATGGGCGATACGGGCTCGTTGGCAATTGGCGGCATTGTGGCAGTCTTTGCACTTGCTATTCGCAAGGAGTTGTTGCTGCCCATTTTGTGCGGTATCTACTTGGTGGAGGTCGTGAGCGTGATGATACAGACTCTCTACTTCAAGTATACCCGCAAGAAGTATGGCGAAGGCAAAAGGTTCTTCCGTATGGCGCCACTCCACCACCACTACCAAAAGCAAAACCTGCACGAGAACAAAATCGTCATCCGCTTCTGGATTGTCCAGATACTGCTGGCAGCCTTTGCACTCGTAACGCTGAAAATAAGGTAGAGGAGAGTTGAGAGTTGAGAGTTGAGAATTGAGAGTTGAGAATTGAGAATTTTCCTATAAGGCTTATATGCCCTATAAGCCCTATAAGCCTTAGGACGTTAGACGTTAGATATTTGACAACAAGAAACAATTGCTAATTATGGATAAAATACAAAACATAGTAATCCTTGGTGGCGGCGAGAGCGGCTACGGCTCGGCGGTGCTGGCGAAGAGCAAAGGCTTTGGCACTTTCCTCTCGGATAGTGGCACACTGAGCGAGAAGTATCGCAACCTGCTTGTGGCAGAGGGCGTAGAGTTCGAGGAGGGCGGTCACAGCGAGGAGCGTGTGCTCGCAGCCGACCTTGTAGTGAAGAGTCCTGGTATTCCCGAAAAAGCTCCCATCATCGTAAAGTTGCGCGAGAAGGGTGTGAGGATAGTGAGCGAGATGGAGTTCGCACGCCCTTTCAGCAAGGGTAGGACCATCTGCATCACAGGCTCCAATGGTAAGACCACAACCACCACCCTCACCCACCGCATACTCGCCGAGGCAGGCTTGGATGTGGCTGTGGGTGGCAACATTGGCGAGAGTTACGCACTGACGGTAGCGAAGTGCGACAGGGAGTGGTACGTCTTGGAACTCAGCAGTTTCCAGCTCGATGGTTGCTACGACTTCCGTGCCGATGTGGGAGTGCTGATGAACATCACGCCCGACCACCTCGACCGCTACAACTACAAGTTCCAGAACTATGTGGATAGCAAGATGCGCATCATACGCAACCAACGCCCCGAGGACCACTTCATCTTCTCGGCAGACGACCAGACAATCGCCACCGAGGTGGAGAAGTTGCACCCCGCAGCACTGCTGAGCCCCTTTGGTAAGTGCAATATCTCGGAGGGTGTGGCTTGTGTAAGGTTGGGCGAAAAGGAGGTAAGGATTGACCTCGACAGGCTCCACATCAAGGGTTTGCACAACGCCTACAACGCTATGGCAGCGACACTTGCGGCTTTGGCGGCGGGAGTTGCTGAGGAGAATATCCTCCGCACGCTCTACTCCTTCGAGGGCGTGGAGCACCGCTTGGAGAGGGTGTGCGAGATTGAGGGCGTGGAGTGGATAAACGACTCTAAGGCGACCAACGTGGACTCCGTATGGTACGCATTGGAGAGTATGCGCCGCCCAACGGTGTGGATTGCCGGCGGTACGGACAAGGGCAACGACTACGAGCCGCTGATGGACTTTGTGGGCAAGAAGGTTAAGGCACTGGTGTGTATGGGCGTCAACAATGCCAAACTGCTCGACAATTTCAAAGGGAAAGTTCCCGTCTATGACACCCACTCGTTAGACGAGGCTGTGGAGGTGTGCCGCCAGGTGGCTCAGAGTGGCGATACGGTGTTGCTTTCGCCCGCTTGTGCGAGCTTCGACTTGTTCCGCAACTATGAGGAGCGAGGCAGACTCTTCAAGAACAAGGTTTTAGAGTTGAGAGTTAAAAGTTGAGAGTTGAGAGTTAGATAAGTATATCGATGGCAAAAGAGAAAGTATATAGTGGCAGTATGGCGAGCCGCATCTTTGCGGGCGACAAGGTTATGTGGGTGGTACTTGTAGTGCTACTCGTATACTCCTTGTTCCTGGTCTACTCCAATATGGCATACGACAGTTCCAAGAGTGCAAGCCAGGAGCTCATCCGACAGATACTCTTCATCTGCATAGGTATGACGGGGTTCTACACCGCGCAAGCGATGAGCATCAAGTTCTATAAGCGTATTGTTGTGCCATTTTTGCTCATATCGCTCGGTCTGACATTCTATATGATACTCTCCCACAGCGGTGGTGGTGCTGCTCGCTCACTCAACCTCTTTGGCTTGGAGTTCCAACCCTTCGAGTTTCTGAAATTTGCCATAGTGATAAACCTCGCACGCCAACTCTCCACACGCCAAAAGCAGATGGAGTCGCTACGCATAATGCCGAGTTTCCGTATAGCCGATTGGAGGGAAGACAAGGAGAGTCAGTTGGAGATATTGCGCACCCAAACCCTGCCCATACTTGGTCCCATTGCGCTCTGCTGCCTTATTACCGTGAAGTTCAGCAACTCCACAACGCTCATCATCGCCGCCTCATCGCTGGCTATGATGTTCCTCAGCAGGGTACACAAGAGCGATATAGGCAAGATAATAGTTGTGGGCTTGCTTGTGGGCGGCTTGGCACTTGTGATTTATGGTTCGCAGGGTAGCCGCAGCGGTACAGCCGTAAGCCGCGTCTCCTCGTGGACTCCCAACGTGCTAAGTAAGTCGGTGGGCGTGGGTAAGGATGGTAAGGAGTACTACAAACGACACGAGCAGGAACACGACCAGACACTCTACGCCAAGATGTCTATCGCCACGGGTGGCTTGGTGGGCAAGGGACCAGGCCAGAGTACCAACCGCTACCTTGCCGAGGCGGATAAGGATATGGCTTTTGCCTTCCTCATTGAGGAGTATGGACTGCTCTTTGGCGGACTTGTGATGCTCTTTGCCTACCTGCTGATGTTCTACCGCTCGATGGTCATCTTCCTCAAATGTGGTACGGCATTTCCGGGGCTTATGGTCTTGGGTATAGGTACGGTGATAGTCTTGCAGGCTTTCCTGCATATGATGGTCTGCGTGTCGCTCTTCCCACTTACGGGACAGCAACTACCGATAGTGAGTAAGGGTGGCACATCGTTGGTGCTGACGCTCTCGATGCTTGGTATGCTGATGGGTGTGAGTGCGAAGGCAGAAAATTGAAAATTGAAAGAACATTAAGAGTTTATATCGCACAGCAGATGCCCACGAGATAAACTCGAACAACGAATAGAATATGGGAAGAACAATTAAGATAGTTTTAAGCGGTGGTGGTACAGGAGGACATATATACCCTGCTGTGGCGACTGCCGAGGCGCTCAAAAGGGCGCTGGGAGAGAGTGTTGAGCTGCTCTTTGTGGGTGCTGAGGGTAAGATGGAGATGGAGAAGATTCCCGCCCTGGGTTACAACATTGTGGGATTGCCCATTGTGGGCTTGCAGCGTAGGCTCACGCTCTCCAACCTGCTCGTACCCTTCAAGGTGCTCAGCAGTATGCGCAAGGCACGCCGCACACTTAAAGAGTTCGGTGCCGACTTGGCGATAGGATTTGGCGGATACGCAAGTGCCCCCGTGCTGAAAGCTGCACAGAGGATGGGCATACCGACCATTTTGCAGGAGCAGAACTCCTTTGCGGGCGTTACGAACAAACTCCTCGCCCAGAAAGCACGCAAAATTTGCGTAGCATACGAGGGTATGGAGCGTTTCTTCCCCGAGGAGAAGATTGTCCACACGGGTAACCCCCTGAGGGGTAGCTTTGGTGGCGCGGTGGACCACGCAGAGGCTCTCGCCCACTTCGGGCTGAGCGGCACCAAGCCCGTAGTACTTATTGTGGGTGGCTCGCTCGGCTCACGCACAATGAACGAGATGATGAAAGCACACCTCGACCGCATAGTCCGCGAGGGCAAGGTGGAGGTCATCTGGCAGAACGGCAAGTACTACGACAAGGAGATGGCGGAGTTCTGCAAGGATAGGGATATGACGGGCATCTGGCGCGGAGCCTTCATAGACCGTATGGACTACGCCTACGAGGCGGCTACGGTGGTGGTTTCGAGGAGCGGTGCCTGCTCGGTGAGCGAACTCTGCTTGGTGGGCAAACCCACGCTCTTCATACCCTCGCCCAACGTAGCCGAAGACCACCAAACACACAACGCTATGGCACTTGTCCGCAAGGGAGCAGCCGAGATTGTCAGGGATGTGGAGGCTGTGGAGAGGGCTTTTGAGGTTGTGGAGGGGATGGTCGCCAACCCCGAGAGGCTTGCCTCTCTGAGCGAGAATATCCGCGCCCTCGCCATTGCCAACTCTGCCGACAGGGTGGCAAAAATCGCGATGGACGAGTTGAAAGTTTCCCTATAAGCCTTATATGCCCTATAAGCCTTATAAGCCTTAGGACTATTGACGTTAGACGTTAGACGTTAGACAATAAAAACTTTAAGAGTGCATATCGCTGAGCAGATGCAAGGCTTGCGATGGGCGAGAAAGCGGAGTTTGCTCAGCGCAAATGAGCATTTCGAGCACGAGCGTAACGCAGCAGATGCCAGCGAGATGCAGTCGAACAACGCAACAAGGTATGAGTAGAACGGTATATTTTGTAGGTATTGGCGGTATTGGTATGAGTGCCATAGCACGCTACTTTATGCACGAAGGGGCTAAGGTGGCAGGCTACGACCGCACCCCATCGCCACTGACAGCACAGCTCGAAAAGGAGGGCGCACAAATTCACTACGAGGACGACATAAGGCTCATTGGCGAGGAGTGGCTCGACCCCAAGCAGACATTGGTGGTCTATACCCCCGCCATTCCTGCCGACCATTCGGAACTCGGATATTTCCGCAAGGAGGGTTTCGAGGTTGTAAAACGCTCCGAGGTACTCGGACACCTCACATCGGGCAAGTTTACTACCGCCATTGCGGGCACTCACGGTAAGACAACCACCACAACCCTCACTGCGTGGCTCACACTTCGCGCAACGGGCAAGGGTAACGCCTTTTTGGGAGGTATATCGCGCAATGTGGGTAGTAACTTGGTGCTCGGAGGTGGCGAGAGGATTGCTGTGGAGGCAGACGAGTTCGACCGCTCGTTCTTGCGCCTTACGCCCAGCATAGCTGTTGTGACCAGCACCGATGCCGACCACCTCGACATCTATGGCACACACGAGGAGTTGCGCCGAGCCTTCGGGCAGTTTGTGGAGCGCATCGTAGAGGGTGGCACACTCATCAAGCACTTGGGGCTGGTCATTGACCATAACAATAAGAGTATCAGGGAGTACACCTACGATTTGCGCAATGCCGAGGCAGACTTCCACACCACCAATCTCACGCCCATTGGCGATGGTACCTTCCGTTTCGACATCGTCTGCCCCGACCGCACCATAGAAGGTTGCAGGCTCGGCGTGGGGGGCGAGATAAATGTGGAGAATGCTGTGGCGGCTGTGGCGGCAGTGTGGGCTGCGGGCGACTTCGATGAGAGCGGATTGAAGAGGGGCTTGGAGGAGTTTGAGGGCGTTAAACGCCGTTTTGAGGTCTATATCAACACCCCCGAAAAGGTCTACATTGACGACTACGCACACCACCCCCAAGAACTCTCGGCAGCCATACGCTCCATACGAGGTATGTTCCCCGGTAGGCACCTCACAGTGGCATTCCAGCCCCACCTCTACACCCGCACAAGGGACTTTGCACCCGAATTTAGTGCGGCTCTGTCGGCAGCCGACAGGGTGCTGCTGCTCCCTATCTACCCCGCAAGGGAGTTGCCTATTGAGGGTGTGACAAGCCAAATGCTAATGGAGAAGATAACCTCGCCCTGCGAGATTGTAGAGAAGAGTGACCTCGCCCAGAAGCTGGGCGAACTTACGACCGACATTGTGGTGACATTCGGTGCCGGCGATATAGACCGCGAGTGCGAGAAGGTTTCTCAAATCTTGCAAGGCAAGAGTTGAAAGTTGAAAGTTGAAAATTGAAAATTTAAAATTTAACAGTGAAAATTTTCTTATAAGCCCTCTATGCCCTATGAGCCTTAGGACTATTGACGTTAGACGTTAGACGTTAGACAATACAA
>JAFTUI010000012.1 GCA_017466345.1 Tidjanibacter sp. | reverse complement strand
TTTTCATCCTCAGCACTGGGCTTGCTGGTGAGATTCTGCAAAAGTACACCAACTATGGTGGACGCATTGCAATTTATGGCGATTACTCTCGCTATACCAGCAAGCCTCTCAGAGATTTTATCTATGAGAGCAATAAGGGGATGAGTGTGTTTTTTGTTGCTACCAAGGAAGAAGCAATCGAAATGCTGACAAAGTAAATTCCAATTTATCTTTGACTTTACCGAATACAGAAACGGCAGACTCTTAAAATGGTCTGCCGATTTTTCTGAATACACCCGAAGGTTGAATACACTCATTGGGTGTTGTTTTGAACATATTGTTCGACTGCGGAAAGAATAGCAGCGTATCCCGTTTTACGGTCGTGCTTACCATAGAGCGCAATGAGGTTGTCAATCGCTTGGTTGAGGATGGTCTTGTCGTACTCCTCCCCATTGAGAACCGCCTCCCCCAATCGCGCAATATCCCTTTTGATGAGACTCTCTACATACTCACTCATACTAATTCCACCCTCCTCTCTGTGTCGTGATTGGAAACCATTTCCACTGCTTGTTGCCGTACCCGTGCCGAGCGAAACACAATGACTATCTACCTTGGAGTTTATATGGGTTTCACCCTTGTTTGTTTGCTCCGCCTCAATGCTCTGGGTGTTGGAGTGTGATGGTGCCTCTCTCGGGGGTTCTTGATAGGTGTGTGGAGCTCTTGAAGAAGAAAAACAAGAAAAAGAAGAAGGGACAATATCCCCAACGGGGGCATCCTCATTCACATTCACATCTACTTCTTCATTCTCATTTTCATCTTCTTCAACATCTACATTTACATCTACATCAAGGGGTTGTTTCTGGGGTTGTTTTTTGCGGGCGTTCTGATTTCCCTTTGGCGCACCACCAAGTTTACCATACTCGGCACCCTTCTTACCATTCTCAACGCTCGCCATATACCGCCGCCTTGCACTATCGAGGTTGGGTTTTGCCAACGCCATTATTACATTTACCATTGGACTTTTGCTCTCTTCATCAACTCTTTCAAGAGCATAATCCCTTATTTTCATAAAGCACTCTCGGAAATCCTTATCATCGAGGTGCATCATTGTCTCCACAAAGGAGTCGTACATAACAAAACTTTTCTTTCCATTGTCTTTAATTTTTGACATTGTTTAATAATTATTATTGCAATTATTCTTAAACCACGCCGACACAATCGGCGCAGTTAGACTATGTGTCTATCAAAATATAAGAGGATAGACACACGAAGTCAAGACTTTTTTGTGAGGAAAGTTGCTTTTTCGGGGTAGTTTTCTTTCAACCACTCGATGAACTCCACAATCTTCAAGTAGTCCTCTATGAAAGTTCGATAGTCTGGCAGGTTGAGGCACGAGAAGGCAGAGCGGTGCTCTGCCTTTTTTCGTGCGGGGAGTGAGTGTTCGACCACCCCTCCGCCCTACGGGCACCTCCCCTTTCGTAGGGGAGATTATTGAGAGGACGGTCTTGGGAACTGCCTTTTTTCGTGCGGGGAGTGAGTGTTCGACCACCCCTCCGCCATTCGGGCACAAAACCATCGAGGAGGCTCATCGCAAGGCTGTTGAGGTGGCGGCATACGTCTGCACCCAGAGTGGCGCAATGCCCGTCCTGCCCGAAGAATTGAAGGCATAAACCACCCCAAAACGATTTGTTGTTCAAACAACCAATCCTCTCTTTTGACAATGTAGGATTTATGGGGAATATCAATACTCGTATCACAAGAAAAGGCAGACCGTTTGGTCTGCCTTTTCTTGTGATCCAGGCGGTGGAGGCGGTGTTACTTGTTAGTCTTGAATACTCAAAGCGTTGTGCGATTTACAATATATAACCTCACACCGCCGAGGCGTGGGCAAGGGTACGATAAGGCATTACAAAGAAATTGCTCTCAATGACCACACGCCACACGAAATAGAGATACGCCATATACCCCTCTACTTGCTCGAAGGTGTCGAGCTCCATTTGTATTCGCGCCCCTATCTCGGGTGTGAAATCTGCACCCCAGCGGTCGGTGACATCATTATGTTTTAGTTTCGCTTTACAATGCTACCAATCTCAGTGCGCCAAAGCTTGGGGCAAAGGTAAGTAAAAAAACAGTATATTCAAATTAAGTATCTGAATATCAACAAGATAAACTCTTATGCTAACCATATAAGTGCAGATGCCCTCCCAAAACGCGCGTAGTTTGATAATCAGTGACTTTCATAATTCGACAAAACGATACACTCCCAAAGTTTTGGTTAGTTCGATACGTTTGTAACTGCCTAAGAATACGTAATATGGCGGCAACTGTCAAAACAAGCCATCTCCACTTGGGGCTGATTGTCGAGTCGAGAATATTTGTATCAAAATCACATATATTGTGTTTTGTTACAAATGTATCATTCTTTGGGCGATTTGTTTTACTCGTTTTCTCCAAAAATACGGAATTTTGTGGTACTAAAACGAAGACACTCTTACACAATTACATATTTAAACTAAAATTATTAGCACTATGAAGAGACTTTTTTACATTCTTTCAGTAGTGGGCATTGCAGCCTTGTTATTTGGTTGCGAACCCGAACCCGTAGACCCCAATGTGGTAATTACCACCACCGAGGTTACTGAAATTACCGAAGAGAGCGCCGTTAGTGGCGGTAATGTCACTTACGATGGTGGCGCAGCAATCTCTGCTCGCGGTGTATGTTGGGCGGCAGGCAAGGAGCTCCCTACCATTGCCGACAATAAGACCGAGGACGGTAGCGGCACCGGCGAGTGGGCTTCCGAAATCACAGGTTTGGAGGTAGGTACTATCTATTATGTTCGTGCGTGGGCTCAGAACTCCAATGGTGTGTGGTATGGCGAGGCAAAAAGTTTCACAACCCTCTCGACCGTTCCCGTAGTTACCACCACCGCTATGAGCAATGTAACTTTCGAGACCGCCACTACGGGTGGTACTATTGTTGCAACCGGTGGCGAAGAGATTACTGCTTGTGGTGTATGCTGGGGTACCTCGGAGAATCCCGATCTCACAGGTTTTTACACCATTGACGAAGCTAATGAGGGTGTCTTCGTGTCGGAAATTGACGGCCTGGAGCCAGATATGACCTACTACGTACGCGCGTACGCGACTAATAAGAATGGTGCTGCCTATGGCGAGCAGATCTCCTTCTCGACCTCGACCGAGCCTACCGTAGAGGTGGAGGACGCAGCATTGCAGGCATACCTCATCGATAACTTCGACCTCTCGAACGATGGCAAGTTGCAGATTAGCGAGGCAGAGAGCGTTGTAAGCATTGAGGCTCCCGACCGCGGCATTACTACCATTGCAGGTATTGAGCAGCTTACCGCCTTGAAAGAGTTGCGTTTGCACGTCAACAACCTGACTGAGGCTGACCTCTCAAAGAACCCCGCATTGGAGATTGTTTGGCTCTTCGACAACGCCAACCTCACAACTATCAATACCGCAGGCTTGGAAAATCTGAAATATCTCCACGCATACAACACCGCTCTAACAGGTGTAAATGTCGAGGACAACATCCAACTCATCGAGCTTAGCATCCACCACACTCAGGTTAGCGAAATTAACGTGGCTAACAATCCTCAGCTCGCAATTCTCGCTTTGCAGTTCACCAACATCAAGAACATCGATGTTAGCAACCATACCGCACTGAGCGGTTTGTGGGCAGACAACTCCACTCTCGAAACTCTCAACATTCAGGGCTGTACTGCTCTTACCGAGTGCTACGTTCAGCAGTCGAGAGTCCAAAATGTAGATGCAAGCGGTTTGGAGAACCTCAGAGTTCTCTGGTGCTGGGAGCGTCCCGAGGATGTATCGGGTGGCGTTGTAAATGTAGACGGCTGCAAGTCGCTTACACACCTCTTTGCTCAGGGTTCGCACTGGGACAGCGTGAGCGTTACCGGTTGTGAGTCATTGCAGGTCTTCAACGCATACTGGACCAACACCAAACGTCTTGACGCTTCGGCACTGGTAAATTGTACTGAGATAAACCTTGACCAAGCTCCTCTTGAAGAGTTCATCATCCCCGAGAATGGATTCCCCGCATTGCTGTACCTCAATATCCACGGCAACAAACTCAGCTCGGTAGATTTGAAGAACTCTATGGCTCTCAAATGGTTCCACTGCGGCAATGCAAGCAACCTTACCTCTATCAATGTTAGCGGTTGCTCGGCTTTGGAGGAGGCTTATGTTATGAACAACCCCGCTTTGGAGGCTACGGATTTCTCCAATATGCCTGCTCTGCGTATCGTTTGGCAGTTCAACAACTCCTCAATGAAATCGACCACATTTGAAGGTTCGTCCAACCTCTACTATATGGATATGAACAGCTCTCCCGTAGAGTGCGATATGAACTTTGTGGATATGCCTGCTCTCTGGCAGACTGTCTGCTGGGGCACCAACGTAGGCAAAGTAACCTACAAGAACTGCCCGGTTCTCGACCACATCAACTATGAGGACATCAACCGTTGGGAGGGCAACAGTGTGGATGAGATTACTATCGAGAACTGCCCCTTGCTCCGCGACATTCGCCTGATTAACACCAATCTCACAAGCGTATCGCTGGATCTTCCCGGATTGGTTTATCTGGCAGTGCGCGACAGCCAGAAGTTGGAGAACATTACCCTCAATACTCCCCTTCTGAACGAATTCTGGGGCTTCACTTGCAACTTCACTACCGTTGACGTTAGCCAGTGCGCAGACCATATGATTGTTGTAAACCTCGACAATAACATAAACTGCACCACTCTCTACAAACGTGCCAATCAGGTTATTGATGCCGTATCGCTCAACAACACCAACAACTGTGAGGTGATAACACGCTAATTATTCACTTCTGGTGTGGGCACCTGCCCCACAGAAGCAAGTTCTAACCCATACGCAAACCTCCCTGCTCTTTTGCAGGACAGGGAGGTTTGTATAAACTTAAAGAAGACTATTTACGACCCAATAACAACGGCGTTATGAAGAAACGTTTACACGCATTATATAGGGCTATGGTGATGCTGCTACTGCTCGCGCAGAGTAGCGTAGCAATGGCGCAGTCGGCGGGTGAGCTCAGCGGTATGGTTGTCGATATTGACGGCAACCCAATGGTGGGCACAAGTGTCATTGTAAAAGATTCAACCAAAGGAACCATAGTCGCAACCGACGGCACATACACCCTCTCGGGACTCCAAAAGGGCGACATCGTGCTCTATGAGTATCTGGGCTACCAAACGGTTGAGTTGGAATACACCTCCCAAACCACCCACAACGTAGTTATGCGCTCTTCGGGTCAGGTGCTCGAAGATGTGGTGGTCGTAGGTTATGGTGTGCAGAAGAAAGAGACCGTAACAGGAGCTCTCTCGCAACTTGCACCCGAAAAGCTCGAAAGCCGTCCAAGTGTGACGCTCTCGAATGTATTGGGTGGTTCGATGCCCGGCATCATAAGTCGCCAATCGACAGGCGAGCCAGGTAACGACTATGCCACCATATATATTAGGGGTATGGCAACCTGGGGTGACAAGGCGCCCCTGATAATGGTCGATGGTGTCGAGCGCGACCTCAACCTCATAAACCCCCAAGAGATTGAAAGTTTCACAATCCTCAAAGACGCCTCCGCAACCGCAGTATATGGTGTGAGGGGTGCAAATGGTGTCATCCTTATCAACACAAAAAAAGGCTCTATGGGAAAACCCAAAGTGACTATCCGTTCGGAGTATGCCACTCTCGAGGGTCTTCGTTTCCCACAATATATCAACGCCTACGAGTTCGCTTCGCTGATGTGCGAGGCTGTGGCTCACACCAAAGGCGCAGAGGCAAGTATGCCTTGGACTCCCGAGGAGTTGCAGAAATTCCAAGATGGTAGCGACCCCTATCTCTACCCCAACGTAAACTGGATTGATGAGGTGCTCAACCGCACGGCTTGGCAGACCATCAACAACGTGAACATCTCGGGTGGTAACGAAATCATCCGATATTTCCTCAATGTGGGATACACCAGCCAGAGCGGTCTTTTCAAAGAGGACCCCTCCTACAAGTATCGCACAAACACCCGCTCCGACCGCTATAACTTCCGCTCCAACACGGATGTTAATATCACCAAAGATTTGGTTTTCAACCTCTCGCTCGGTGGTATCTTCCAAGACAAAACCTACCCCGGCACAGCTTCGGACATCATCTTTGCTACAATGCGTCAGAACTCACCAATCTCGTCGCCTGTGCGCAACCCCGATGGCACACCCGGTAGTGGTGCTTCGGCTATCGTACTCAACCCTTGGGCTCTTACAACACAGAGTGGTTATGCAAAACAGTTTATCTCGACCATTCAGAGTACCGCAAACCTCCGTTGGGACCTCTCTAACTTGGTAACCGAAGGTTTGTCGCTCTCCTCGAAGTTCTCTTACGATATGATGTTTGCTAATTACAGCAACCGCTATATCAGCTACGGGATGAAACGCTATATGGGTAAAGACGAGAATGGCGAAGATCTCTACAATGTTATTCGCGAACAGGGTAGTATGGCTTATGGTTTCTCCAACTCGGCAAACCGTTCCTACTACTTCGATGTGGCAGTCAATTGGGCACGCACCTTCAATGACGACCACAACCTCTCGTCGATGTTGCTCTTCAACCGCCGCGACTACAAGAACCTCACCGCAGGCTCGTCGCTCCTCAATCTTCCCTACCGCCAGCAAGGTTTGGCAGGTCGTCTTACTTACGACTACGCTCACCGCTATATGGCAGAGTTTAACTTCGGCTACAACGGCTCGGAGAATTTCAAGAAGGGTAACCGCTACGGTCTATTCCCCTCCGTTTCGCTCGGTTGGGTTATCTCTGATGAGGATATTTGGCAGAAGGTATTTGGCGATGCTATCTACCTGAAAATCAGGGGCTCGTATGGCGTTGTAGGTAACGACCAGATTGGTGGCGATAGGTTCCTCTACATCTCGACCGTAACCTATGGCAATGGCGCAATCTTCGGTACCACCCAGCAGAATTACGGCGGTATCTTCGAGGGCAAACTCGCTGCCGATGTGACTTGGGAGAAGGCTTACAAGACCGACATCGGTTTCGATTTGAGGCTCTTTGATGAGGCTCTGAGTCTCCAATTCGACTTCTTTAATGAGGATAGGAAGGATATTTTACTCACTCGTGGCACCATTCCGATTGTAACGGGTATTACTGCCGCCACCTACGCCAACCTCGGCGAGGTAAACAACAAGGGTTTCGATGCTATGTTGGAGTTCAAAAAGACCTTCAACAATGGGCTATTCTTCTCTGCCTATGCAAACTATACCTATGCACACAATGTCATAATTGAGGATGACTCGCCACAGGCTAAGTGGGCTTACCAAAACACTCGCGGCACAAGTATCGGTCAGCCACTCGGATATGTGGCAATAGGCTTCTTCGAGGACGAAGACGATATCAGAAATTCGCCCACCCAGAAACTCTCCAAAACGGTATATCCGGGTGATGTGAAGTATAAAGACAAGAACCGCGATGGTGTTATTGATGCCTACGACAGGGAGTATATCGGCTATGGACGTATGCCCGAGGTAATGTTTGGTTTTGGTCTTTCGCTCTCTTACGGGCAATGGGATTGCTCGCTCGGCTTTACGGGAGCCACCAATGCCAATATGTTCCTTACGAGCGAGGATATGTGGCCCTACTCGTTGGAGTATCCCCGCTACAACATCTCGCGCGAGTACTACGACAACCGTTGGATACCCGGTGCAGACAACTCAAATGCCAAGTATCCCGCAGTTATTGATGGCAATAACCCAAATAACTACGTCATCAGCACACTCTATATGAGGGATGCAAGTTACCTGAAACTCAAAAATGCCGAGATTGGCTATCGACTTGCAGAGCGAACCTCTCGCAAGCTTGGCATTGCAGGGGCAAGGGTGTTCATCAATGGTATCAACCTACTCTGCTTCGACCACTTAGGATTCGTAGACCCCGAGGTGGATAGTGGTACGGGTAACTATCCCCAACAACGCACCATTAACCTAGGCTGCCAGATTGATTTCTAAACCTCCTATGTAACAAAAGAAATGACTATGAGAAAGATATATCGTTTGTTTGCTATTGCAGCAGTTGTTGTTGGAACGTACGCTTGCGAGTCTTTGGAGGATTACCTCGAAAAGACTCCCGATGACGATATGACCAAAGACGAAGTCTTTACCAACCCCGAATGGGCTCGTCAATGGCTCTGGAACTGCTATTCGTGGTTGCCCTCGGAGGCTAACTTTGCCGATGATGGTGCGTGGCGTTCGCCCTTCACGGGTGGTTGTGACGAAATGGAGATTGCCTTCGGAGCCTCATACGCCCACCTTATCAATGCAGGTTCGTGGAATGCCACCAACATCACCAGAGTACCCGTATGGGCAGAGACCTACTGTTCGCTTAGGACTATCAACACCTTCCTCGCAAACATCTCGCGCGTTCCCAATATGGGAAAAGCCGAAATGGATGAACTCTCGGGCGAGGCGTATTTCCTGAGGGCATTTATGCACTTCTTGTCGTTGCGTTGCTACGGACCTATTCCAATCATCGACTATGTGGTAGCTACCGATGACGACTGGGGTGCCATTGTCCGCAAACCCTTCGATGAGTGTGTAGAAGCCATCGTGAAAGATTGTGAGGATGCATACGATTTGTTGCCCACCACGCGTGCGACCACCGAGTATGGTCGTCCCATCAAATCGGCAGCCTATGCTTTGCGTGCCCGCGTTCTGCTCTATGCAGCCAGCCCGCTCTACAACGGCAACACCGAACTCGCTCGACTTAAAGACCCCGACACGGGCAAAAGCCTCATCTCGCAGACCTACGACAAAGAGAAGTGGAAACGTGCCGTAGATGCCCAAATGGATGCCTTAGAAGAGTTCGCCAAGGCAAACTTGAAACTCCATTACAGCGCCACACAAGATCCAATGAAGAACTATGAAGAGGTTTTTATTGAGAACTGGAATGATGAGATTATCTGGGCTAAGAATATGGGTGACTATTGGCACCATATGTGGTGTTCCGACCCCATCAGTTATGGTTGCCCCTCTATTTTCAACCCCACACAAGAGTTGGTTGATGCCTACCAGATGGCAAATGGCGAGTCGCCCATCCTCGGCTACGAGGCTGACGGCAAAACTCCCATCATCAACTCCGCAGCAGGATATATGGAGAATGGATACACCTCCTCGGCAAATGCCAATGGTTATTGGCCCTCGGGGGTGAGAAATATGTATGTCAATCGTGAGCCTCGTTTCTATGCGAGTATCAACTTTGCGGGTCAAACCTGGAAACACAGTCACACACTCGAATTGTGGTATAATGGCATTGATGGCAAGAAGTATGGCTCCTCGGACTACTGCAAGACAGGTTATCTAATGCGCAAACACAACAACATAAACATCACATCTACCCCCTTTGTAGCAACCAGGACCACTTGGAACTATTTCCGTGTGGGCGAGTTCTACCTCAACCTTGCGGAGGCCATCAACGAGTACTATGGTCCTACCGAAGAGTGCTACGAGGCTGTGAATGCCATACGCGAGAGAGCTGGTCTTCCCGAGTTGCCCAAAAACCTCACTCAAGACGAGATGAGGGAGCGTATCCGTCACGAGAGGCGCATAGAACTCGCCTTCGAGAACCACCGTTTCTTCGATGTTAGGCGTTGGAAAATTGCTCCCCAGACCGAGGGTAAAGCCGTACACTGCCTCAATATTATGGAGGGCTCTTCGATAAGCGATGATGCTTTCTATGAGAGAGTTATGTGCGAAGAGCGAGTATTTGAGGCACCAACTCACTACTTCTTCCCCATTGCTCAGAGCGAGGTGGATAAAAATCCCGACCGGATGGTACAAAACCTCGGTTGGTAGTTGAGTATGTTTCCCATCCTGGAAGAACAAGTAAAAGTATGAAACGAATTAATACAATATTGGTAGTGTCCGCGTCCCTGATTATTGGGATGCCAACACTCTGCTCGTGCCAGCCCGATGTCGATCCTCAGCCTCAGGATAAGGAGGTCTGCGATGTGTGTGGCAAAGAGGAGTGCGAGTGTGGCAAGGAGCCAACACCCGATCCAGAGCCAATAGTTCCGGTTACCATAACTTTTAGAGGGTTGTTGGACGAAATGATCTCCGATGACGAGATGACACGCTTCCCATCGGAGGAGTACACCCAGCGGCAGGCGAGTAGTTACGACCGCCGCTCTGTAACACCCAACGACCCAGAAAATTGGTTTCGCAACGATGATGGCTGGGGCTACGAACGTTTCGAGCAGCGCGACAACCGACTCGAAAAAGTGATTTTCGAAGAGGAAAATCCGGGAGTCATCACGCGCATCTGGCTCACCTCGTTTGGTAGCACAAATACGGTCATTCGCTTCTACTTTGACGGCTCTATTACTCCGCAGTGGAAAATTTCGAGTTTCGATTTGCAGGACTTTGCGGGCGATACGGGCGTAAAACTCGGCGATGGTTTGGTACAGCCCGGCAATAATTGGATTAGGGGTAGTGTTCTCTACCTGCCCATCCCCTACTCCACTTCGTGTAAGATTACCATCGAGGAGCTCACAGACGACCCATACACCACCTCGCGCTACTACCATATCAACTATCGCCGCTACCGCAAAGATGCCAAAGTGAAGACCTTCTCCAAAGATCAGTTGATTGCCAACAAGAGCAAAATAAAAGCCGTTAACGAAGCATTACTAAATCCTGCGCCTCGCGTTAATAGCACCTACGAGAATGCGATGGCTCTTGCAACGGGAGAGCAAAAGGGTTTTGAGCTACCCTCGGGTACAAGAGCCGTCTCCGAGTTGAAGGTGTCGCTCAGCTCAGAGGCTCATAATACAGCACTGTTGCTTGACAGCATCGTTGTGAGGGCAACCTTCGACTCCAACACCACCATAGAAGTTCCTCTGTCGGAGTTGGCTGCTGTGGGTATAGGTGGTTACTACCAAAAGAGTGCACGCTACACTTCCGATGGCAAGGGTGCTATGGCTGTACGTTGGCTGATGCCATATCAGTCGGAAGCCAAGATAGAGTACCACAACATATCATCGCAGGATGTGAATATTGCCTCCGTGGTGTCGCTTGCAGATTACGTATGGGATGCACGCTCGCTCTACTTCCACGCACGCCACAAAGAGGATAAGGATGTGACGGTAAAACTGTGGCACGACTACATCAACGGCTACGAATGGGATTTTACGCGCATCTCGGGTGGCAGAGGAGTATTCGTGGGCGACGTCTACACCATTTGCAGTCCCAATTCGGACTGGAATGGCGAGGGTGACGAAAAGATATGGGTCGATGGGGAGGATTTCCCCTCGCATTATGGTACGGGCTTGGAAGACTATTATAGCTTTTGTGGTTACTTTCGCTTCAACGCACCACAGAGTGGCGAGCCCAGACTTGACGAGCCTAAATTTAAAGGGAATAATACCCACTATCGCTGTCGCTTTTTGGATAAGATTCCTTTCTCTCGGTCGCTCCAATTCGACTTAGAAATGCAGGGTCAGGAGTGTTTGTGCGACCTTGCGAACACGATATTTTGGTATGGTGATGCACAAACGCTGGCAGAGGATATGCCTGCGGTTGATTATTAATTAGATTTACTGTCACCACATTATGAAAAAGATAGTTGTAATTATAGCACTAATGGTAGGTGTTTTGAGTTGCTCGGAGAGTGGCAAGATACTTACCATAGAGGATTTCTTGGACGAGATGGTTTCGTGGGAAAGCGTGTGCGAGTTTCCCAAAGTGGAGTACCAACAGATGCAGACAAGTAGCCACGACCGTCGCTCGGACAACCATCAGAGCAAAGAGGATTGGTTTGCCAACAACGATGGTTTCGGAATTATCCGCACAGACACCATTGACGGGAGGGTTGAGAAAGTTATCTTCGAGGAGAATCACCCGGGCGTTATCACACGCATCTGGATAACCACCCACTCACCACGCTCGACACTAAGGTTTTACTTTGATGGTCATCTTGAACCCGACTGGATAATCCCCGCCTACGACCTCCACCGCTTTGGCTTGTCGGCTCTGAGCGAGGGTCTGCTCAATACGCACACAAGTTACGAGGTGGGTGTAAAGGGCGGTAGTACGCTCTTCCTCCCCATTCCCTATGGTCGCTCGTGCAAGATAACTCTCGAAGAACCACAAGGCTGGAATGGTGTACCTCGCTATTTCCAAGCCAACTTCCGCCGCTATGCAGATAGTGTGCAAATAGAGAGTTTCTCGGTAGAGGTGGCAAAACGCGCCTCGAAAAAGATTGCCGAAACGGCCAAAATCCTAACCACCCCCATATCCGTCAAGGGGCGCACCACAAAAAGTGGTGGTGTGCTCTCTCCGGGCGAGAGTCTTAGGCTTGATATGCCCAAAGGCGAGAGGGTTATTAGGTCTATCATCGTCAGGTGCAAAGAGGTGGATGATTGGGGTGAGGCTACACGTCGCCTATTGGTCCGTATGTCGTTCGATGGAGCACATACCGTATGCGTTCCCTTGTCGGACCTTGCAGGTGCCGGAATGGGTACACCCGAAGTGAAGAGCCTATGGCTTAACTCAGACGGCAAGGAGAGTGTGAGCATCAATTGGCTTATGCCCTATCGCAAGGAGGCAACTCTCTCAATAGAAAACATTGCCGATAACAGTGCTACCGTAGAGGTGGAGGCTGTTACCTCTCGTTACAATTGGAACGAGCGCTCGCTCTACTTTCACTCTGCGTGGCGTAGTGAGTATGGGCTGCCTGTGACCAACAACCACTCGGAGTGCTACGACTGGCGCTTTGCCACACTCAAAGGCACAGGTGTCTATCGTGGCGATATGCTAACGCTCTTCAACTACGCCAGAGCATGGTACGGCGAGGGTGACGAGAAAATATATGTTGATGGCGAAGAGTTCCCCTCTCACTTTGGTACGGGCACAGAGGACTACTACAACTCCTCGTGGGCTCCCGTAGTACCCTTCCACACCCCATTTGGAGGTGCACCTCGTGCCGACTTGGCATCCTCGAAGGGTTACAACACTTGGCTACGCACACGAGCACTCGATGCTATACCTTTCAAAGAGAGTCTTGTTTTCGACTTGGAGATGATTAGTTGGGTGCCGGGCGCAGTAGACTACTCCACTACGGTCTATTGGTATGGCGATATAGATTCTGTGGCAGAGGATACCACGGATATAATGGAGGCTAAGCGCGAGATGCCCACCCCCCCCGCAGACCCCGCAAAATACACCTTTCCCAGCTCGATAGAGATGGAATCGCTCGAAGTGGCTGCCAAGTCGCAGGCCCTACAAATAGACCGTCAGAGTATGCTCGGCTTCCCCGATGGTGTGTGGAGTGGCGGCAAACAGCTGACTTGCTTTGGTGGCACAACGGGCGACTGGATAAGAGTAGTAATTCCCGTCAAGGAAAATGGAACATATAATGTAAAACTCCACGCCACAAAGGCTGCCGACTATGGCAAAGTGCTGTTCCTACTCGGTGGCAAGAAGACAAGAGTGCTGGACAGCTATTTTGCCGCAGTAGTCAATTCGGGCGAGATTGATTTGGGCAAAACCACTGCCAAAGAGAATAAAATCTTGCTCGAAGCAAGGATTGTTGGCAAAAATCCCGCATCGCTTGGCTATATGTTCGGTTTGGATTGCGTGGTATTGGAAAAAGTGGAATAAGTAATCGTGCTAAGATATGAAATTTGGACTTAATATAACACTTTTGTTGGCAGTGGAACTGCTTGCAATAAGCTGTACATCGGAAATTAGTGTCAAACACGCGAACAACCTTTCATCCGTAGTTTCGGTTTCAGAGTCGGTGGAGTGCTTATGGTTACCCATTGAGGAGAGTGCTCCCGAGGCACAAGTTACTGCTGTGGGTGCCAATGACCGCATAACTCCTTTGAGTGTCCGCTTGTCACAAACCAAAGTGGACTACTATATGCCCATTTCAATGCAGGGGGTGGAGAGATTAAGGGTAGAGAACTGCTCATACGAAAACATTTGTTGGCAGCAACTCACAACCACTCCACAAGCACCAGACAGTTCCTATCGTCAGTATGTACACTTTTCACCCGAGAGGGGGTGGACAAACGACCCCAATGGAATGTTCTACAAAAACGGCGAGTGGCACCTCTGTTATCAACACAACCCTTATGGCTCAAAGTGGGGCAACCTTAGTTGGGGACACGCCGTAAGTAGCGATCTTGTGCATTGGGAGCATCTTCCCGACATACTCTATCCCGATGAATTGGGAGCTATATTCTCTGGCTCGGCAGTGGTCGATGAGCACAATACGGCTGGCTTTGGCGAGGGCGCAGTGGTGGCAATCTACACCTCGGCAGGCGCACGCCAAACACAAAGCATCGCTTACAGTCTCGATGGCGGGATGACCTTTACGAAATACGAACACAACCCCGTACTCACAAGCCACAGGGCAGATTTCCGCGATCCCAAGGTCTTTTGGTATGCGCCAAGAGAGCGTTGGATTATGGTACTTGCTGCGGGCAATGCTATGGAGATATACTCTTCCGCAAACCTCACGGATTGGACGTTTGAGAGTCGCTGTGGCGAGGATTATGGCTACCATACGGGAGTGTGGGAGTGCCCCGACCTCTTTGAGTTGCCCTATGAGGATGGCACCAAGTGGGTATTGCTCTGCTCACTAAGCATCCCCGAGAGGGGTGGCTCCTCGGTGCAATACTTTGTGGGTGAGTTCGATGGTCATCGCTTCACACCCGACAAAAAACAACCTGAGGCAGACCTGCTCAACTATGGTCGCGACTACTACGCCACCGTATCGTGGAGCGGCGTGGAGGATGGTCGCAAGGTGGTGGTCGGTTGGCAGAACAATTGGGACTACGCCAACGACCTGCCCACAAAGGGTTATAGGGGCTATATGTCACTCCCACACCAACTCAAACTTGTAAATTACAGCGGAGAACCCAAACTCGTAACAGAACCCGCCCAAGAGGTTATGGCTCACAGCCACACACTTCTCTCGGAAGAGGCTGTTGAAGTCAAGGACAAATACAACGCTTGGCGACACGACAGCAAAGAGGGAGCATTTGCAGTGGAGTGCGACATCGAAAACCTCTCGGCTCAGGTCGTGGGGCTCAAACTCTTCAACGATAGTGGCGAGTGGGTGGATGTGTGCTTCGACTTTGTGGAGGGCGTTATAAGAGTTGATCGCACAAATAGTGGCGAGGTAGATTTCAATCCTCGCTTCCCGTCAATCTCAGAGGCTCCCCTATCGGAGAGTACCGAGCAACACATCACTATGGTTGTGGACCGCACTTCGGTGGAGTGTTTTACGGATATTGCCGCCATCTCAAACCTCGTATTCCCACAAGGTCGCTACTCCCGACTGAGTTTCCACACCATAGGTGGCAGCGCAACCATCAGGAACTTGACAATAAAAGAACTATAAATACAAAAACCGTTTTTGCCTTATGAAAAACAAAACTTTAATCTTCTTCTACGCCTTTGTGGCTGCATTTGGTGCGCTGGTTGTCGGTCTGAATATGGGCGGCATATCGGGTGCTATTGATATTATCGTGGCAGAGTTTTCACTCTCGGCTATGGCAAAAGGCTTTGTGACAAGTGCCCTTATGGTTGGTTGCCTTGTGGGTGCGCTGGTGGGTGGCGGTATGAGTGACCGCTATGGACGCAAACCGATGCTCTATGTGTCGGCTCTTCTGCTCGCTCTCTCGGCAGCGGGTTGCTCTATGCTCTCCAATGGAGCTGCTGCATTGGTTGTCTATCGCTTTATTGGCGGTTTGGGTGTTGGTGTGCTTTCGGCAGTTATTCCCACCTACATCACCGAAATTTCGCCCGCAAAGTTGCGCGGTACTTTCGTGTCGTTCTACCAACTCTTTGTAGTGATTGGTATCCTGGTGGCCTACTCGTGCAACTACCTCTTTGCTCCCAAGGCTCTCTCGTGGCACCTGATGCTGGGTTTGCCTTTGGTAGTCGCCATTGTGGATATTCTCTTGTTGTTGGTACTCCCCGAAAGCCCCCGCTGGCTCGTACAGCGTGGCAAGATGCAGGAGGCAGAAAAAGCCATCTCACGCTATGGTTTCGACAACGAAGAGCGCGAGGTTATTCTCGCTTCGGCAAATGAGAAAAAAGAGAAAGGTGCCAAATTCTCCGAACTCTTCAAGGGTAAAATCGGCAAAGTCGTATTCCTCGGCTCTATGCTCGCATTCTTCCAGCAGATTACGGGTATCAACGTGGTAATTAACTACGCACCCGGTATTCTCGGTAGCTTCGGTATTGCGGGTAGCGACCCTCTGTTGCAGACTATCTACATCGGTGCCGCAAACTTGCTCTTTACGGTCATCGCCTTGTGGTTGTGCGACAAGTTCGGCAGAAAGACTCTGCTCCTGTGGGGCTGTGCGGGTTTGGTGCTCTCGCTCTCCTACATCGCCTATGCATTCTCCATTCCCAATCCCAACGAGATTGGTATCCTTGTGGCAATCGTAGCCTACATCGCCTTCTTTGCTCTCTCGCTCTCGCCACTTATGTTCGTGGTAACGTCCGAGATGTACCCCTCCTACATTCGTGGTACGGCAATGGCTCTCTCGACCGGCATCAGTTGGGCTTGCGCCTTCATCTGCGTACAGTTCTACCCCTGGGTTGAGAGCACGCTGGGCACCAATGTGGCATTCGGTATCTTTGCCGCACTTTGCTTGGCAGCTGGCTTGTTCATTAAGTTCTGCATCCCCGAGACTAAGGGCAAATCGCTCGAAGAGATTGAGAAAGAGCTTAAACTCAAATAGCGAACTCTTACACCCCTCACAATTAGAATTTAACCGCTCGAAACGATGAAATGTTGTAGATATATGGGCTTTGTTGCGGCACTCGTGGCTATGATGGCAATGAGTGCCTGCAACAACACCTCCCTGCCACGAGGCTCGGCAGAGGAGTTTGCACGCTTCGAGACGGCAGGCGACAAGGTCTTTGAGGATACTTGGGGCGAGGCCTGCAACGAGCTCCACAGCCTTATGGTTGTCAAAGATGGCAAGGTGGTTTATGAGAACTATGCACCCTCGCACTCGGCAGACGAACTCCACATTATGTGGAGCGTGAGCAAAACCTTTACGGCTACGGCTGTGGGTTTTGCGGTGCAGGATGGGCTCCTATCGCTAAGCGACAAGGTGGTGGATTACTTCCCCGAAGAACTCCCCACAGAACCCCACGAGTGGCTCCAAGAGATAACCCTCCACGACCTTCTGATTATGTCCTCCGGTCTGCGACACGACTACATAGGGCGTGCTTCGAGCGGTAAGCAGTTCGATTGGGCAAGGGAAACCCTCGCGGCACCCTTCGACTTCCGTCCGGGCACAATGTATCACTACAATTCGATGAATACATATCTACTCTCGGTGATTGTATCAAGGGTTACGGGCAAAAAACTCGCCGACTATTTAGACGAAAAACTCTTCACACCTCTTGGTATAGAGGAGTTTATCTGGAACGAGTCGCCACAGGGCTACAACGCCGGTGGCTGGGGATTGCATATCTCCACAGAGTCGCTCGCCAAAATGGGACAGTTTATGTTGCAACGAGGCGAGTGGAAGGGCAAACAACTCCTCTTTGAGGAGTGGTTCTACGAGGCTATGTCGCCCCAAATAATGCAGTACGAGGGACGTATTACAGACCCTATTGAACTTGAAAAATTCAAAGAGACGATGGTGCGCGACCAATGGCATCAGGGATATGGCTATCAGATGTGGTGTTGTACCGATGGGGCATACCGCTTAGATGGTGCGTGGAGCCAATACTGCGTCATCTTCCCCGAACACAATGCTGTTGTGGCTCTGACATCCCACGCCGGCAATGGCGCCACAATCCTAAACTCCATTTGGACTAACATACTACCATTGATTAACGACTAAAAACACAATAACGATATGACGCAGACTAAGAAGATTGTAGTTGGTATGGGCGAACTGCTCTTCGATGTATTCCCCACAGGCAAGAAGATAGGCGGCGCACCCGTAAATTTCGCCTACCACGTTGGACAACTCGGCATCGAGAGTCTGGCAATTAGCGCTGTGGGCAACGATGAGCTGGGGCGTGAGATTATAAATATCCTCCGTGAGAAGAGAATTAACAACATAGTACCCATTGTGGCAGAGCCTACGGGTACGGTGCAAGTAACACTCGATGATAAGGGTGTGCCCTCCTACGAGATTTGCGAGGGTGTTGCGTGGGACAATATCCCCTGCAACAAGGAACTTGTGGAGGTGGCTAAAAATTGCTGCGCCTTCTGCTTTGGCTCGCTCGCACAACGCTCCGAGCAGTCGCGCAATGCCATCAATCTCTTCCTCGACTCGATGGAGAGTGGCGATAAAACCCTCCGCATCTTCGACATAAACCTGCGCCAAGCGTTCTACTCGCGCGAGATTATCGAAGAGTCACTCGCCAAGAGTAATGTGCTGAAAATTAACGATGAAGAGTTCTGCATTGTGGGCAAAATGCTCGGCTACGATGTGGAGGATTTCGAGCGCGGTAGCCGCTATATGATGGAGCGCTATGGACTACGAATGGTCATCCTCACTTGTGGCGAAAAGGGTAGCCACATCTTCCACAAAGATGGCTCTTCGTTCTTGCCAACACCCAAAGTGAAAATTGCCGACACGGTAGGTGCGGGCGACTCGTTTACAGCGGCATTTGTAGCATCGCTACTCGGTGGCAAAACCATCGAGGAGGCTCATCGCAAGGCTGTTGAGGTGGCGGCATACGTCTGCACCCAGAGTGGTGCTATGCCCATCATTCCCGAAGAATTAAAGGCATAAAGAAAGGCGGTCAAGAAGAGGTATTAAGATGCGGACACTCAGAAATATATGCAGATTGGCGACCTTCCTGATGGGAGTTGTTGCACTTTCGGCGTGCGATAGGCTCTCGATGGAGAAAAAGATGTTCCGTGTGGGCTTTTCGCAGTGCACGAACGATGAGTGGAGAGATAAGATGAACCGAGATATGTTGCGCGAGGCTATGCTCTACGACAACATATCGCTCGACATCCGTACCGCAGAAGGCAACAATGCTCAGCAGATAGAGGATATACGCTACTTCATAGAGAGTGGTGTAGACCTACTTATCGTGTCGCCAAACGAGGCTGTTGCCATAACTCCCGTCGTGGAGGAGGCATACAATAAGGGTATACCCGTCATTGTCGTAGACCGCAATGTGCTGACAGACTGCTACACTGCCTTTGTGGGTGCCAACAACTACCAGATAGGTCAGGCTGTTGGTGGTTACGTTAGAGGTATGCTGCCACGAGGAGGCAAGGTGGTGGAGATTACGGGACTTATGGGTTCTACACCTGCCATAGAGCGCCATCAGGGTTTCCTCAATGTAGTACGAAACGCAAAGGACATAGAGGTACTCTGTTCAGAGGATGCTATGTGGATTGAGGATAGAGCGTACTCTCAGATGCTCTCCATACTATCCGAACACGACAACATTGACGTAGTCTTTGCCCACAACGACATTATGGCGTATGGAGCCTATCGTGCCGCCAAAAGTGTCGGCAGAGAGAAAGGAATAAAATTCTTGGGCATTGATGCTCTACCGGGCGAGACGAATGGTGTGGGATTGGTATCGCAAGGCATCTTTGATGCTACTTTTATGTACCCCTCGGGAGTGGATGTGGTTCTACGTACTGCACTCGACATTCTCGAAGGTAGGGGTTTTGAGCGCGAAACTACACTCAGCACAGCCATTATCGACAAGACCAATGTAAAGGTTATGGAGTTGCAGGGACTCTACATTACCGAACAAGAGGTCAAAATCGAACAGCTCAACCGGCGAGTTGGCGCCTACACTAATGCCTATTCGAGCCAGCGAACAATTACGCTCCTCAGTATGCTCCTCCTGGCACTCGTAATCGTTATGCTCGTCATCCTCGCCACTGCCCTAAAATCCAAAAACCGTCTCAATCAGAAGCTCTTGGAGCAAAATCAGGATATTACGGAGCAAAAGAGTCAGCTCGAAGCACAGCGCGACCAACTCATTGAACTCTCACGTCAAGTGGAGGAAGCAACACAGGCTAAATTGGTATTTTTCACCAACATATCTCACGAATTCCGCACACCTCTCACCCTTATTGCCGATCCCCTCGATAGGCTCTGCAAAGAGAATCTCCCCGAGAAGGAAAGGCTCTACCTTATGGGGCTCATCAGTCGCAACGTAAACATCCTACTACGACTTGTAAACCAAATTCTCGATTTTCGCAAATACGAGAACGGCAAGTTGCAACTCCACTTTTCGGAGGTCGACTTTGCCCAAAAAGTAGCAGAGTGGAATGACTCCTTTGTACCCATTTTCAGGCGCAAACACATCGACCTGCGCGTGCAACACACGACCAATGGGAACTACTCCATAATACTTGATGAGGACAAGGTGGAACAGATATACTACAATCTTCTATCCAATGCCTTTAAATACACCCCTGAAGGTGGCGTCATTACGATTATTATAAGCAACTACGAGGAGGAAGGTGCACCTTGCATCCGACTCGAAATGAACAATTCCGGCGCCTACATACCTCTCGACAAACTCAATCAGATTTTCGACCGTTTCTATCAGTTAGAAGGCAACACCTATGGTTCGGGTATTGGTCTGGCAATTGTCAAAGCTTTTGTAGAGATGCATCAAGGCACCGTATTTGCAAGTAGCAACCCCGAGAGCGGTACAACAATTACTGTTAGACTGCCACAAATGGAGCGTATGATTGAGGGGGAAACACTCGACAACAATACCTACACCGAACAACTCTCCAATAGCAAGGATACCCACTTCGAAGTGGACGACAGAGATGAGAGTGAGCCTATGCGCCCACGAATACTTGTGGTGGACGATAATGACGACATCCGCTCTTACATAACTCAGTTCTACCACAATGACTACGAAGTCTTTGAGGCGTCCAATGGTGTAGAGGGGTTGGAGATTGCACGTAGATCTATGCCCGACGTGATACTGATGGATGTTATGATGCCGGGGATGAATGGTTTGGAGTGCTGTAAACGCCTCAAAGAGGATAGGCTTACCTGCCACATTCCTGTCATAATGCTTACGGCACGCTCGGTAGAAGCACAACGTGCAGAGGGATATCAATATGGGGCAGACTCATATATCACCAAGCCTTTTAGTTCGGATGTGCTCTCGGCACGCATACACAACCTGCTCGAAGCACGCAGCCGTATGCAAAAGATTGTTGTTGAGGGCGCAGTGCTCTCGAAAGATGAGATGATAGATATGGACGTAGAATTTATCGAAAAACTCAACGAGTATATCAATGCCAATATGACCAACTCGCAATTAGATGTGGAGTCTCTCTCGATCAATATGGCAATGAGTCGTATGCAGCTCTACCGCAAAATAAAGATGCTTACAAACTACTCCCCCAACGAGTACCTGAGAGTAGTGCGACTCCGCAAGGCAAAAGAACTTCTACTGACAACAACACTCTCCATAGCAGAGATATGTTATATGACAGGCTTCTCGTCACCATCTTACTTTGCAAAGTGCTTCAAGAGCTTCACAGGCGAACTCCCAAGCAAATATCGTTCGTAGTTACCCTCGCCAAATGGATGTATTTGCCACAAGCCCGACACAAATTTTGCAATATGACTTACCACCTGTTCTAGTCTAAGTCCAGCGTAGTTAAACGACTTCTCTTGCTCAATGTCGTATTCAATAACCTTGCGGATATCGGGTGCAGATACATACAGAACTGTATCGCCCTCCAACACCCGCTCTTTTTTTGTAATGTTGTAGTCACGAATTTCACCTGCAAACTTAACATCACTATTCCACACACGCAAGCGATTCCGCAAAAAGTCGTAACCTTTTTGGAGGATTTGAAAAGTTGGTCACACCTGGCTCTCTTCGTTTGGGATTGGAATTGTCGGGCGAGGGGAATTGCATCGGATTTCACCCGATTTTATCGGATTGCGAAGTGCGAAAGTTTTGCTGTATCGATAATTTTAGTTAACTTTGTGTATCTCAAAATACATTTACAATGAAAGAAGCCGGCTATGTATATATCCTTACCAATCCGAGTTTCAAAGAGGATTGGGTGAAAATAGGTAAGAGTTCTGTTTCGGTGGAGCAGAGGGTAAAGCAGTTGGACACAACCGCGCTTCCTCTTCCATTTGAGATTTATGCAACGATGAAAACTTCGAAGTTTCACGAGGCAGAAAAACTTATTCACAATTTCATTTCAACATTCACAAATCTTCGCATCCGTAATCAACGCGAATTCTTTAATATCAAGCCAGAAAAAGCTCTTGAAATTTTTCGTCAGGTGGCATGCGTGATAGATGATGCCGAAATCGAAGAAGTGTATAAATCATCATTATTCAAAGCAGGAGAAAACGCCACCGAAAAACACCATATAACAACATCCAAAACACCTCCAAGGAGTGAAGTAAAGCATTGGATGATACCAGCCAACTCCAAGTATTTCAATGTGGCTGCTTGTTTGGCAAAACACGGAATTGTGTATTGGAGACAGCATTTCAATTTTCATACAGGAGATACCATATACATCTATATGACAAGCCCAGAAAGTGCAATTAGGTATAAATGCATTGTCGAAGGACACGATCTGCCATATTCTACACTTATGGATATGGAATTAGAATTCTTTGTAAATCCAAAAGATTACGAACATTCCAAAAAACACAATAGGTTTACAAGGTTGAGGGTGCTTTCTTCGACAAAATCTGATAGATTGACAATGGTGCATTTATTAGAAAATGGAATGAATAGAGCCCCACAGGGTTGTATAAACCTTTCCGACACAAACACCGAGTTGTTGGATTACATTGAAAGTAATTTTTAGGAGCAAAGCGACAAGCCTCCCCTACGAAAGGGGAGGTTTGGAGGGGTGGTCGAATACGGATCACAAGAAAAGGCAGACCGTTTGGTCTGCCTTTTCTTGTGATCCCGTTGGGGCTCGAGGGTGCCGACACACCCTCGGTGAGGGCTATTCATACAATCCTCCCAAGCCCTCCTTTTCAAAGGAGGGCTTACTTGGGTTCGAGCAACTAATAGTATACGAAACGACAGAGGTGGGAAAATCCCACCTCTGTCGTTTCGTGATCCCGTTGGGATGGTCGGTTTCTGCGTCAGACGCGCACAGAGGGCACTTTTTCAAACTCACTCTGCACTCACTGATACGGTTTTCTACACTAAAATTTCAAGTCTCAAACATGCACGATATTGCAGCTATTTTTACGATGCAACCTAAAAATAATTCTTCGTTGCGAACTCGTACTGTTCAATAAATATCTGCTTGAATGCAGCGATATTGTTCTGCTCGTAGAACATCAGCATCGCCTTTTTGTAATCTACCGAATCTACCGTACGGAATGAGAATGGACAGTATCCCCACGCCATAAGTATTGCGTTGCTTGTGATTCGGGCGGTGCGCTTATTGCCATCGGAAAACGCCTGTATATACGACAACAGCACTAACGCAAGAAGAGCTTTCTCAAAGAT
>JAFTUI010000011.1 GCA_017466345.1 Tidjanibacter sp. | reverse complement strand
TTTTTCGGTCTAACGTCTAACGTCAATAGTCCTAAGAGTTGCAGGGATAGCAGGGATAACAAGGGTAACAGGGATAGCAGGGGTCACAAGGAAAGACTCCCTGTAACCCTTGTAACCCTTGTAACCCTTGTACCCCTCCCCTAAGTTAGGGGAGGGTGCCGAAGGCGGGAGAGGTCTGTTTTCTTTGTCTAACGTCTAACGTCTAAGGTCTAACGTCAATAGTCCTAAGGCTTATAAGGGTTATAGGGCATATAAGGCTTATAGGGAAACTTTCAACTCTCAATTCTCGCAAATGCGATTAAGCGAGGGCAGAGAGAACTTGTTTTCTATGCCGAGCGTGAGCATTTTAGACGAAAAACCATTTTTTCGTCAATTCTCAATTTTCAATTCTCAACTTTTTTTGTACCTTTGCGGCGTGGAAAGATTTGGCTGCTTGCAAACCACGCCACCTATGGGGCTCCAAGAGAGTTGCCGAGGGGCAAAAAAGTGCTAAAAAGCAATGAGTTGGAGCGTTTGCTCCAACCCTCTCGCACCAAACTACCCACCTAAGAAATAGACGTTTAACCAAATTGAAGATTTGATTGTTGAGGATTCTCGTAATTCTCAATTCTCAATTCTCAATTCTGAATTTTGTAAGGTATGGCTTTTTTGTTCACATCGGAGTCGGTATCGGAGGGACATCCCGACAAGGTGTCCGACCAGATTTCGGATGCTATTCTCGATGAATTTTTGCGCAAGGATCCCGCAAGCAAGGTAGCTTGCGAAACTCTTTGCACCACGGGTTTGGTTGTTGTGTCGGGCGAGGTGCGCTCGGATGCATACGTTGATATTCAGGGTGTTGCACGCCGAGTAATCAACCAGATAGGTTACAATCGCAGTGAGTTGCAGTTTGACGGCAACTCGTGCGGCATACTCTCGGCTATTCACGAGCAGTCGAGCGACATCAACCAGGGCGTGGTGCGCGAAACCGAAGAGGAGCAGGGCGCAGGCGACCAGGGTATTATGTTCGGCTATGCTTGTACCGAGAGCCGCGAGTTGATGCCCGCAACGCTCATCCTCTCGCACGTCATCCTCAAAGAACTCGCTGACATCCGCCGCGAGGGTAAGGTTATGTGCTACCTGCGTCCCGACTCGAAGAGTCAGGTAACCATTGAGTATGACGACAACGGCACCCCTCAGAGGGTACACACCATTGTCGTTTCTACACAGCACGATGACTTCGAGGATTGCCAGCGCATCATTGCCGAGGATGTACGCAACATCCTCATTCCCCGTGTCAAGGAGCGTTTGGAGAGGGCTGGCGACCACCTTGCCGACCTGATTGGCGAGGAGTACATTCTCTATGTCAACCCCACAGGAAAGTTCGTTATTGGTGGTCCTCACGGCGATACGGGCTTGACGGGTCGCAAAATTATTGTAGATACCTATGGTGGTAGGGGCGCACACGGTGGTGGTGCTTTCTCGGGTAAGGACCCCTCGAAGGTGGACCGCTCGGCAGCCTATGCCGCACGCCACATCGCCAAGAATATGGTTGCCGCAGGTGTCGCAGAGCGTATGCTGGTGCAGGTTAGTTATGCCATTGGTGTGGCAGAGCCTATCAACATCTTTGTGGACACCTTTGGCACCTCAAAAATCTCGCAAACCGATGGGGAGATTGCGGAGGTTATAGACGAAATGTTCGACTTGCGCCCCGCAAGTATCGTTAGACGCTTCGGGCTTACCAACCCCATCTTCGAGCCCACAGCCTCCTATGGTCACTTCGGTCGCCGCCCCTATACCAAAGAGGTGACGCTCATAAGGAACGGTAAGACCACCACAGAAACAATAAAATTCTTCGGCTGGGAGGAGTTGGACGAAGTAGAAAACATCAAGAAAGTTTTTAATTTGTAGAGCAAAATCTACACTAAAAATTTTTGGGCGACTTTTTACAAAAAGCCGAGAAGAATATGGAAAAATTCATTATATCGAATGGTTGCGCGTTGCGCATTGCAGATAGCCGCAAGGGCGAAAAGACTATTTTGCTGTTGCACGGCTACTTGGAGAGCCTCGATGTGTGGGAGGACTTCGCCAAACTGCTCTCGAAGGAGTATAGGGTGGTGGCTATGGATCTGCCCGGACACGGCATTTCGCAGGTTATGGGCGAGAAACACACGATGAGTTTCCTTGCCGATACGGTGGTGGGAGTGCTCGATGAGTTGGAGATTGAGAAGGCTACCATTGTAGGTCACTCTATGGGTGGCTATGTGGCACTCCAAACCCTGCGCCTGCACCCCGAGAGGTTGGAGGGCTTGGTGCTGCTCAGTTCTACCCCTTACCCCGACAGCCCAGAGAAACTCTCCGATAGGGATAGGGAAATTGCTCTCGTGGAGGGCGGTCATAAGGACCTGCTGGCAACTACGGCTGCCAAGAACGGCTTTGCGAGCGACAACCTCAAACGTATGCAGGACGAGATTATCTTCCTCGAAGAGCAGGTGTTGGTTACCGAGCCCGAGGGTGTTGTGGCACTGCTGAGGGGTATGAAGGAGCGTGAGGATAGTACCGAGCTGTTGCAGAAATCCTCGCTGCCCCAACTCTTCATCTTGGGCAAGAAGGATAGCTACATCCCTCTCGAAAAGGCGGAGAAGATGGTCGCCGAACAACCTCAGGCGAAGGTCGTGTGGCTCGAAAATTCGGGACATCTCGGTTACTTCGAGGAGCCCGAGGCGTGTGCAGAGGCTATTAGGGCTTTTGTGCAATAATTCAAGAAAGTATTATAGCGATACATAGTATCGCCGAGAAATTTTTGGGCGACTTTTTATAAAAAGTCGCAAAGAAAAGGTATGAAAGTATATAAATTTGGTGGTGCTTCGGTTAAGGAGGCAGCGGGTGTTAGGAACCTTGTGGAGATTGCTCGCCAGACGGAGGGTAGGCTCTTTATTGTCGTTTCGGCTATGGGCAAGACTACCAATGCCCTCGAAAAGGTTATGGAGAGTTTCTGGAATGGTCGCACGGGCGAGGCTGTGGTGGCTATGCAGGGTGTGGTGGACTACCACGCCGAGATTCTTGCCGACTTGTGGGGCGAGCCACATCTGCCCGCAAGGGTGAGGGGCTTCTACGAGGAGTTGGAGGAGATTATTACCCTCGCCAACCCCAAGAGCCGTACCTACGAGGAGTGGTACGATAGGATTGTGAGCTTTGGCGAACTCATCTCTACCTCCATCGTCAGCGACTACCTCACAAGGGCGGGCGTGGAGAGCGAGTGGCTCGATATGAGACGCTTGTTCCTCACGAGCAACCGCTTCCGCGATGCCAACATAGATATTGAGGCTTCCACGCCCCGCCTAAGGCGTGCTGTGGAGTATGCCACCGCAAGGGTTATTGTCGGTCAGGGCTTTATTGGTGCCACCGAGCAGGGCGCAACAACCACCATTGGTCGCGAGGGCTCGGACTACTCGGCAGCTGTTGCGGGCTACATCCTCGATGCCGAGAGCGTGTCAATTTGGAAGGACGTGGAGGGTATCCTCAATGGCGACCCCAAGCAGTTCGAGAATGTCACCTACATTCCCGAACTGACCTACCTCGATGCCATAGAACTTGCATATAGCGGTGCGCAAATTATCCACCCCAAGACCATTAAACCCCTGCAAAACAAGAGCATACCCCTCTATGTGAGGTGCTTTGTGAATCCTTCGCTGCCGGGTAGTGTCATTAAGGCAGAGATTGAGAAACCTATCGACACCCCTATTCTGATACTCAAAAAGAACCAGATACTGCTCTCCATCAAGCCCGAGGACTACTCGTTCATCTTGGAGGAGCGTATGGCGGAGGTCTTTGCAATTCTGGAACGCCATAGGGCAAAGGTGCACTTGGTGCAGAACTCGGCTATCAGTATGGCACTCTGCATCGACTCCACACGCTACCTTGCTGAGATTGTTGAGGCACTGCACGAGGCGGGCTTTACGGTTAAGTACAATACCGATATGGAACTTCTTACCATCCGAGGTTACCGCCACGAGCACCTTGCGGAGTTTGTTGAGGCTGAGAATGTCTATATGACTCAGAGGTCACGAAAGGTGTTGCGTATTATCCGTAAAACAAATGGCGATTTTTAATCGCCATTTGTTTTACGGTATAACGTCTAACGCTACTCTTTTTTGTTGTGGAATTTGTATAACTCCTCGGTGGCGAGAGAGATTTTCGTTACCGAGAAATCCTCGCCCTGGGGGAAGACAAACATTGTGTCCGTCAGGGTGCTGAGGTCTACGCAGTCGCGCTTCCAGCGGCGATAGTCATACTCGATGTGTATGGAGTAACGCTGTGGTGCGGGGAGTGTCATAGAGTACTCCATACCGTCAAATTCGCCCCTCAGCACAAAGCCGTTCATATCGTGCGTGAGCACACCCTCGCCGAGTTCGACAAACTTTTTGGGGTGGGGCAGTGCGCGGACATCTGAGCGCAAGGTGGTGCCGTAGGTACCTGCCTCCACTTCGCGGCGCACGTTCTCTCGCTCCCACTCATACCAATCGGGGATGTGGCTGAAATGGGTTTCGCCCTCGGTGGCCTCCAATTCGCCATACTCGTTCATCCACCAGCGATGACTGCACTCCTTGCACCAGAGTTGCGCACCCTCGCTTGCCATACGGAACTCCTTGCCACAGTGGGGGCATTGGTAGAGTACTTTGTGCAAACCCTCGGCACGGGTTTTCTTGGTCATACGGATTTGGTTGTCGCGTTGCCAAGCAAAATCATCATAGTAGAATTCGCGGTTTATAACCTCCATAATCTGGTTGTAGTCCATCTTCTCAATCTCCTCCACCGAGAGAATCTTCTTCATTGTAGCCTCGGTTTTGATGAGCCTGTCGCCCGTATGCCAGAATGGGGAGTTGATATGGTTGCCCTGTGTGATGAGTGTCACAACGGGCATTTTCAGCAACTTTACGAGTTTGCCGAGCGAAGGGGGAAGTATGGCGTTGGTGCCACAGAGCGAATAGCGAGCTTCGGGATAGAAAGCAACAATCTTCCGGCGCTCCTTCACCTCGCGCAACTGTCGCACCAAGCGGGTGTCGTTTGTGAACTTGCGCTTGGGGATGCAGCCGATGCGAGCCATAAGCCAGTGGAGTATGCCGCCAATGCCCACAAAACCGTCAATCGCCACAATGTAGTATGCCTGATTTGGGAAGGTGGCTTTTATGGCTACCATAAAGTCGTAGAAGGCATTGTGGTTGCATAGGAGCAGGTAGGGACGCTTTACGCCCTCCATATTCACCCTCTTGATGTGTGTGCGATGAATCCACGTTACGGGGATGGATGCAATCCAGAGTATGGGGCGGAGCCACCACGATACCCTCTTGGGCTTGGCACTCATATCGAGCCTCTTGGCACCCTCCACCAAAGGTGTCTTGTCATCGAGCAGTTTTGGCTGCTTTGGGGTGTTGTCTTTGTTTTCCATATTAGAGAAGTCTGTTAAAATTGTGTCATTTAGTGTAGTATAAAGTACAAAGATAATAAAAAGAGGAAAAAAATGCCCACTAATTTCCTTTTCTGCTACTTTTTTGCCACCTTTGTAGATAGATATATGGCAAAAACCAAGCAAAGATATGAATGGTGGACTGAAAGAAGATATAGATGAGATGCTTTTGGCATATAACCTAATAACAAAAAGTATGTATAGCGAACTGAAAAATCATATTGAGGCGGCGTGGGAGAATGGCGAGTTGCTCCACAATCCCGAGGTACTCGATGCTATTGAGCAGGTAGTAACGCTCCTCGATGAGGGCAAACTGCGTGTTGCAGAGCCTACCGAGGACGGCACTTGGCAGGTGAACGAGTGGGTAAAGAAGGCTGTTATCCTCTACTTCCCCACACACGAGATGACCACTTCGCACGCCGGCGACCTCGAATTCTACGACAAACTGCCCCTTAAAACGGGCTATAAGGAGTTGGGTGTGAGGGTTGTGCCCCACGCAGTGGCTCGCCGAGGTGCCTACCTCGCAAGGGGCGTGATTATGATGCCTTCGTATGTAAATATAGGTGCCTATGTCGATAGCGGCACTATGGTCGATACTTGGGCTACTGTAGGCTCGTGCGCACAGATTGGCAAGGGCGTGCACCTTAGCGGTGGCGTGGGTATTGGCGGTGTGTTGGAGCCCGTGCAGGCAGCACCCGTCATCATCGAGGATAACTGCTTCATCGGCTCGCGCTGTATTGTCGTGGAGGGTGTCCGCATTGGCAAAGAGTCAGTCTTGGGTGCCAATACGGTCATTACCGCTTCGACCAAAATCATAGACGTTACGGGTGCAGAACCTGTTGAGTATAAGGGCTATGTGCCACCTCGCTCGGTGGTTATCCCCGGTACCTACACACGCCACTATCCCGCAGGCGACTATGGCGTAAGTTGTGC
Source organism: Tidjanibacter sp. (assembly GCA_017466345.1). Taxonomy (GTDB): domain Bacteria; phylum Bacteroidota; class Bacteroidia; order Bacteroidales; family Rikenellaceae; genus Tidjanibacter. The sequence goes on along the minus strand of JAFTUI010000011.1, from coordinate 34,650 downwards.
CCTTATCATCGGTCAGCGCAAGGAGAGTACCGACAAAAAGACTTCGCTCAATGATGCGCTGCGCGAATTTAATGTATCAGTATAGCGAGCACATCTCGCGAGCGAGCGTGCCTTGTGGGTGCTTTTTGCACCACGCTTCGACTCGCAAGTTCCTCATTTGCGCCGAGCAAACTGCGGACTTGCTCTCTTGCGTGGCACAAAAATCCCTCCACAAAACCCACTCGCAGGGATTATGGTCTAACGTCTAACGTCTAACGTCAAAAGTCCTAAGGCTTATAAGGCTTATAGGGCATATAAGGCTTATAGGGAAACTTTCAACCCTCAATTCTCGCAAATGCGATTAAGCGAGGGCATAGAAAACAAGTTTTCTCTGCCGAGCGTGAGCATTTTGGACGAAAAACCATTTTTTCGTCAATTCTCAACTCTCAACTCTCAATTCTCAATTCGAACCTATGGCAGTATTGATATACAAATCGCTTCCTTCGACCAATACGGAGGCTAAGAAGGCGGGTTATCGTCACGGTGACGCCATCATTGCCCGTGAGCAGACCGCAGGCAGGGGGCAGAGGGGCAACTCTTGGAGCAGCAGGGCAGGGGAGAACCTTACCTTTTCGCTCGTGTGGGAGCCTACGTTTTTGGAGGCTCGCCGACAGTTCTTGCTTTCGGAGGCTGTGGCTCTGGCTCTGGCAGATACTCTCGCAAAGTACGACATTCGCTCCAAAATCAAGTGGACAAACGACATCTATGTCGGCAATAAGAAGATTTGCGGCATACTCATCGAGCACGACCTCGGTACGGACGGCAAATTGGCACGCACTATTGTGGGTATTGGTCTGAATATCAACCAAAAGGAGTTTGAGGAGTGGGTGCCCAATCCCACCTCTATGGCGCTGGAAGGTGGCAGGAGTTTCGACCTTAACGATGTGTTTCAGACGCTCTACGATGCTTTGGAGAGCCGCTATGGACAACTGCAAACCGCTCCCGAGGAGTTGGAGAGGGAGTATGACGCTCTGCTCTACCGCAAGGACTCGGAGCACAAATACCGCCTGCCTTCGGGCAATGTTGTGCACGGCATCATCCGTGGTGTGAAATCTACGGGCGAGTTGTTGGTGGAGAGTGAGGGTATGGTGGTACCGTATCTCTTCAAAGAGATTGAATTCATAATTTAGCGAGCACATCTCGTGGGCGATTTCTGCGTTATGCTTTTGATTTTGCTTCCTCATTTACCGCGAGTAAACTCCGGAGCAAAATCAAAACCAAGCCTTGAACTCGCCTCACGATATGCACTCGCTGGGAGGAAGAAAGCGATACGAAGTATCGCATAAAAGTTTTTGGTAGCACCTTTTTACAAAAAGGTGCGAAAAAAGTCGTTAGACAAAAATTTCAGGGGGCGTGCAACGTTTTGCCCCCTTTGTGCATCTAATTATTGAGAGAAAGGCAAATGACCATTGAGAGCATCATACAAGGTTGCCGCGAGGGCGACTCGGAGGCTCGCAGGGAACTCTACGAGAGGTATGCTACGGCGATGTTTTCGCTCGTAAGGCGCTATGTGAGGGTTCGTGCGGAGGCTGAGGATGTATTCCACGATGGCTTTGTCACGGTCTATACCAAGATAGACGACTACCGAGGGAGTGGCTCTTTTGAGGGTTGGATGAGGCGTATTTTTATTACGGCAGCCCTCAATCACTTACGCAGAGAGTCGGCACACGGTGCGGTGGATGACGACATTAGCGAACTGCCGCCAGGCACTGTGGGAGGGGCACCGCCCGAGGCTTTGGAGCAGTTGAACGACAAGGAACTGCTAAGGCTTGTGGAGCGGCTGCCCGAAGGATTTAGGATGGTGCTGATGTTGTACGCTGTGGAGGGATATAGCCACGCAGAGATTGCCAAGATGCTCTCCATAACCGAGTCAACAAGCCGCAGCCAGCTACAAAGAGCCAAAACACGTTTGGCAGAACTGATTGAGAAAGAGTATCGATAACCCCAAAGAAGTGAGAACACGATTTTATGATAGATTATAAGGACGATAAATTTAGCGAGATTCTGGGCGATAAGTTGCGCTCGGTGGAGGACGTGCCCCCCGTGGGTATGTTCGAGCGCATCGAGCAGACGCTCCGCACAATGGAGGTTGCAAAAGAGTCTAAGAAGATTGTACCCCTTTGGAATAGACCTTTCGTGAGGGGTGTTGCTGCGGCTTTGGTGGCAGCAATGCTTACCCTTGTGGTGGTTGTGGCTTTGAGGGATAACGCCCCTGTGGAGATGGAGATTATGGCGGAGCAGATTGTAGAGGAACTCAACGAGGAGCCCTTGCTGCCTATTTCCGAAGCCACCCCTAAGACAGAGCAGGTTGCAACCATAACCACTCGCCTTGTGGCTTCCACTCCCGTAACAAAAGCCGCTGCAATTGCGCCAGAAGAGAGTGTGGCGATGGAGAGAGAAGAGACCGAGCCCATAGAGGAACAGCTGGTTGCTGAGAACGCGGAAGAGAATACTGAGCAGACCCAACAAACCACCAAGCGCGAGAGCACAAGGAGTAAGCGCATAGGCTCCTCGCGCCAAAATCAGCAGGAGTTGGAGGAGTATTGGCGCACTGCTATGTCGGGCAAAGAACAGCCCAAAGGTACACTGCGCCCCATTGAGGTAGGATTCTACGCCCAAAATGTGGGTTTCAACTATGGCCACATTGTACTCAACAATTTGGCTAATGGCCCTATGGTAACTAAGGAGCAGAACGAAACAACGGGAGGTAACTATTTCTCGCCTACGCTTGTACAGCAAAATCCCAGCTCCAATCTCGAACACTTTATGCCCGTAACGGTGGGAGTTACGGTAAGCTACTCGCTGAGCGATTGGCTCTCGGTGAATAGTGGTCTTGTGTATACGAATGTCTATTCTAAGAGCAATACGGAAGGCTCTATGAGCCACTATTCGCGTAAGCGCACCCTCGACTACTTGGGTGTGCCCGTTGCATTGGCACTCCACTTTGCCGAGTTCAATCGCTGGTCGCTCTATGGTCGTGTGGGCGGTACAGTAGAGCTGTGTATCAACGCCAACGATAAGAGCTATATGGACGGAGAGTTTGTGCAGCAATATGACCTTGAAGTGCCACCGCTGACCTTCTCGCTCGATGCGGCAGTGGGTGCTACCTACGCCTTGTGGGGTAATATAGGGTTCTTTGGCGAGGTGGGTTGCACCTATTGGAGAGCCCCCGTAGGTTATGTTGCCAACTATCGAACGGTTCATCCGCTGGGCTTTTCGACACGTTTCGGTTTGCACTTTGCATTTAACTAACACAATGAGGGAGAAAAACGATGATTAAAGAGATAAAATATCGCTTGTGGCGTCTGCTGGCTGTTGTGTGTACTCTTGCGGTGGCAGCGTGTAGTGCCGAGATGAATGGAGATATGTATATAGAGGGTGCCACTCCCGACTATATCACTGCTTTCGGTAGGCTCGTGAACGACCAGATGTATATTGAGGCAGATAACGGTACTACGCTCCATATTGTGGCGATTGGTGCCCAGACTTCGCACGAGGAGATTGCCACGCGCAAAGGACGTGTGCTGTTCAACTATACCATTCTCGGCAACAACCCTCAGGGAGGCTTCAATGTGCGCCTAAATTGCTTCTATCCACTCGAAGTGAAGGATATGGAGATCTATTATGCCCAACAACCATCGGAGAGTGACGTGTATGCCGCTGTTGTGGAGAACGAGCCTGAGTGGAAAGATGGGGACTTTGTGTCGCTACTCAAAGCCCCCGTCATACCCTACGAAGTGAGTGTGGGAGGTGGATATATAAATGTCAATGTCTGCTATACCTCTACCATCGCATCCACCGATAGGGTGCCCGATGTGGACCTCTACTACGATGCCAATTCCTCGACAGGGGACACTGCTGTGCTGCAACTCGTTGCTGAGCCTCAGGAGGATATGTACACTCCGAGAGCCAAGAATCACTTCCGCTGGTTTTCGTTCCGCATTGTGGATGAGGTTTTTGCAGAGGTGCAGAGGGCTGGTATCTATGCCTTCTATTGGTGCTGGTGGCTCGAAGAGGGCAACCCGAATGCTGGTATTGGCGAGTATACGAGCGTGATGCATAGTGACTTCTATGGCTCCTCGGCTGAGCGCATTGTGCAGCTGGCACCAATGCCATAGTGGGCGGTGTTAGCCCCCACCCATAGGGCGGAGGAAATAGAGAGATAAAAAAAGGGAGGTTTTCCGTAGTGGAAAACCTCCTTTTAGTTGGGCTGCACGGACTCGAACCATGAATAACAGGACCAGAATCTGTTGTGTTACCATTACACCACAGCCCAATAGCGAGTGCAAAAGTACTACTTTTTTCAAAACCTGCAAGCGTTTTGGCAAAAAAAAGTTCGCAGGCACCAAAAATGTTACCCGCGAACTAATAGTTGTCAGTTATCAGTTATTAAAGGTCACTATTCCATTCGCCCTCGGCATTGGGGTAGATGAAGGGGCGTGTTTCGCCATCCAGTGCCTTCATTGCAAGGTAACTCTCGTAGAGGCAAATACCATTTTGCGCATTGTTGGCAATAGAGAACATTACAACCGAGGGGTGGATTTTGGTGGCGTGATAGACTGCCATAGCCCTCCACAGATACGCCTCTTTCCACGCGGGATTGTTGCTGGGCGAGGTGGCGTAGTCGGCATCGGGCGAGGTGATGTCTGCCGAAGGACACACCATCATACCCTCACGGTCGCAGAGAGTGTAGAACTCGTCAAGCTGAGGGCGGGAGGTAAATACAAGGTTGTAACCCTCCTTTTTGAGCCTGCGGAGTTCTTCGGTGGTCTGCTCGGCGGTGGTGTAGGCGAGGGGTGCGCCCTTAATCTCCACCTCCTTGCCATTGAGCAGCACTTTGCCCTCTTCGGTGCCTACGGTGCGGAAACCTATCTCGGCATTGTTGAACTCCTTGATGCGGTTCTCGTGGCGAGTGTAGACCACAAGACGATAGAGGTTGGGATTTTCGGGGCTCCAACGCTCCACCTGGGGTATGCGGGCGAAGAAGTTTACCGTGTCGCGCGAGAGCATACGGGTTGTGAGTGTTTTGTTGGCACTGCTGACCATCTTACCCTCGGGCGAGTAGAGTTCGTAGTAGATGGTGTACTCCTTGCTGTTGAGCAGGAACGACTGCATAACAATGCCCAAGTTGAGCAGACCATCGCCCTGCTTGTTGAAACTTGTGCGAGCCACATAGTCTGCCACAGCAACCCTCGGAGGGGTGAGGAGTGTGGCGCGAGCGAATGTGAGCTCGCCATTGTGTGCGGGCTCTATGGCGCGTGCGGCGTAGTTGCGATGGACGGTTATGGAGATGGTGTTGTTGTTCTCCACAAGGTGCTTCGTAAGGTCGAATTCCAAGCGACCGATGCCCGAGGCGGAGTATCCCCTCTCCTCGCCATTGGTGGCAACGCTGACGGCTCCCGTAGCACCCTCAATGCGCAATACAATCTGCTTATCATCGTAGCGATAGTTGCGTTTGAAGCGTGTGGTGTACCTCACACCCTCGGCAAGCGAGTCCACCTGCCACGAACTCAGAGGTATTGCAAGGTCGCTCTTGCCGCCTGCCTCCATCTGCTCGCGCGAGGGGTAGCATACAAAAGCACTGCGAGGAGTGAGCCTTGCGTGGGCGGTGTTTTGGGGCGCACCAAGAGCCTCAGCGGCAGGTGTATAGCCCTCGACCTGTGCCGACAGGGAGAGTGTAGAAAGACTCATAAGAGCCCAAAAGAGTGTTGCTATGCGTTTCATACGAAATAATTTTGCTATATTTGACCCTATAAAAGTACACTTTTTTTGGAAGATAACGAAAAATACAACGATTTAATCTTCTCGCCCCACCTTTCGCGCTGCCGCAAAGGGGCGGATGGGGGCGTTGAGGTGTGGGCTCCACAACGAGGTTTGTGGCTTCGCCTTACGCCCGAGGAGGAGGTGCGCCGTAGGGTGGTGCGCCATCTTACAGAGAGGCTCAAAGTCCCCGCAACGCACATTGTGGAGGAGTATCCCGTTATGCTTAATGGACAAGCGCAAAGGGCAGATATTGTTGTGGTAGATAGGCAGATGAAGCCGTGGCTTGTGGTGGAGTGTAAGGCTCCCGAAGTGGCTCTCTCGCAGTCGGTAGTGGACCAAGTGGTGCGCTACAATAGCGTTATCGGTGCCCGCCAAGTGGTGGTCACTAATGGTCGCCTTGTAGAGGCTTATGCTCTCTCCGAAAAGGGTACTTATACCAAAATCGATTTTCCCCTCTAAACAATTTCCGACAACTTCTCCATAATGTTGTCATTGAGGTTGTCGACAGCCTCAGTGACCTCCTTGATGCCCTCTTTCAGGCGGTCAATCTCGGTCATTGGAGCCATCTCGCCATAACCCTCAAAGGGGCGCACGAAGAGATAGTTCTCGCCACCATCGCCCCAAAGTACGTTGTCGATATAATATATATCGGTGTAGTCATCGGGAGTGTCGAGCGAGGCTTTCACAAGCGTGCCTGCCGCGGGTGTTCCCGAGAGTGTTACTGTGGCACCTATGCGCCAGCCTTCGGTGTAGTGTATTAAGGTAAAGTCCATACGAATTGAGAGTCGGTTGCGCTCTATGGGCGATTTCTGCGTTATACTTTTGATTTTGCTTCCTCATTTACGCTCGGTAAACTGCGGAGCAAAATCAAAACCAAGCCTTTTCCTCGCCTCATATATCGCAACCTTATGTTTGTAGATGGTAATTTTGAATTTTGAATTAAAAACAATTAGCCCCCTCGGAGTGAGGGGGCTAATTGTTTTTAGTGGCAGTGACCGCCCTCGCAACCATCTTCGCAGTTGCCATCGCAGCCGCAACCCTCCTCGCCGCAGCCGCAGCCACACGAGTGGGGATAATCATCATCGGTAGCCTCGTGAACATCCACAACCTCGCCCTCGAAGTTGAGAGTCTTGTCTGCCATAGGGTGGTTGAAGTCCATCTTCACAGCCTCGTCCGAAACCTCCACAACAACGCCAATGACGGGCTGACCCATCTGTGTCATCATAGGAATACGGTTGCCAATGGTGAGCAGACCCTCCTCGATGGTGCCGTTAATCTCGAAAGCGGCTTTGGGTACATCTATAACCATCTGGGGGTTCTTAACACCATAGCCCTCCTCGGGAGAGAGTGTGAAGGCATATTTGTCGCCAGCCTCCAAGCCCAAGAGGTACTCCTCGAACTTAGGCAACAACATACCGATACCATACACAAATTTGAGGGGAGCCTCTTTGGTTGCCTGATCTGCAACCTCGCCATCTACTGTCAGCGTGTAGCTAATTGCTACCGCCATTTCTTTTCCAATCTTCATAGTTATTATTTTCTTTAAGTTTGTAATTCTTGTTTGGGCGGCTGCGCTCTGTGGGTAATTTCTTCGTTACGCTCGCGCTCGAAATGCTCATTTGCGCTGAGCAAACTCCGCTTTCTCGCGCTTCGCAAGCCTTGAACTCGCCTCATATATCGCACCCGCTATTTTGTGTTAAGTTTGTAATTCTCATTTGGGCGGCTGCGCTCTGTGGCTAATTTCTTCGTTTCGCTCGCGCACCCGCTATTCTGTGGTAAACTAATTTTGAATTTTGAATTTTGCATTCACTTCATCGGGTTGATGAGTTGCAACATATACTCATCGAGCCAATCGGTGGTTGTGCGCACCCACTCCTTCTTCAAACCCACCACGCTGAAATCTTTGCTGCGGAAGAGGTTAAGACTGCGGGTGTTGTTGGAGAGTATGTTGCACCACAGTTGGTTCAAGCCGAGTATCTGGAATGAGTAGCGTATCAGTGCCTGCAAAGCACTCGAAGCATAACCTTGTCCCTCGTCCTCCTTGTCGTAGATGAGCACACCCACACCTGCACGGTGGTTGTAGGGGTCGATGTCGTAGAGGTCGATGGCTCCCACGGGCTTGCCACTGCTCTTGGATTCGATGACTAACCTCATTTGGCGAGTCTCGTAGATGTCGTACTTCTGGTTCTCGATGAATCGCCTGAGGATATACTTCGAGAAAGGAGCGACAGTACCGCTGACTCTCCACACACGAGGGTCGTTCTCCCAACGATAGAGTATATCTACATCCTCGGGTTCGAGAGCACGCAGTTTTATTATGTCGGTTTCCAGCGCGTTCATACTACAAGCCGATTACCTTGTTTCTAATAAGCATTGCTGCACCCAGTGCACCCGCATCAGCTCCCATCTTCGAGAGACGGAATTGGGTGTCTTTGTATACCAAATTCATTGAGTACTTGTTGGTTGCGGATTTCAGGGGCAACATCAGGTAGTCGCCTGCCTGCGACATATTACCGCCAATGATCACAAGCTCAGGATTGAAGATATTGATGAGGAATGCAATACTCTTACCAATCTTCTCGCCCGCCTCCTCGATGAGCTCAATGGAGAGGTTGTCGTCATTCTTTGCCGCCGAGATGATGTCGTCAATATGTATTGTCTCGCCCGCAGCCCACTTCTCGCGCAAGATGGTATTCACACCCGAAGCTATCTGCTCCGCCATCTTATTCTCGATGGCTATGCCGCTAACTTCGGTTTCGAGGCAACCCTTCTTGCCACACGAACATATAATCTCATTATTAAAGAAAGGTGTGTGACCAAACTCGCCCGCAAAACCACTCTTGCCATAGTAGAGCCTACCCTCAGCAATAATACCAATGGCAACACCCTTGCCAAGATGCAGATAGAGCATATTCTTCTCCTTCACAGTGTCGCCAGAGTAGTACTCCGCAAAGCAACGTGCGCGGGTGTCGTTCTCGACTAATACCGTTATGCCCGTAGCCTCCTCGATGTTCTCTTTGAGCGACTTCTCGCTACCCGTAAAGAACATATAACTGTGACCTGTGGCGGGATTTACACGTCCGGCAATGCAGACACCCATACCGAGGATTTTGCTCCTCTCGATGCCGCAATTGTCGAGGAAAGTGTTGATGATATTACAGATGTTCCTAAAACAAGGCTCGTCATCCGAGAGCGAAAAAGGAGTGTGTATTTCGGAAACTATGACGTTGTTTTTCAGGTCGGTAACGAGCATACAGATGTAGTCACGACCAATATCTACACCCGTAAAATAGATGGCAGTATTTGCCAAACCGAAGATGTTGGGACGCCTACCGCCCGCAGTCTCCACCTTGCCATTATCAACCACAACACCCTCTTCGACCAATTCGCCCACAAGCTTGGTCATTGTTGGTACGCTAATATGCAGAGCCTTAGTGAGTTCTGCGAGCGTGCACCAACCGTATACAGCCATATAGGCTATGATACTCTGCTTCAAAAGGACGTTTTTGTGTGAGATACCTTTTAGATTCTCGCCGCCCGGTTGATAGAAGAAATCTTTAAGAAGTGCCATTGTGAATTAATCTTAAATTTTATTTCCAACAACAAAGATAAATATATTTTTTAATAATTAGTCATCTTTATTAAAATTTTTCAAAATTTTCTTGAATTTTTTTAGAATTGCCCATTGTTTGAGCGAAAAAATTGCAAAAATAGGGGGCGAGGGAAGAAGCGGAGGCAGGGATAATAGGAATGACAGGGGTAATAGGGGTAATAGGGGTAATAGGAGTAACAGGAGTAATACGGGTTGCAAAACTCCGTCCTGGCACGACCACCAAAGGTGGGCGGTTGGTATCTACCGCTCTCAAAATTAACGGTCGCCACATTGTTCGCGGGTATCTTTTTTTATACCCGCGAGTGGTTTTTTGAGGGAGTGTTCTTGTTTTTCCTGTTCCTCTTGTTTTTCCTGTCACTCCTCTCACTCCTGACAAAAAATACGCAATTTTCAATTTTCAATTTTCAACTTTCAATTATAGTCCCTATATTTGTGGATTGAATGTGCGCGCGTGCGCAATACGCGTGTATTAGGGGCAAAAAAAGTAATAGCAAAAACAATTAACTTTAATAATTAATAACATTAAAAATCAAAACGTTATGAAAATTTCGCACATCGAGCACTTGGGTATCGCAGTGAAGAGTCTTGAAGAGGCAATTCCTTACTACGAGGAGGTATTGGGTCTTAAATGCTACAACATTGAGGAGATTGCAGACCAGAAAGTTAAGACCGCTTTCTTCAAAGTTGGTCAGACCAAAATCGAACTTTTGGAGCCCACCTGCCCCGAGAGTACTATCGCAGGTTTCATCGAGAAACGTGGCGAGGGTATCCACCACATCGCTTACGCCGTTGAGGATGTTGCAGAGTGCTTGGCAGAGGCAGAAGAGAAAGAGGTACGCCTCATCGACAAGGCTCCCCGCAAAGGCGCCGAGGGCTTGAACATCGCTTTCCTCCACCCCAAGTCGACCAAAGGCGTGCTGACAGAGCTCTGCTGCCCCGGTTGCAAATGCGAGGAGTAGGGTTTTGAATTCAAAATTCAAAATTGAGAATCGAGAAAATCATCATTAAAAAATTAAACTCAATAAAACACAATTATGAGTGAGATACAAAATAAGATCGCGCAGTTGATTGAGTTGCGCGAGGAGGCAAAGATGGGCGGCGGTCAGAAACGTATTGACGCTCAGCACGAGAAAGGTAAATATACCGCTCGCGAGAGGCTTGCAATGCTCTTGGACGAGGGTAGCTTCGAGGAGTTCGATATGTTCGTAACTCACCGTTGCGTAGACTTCGGTATGGAGAAGAGCCACACCCTTGGTGACGGTGTTGTTACCGGTTATGGTACCGTAGATGGTCGCTTGGTTTATGTATTTGCTCAGGACTTCACTGTATCGGCAGGTTCTTTGTCGCTCACTATGGCAGAGAAGATTTGCAAGATTATGGATATGGCAATGCGCAATGGTGCTCCCGTTATCGGCTTGAACGACTCGGGTGGTGCTCGTATCCAGGAGGGTGTAAACGCTTTGGCAGGTTATGCAGAGATTTTCCAGCGCAACGTAATGTCGAGCGGTGTTATTCCCCAGATTTCGTTGATTCTTGGTCCTTGCGCAGGTGGTGCAGTTTATTCGCCCGCACTGACCGACTTCGTAATTATGAAGAAAGACACCTCCTATATGTTCCTTACTGGTCCTAAGGTTGTTAAGACCGTTGTAGGCGAGGACGTAACTCAGGAGCAACTCGGTGGCGCAAGCGTACACGCCAGCAAGTCGGGTGTTACCCACTTTGCAGTTGATACCGAGGAGGAGGCTATCAACATTACCCGCCAGCTTATCAGCTACATCCCCCAGAACAATATGGAGGATACCCCCGTTGTTGCTTGCTCGGACCCCATCGACCGCTTGGAGGATTCGCTCAACGACATCATTCCCGACAACCCCAACAAGGCTTACGATATGTACGAGGTTATCCACGCTGTTGTGGATAATGGTGAGTTCTTGGAGTCGCAGGCTGCTTATGCTCGCAACATCATCACTGGTTTTGCAAGGTTCAATGGTCAGAGCGTAGGTATCATCGCCAACCAGCCTAAGTTTATGGCAGGTGTGCTCGACATTAAGGCTTCGTGCAAGGCTGCAAGGTTTGTTCGCTTCTGCGATGCCTTCAACATTCCTATCGTTACCTTCGTAGACGTTCCCGGCTTCTTGCCCGGTACCGGTCAGGAGTATGGTGGTGTTATCGACCACGGTGCAAAACTCCTCTACGCATACTGCGAGGCTACGGTTGCTAAGGTTACCGTTACCCTCCGCAAGGCTTACGGTGGTGCCTACATCGTTATGAGCTCGAAACACATCCGTGGCGACATCAACTACGCTTGGCCCTGCGCCGAGATTGCAGTTATGGGTGCAAGTGGTGCTGTTGAGGTATTGTGCGCTAAGGAGATTAAGGCTGCCGAGACTCCCGAGGCTCGCGCTGCCCTCATCGCCGAGAAAGAGCAGGAGTACAAAGACAAATTCTCGAACCCCTACCGTGCAGCAAGTTACGGCTACATCGATGATGTTATTGAGCCTCGCAACACCCGCTTCCGCGTGATTAGGGCTTTGCAGAGCTTGGCAACCAAACGTCTGGTGAACCCCGCTAAGAAACACGGCAACATTCCTTTGTAGTAAGAACCATTAAAAACGAAACAATATGAATTGGTCACAAGTTTTGTGGATTACTCTTATTGGTTTCTTGATTGTTGCGCTTACCTTGGTGCTCTTGATCTACATCATCAGGATTTTTGGTGTAGCATTTGCCGCTAAGCACAAACAGAAAGTTGCCAAGAAGAGTGCTGCCAAGGGCGAGGAGATGCCCGCAGAGGTGGTGCTTCCCGGTATGATTACTGCTGAGGAGGTTGCCGCTATCGCTATGGCTATCCGCCTTGCAGCAGGTGAGGAGCACGATAGGGAGTCGGAGGTATTGACCATCCAGACCATCAAACGTGCATACTCGCCCTGGAACTCGAAGATTCACGGTCTTACCCGTCTTCCCGAACACAAATAATCATTTTATTAGTTAAGACAAACACAGAAAGATGAAAAACTATAACTTGAAAATCAACGACAACGAGTACAAAGTGCAGCTCGATAAACTCGACCACACCTCGAAAACTGCTCGCGTAATCGTTAATGGCAACGAGTATATCGTTGAGGTAGACGGTGTTAAACCTATGCCTACCAGCAAACCACAGGTATCCAAAGCAACCTACTCGGCATCGGCTCCCACCTCGGCTCCTACTCCCGCAGCAGCCGCAGCACCTAAGGCAGCCGCAGCAGGTGGTGCTAAGATCTCTTCGCCCCTGCCCGGTACTGTTTTGGCTATCAATGTTAAGGTTGGCGATAATGTGACTGTTGGTCAGACCGTAGCTGTTTTGGAGGCTATGAAGATGGAGAACAACATCACTGCCGACCGCGCAGGTGTTGTTAAGGAGGTTTGCGTTGCTCAGGGCGCAAATGTTCAGGAGGGCGATGCTCTGATTATTCTCGGCTAAAATAAAGTAAAGGAGACAGAGATATGACTACATTCCTTTCTTCGTTCGTAGGCGAGAGCATCGTAGATTTCCTCCAATCTTCGGGTATCTATATGATGTTCGTTGAGGCTGGCGGCTGGAAGTGCCTTGTGATGTTGGCACTCGCTTGCTTCCTCCTCTACCTCGCCATCAAGAAGCAGTACGAGCCTTTGCTGCTGCTTCCCATCGCTTTCGGTATGCTTCTCACGAACCTCCCTGGTGCCGAGATGTTCCACTCGGAACTCTTCTCGGGAGGTCACGTTCACTGGGAGGAACTCGCCAATGGTGGCGGTCTTTTGGACTTTCTCTATCTGGGCGTTAAACTCGGCATCTATCCCTGTTTGATTTTCATTGGCGTTGGCGCAATGACCGACTTTGGTCCACTGATTGCCAACCCCAAGAGTTTCTTGATGGGTGCTGCTGCACAGATTGGTATCTTTATGACCTTCATTGGTGCTTACGCTATGGGCTTTACCCCCGAGCAGGCTGGTTCGATTGGTATCATCGGTGGTGCCGATGGTCCTACCTCCATCTACCTCACCTCGAAGTTGGCTCCTGAGTTGTTGGGTCCCATCGCTATTGCTGCCTACTCCTATATGGCTCTCGTGCCCGTTATCCAGCCCCCCATTATGAGGGGTCTGACGACCGAGAAGGAGCGCCAGATTAAGATGACCACTTTGCGTCAGGTATCCAAGACCGAGAAGATTGTCTTCCCCATTGTTATCACCATCATCATCGCCCTTATTCTGCCCAGCGCAGCACCTCTTATTGGTTGCTTGATGCTCGGTAACCTTATGAAAGAGTGCGGTGTTGTGGACCGTCTGGCAAAGACCGTTCAGAACGAGCTGATGAACATCGTGGTTATCCTCCTCGGTATTACCGTAGGTGCTACTGCCACTGCCGATGCCTTCTTGAACTTCAAGACCCTTGGTATCTTGGCTCTCGGTATTGTAGCATTCTCGTGCGGTACGGCAGGTGGTGTTCTGCTCGCAAAACTTATGAACGTATTCTTGCCCGAGGGTAAGAAGATTAACCCTCTTATTGGTTCGGCAGGTGTGTCGGCAGTTCCTATGGCTGCTCGCGTATCGCAGAACGAGGGCCTCAAAGCCAACCCCAGCAACTACTTGCTGATGCACGCTATGGGTGCCAATGTGTCGGGTGTTATTGGTTCGGCGGTGGCGGCGGGTATTTTGCTGTGCTTCCTCGGCTAAAAAATCCATATAACGAGCGTCTGCTGCGTTATACTTCGATAAACGGCTTCCTCATTTACGTTAAGTAAACTGCGGAAGCCGTTTTCTTGTATGCCTTGCATCCATCTCGTTCTATGAATTTTTACTGCTCTCGACCAGCAAACTGCGGACTCGCCTTTTTGCTTGGCACCAAATTTCCTCCGCATAAATCGTTTTTTTCGGTCTAACGTCTAACGACTCCCTCCCCCTAATTCACGGGTATTAAAAAAGATACCCGTGAATTAGGGGGAGGTGTTTTACAGGGGTTATAGGGGTAACAGGGGTAACAAGGGTAACAGGGGTAGCAGGGGTAGTAGGGGTAGTAGGGGTAACAGGGGTAACAGGGGTAACAGGGATAACAGGGGTAGCATACTAAGACTCCTTGTAATCCTTGTAACCCTTGTAACCCTTGTAACCCTCCCCTAAGTTAGGGGAGGGTGCTGCGAAGCAGCGGGAGAGGTCTGTAACTACCATATCTCTCATATCTCTCATATCTCTCATATCTCTCATATCTCTCATATCTCTCATATCTCTCATATCTCTCATATCTCTCATATCTCTCATTTCTCCCATCTCCCCTATTAAAGACTCGGGCGGAGAAGAAAGTGCATTCTTCCCCGCCCGCGCCATTAGACGTTGGACGTTAGACGTTGGACAAAAATTAGGCACAGCCTAATTGCTCTTAACGTCTTTTGAGCAGGTCACTCCCTCGGAGTTGAGAGCCCATTTACCGTGGGCGCGGAGCACCTGTTCGACAATATCCCTCACGCAGCCTTTGCCGCCACCGAACTCGGACACATAGCGAGCAGCCTCGATGCACTCCCAGGCGGCATCGGCAGGCGCTACGGGCAGCCCCACAGCCTTCATACACTCCAAGTCGGGGATGTCATCGCCCACGAAGATAACATTCTCGCGATTGAGCCCAAGGCGGGCGATTACCTCTTCAAGACAGCCCAACTTATCGGCAACATCGAGGTGGAGTTCCTTGACACCGAAGTGCTCGAAGCGTTTTCGCAGTATTGCGCCCCTGCCACCGCTTATGACAATGACCTTATAGCCCATCTTTATGGCGTAAGCCACCGCATAGCCATCCTTGGCGTTGTACTTGCGGATGAAGTCGCCATCTGCCAAAGGGATGATACCTCCATCGGTAAAGACACCATCCACATCGAATACAAAAGCCTCAGCCTTTGCAATATCTTCCTTAAAGTTTCCCATAGTTTTTATTTTGTTTCTGTTATCTTCAATGCCCATAGTTCGTGCTCTATCTCGGCAAAAGCCCACCTGTCGCCTTTGCCCTCCTTTGCTCCCAGAGCCTTGCAGATGGCGGCTGTTGAGAGTGGGAAGGAGTGACGGATGACTTGTATGGTACGCCCCACGAGAGGTTTGAGCCTTTTGGGTTGCCACGGTAGGCACTGCTCTATATTATATAGGTGTCCCATAGTGGTTGTGGGTTTCTCGGTTGCAAAGGCGTAGGCTCCGTAGTGGTCCATCCCCTCAGCCTTGCACCACTCTGCCACCACCCCCGCTTTGCGTAGAGCAGCATCGGGCACCACAAGATAGCCGTAGTGCGTGGGGTTGAAAGTGTGCTCTGTGGAGGATTTCTCGCGCTCGGCAGCAACTCCGAACGACCCTAAGCCGAGTGCTGTGGCTGTTATGCGGCTCTCGGTACTCTCGCGGCTCCACGTTACCACCACCTCCTTGACCTCGCCACCGAGCGACACCACCTCCACGCTTGCCCCCTTGCCGAAAGCCACCAACGCCTCTTTGGTATCGAACATAGGCGATAGTTTTACGACAATTCGGTCGGTTTTTTCTCGGAGCAGAGGCAGTAGGGCGGCGATGTTGGGCGAACAGTCCTCCAAGCAGACCATCTTCTTGCCCTCAACACTGCGCCTGTCGGGGTCGGCATAGATGAGGTCGGCGTGAGTGAGCGTTGCAAGGTACTCCTCCGAGTTGCCACACACAACCTCCACATTCCGTGCGCCCATAAGCGAGAGATTGTGGCGTGTTATGGCTGCCAACTCGCAGTTGCGCTCTATTGCTACCACACGCTCGAAACGCTTGGAGAGGTAGAGAGTATCAACGCCCAATCCGCAGGTCAAATCCACCGCCAGCGAGCCCGAAAAGGGTTTGTGAGCGGCGCACTCCTCGCTACTCGACTGCTCGAAGGCAAGCGAGGGCAGTATGGCGCGTGCGGCGTAGTAGGAGGGGAGTTTCTTCATTGCCCTTTGGAGATACTTCACCTCGGTAGCCACAAGACGAGCATTGAGCACACGCCTATCCAGAGCGATAGCGTTTGGCTCTCGCGTGAGGTTGCGCTCCACCTCCTGCCCAAATTCGGGGCTTAAAAGTATGCTTAAATCTCCATTTTCCATCTTTTACGCTCTTTCCATTGTGAGGCCACAATAATGGCTGCTAACATTGCTCCGTAGGCTAAGAGTGTTACCCATAGTGGTACCTCGCACTCCACCGCCGACCACGAGAGCCCCGAGGCATACTCCACAGTGCGGTTTTGCAACTCGGCAGCTCCGCCAATTATCCACTTGGCGACAGGTTGTAACCACCCAAAGGGCAAAGATACCCAAATTAATCCGATGGTCACAATAATTTCGGCAGTAAGTATCACAATAGGGTTGAGAAAAATTCCCACAAGGCTTGCGGTGGAGAATGTGTGCGCAACAAGTGGAAGTGTTGCGAGGGTGGAGCACAATCCCACAACGACAACACCTCTCAGGGCTCTTAGCAGTGCACCGCCACCTTCGCCACCCATAAACTCACTCATTGGGCGCAGACCTACCAAGATACCCGCCACAGCTGTGGCCGAGAGCAGAAAACTGATGTCGTAGAGATTGTTGGGGTTGAAGAGTAGCATTATAGTCACTGCGCCGCACAGTGTATTCATCGTATTTCGCGAGGTGCCATAGCCGAGAGCCATCTGCGCCACCACAAACATAATGGTTGCCCTCACTACCGAGGGCGACAATCCACAGATGATGGCGTAGAGTATCATTATGGCGGAGGCTATGCAGTTGCGCACGATGTGTCCCCTACGTCCCACAATAGGCAGTAGCCAGCAGAGCCACCATACAACCATTGCCACAATACCAACGTGGAGTCCCGATATGGCGAGGATGTGGGAAGCACCCGCGCGAGAGTATGCCTTGCGTAGCGAGGGGCTGATGTCGCTCCTCTCGCCCAAGAGCATAGCCTTCACGATAGCTCCCTCGTTATGCTCCAAGCCGAGAGAGTCAATACGCCCTGCGAGAGTATGTTGCACCCTGCGTGCAGCAATGGCAGGGGAGGTGGTGATGCCGAGTGGTTGCCAATCCAGAGGCGAGGTAATGTAGAGTGTGCCCACAAACCCTCTGCGGCGCATAAGGTTGCCATAAGAACCCTCTGGCAGAGGATTTAGATAGCCACTTGCTATGCCCCTCTCTCCGAGCGAAACGCATATTGCGGTGTCGGCACGGAGCATAATCTTCACACTTCGGTTGTCTATGGTGGACGCTGCCTCACATTGTTGCCAACGCCCCGAAGTGTGAGGTACGGTGGCTACGACAACCTCCACCTCAGAGGGAGCCGAAGGCTCTGGTATCTGTTTGGGTGTGCGTATTTCGGTTGAAGCCATCGCCCAAAGGAGTATCGAGAGTGAGATGTATATCTCTGCAACGCCCCTTTTGCGCCATAAGTAGCCAATGAGCGAACAAAGAGCCGCAGCCGCAGCCACCCACCACGCCTCAATGGTGAGTACGTTTCCCAAGAGTATACCCACCACAACGAGTGGCAAAATTCTTAGAAAAGGCGGTAGGTTTCGCATAGGGTAGTGCGGGATTAAAAAATATGCGCCGTAGGCGCACATTAATTCTCAACTCTCATCGCTCAATTCTCAATTCTCAATTCTCAATTCTCAACTCTCACACCCCAATTCTCCCTATCGAGGTTGCGGTAGCCGATAGCCTCGGCGATGTGCGAGGAGTTGATTTGCTCGGCTCCTTCGAGGTCGGCAATGGTGCGGGCAACCTTTATGATGCGGTTGTAGGCCCTTGCCGAGAGCGACAGTCGCTCCATAGCCCTACCGAGCAGTGCGCTACATTGCTCGTCCAGAGGACAGAACTCGGCAATCATCGCGCTATTCATCATAGCATTCGTAAAGACACCCTCGATGCCCTCAAAACGCCTCTGCTGACGCTCCCTGGCGGCAATAACCCTTTGGCGAATGGCACTGCTGGGCTCGGCAGGCTGACGCTCCTGCATCTGGTCGTACTCTACGGGCGTGACCTCTATTTGTATGTCTATACGGTCCATTAGGGGACCCGAAATTTTGTTTATGTACTTCTCCACAGCGTAGCGCGAACAGTTGCACTCCTTGGTGGGGTGGTTGTAGTAGCCACAAGGGCAGGGGTTCATCGAAGCTACGAGCATAAAGTTTGCAGGATAGACCACCGAGTACTTAGCCCTCGCAACGGTCACCACCTTGTCCTCCAATGGCTGGCGCATAACCTCCAATATGGACCTGCCAAACTCGGGCAGCTCATCGAGGAAGAGTATGCCATTGTGGGCGAGCGAAATCTCGCCGGGCTGGGGGTTGCTGCCACCGCCCACCATAGCCACTGCCGAGGCCAAGTGGTGGGGCGCACGGAATGGACGGCGTGTGAGGAGTCCTTTCTCGCTGCCGAGCTTACCCGCTACGGAGTGTATCTTGGTGGTTTCGAGAGCCTCTTCGAGCGACAAAGGGGGCATAATCGTAGGCATCCTACGGGCGAGCATAGTCTTGCCCGAGCCCGGAGCACCAATCATCACAATGTTGTGACCGCCTGCTGCCGCAACCTCCAAAGCACGCTTGACGTACTCCTGACCTTTTACATCCGAAAAGTCCTCGCCATAACGATTGGCACGCTCCACAAAGAGCAGTTCGGTTGCGACCTTGGTGGGGAATATGGGAAGCACTCCATTGAGGAAATCGACAGCCTCTTTGAGCGAGCCTACCCCAATAACCTCCAAACCCTCTACAACTGCCGCTTCATCGGCATTCTCTTTGGGGAGTATCACACCCCTAAAACCTTTTGCCAGAGCCTCAATAGCCACCGGCAGAGCACCCTTTATGGGCTTTACTGTGCCATCGAGCGACAACTCGCCCATAATCACCCACTCGCCTATATTCTCATTTGCCACCTGCTCGGTTGCCGCCAACATCGCAATGGCTATGGGCAAATCGAGCGATGAGCCCTCCTTTTTCAGGTCGGCAGGCGCGAGATTTACGATGGTCTTTTTGCCCACCATCCTCAGTCCGCTATTCTCGAAGGCGGAGCGAATACGCTCGTGGCTCTCCTTGACGGCACTATCCGGCAGTCCCACCAAATACATACCTATACCTGGCGAGACATTTGCCTCGACCTCCACTGTGAGGGCGTTAATACCCACTACTGCTGAACTATATACTCTCCTAAATGCCATAACTTTGTGCGGCTGCGCTCTGTGGGCAATTTCTGCGTTATGCTTGTGCTCGAAATCCTCATTTGCGAGGAGCAAACTCCGTTTTCTCGCCCATCGCAAGCCTTGAACTTACCTCACATATCGCACCCGCTGTTCTGTGTTAAGTTTGTACTTCTTGTTTTGGCGGCTACGCTCTGTGGGCAATTTCTGCGTTACGCTCGCACACCCGCCATTAATTTTCAACTCTCAACTCTCAATTCTCAATTCTAAAAAGGTGCCTCCTCCGAGGTGCTCATTGCTGAGCCCCTTGCCTTCGAGCCGTCAGCACCCGTAGGGCTTGGAGGCAGGGCGAAATCATCGGCTGCCGAGGCAAAACCTCCGCCACCGCCAAAGCCTCCACCGCCAGCCATCTCAAAGCCTCCGCCATCTATCGCACTACCAAACTCCTTCTCGCCCGAGAAACCGCCTCCGGCAAGCGGATCGAAGTCGCAGAACTGTGCAAAGTCGTTGAGGAACTTCATACGGATGGTGTCCGTAGCACCATTACGGTGCTTGGCAACGATAATCTCAGCAAGGTTTTTGGTTGTAGTGCCGTCCTCCAACTGCATAAGTCCGTAGTATTCGGGACGGTGGATGAAGGCAACAATATCGGCATCCTGCTCGATGGCGCCACTCTCGCGAAGATTGGAGAGCTGAGGACGTTTGCTACCTCCCTGCGACTCCACCGAACGGTTGAGCTGCGAGAGGGCGATGATGGGTATGTTGAGCTCCTTGGCAATGGCTTTGAGCGTGCGCGAGATGTATGCCACCTCTTGCTCGCGGTTGCCTTTGGTATCCTGAGGACCCGTCATAAGTTGCAGGTAGTCGATGATGACAAGTTGGATGTCGTGCTGTGCTTTGAGTTTGCGCACCTTCGAGCGGAACTCCGTAACGGGCAGTGCGGGTGTGTCGTCAATGAACAAAGGAGCCTCCGAGAGGGGTTTTGCCGACTTCTCCAAGTGCGACCATTGCTCGGGAGTAAGCCTACCACTACGCACATCGCGCGAGTCGAGCTGAGCCTCTGCCACCAACAGACGCATCATAAGTTGCGTTGCGCTCATCTCCAACGAGAAGAAGGCAACGGGCTTTTGCTCATCCACTGCAATGTTGCGAGCCATAGAGAGCACAAAGGCGGTCTTACCCATCGAGGGACGTGCAGCAATGATAATCATATCCGAGGGCTGCCAGCCGAGCGTCAGTTTGTCCAAGTCGCGGAAGCCCGTAGGCACTCCGTTAATCTTGCCACCCTTCTTGCTCGCCTCCTCAATCAGTCGCATAGTTTCCCTGAGGATGTTGCTCGAAGACTGCACCTCCTTGGAGATGTGACCTTCGGCAACCTTGAAAATCTCCTGCTCGGCAAAGTTCAGCAGGTCCGAAAGGTCTTTCGACTCGTCAAACGAGCGTTGCAGAATCTCGTCTGAGGCGCGTATGAGTTCCCTCTGTACATATTTCTGAGCCACAATCGTGGCGTGGTATTCGAGGTTGGCAGCCGAAGCCACCTTCTGTGTCAGTCGTGCAAGAAAAGGAGCACCGCCAATGGCTTTGAGTTGTCCCTCTTGTTTGAGTTTCTCGGTGACGGTCAGAAGGTCGATGGGTTTGAGTTCCTGCGAGAGTCGCTCTATTGCCTCATAGACTATGCGGTGAGCCTCGCTATAAAAAGCTGCCCCCGAAAGGTAGTCCTGAACGGTGATGATACCATCCTTTTCGAGCATCAGTGCACCGAGTACAGCCTCTTCGAGGTCTAAGGCGTGGGGCAATACCCTGCCTTGTACTTCGGTTACAGCCTTGTATGCCTCTTCGTTTTTCCCCTTTTTGTATCGTGTTTCGTTTGCCATTGTATACTATTTTCTTCGTTTCTTCTGGTCAAAGGTACTCTTTTTGCCTCGGTTTTCAACTTTTTTGCCCCGAAAGAAATAACTTTTTTGCTGACATTTCTCCTCTCGGCTGTTAGCAACATAGACATCATCTCCCGTATAGGGGTTCTTGCCCGTGTAGAACATCACCGAGGAGAGCGTCATAGGCGTGGGTGTGAGGTCCTGCACCTGCTCGGTCATAAGATTTAGGGCGCGAGTCTTTGTTGATAACTTTTTCATATCCTCCTCCCTGCAACCCGGGTGCGAGGAGATAAAGTAGGGTATGAGTTGGTATTTTAGCGAGTTTTCCCTACATACTCTATGGAAGAAAGTGTGCAACTTCTCGAACTCCTCCCAGAGAGGTTTGCGCATCAGCCTGAGAACGTGAGGCTCGGTATGCTCGGGTGCCACTTTCAGACGTCCCGAGGTGTGATTCAGTATTACCTCCCTCATATACCTGCCGCCATCATCGGGTATGTCGTAGCGTATGCCGCTACCTATGAACGCCTTTTTGATGCCCTTCACCTCGCGCACCTTGCGGTAGAGGTCGAGAAGAGGCGAAAGGTCGCGGTTGAGGTTGGGGCACACCTTGGGCGTGAGGCACGAGGGGCGCACACACTTGCGGCATAGGTCGGTATTCTTACCTCCCAAGCGGTACATATCTGCCGAGGGACCGCCCACATCCGAGAGGTAGCCCTTGAAGTCGGGCAGGAGTTTAACTTTCTCAATCTCGGCAAGGATGCTACGTTCACTACGCGAGGTTACAAACTTGCCCTGATGTGCCGAAATGGTGCAGAACGAACAACCGCCAAAGCAGCCTCGGTGGATATTTACCGAGTGCTTAATCATCTCATAGGCGGGGATTGTTTTGTCCTTATAGCGGGGGTGGGGTAGGCGAGTGTAGGGCAGGTCGAAACTATGGTCCAACTGCTCGGTGGTCATCTGCTCGTAGGGAGGATTTATGACCACATATTTGCCACCCGTAGGCTCCACAATGGTCTTGGTCTGCTCCATTCGGTTGCTCTCAACCTCCATCCTCACGAAGTTCTCTCCGAAGGCGTCTTTGCTCCTCTGGCACTCCTCGAAAGAGTGCATCACGATGGTACTCTCCTTGGGCAGCCGCTCCACATACTCCTTGTCGGCAACAAAGCCCACCTGAGGGAGTTTGCGTAGTAGTTTGGCATTGTAGCCGTTTTTAAGAGCCTTAGCAACCTCAATAATGCTTCTGTCGCCCATACCATACATCAGAAGGTCTGCGCCGCTCTCCACAAGAATAGAGGGCATAAGACCATCGCTCCAATAGTCGTAGTGGGTAAGCCTACGAAGCGAAGCCTCAATACCGCCAATGATGACGGGCGTATGGGGATAGAGCTGTTTGAGTATTCGGGTGTAGGTTCTTACGGCATAGTCGGGGCGGAAACCGAAAGCACCTCCGGGGGTGTAGGCGTCATCGTGGCGCAGGCGTTTGGCAGCCGTATAGTGATTGACCATAGAGTCCATAGAGCCTGCCGACACACCAAAAAAGAGCCTCGGAGCACCCAACTTCTTGAAGTCCCTCAGGTCGTCCCTCCAATTGGGCTGAGGAACTACCGCCACACGATAGCCCTCTGCCTCCAATATCCTGCCTATGACAGCAATGCCAAACGAGGGGTGGTCGATGTAGGCATCGCCCGAAAAGAGAATGACATCTATGTAGTCCCAGCCGAGAGCCTCGACCTCTTTGGCGGATGTTGGAAGGAAACGTGACATTTGGAATTCAAAATGCAAAATTCAAAATTCAAAATTGCTTCGGCACGAAGAGCAACGAACTATCGCCGTAGGAGAGGAACCTGAAATCGTTCTCCATAGCGTAGCGGTAGATGTTGCGCCACTCCTCGCCCACAATAGCCGAAATCAGGAGCAATAGGGTGCTCTTGGGCTGGTGGAAGTTGGTCACAAGACCATCTATGATGCGGAAGCGGTAGAAGGGTGTTATCATAATTTGGGTGGCAGCCGAGAGGTGTTCAATACCCTCGCGCTCCATCCAATCGGCGAGTGCTGTGAGCAGTTCTTTGCCACTCTTCTCGCTCGGAATGTCGTATATCTCCCACTGACCAACTACTCTCTCTGCCTCGGGCGAGCCGCACTGCACGACTCTCCATCCGAGTGCCGAGAGCGACTCTATGGTGCGGGTGCTGGTAGTGCCCACCGAGAAGATGTGCCCCACGTTGGCAATGAGCCTATGGAGTGTGGCTCTCTCCACCACAAAATGCTCGGTGTGCATCGTGTGGAGCGAGGCATCGCTCTCCTTGACGGGCAGGAAGGTGCCTGCGCCAACGTGAAGCGTAACCTCCGAGGTTTGGATGCCCCTTGTGTGCAACTCCTCAATCAGTCGGGGTGTGAAGTGAAGTCCTGCCGTAGGAGCCGCCACCGAGCCCTCGATGCGCGAATAGACCGTCTGATAGCGAGTGTTGTCAATCTCCTGACACTCGCGGTTGAGGTAGGGCGGTATGGGTATCCTGCCGAGGTGCTCTATAATCTCGCCAAAGGTGGCGTCTGCATCCCAACGGAAGGTCACAACGTGCGCTTTGTCTATCTGCTCGCCACGATAAGCCTCCAAACGGCAAGGCTTGCCATTCATCTCGAAGTCGATGACAAGTGCGCCCTCCTTCCACTTCTTCAAGCCGCCCACAAGGCAACGCCATTGACTCTCGCCCCTTGCCGAAAAGGCATTCTCGTAGTCGGCAGGTGCGTGAGGCTCCAAGCAGAAGACCTCCAAGCGTGCGCCGCTGGGCTTGTGCATAATGAGCCTTGCGCGGAATACCTTGGTGTTATTAAAGACGAGCAATGCTCCCTCGGGCAACTCCTCGCCCAGATTGTAGAACCTGCGCTCGGCAATGGTGCCCTCCCTCCATACCAAAAGTTTGGAGTGGTCACGCTCCGCGAGAGGGAACTTTGCAATTCTCTCATCGGGCAACTCGTAGTCGAATGATTCTATGTTGAGCGGATTAATTTTCAATTTTTAATTTTCAATTTTCAATTCAGAAAAAAGTGTTTGGTGCGGGGTATAAGCCGAGTTCTGTACCGCTTGCATCCTCGGAGAGGCTACGCAGAGCCTTCTCCTTGCAGATGGGCGGTTTTAGTCATTAATCTATACACTGCGCTCACACGCAGGCTAAAAAGTAGCGTTCTACCCCTCGACATCGGGCGAGCAACCCTACATACTGTCGATATACTTGAACTTGCAACCCGTAGGTGGTACTGACCTCAAAGTGTTGCCACACGAGCGGTGGGCTCTTACCCCGCCTTTTCACCCTTACCCCTTGCGGGGCGGTTGTTTTCTGTTACCTTGAACCTTGCCGTTGCCGACAACTTTCTGTTAGGAAGTACGGTGCTCTGTGTTGCTCGGACTTTCCTCTCCCTCCCCAAAGGGAGGCAGCGACTAAACCCCCACGCCAAACACGCCGACAAAAGTACCTATAAAAATTGAGAATTGAAAATTGAGAATTGAGAATTAAATGTATATCTTTGCGACAGAGAAATTATAATCAAAATAAAAATCATACGACTATGAAGAAAATTTTACTCTCAATTTTGGCTATTGCGGTGAGTGTGTCGCTCTTTGCAGAGGAACCCACTACCGAACCTTCGCCTTGGACTATGGCAGGTAGCGCAGGCATCACGGGCTCGCAGATGACTCTTACGAATTGGGCAGCCGGTGGCGACCCCAGCGTGGCAGCCGACTTCCAATTCAACTACTCGGTCGACTATAAGAAGGGCTCCTCGCTGTGGCAGAACCGCTTGGAGTTGGCGTATGGTCTTAACCGCACCGAGAGCAACGGTATGCGCAAGACCAACGACAAGATTTATCTCTCCTCGTCCTATGGTCAGAAGGTCTACGACAACCTCTACGTTTCGGCTCTGCTGAAATTCAACACCCAGTTTGCCAACGGCTATGATTACGCTGTGGCACTCCCTGAGGGCGGCTACAAACAGACTTCGGGCTTTATGGCTCCTGCCTATTTCAGTGGCGGTCTTGGTGTGGAGTGGAACCCTAAGGCTTGGCTGTCGGTCAACGCCTCGCCCGCAACGTGGAAGGCTACGGTGGTCACCGAGGAGGCTCTGCAACCCATCTACGGCTTGGATGGTACCTCCACCCGCCACGAGTTTGGTGGTAACGTGAAGATTGAGGCTAAGGGTACCATTTGGGGCGACCTTTCGGGCTATACCCGTCTAAACCTCTTCTCCAACTTCCTCGACAAACCCCAGAATGTGGATGTTGACTGGACTGTACGCTTCGACTTGAAGATTAATAAGTGGCTCTCGGCAAACGCCAACTTCCATATGATCTACGATGACAACATCAGCATCCCCCAACCCGATGGTTCGGCACACCCCTGCTTGCAGATTCAGGAGGTGGCGGGTATTGGTTTGCTTGTCAAATTCTAAAATTCGAGCGCATATTGTGGACGATTAGGTCGTTGCACTGCGATAAACTCCCTCCTCATTTACGTTTAGTAAACTGCGGAGGGAGTTTTCTTGTGCGCCTACTACTCGCCACACACTATGCACTCGAATGTGATAGCGCTGTGCGGAGTCGCCTTCTTGTTTGGCACAAAATTTCCTCCGCTAAAAGGCGTTTTTTGGACTAAGTGTTTAAGGACTTTAATGACTTATTGGTCAAATTTCTTGTTTGAAAAGTTGGCTAAGAATGACCTATTTGCTATCTTTGCCTTAATCAACGACTTGCTGCTATGAATCAATTAAATACTTTCCTCCCCCAGAAGGGCAACTACAAGGAACTGATAGCCTATCAGAAAGCGGAGTGCATCTACGATATAACCTACTATTTCGCACACCATTTCCTCGCTGCAAACGACCGCACCATAGACCAAATGGTGCAGGCTGCACGCTCTGGCAAGCAGAATATTGCCGAGGGGGCAGCAGCCTCGGTAACCTCCACCGAAACGGAGATAAAACTCACTAATGTAGCCAAAGCGAGCCTCCGAGAATTACTCGCCGACTATGAGGACTACTTGCGTGTAAGGGGCTTGGACCAGTGGAGCAAGGACGATGAACGATACATCCGTACTCGCAAGGTGTGTGGAGAACACAACGACTCTGCCTACTATCGTGCATTGCTTCCCGAGCGTTCTGCCGAGACCATTGCCAATATGGCGATAATCCTTATCTACCAGACCGATTACCTACTCTATCGCCTCTTAGAGAGGCACAAACAAGACTTTCTGCAAAATGGGGGAGTGCGCGAACAGATGACACGTGCCCGACTTGCCACAAGAGAAAAACATAATCATTAAAACCTTTAAGGACGTTAAAGTCCTTAAAGTCCTTAAAGTCCTTAAAGTCCTTAACCTCCTTAACCTCCTTAACCTCCTTAACCTCCTTAACCTCCCATCCGCCCTATATAAAACAACCGCCTCGGTCGTGATGACCGAGGCGGTTTGATTATTCTAACTCCTTAAAGGAGTGGATTATTCGAAGGTTACTTCTGTACCGTGCTCAACAATAGTGTAATCAAGCAAGCTACCCCAAGTTTGTACCGACTCTTTGATATAAATATCGTATGTCTTGGTAAAGTCATCAACACCAATATTGTAAGACTGACCGCCTAAGTTATTGTCAGCAACTTGATACCATGCACCAACAGACATTTCGGTGGAGTAGTTGAAATAACCATTACCGCTATCTTTCCAAGCACCGAAGTCAGTGCGCTCCCAATAAGGAGTATTATCGACAGTAATAGTACTTGTGGTAAAGTTTGAACCACAGTCCCATTGTCCATCGTTGATAGAAATACAGTTCTTGCCATTGAATGTGGTGGAAATTGTAATATTACCCGTTTGGTTCCACCTGTTATCCCAGTTGTTTGCGGCTGCACTGGGGTTCATACGGCAGAAGATAACGCTGGGGTAGTTTTTATCAGTAGGTTTATTCACGCCCCATGTATCATTATCTACTTTGGTCATACTTACCCATTTTTCGCCATTACCGAAGAAATATGCAGCAAAACGAGCATTAGCTGATTTCCAGTTGCTATTTGGTTTGAGATACAAGTCATATACAGGGTTGTTGGGCTCTACATAGTTAATGCTTTCGATATTGATAAATTTGAAGCCATTGGAAGCGAGAGTAACATTCTTGGCTGCATAAACATTTTCTGCAACTTCGAACATCTTATCGGGATTTTCTACATCCCATCCCTGATGAGCACCATAGAAACCCCACTTGTAAGGAGCTACCAACTTGCCGAGATTGTAGATATTCTTAGCTGCGAAAGGCAAATTTACCTCTTTGCACTGCACACCACCAATCGAGTAGGACAAAGTAGCCTCTACGGGGTTGATAGCAACGTACTGAACATCACCTGTACCGGTGATCTCTACGCTTGCAGCCGACAAAAGATTGTTGTCGCCAGCAATGGTAACTACTGCATCCTTAGCTGCAGTAAATTTCAAGAAAGCGTTCTGAACTTCAAACTTGAAACTGGGATTGAGTGCTGTGAAAGAACTCTCACTTTTTGATATTTTACAAGTGATTGATTATGAGTGATATGGGAGAAATAGGAGGAAATGGGAGGTTTGATAAGGACATTAAGGTCGTTAAGGTCATTAAATTCCCATAAGCCCTATATGCCCTATAAGCCCTATATGCCCTATATGCCTTAGGACCTTTGACGTTAGACAAAAAACACACGCCCCCGCTGCTTCGCAGCACCCCCTCTAACCTAGAGGGGAAGTTCCCCAAACACCACAAATAAGCGCATATAAGCGAGCGGATTTTAGGCGGAGGCGTAACGCCTCTTTTGTGTTGGGATTTCTTTCTACTCAATAAGCGCATATAACAGAGGGATTTTTGTGCCAAAAGAAGGAGCGGACTCCGCAGTTTACTTTCCCAAGCAGTAAAAACTATTTTAACGGAGAAAATTTTGCACCAAACAAGAAGGCGAGTCCGCAGTTTGCTTGTCGCAAATGAGGAACTCGCCTATCGCAGAGCGGTGCAAAATTTGCCCGCTAAAATCGTTTTTTATTTCGTGAGGGCGCCAATCTCATAAAGAACCTCATTGGTCTTCTTCACGGCTGCAACGCTTGCCTCAAATTTAGCCTTCTCGTCAGCGGTGAGTTTGAGGGGCAGAATCTTCTCGATACCGTTCTTGCCGATAACAGCGGGAACGCCGATGAAGAGGTCCTCAGCACCATACTCGCCCTCCAAGTAGCAACTCGAAGAGATAACACGTTTCTGGTCGCCCAAGATGCTCTCTACAACGCTTGCGATAGCTGCACCGGGAGCATACCAAGCCGAAGTACCGAGGAGTTTGGTGAGGGTAGCACCGCCTACCATAGTGTCGGCAGCCACCTGAGCGAGTTTCTTCTTGCTGAGGAGCTGGCTTACGGGCACACCGCGGTAGCTTGCTTTCTCTACCAAAGGAATCATTGTGGTGTCGCCGTGACCGCCGATAACCATACCGTCAACATCGCGGATGTCAGCTTTCAGAGCCTTTGCCAAGTAGCAGCGGAAGCGCGAAGAGTCCAAAGCACCACCCATACCAATCACGCGGTTTTTGGGAAGACCGGTAGCCTTCAAGGTGAGGTATGCCATAGTGTCCATAGGGTTCGATACGATAACGAAGATGGCTTTGGGCGAGTACTCCAAGATGTTGTTAACTACCGACTTAACGATGTTAGCATTTACACCGATAAGTTCCTCGCGAGTCATACCGGGTTTGCGGGGAACACCCGAAGTAATAACAACAACATCACTCTTAGCGGTAGCCTTATAGTCGTTGGTTACGCCTACGAGTTTGGTGTCGAAATCCAGAAGAGTCGAGGTCTGGTACATATCCAGCACTTTACCCTCCGAGAGGTCGGGTTTGATGTCGATAAGACATACTTCGCTTGCCACCTTACGGATAGCCATTACGTTTGCAGCAGTTGCGCCTACGTTACCGGCGCCTACAACAGTTACTTTTGTTGCCATTTTTCCTAACTAATTATTTGTTATTTATTAATTGATAAATTACAAAAGTGCTTTGTAACCCTCAGCGTCCAGAAGGTCTTCGAGCTCGGCGGGGTTCTCCATACGGATACGAACGAGCCAGCCACCCTCATAGGGCTCTTTGTTTACGAGTGCGGGGTCTGCATCAACCTCGGGGTTGAGTTCGAGAACCTCGCCGGTAACGGGCAGAAATACGTCCGAAACGGTCTTCACAGCCTCGATGGAGCCAAAAACCTCGTGAGCATTAACCACCTCACCCACGGTGGGAACGTCTACGAATACGATGTCGCCCAACTCGCCCTGTGCAAAGTCGGTAATACCTACCAATGCTTCGTTGCCATCTACAACTTTAATCCACTCGTGGTCTTTCGAGTACTTCAATTCTGCGGGAATGTTCATAGTGTTTAGTTATTTTTAGAGTTATTAGTGTTTGTTTCGGATTTTATTAACCACAAAGATACACCTATTTTCTCTTTCGGCAAACATTATTTGTTATTTTTTTAGCAGTAGGCATTTTTGGTGGTTTGGGGGCTTTGAAATCTCGGTTGAGTTGCCTATATTTGTGGATTGAACCTAAAACCACTACTAAAACTACAAGATGAATACTTTGATTGACCGCGCTCTGATTGAGGGCGCATTGCACCAGATGGAGGTCGGCTCGGTGGAAGACCTTTCCATCCGACAACTCGTGTCGCTCGTAAAGAAGTGCGAGCAGGCGACAGGCGAGGAGTTTATACACTTCGAGATTGGCGTTCCCGGACTGCCCGCATCAAAGGTGGGCGTTGAGGCGCAAAAGAGGGCTCTGGACGAGGGCGTTGCATCCGTTTATCCTTCGCTCGAAGGCGAGCCCGAACTCAAAGAGGCTGCCTCGAAGTTCGTTAGGGCGATAATTGGTGCTGACATCGCTCCCGCCCACTGCATACCCACCGTAGGCTCTATGCAAGGCACTTTCGCTTCGCTTATGGCTGTCTCTGCGCTTGACAAAAGGAAGGATACCATCCTCTACATAGACCCCGGTTTTCCCGTGCAGAAGACTCAGGCAGACGTGTTGGGCATAAGGCGAGAGGCTTTTGACGTCTACAACTATCGAGCCGAAAAGTTGGCTCCCAAGTTGGAGGAGTACCTCTCCACGGGCAGGATTGCAGCCATCCTCTACTCCAACCCCAACAACCCTTCGTGGATGTGTCTTACCGAGAGCGAACTGAGGACCATCGGAGAACTTGCTAATAAGTACGAAGCAGTTGTGATTGAGGACTTGGCATATCTCACTATGGACTTCCGCAAGGATGTAAATCCCGCAACGGGACTCCCCACACAGGTGAGTGTTACGCCTTGGGCTAAGGACTACATTTTGCTGATGAGTGCATCCAAGATTTTCTCCTATGCAGGAGAGCGCATTGCCGTAGCCTGCATCTCCGACCACCTCTTTGCCCGCAAAAGCGAGGACCTCAGGGAGCGTTTTGGTCTGCCCTCGTTCGGCAATGTATTGGTGCATAGACTCGTCTATACTCTCTCATCGGGCGTGTCGCACTCGGCACAGATGGCTCTTGCCGAGATGCTTCGCCGCGCTACGGAGGGCACATATAACTACCGCGAGGAGGTAAGGGAGTATGCTTTGCGCACAGAGCGTATTCGCGAAATCCTCTCACGCCACGGCTTCCATTTGGTCTACGACAAGGATGTGGACGAGCCCGTTGGTAGTGGCTTCTTCTTCACCATCGGATACAAGGATATGAAGGGGGGCGAGTTGCTCGAAAAACTCTTGCAGTGTGGCGTGAGTGGTATTGTGCTTGCCTCTACGGGCTCCGACTACGAGGGTATTCGAGCCTGCTCATCGGCAATCAAACCCCACCACTACAACCTGCTGGACGAGCGTCTGGCAATGTTCGAGAATTTAGTAGAATAAATCCGAATTCTCAATTCTCAATTCTCAATTCTCAATTCGGTAATGTATGGCTAATTTTGTTACGGCTGCCGAGGCGGCAAAGTTGATTAAGAGTTTCGACAAGGTATATGTTCAGGGCTCCACAAGTATCCCCGAGGTGTTGGTGGATGCTATGGTTGCGAGGGCTGACGAACTGCGAGGTGTGGAGGTGTATAGTGCCTTCGCCATCGGCACACGCGACATCCCCTATGGTACTCCCGAGATGATGGAGAGTTTCACGCCCCAGAGTTTCTTTGTGGCAAACAACTACCGCAAGGCTATCGCCTCGGGCTATGGCTCCATCACACCCTGCTTCTTGGGCGAGGTGCCTGCGCTGGTTAGGGAGGGCTATGTGAAGTACGATGTGGCGCTGCTAAACTGTTCGGAGCCTGATGCTAACGGCTATTGCAGTTTCGGTATTTCGGCGGACTTGGCAGTGAGTGCTGCCGAGACTGCAAAGGTTATCATCGCACAGATTAACCCCCGCATTCCCTACACCTATGGCGATGCGCTGGTACATATCGACCGCATAGATGCTGCTGTGAGGGTTGATTGCGAGCCTGTTGCTCTGCCCACCGTTGAGCCCAACGAGGAGGAGAGGAAGATTGGCGGCTACATTGCCGAGCAGATACCCGATGGTGCAACATTGCAGATTGGCGTGGGCGGTATTCCCAATGCTGTGCTTGCGGCACTTACGAACCACAAAAACCTCGGTCTGCACACTGAGGCTCTGACCGATGGTGTGGTGCCACTTATAAATAGTGGTGTTATTGACAACTCGCAGAAGGTTGTAGAGAGGGGCAAGACTGTTTGCTGCCTCTCGCTCGGCTCGCGCAGACTCTACGACTATATGGACTACAACCCCGACCTATTGGTGAAGGATGTGGCGTGGACGAACGACCCCTTCCGCATCCGCCAAAACCCTAAGGCTATGGCTATTAACTCCGCCATAGAGGTGGATCTTACGGGTCAGGTGTGCGCTGACTCCATAGGTACCCGCATCTTCTCGGGCGTGGGTGGTCAGCACGACTTTATGTATGGTGCAGCACTCTCTGAGGGTGGCAAAACTTTCATCGCTATGAACTCCATAACCCCAAAGGGTGTGTCGAAAATCAAACCCGTCTTGACCGAGGGTGCGGGCGTTGTTACCACCCGCTTCCAGACGCAATATGTAGTTACGGAGTATGGCGCAGCGTTCCTCAAAGGCAAAAACCTCGCCGAGAGGGCTAAGGCACTCATCGAGATTGCTCATCCCTCGGTGCGTGAGGAGTTGGAGAGGGCTGCTTGCGAACGCTTCGGCTACTCATTCCTGAGGTTGAAGAGCAAATAGCAACCGATAGAGATATGTCTAACATTAGCCCCTACAAGCGTAGGGGCTTTTTTTATTAACTTCAAATGCTTAAAAAACCTATGGAAAAAAGAACAAAAAAGACCACAACGCAGAGCGGCAACCTTGTGCCAAACGAACACTCGAAACCTACGACAGCCCAAACACCACTGCTCGACTATATGGCTATGTTGATTGAACAATTCGGGACGGTAAATCGCTTTGGGGCGGTGCAAAATTATCAGAAGGCGATGTGTAGCATTGCAAGATTTCTGCAAACCGAGAGCGACACTCCTTTGGCTGCCATCAACGAAGAGTGGGTTGGTCGTTACGATGCCTTTCTGATACACAATGGCTTGGTGCGCAATTCGCGCTCGTTCTATATGCGCACCCTCAGGGCGGTCTATAATAGGGCTGTACGCCAAAAGCTCATCCCACAAACATACCCATTTGTGGAGGTCTATACGGGGGTGGATAAGACTCGCAAACGCGCCATCAAAGAGGAGGTTATAAAGCAACTCTACGAACTTTCGCTTCCCGAAGAGTCGCCGCTTGCGCTCAGTCGCGACCTCTTTTTGTTTAGTTACTTCTCTCGCGGAATGGCGTTTGTGGATATTGCCTACCTCACAAAGAGCAACCTGCAAGGCGGCACCATCTGCTACTCACGCCACAAGACGGGGCAACTGCTTTGTGTGAGGGTTGAGCCCTGCATACAGCGCATCTTGGACCGCTATGCCTCTCGACACTCGCCCTACCTCTTTCCGCTACTCTCCTCAACCGATGCAGTGGAGGCGTATAGGGAGTATGGAAGGGCACTCAATGTTTATAACCGCAATCTGGGGATACTCTCACGAATGTTGAATTGTGGCTGCAAACTAACCTCCTACACTCCTCGCCATAGTTGGGCAACAGCCGCCAGGGACCACAATGTCCCCATTTCGGTCATCAGTGCGGGTATGGGACACACCTCCGAATTGACCACACGCATATACCTCACTTCTCTCGACAACTCCATCATAGATACCGCCAACCGCGAGATACTTAGTTGGTTGGAGTAAAAATTAGAGGTTGAAAGTTTTGCTTTCAACCTCTAATTTTTACTCCATAGGTGCTACCACAACCTCCATATCCTCTTCGGCAAGAAGAAGTGGGATGCGGGCTATCTCCTCAGGCGGAGTGCCTATGGTGTGGAAGGGATAGAAGATGCGTGGTTTGATGCTTTTGGCAGCCTTCACAGCCATCTCTACGGTCATCGTATAGGGGAGATTTACGGGCAGGAAGAGGTAGTCGATACCCTCCACAGCCCTCATTTCGGGTGTCAGTTCCGTATCGCCACCAACATAGGTGCGCCTGCCTGCCAGCTCAATGATGTAGCCATTGTCGCCCCTTTCGCGGGGATGATATTGCGTGCGTTCAATGTTGTAGGCAGGCACTCGCTCCACCGCCAACCACGAGTTCATAAAGGTGCGATTGCTCTCACCAAGCACCTCGGCACCCTCCAACTCCGCAGCCACCACAGCATTGGTAATGATTACCGTATCGCTCTTGCGCAACATCTCCACTGCCTCAGGATCGAAGTGGTCATCGTGATGATGAGTTATAAGTATAGCATCCGCCTTGGGCAGAGTCGTAAAATCTGCCTCCGAACAGCAAGGGTCTACATAGACGTGCTTGCCATTCCACTCCAAACCTATTGTTGCGTGCCCAAACAGAGCGAAAATAATGTCGCCCCTGCTATCTCCCGCTCTGCGGTCTTGTACAAAATCTCGTTTCATACCTTAGTTTTTTTGTCCAACGACTTTTTGGGTTGAAAGTTAAAAGTTGAAAGTTGTGGTGCAGATTGCGCCTGCTTATTTTTATTACTGCGCCAGAGGCGCACCAAAATTTTCAATTTTCAAGTTTCAATTTTCAAGTCTCAAGTCTCAATTCTTCAAATACGTGTTGAGCCATCCGA